>CAWFBO010000025.1:0-76703 GCA_963814075.1 uncultured Chitinophagaceae bacterium | reverse complement strand
TTTGCAATAGTCTTGATAGCCCTGGCAGTTACTTGGGTCACTGCCCGTTTTTATACGATCCCCAGGCATTATTTTTCATGTCGTTGATATACACAAAATCTACCCGCTGCATCGGTGTGATCAAAATAATGCGGGCATCTTTATTGTGTATAGGCTGCGCAGTTTGTTGATGGTGACGGACGCGGGTAATAATGATTACCGTCTAATTTCCCGTATTGTCTTTGTAATCTGCAAATACCCCTGACAGGCTCGCGCCCACCAGTCGTCGGGGGCGCTGGAACCCAATACACATCGGCTTTTACAATACCGAGGTTGTCAATTTCTTTGGCTATGCCTCCGGAGGTCCAGCCATTATGGCCCTGGTTGATGTAATTAATATTGGGTAATTTTTCAACCACCCTGGCTATATATCCTTTGGAAACCCTGTTGCCTGTTTCATCCGTATGTTCATTTAAATACGTGATAGAATCGCCAATAGCCACCCAGGTAATTTTTCGGGGAGTAAATGAATTGGCAACTATTCCGATAGCTATCAGCCAAACCAGTTTTTTCAACTCCGCCATTTATTGTTGATTATGCAGCAGGATTGCAATATAACCATTAAGGTGAATTTGTCATAGAATAAGGCAATGGCAGCCAACTATAAAACTCAGATGTAAAAGCCGGTTTTTTGAAAATCAAAAATTATCTCTGGTGTATAAGAACAGGATTTTGTTTTACAGTATTCACGGGATAGTAAGGCATGCCGGGATAATAACCCCTTTCTGTGCTCACGCTGCCGGAGATGGAAAATGTTTTGGCATCATTCATATACATTACGCCCACGGAAGCCGCAGGATACAGGCCAAAGCTGTTTTGCTTAAAAGCGTTGCCGGTAAAATTTTTATCGAACCCGCGGAGGTAGCCGGGGTTGATGCTGATATAAGAAGGCGCCGCCGATACATTGGCAAAAGCAAACCAGTTATTACCAGGCCGGCAGTTGAGCTGGAGGCCCAACGGTGCAATAAAAAAGATACTTGCATTTCCTCCGAAAAAAAGACACCGTAGTACTAAGCCCGCTGTACGTGCTGAAAAACCATTTTTTGGGTGCGGAAAGGCTGTCGCGAGTTAGCCTGTTATTAAAAAGCTACCGCCTGCCGGGTAAAAAGCCAATGCCCGGCGAAACCACCGTTTGGTATTAACTCTTACAAAAACAGCAGCATAGCCGCCCACAAAAAATACGCGCATTCAATACAATTTGAAGACAGAAAAGTAAGGTTTCTGTTGTAATATTTGGCGGCAGGGGAAAAGTTAAATGGATCCTAACCTGTTAGGAGCTTTGTGGCAATAGATTGATAGAATTATCTTTTATAGTAGACAACAGGAAATGAAAAGTCACAGGTCAGGAGACACTGCCTTTACTTTGTTCGTTTTAAAAAATAAGTAGGTATTTTTCAAAAGGAAAAACAGAGGTGAACTAAGAGACTTGCTAGTCTTTTAATATCTTGGCATTAGTCCTCGGCCTCTCCCCTTTGACATTTTTGTTGAAAGCATCAAATAGAATGTTAGACTTTTAGGTCTATTAAAGGCTTTAATGCACTTCAACTTTTTGTTAATTCTTTAAATCAAATTTATGTAAAAAATTATCAAACCTTTATTGGACTTGATGTCTCAAAAGACAAATTGGATTATTGTATTATTAATAATTCTGACTAACTCAGAACGAATTCGGTATTTTAGCTAATCATGACAAAAGTATTACAGGTTTGTTCAAACCTTAAAAAAAATCTTCCAACTGAATCTGTCATCTTTTGCCTGGAAATACAGGGATCTATAGTATGCCAATATGCTATTGGCTACAAGTAAATAGTTTTGATTATTGGGTTGTTTCTGCTTTGAAATAAGGACTTCAAAGGTATTAAAGAGGTAAAACCGATAAGGCTGATGCAAAAGATATTGCAATGTATATCGGATCTCATTTACACCAATTAAAGTATCAGTTTTGGCTGAAAATGAGTTTTCTGGAATTAGGCTCCTATTAGCTGAAAGGGAAAAAACTGGTAAAAGCTATAAATGCATTTAAATAACTTCAGAGAATAAAAACTTTATACCAAATGCAATTTTAAAATCTTATCCAGCACAATAGAAAGACTTTCTTTTCTTCAACAAAAGCAATTAAAAATGGAAAACTAATTAAGAATTAGTTAATAAGGAGCCTTTATTAACACAGAATGAAATTGTTACAACAGTTCCAGGTATCGGAAAACAAACAGCAGTAAATTTAATTGTATACACACAGGGCTTTACTACATTCAAAAATTGGAGAAAGTTTGCATGCTTTTGTGGTATAGCCCCTTTTCCTTATCAATCCGGAACCACAATAAAAGGTCGAACAAAAGTTCACAGCCTGGCAAATAAAAAACTCAAATCGCTTTTAAATCTCGCAGCACTGTCAGCAAAGAAATCTGATACGGAAATTAAAAATTATTTTGAAAGAAAAGTCGGAGAAGGTAAAAATAAAATGCTTGTTTTAAATGCCGTTAGATGCAAAGTTATCAGCAGGGCGTTTGCCGTAATTAAAAGAAAGCTCGCCCTTCGTGAATTTGAATAAGTTTAAAGCAGCTTGACCGAAATAATTTGTTTTTTATCATAGAATGCGCCAGTTGGTCATGCTGCTATCATCTGCAGTTCGGGCAGACCGAAGTCTATCAGCAAACGAACAAATAATCAACTTTTTTAATTACATTCGGCTAACGGTTCGGGCAGACGCAACGTTGAATTTCCCACCTGCGCAAAGCTCCGGACGTTGTAGGCCATTCGCAAAATTTATCCTATATGGAAAATAACGTTATGACAACTTAAAATTGACCATAAAAATTTGTCTTATGAATAAAATACATTTTTTATCACTCTTGATCTCAATGTTATCCCATTCTCTATTTGCTCAATCAAGTGAATCAGTAGAAATAGTTGTTCCTAAAAAGATTGAAAGATTTATTGATGGTTATGTCCAGGCATGGTCGAGAGGTGATGTGAAATATATTATGGACAATGTTTATGATGTACCTTTTTCTATAATAGATGGAGATTCTACGACAGTTTTCAATGTTTCCGCAAATCTTGAAAACTTTTTAGTTGAAACTTTTAAATCATTGAAAAACCAAGGTTATGGTTATTCAAAAAGAAATAAATGGGAGAGATTTGAGGACCATTCAGATAGTAAAATTACCATTACCCTAAACTACACTAGGTACCTGACAACAGGTGAAATCATGGGAGTTAAAGAACGAAGAGCAACTTATATCATTCAAAAAAATGGCAAAGGCTATAGAATCACGCAGTTGATTCGAAATAAATAGAAGTCGGACTTTTTAATAATTGACTGATTAACAGATACAACTCGGTGTACATAGCAGTACAGTTGCAGTGAACGGCCTACAACACCGGCTATAATCCATTGCCCTCAACTAGTCCTCGTTTGTAACGAGGACGACGCAGCTCTCTTTTGTTTGAATATTCTAAGGATAGCAAGGGGAAAAGTGCGCCTGCTTCACCAACAAAACGAAAGAACTAACCTATCTTTAAATTGAAATTGACTTTAACCGTTGGTGAAGCCAGCACTTCAAAATCCACGCTCAACACCAACTTTGGTGAGCCTAAATTTTATTAATCAAATTCAAGTATATGCAAAACAAAATTACAACTAAAAATAATGTATTGTTTTCGCATTGGCTATCAAAAGTTTCAGTCGCAGGTCCGGTTCTATTTTTGATATTGCTTACAGCATTACATTTCATTGAACCTGAGTTTAATCCTTCGTACGATCCATCAAAACATCTTATAAGCGGATATGAACTTGGCAACTATGGCTGGATGATGTCTATAGCTTTTGTTTCATTAGGCATTGGCGTTCTTTCATTAGTAATTTCTACATGGTCGTATCCTAAAACCAGGAGTAATATGGTTGGACGCTGGTGGCTTCTGATAATATTTGCCGCTTTTATTGGCGCAAGCATATTTTATCCTTTGAAAACGCTTGGTGTTTCATCAATTATTCATGCTATCTGCGGGATATTTGTGATTTTAACTTATCCTGTTGCTGCTACACTTTATGGTTTAGGTTTATCGTTTAGCAAAGACTTTGAAAATTCAAAGAGGTGGAAGTTATTAGTTACGATATTAGTTTGGATTGGCTTTCTGACTTTTTTTATACCCATATTCACAGCTAATAATTTAGTAATCTGCTGGGGAAACAGGGTTATGATGCTATTGTATAGTTTATGGCTTATTTTAGTGGGCGAGAAAGTTGCTTTTTTTTCTGTTGCGTCAACATCTCAAAATGAAAATGCTTGAAAATCCGCTGCTATCCTTACTCAGACCTGCAATAATAATTTACTGCTGTCCTGAGTTTGCAACTCAGGACAGCAGACTTCTTTTTTATTAGAACATTCTACGAATAGCTGGGGTATTTCTTGGTAATTTTCTCAGTACGTTTTTTTTGATTTTTAATAATTGATTTAAGAAATTCCAATAAATCATCCTTTAATTCAACTGTATATTCAGTTTGTATTAATTTTTGAATTTTCATTAGCGTGTCATACTCTTCATCGAACAAGAAAAAATCATCGTCTAAATTTTTGCCAATAAAATACTGCTGGGGATTGTTATTTTTAAGATCATTTAAAAGTTCATGGTATTTATTAATTCTAACTGACGTAATCCATTCATGATTCTGCTCTTCTTTTGTTTGTTTTGTCAGTATTATAAGTATAATAAGATTTATTCCAGATAATATTGAGCCAATGATTCCTCCTATATAACTACCAAAATTTCCCCAATCATCAGGTTTATTGGAAAGCCCATCATGAAATTTATAAAAATATAAGAACACAAAGACTAAAAAAAGTAGAATACAAATTGATATCAAGTAAAATCTTTTCTTTCTAAAGAATTTCATGATTTTTAATCCAAAATCTTTTTTTTCTTTTGTTGGTCAGCCATAATTGTGATTTTGTAAATTAAATCTTGTTTTATAATTCAGAAATGCGTTTATAGTTACTGCAAGTAAAAATTCTTCAACAACAAAAACACCAACCATCCGAGCGCCGCGTAAGAAACCGTTAACCAACTATACCTCCACCATTTATTGCTCATCCTTCGGTCAAATTCACGTTGTCTTTTTTCATTGGGTAATTTTATGATGCCTCTTTCAGCGAGTATTAGGTAGATTGATCCAAACGCAAGTGCAAAATATTCTGTGTGCATTAAGGCTATTTTTAGTTGTGGTAAAAAGCCATTTGATGTTTTGGTAAACCAAAGCTTTGTAAATATAAACCTTTTAGCCTTTATAAAATGGTGGCCAATTTTTTACGAATAGTTAGACGAATTCGCGAGCGATTATTTTTTGCAGCTTATTAATTAACTCTTCAAATTGTTTTCTGCTTCCAAATCTGTATATAAAATTTTCTTTTCCGGTAGTTAACGTAAGAACCATTACATCTGGTTTTGAAAAGCCGCCATAACCGCCAGCTCCAACTAATGATTGGGCAACCAGTTTCGACCAATTTACATATCCCTTTATAAAGTCAACCTCTTTTATGTCAGCTAACCTGTAAACCTCCCTCATGCTATATTTATTTACAATGCATTTTTTTTCAATCACAAAATGATCATCAAACAAGTACAAGAATGGAAACCTGATACTTACCAGTCCGGCAACAGCGGCAATTATTACAACTAACATTCCATAGCCAATAAACTGAATTAAATATATTCCTAACAAAAGAATCCCTGTTAATAAAATAATAACCAGGTATCTTAAATAGTTTTGTCCTCTAAGAATATAGAGTGCCATGTCCGGGTTTTCTTCCATTGTTCTCAAAATTATTAGCTTTAAAAAATCCTTATTTGTAACGAGGACGATACTTCAAACAGTAAACCAACAAATTCTCCCAATTTTTATTTTACAAACATCCTTTAAGACCAGGAATAAAATCACACCAATTTCTCAGCATACAAAAATAAATTCCTACGCCGATTGTAAAAGCATATTCACCACATTGTCATTAGAAAGAGCCTGCTCGTGGTACGCGTTGGAGAGGATGTTTTTATGAAAGTTATGATCCCTTTGCCGGTTGGTTTCCTGGCTAAAAATAAAACGCAGGGGCGCAGGGTTTTCGATATTGTTTGGCGAACCAGCATTCATTTCGTTCCAGCATTTTCTAAAAGATTCGCCAAGGGCAACGATGTCTGTTTTTGAATTGATAAAAACCACAAAACGGTTGGTGGCTATGTGGTTAATGATCTGCCCGATCTCCCATTGAAGGCCGGCTCTTTCAGAAGTATAATCACACGCATCAATGATGGCGAATTTTGTTTTGCTGAATAAAATGGACACACACTGCTGCCATATAAGATCGGTGCAATAGAAAGTATTAGACGGGTAGGCGCCGGTGAGATAATTTTCTGCCAGCAACCCTTTTGTTTTAGGCGGAAGAGGTGTTACGGATGATTTTTCAATAGCCTCGTGCAATTGCTCCGGCGAAGTGAGTACCAGCTTATTCATGATCTTCGTGATAGAAAACATTTGCCACAATTTTGTGAACCCGATGTCTGCAGGAGAGCCGAGATAAAACACCGGCCCATGCCTTTGAAAGCCACCGGTGGTCTTGTTCATCAAAGACCTGTTAGAATAAAAATTGAAGAAATAAAAAATGGGCAGAGGAGCCATATTAAAAATATTTTTGTCTTCGCTGAGTTGCGGGTTCAATGAAAAGCCATGATCGGGCAGTTCATTTTGCTCATACACTGCGAGTTGAAAAAGAGGGATGTTTGTGGCTTTTTCGGATTGTTTGGTAGTGTCGCCCGCGATGGCTACAGGTGCCCCTGCCTGGACTCCCTTTCTGCGCATGATACCGGCAACCCTGTTTTTAATGAGCGTTTGAATTAGGCCTAATAGCATCCCTAAGGCAAATATTCCACCGAATACCAGGGTTACAGTAGAATCGGTGAAATAACCAATTACCAGTATTCCAAAAGCTACCAAAAAAAACAAACCGTATGAGAGAAATTGGTTTTTGATCTGTTTTCCTTCTTCCTGCCTTACCTGGTCTGGTGTAATGAACTGTTGCACAACAGGAGTAATTTCCTCATCGCCGGTAAAGAGTTTCATTTGATAAAATGATTAGAAAGTAAATCTACTTTTTTCCGGCAATAGTTTACCCGAAATATTTTCTTTAAAAATATACATTGTTACTTCTGCATTCGTCAATGTCGAATATTGAACAAGGAATATCGAATGTTGAAATAAATCCTTGCCAAACAACCCTGGTAGAAAATTGCATCACTTGCCGGAGATGACAAAAAACTTTTAGATTTTAAAAAGGGAAAAGAAAATAAAGAGCACCAATAAAATCGACGTAACTAACAGGTAGAGGATATCTATCAAAAGAAATTTTAAAAAGGTTTTTCCCCATCCTTGCCGGTAGAACTTCTTTAAAGAAATGTATTCGTATGCAAAAATGCCAAGGTAAAACAGTCCTGTTATAAACGAAATGACGCCTGAGTGCCAATGACTGTTTATTTTTTGCAGCGATAATATTACCAGCACATTGATAAAAACAAAAATGTATAAATGCAAACTGTAAATTAGATGGCTCACATAATAAAATTGTTTGCGTCTTATATAAAAAAGTTTCAAAATGAGGGCTAACAAGGGCAGTGAAAGGATTAGCATTTGAGGCATGAAATGGTAAAAAGTATGGCTAAGCGCTTCTGCAAAAGCCTCCTTGTTGTTGCCATATTTTTCTTTCAGCTCAAAGGATTTATACTGCATTTGACGCACAAACCAATTGTCTTTTACACGGCCGCTTTTTAGCATTGAGTCGTAGGCTTGCCTGCTGGAATATTTGTTTGAAGAAAATTGAATGGGAGCGGCATCTCTTGTAACACTGTCGATGTAAGATGTAAATTCTTTCCTTGTCATGGGTACGGCAGGTTTATTATCTTCTTTATTGATCGCGGCAGTAAACCTGGCAAACGTAGCTGAATCCATTTTGTCAATAACGCTTAATGTTTTACCGTTTACACTCGTCTCGAAGAAGCGTGCTCTTTTCATTATGAAAGAAAGAAAAGAAAAGCAGGAAAAAGATAGCGGAAGTGAAGATGTACATTCTTACCGGGTTGAGGTAGCTGACCCGCCTGCCAATCATATATTCACGCGATAAAAATCCGGGTTTGGATACCAGGTCTTTCAACGTGGTAAAAAACTTCCCGTCAAAGTGGGTAAAATCATTGAAGAAATGCGTAATAAGATGACCAACTGATTCTTTTGGTTCCAGGTTTTCCTGCCCGCACACATGGCAAAACCGGCCTTTTAATTCCGCTCCGCAATTGAGACAAATTTTTTCTTTTCTTTCGTGCCTGTGTGACAAATAAATTTTCTTTAAAAATAAGCAGAAAATACAGAAGGACGAATCACTTTTTTGATGGCAGAATTATCTTTACCATGTAGAGAAAAATCTTCTCCTCTAAATTTCTACGATTTTTATTTTACAAATATTCTTTAACCGAAAGAACATCTTCACACCGGTTTCTTCCCTTCAAAATATACCTTGTACATTTGTTTTTGAAAAAAATGTGGTGAAACGCCTATTACTATTTTGTTGTTTGCTGCTTTCGTGCATTTGACCTGCGGGCACAGGAATTTGTTACCCGCCAGGGTTTTGTATCATTTTTTGGGCAGAAACCTTTTGAAAGCGTGAGGGCGAATAACCATGAGGTGCAGGCATCTATTGACACAAAGACGGGCGCTATTGAATTCCATACATTCATAAAATCGTTTCATTTTAAGAAAAAATCGTTTGAGGAAGCCTTCGATAAAAGGTACATGGAGTCGGATAAATATCCTCACACAGATTTTGTCGGGAAAATTCTAAACCTCTCAGATATTAATTTTAATAAGCCGGGAACTTATAAGATTGTGGTAGGAGGAAACTTCACTATTCATAACGTTACCCGGTGGGTTTCGCATCCGGGTATTTTAACCGTTACAAAAGATGGAATCATTGCGAAATCTCAATTTGAAGTGAAACCGGAAGGCTTTAAAGTGAAGGTGCCTAAACTGCTTGGCAGAAGATTGGTTACGGAAATTAATGTATCAGTGGATATGGATTTTGTACCAGGAACCGGGTAAAGTGAACGAGGATTATTTCCTGTTCAGCCTCACACAAATTTCTTTGTTTTTAAAATAAATCTTGATACGTAAAGGAGACGTGTGTTCCAATCTTCAAGGATAAAAGTGTTTGTAATTGTTGAGTTTCGCTTGTTGGTTCCACTTGCATTTATTTTAACGAAATGATTCCGAAACATCCGCTGATGCTTAATTAGATTGCCTGAATGGAATCGTTATAACTTCAAAAACTTCTTTCATAAAATTGATCTATTTTTAGTTAAATATTCTAAATGCAGGTACGCGGTATTTTCAATGATTTTCCATTTTCATTGCCTGTATTGATATTGTTTGCCTCAGTTTTTTGTTCACCTGTGCAGGCGCAATTATGCGATGGAAGCCTGGGAGATCCGGTAGTAAATATTACGTTTGGTTCCGGTGGAGGCAGCAGCTCCTACGTACCGGCGGCCGGTTATACTTATACGCCTTCCAACTGCCCTAATGATGGATATTATACCATTACAAAAAGCACTTCCGGTTGTTTCAATGGCATGTGGCATACCGTATTACATGATCATACAGGAAATGGCGCGTTTATGCTGGTAAATGCCTCTTACGCACCCGGCGACTTTTTTTTAACGACTGTCACTAATTTGTGTCCGAATACCAACTACGAATTTGCAGCGTGGGTTATGAACGTTATGAAATCTGTTGCTACCATTCTTCCGGAATTGATCTTCAGCGTTGAAACTCCGGATGGAAGGGTTCTGTATTCTTTTGATACGGGCGACATACATGTAACGGATACGCCCGAGTGGAAAAAATATGGTTTCTTTTTTACAACTCCGGCGGACAATCCGGTTATTGTATTGCGCATTACCAATAAAGCTCCCGGTGGAATTGGTAATGATATTGGGCTTGATGACATCACATTTCGGCCGTGCGGGCCTAAGATCATTGCAAATATTGAAGGAGCAGCCAGTGATACGATAAATGTATGCGAAAATGATTCTACCGGTTATGCATATACGCTTAAAGGAGATACTCCTTCCGGCTATGCTTCTCCACTATACCAATGGCAATTGAGCACGGATTCGGGCGCCACATGGAATGATATTCCCGGCGCCACATCGCTTACCTACCAGACGCCGCCGGTTCATCTTGCAGGAAATTACTGGTACAGGCTTTCAGTAATAGAAGCGAGTGCTGCTAACATCAGCTCCTGCCGTATTGCTTCTGATGTGCTTATGATAAATGTTCATCCCAAACCGGTTGTAAATGCGGGGCCTGACCATACTATGCTCGTTAATTCTTCTGTTACCTTATCGGGTTCTGTTGAAGGAGAGCAATTGCAATATCTTTGGTCACCTGATAAATACATAAATGATGTGTCACAATTGGCTCCCGTTGTTACTCCGCCTGTTGATTACACCTATACTTTATCGGCTCAATCTTTATGGGGTTGTACTAACGCTGACAGCGTACACGTAAAAGTAGTTACGGATATATATATACCAACTGCTTTTACACCCAATGGTGACGGTATAAATGACCGGTGGGAAATTCCTTTCTTAGACCCTTCTCTTGGAGCAACGGTCAGCGTTTTCAACCGTTGGGGGCGGCTTGTTTACCATGTTTCATCAGCAATGGTTTCGTGGGATGGGAATACAAATGGCGTTCCGCAGCCGAACGGACAATATGTTTACATTATACAGATCAAAAATGACAATAGAGTCTTAAAAGGAACTATAACGCTTATACGATGACTGGCTTTTGTTTTCGATTGCTAATCGTTACAACCACACGGAAGTAATTTATCGCTTTTCGCGAGATTATTACACAGAAAATGGGAGAGGATTATTAGAACTGGTAAGAATAGATTGATAGAATTGCTTTTTTATTGTATGGGGATAGGAGTAACGGAAAGTCACAGGTCGGGAGACCTGCGACAGTTGGAAGCAGGGAATATTGAAATAGTAAACCAACAAAATCCCGCGATTTTTATTTTAGTGTGCTTATCATTTTCTTACCGGCACTAATTTGCGCATTATCAAATAAAAACCCACACAAGCTTTCTCATGTGGGTTTATGATTAATAAGAGTAATCGTTCTATTCTACACCATGCGTTTCTTCTTCGTGGCCTTTACTTCCGCCAAACGGAACAACGATCTTAAAAGTAATATCTCTTCCCATATCATAAATGCCTTGTCCGGGTTTGGTAACAGTTACCTGTTCGCCATTTTGAAAATAAAAATATTGGGCAAGGTTAAGGTGGTTTGTATAAGCGATATTGGTGAGGTTGGTACAATTCATATAAAATGAAAAAATTACGTTGCCGTTTTTACGGCTGGTAATATCCGTTCCCGCGCCTGCATTAAACAGCGTGTAGGCAGCTGAAGGTATCTCGGTATATAAGGCACTGTAAATATTCTTTTGCGCCCAGTAATGAGAAAAGCCCATTTTGAAATAAGTGTTTCTGAATAAAGAATTGATCTTGTCATTCAACCTGAATTTAAACTCAGTGTTTAAACGTGGCGCCGGTGTCCACGGTATGTGGTTGGTTGAATCAGTGGCATTGGGCAAATAAGTATAAATATAAGACAGGCCATTTTTCATTTCAAACCATGGCCACGCAGATGGGTGAATATTAACGTAGCCGGTTATGCCCTTAAGGATGGCCGTATTGGACGACACATATTCATAAACCGGATATCCGTCGGAAACAGAATCGGTACGGTCTGCGAAGATGAAGTTATTGATATGGTTATAAAAGCCATCTACTTCCAGGTTGATATTTTTGCCATTGTATCCGTAGGCCAGATCAAACTGGTAACCCTGCTCAGGTTTAAGATTTATGTTTCCCAGTTGGAACGCATTGGAGCCAATATTTTGTCCGTTGCTGGTGAGTTCGTTGATCGCGGGTGCCCGAAAACTTTTGGAGATGTTTGCTTTCACATAGTGATCGTGTGGCAACTGGTAAGAAGCGCCAATGCTTCCTGACAACCCGGAGTAAGTGTTATTGAATGCAATGAACTGTACGGTGGATCCCGGTGTTCCTTTGGGAACAATATTGCCGTCATCGTCCAGCGACATGGGATCTCCTGTAAAATGGGTTACGTCGTAGCGCAGGCCTCCACTGAGTGTAAGCGCTTTGATATTTTTTTGGGCAATAGCAAATCCGCCAATCTCAAAATTCCTGTAGTCGGGAATTTCATAGTCGGCATCATAAGGAGGCGGCGGTGCGGGCAAGTTGTGCTGAAATTCATAAGTGCCATTTACGCCGGTGGTAAATTTTACGCCGGAGGAATTAGACACCTGGTATTTGAGCGAATACGGAATATCGTATACCGCCATATTGTTGGAGCCCCGGTAACCCGAATCAATATCGTTATGTACGCTTGAGGTAAAGCCAATATCGGCGCTAAGGTTTCCGTTGCCCACATTTACATGATTTTGACACCAGGCCTGGTATTCCTGTAATATTTTATCGCCGGCGATGCTGGCATCGTAAGAGTGAAAATTGGAAAGGGTAGGAAATTCCTTACCACTGTTGAGCGGTGCGTCAAAGAGAAATTTGCCAGTGCTGTCACGGTTTCCATCAGGCACTTGTATGCGACGGTATAAGGCACTCAAGGTGAGCCTTGAATAACCCCATGATTTGTTGAGACCGAGAATAGCTCTGGCATTTCCCTGGTTCCATGCGGTACCCCACACATAACCATCTTTTGGGTTTTTGTAGCTGTGAGCCATTTCCCCGCTCGCCCTGAAGTCGTAAACAAATCCATTGTTGTTGCCGCCAATGTGAAAGGAACTGCCGATGTAGCCGTTGTTGGTATGATATTCTGTAACCAGGCTTCCTTTCGTTGTTCCGCTTGAAGCAAACGGGGCAGATTTAAAATTGATAACGCCCGCCTCGGCGCTTGCTCCGTATTGCAATGAGGCTGGTCCGCGGATGATCTCTGCATCATATACTGCATAGGGATCAATTAATATACCGTGATCATCTCCCCATTGAAAGTCTTGTTGAGGAAGACCGTCGGTGAGCACCAATACACGGTCAAACCCTAACCCGTTTATTTGTGGTTTGGTCGTACCTACACCTTCCGTCGTTTCGGACACACCCGGCTGTGAGGCCACCTCGTCTATGGCGGTATTCGAAGAATTTTGAAGTATCATGTCCTGGTTAACCGTTGAGACCGGCACGGGAGATCGCTGTATGTCGGTAAGATTGAATAAACTGGTAATTACCACCTGGTTTAAAGAACTGTAAGATACCCGGGCAGCGAAATTCAAATGGTCGTTGCCGGAAATTGTAACAGTTTGTATAATAGTGGCATGTCCCGCTGCATGCACTTCCAGTTCATAGGAGCCTTTGGGTATGGAATTGACCTGGTAGTTGCCGTTCGCATCGGTTATGTCACCGATCTTGAGCTGAGGAAAATAAATTGAAGCGCCTTCTATAGGGTTATGTGTAGCAGAATCTACCAGGCGACCGCTTAGCGATTGAGCTTCTGCGGACACTGCGCTAAATAATAATAATACAATTGCTATATAAATTTTTTTCGTCATGATGAATTTTAAAAGCCGTTAAAAAAATTATGGGTGCGGGTTCTTAGCTCACTGCTGATTACATGACGTGATGATTTTTTCGACAAATCAAAAAGCCGAAATTAAATCTGAACGTAACTGCAAGCTTCCCCGTTTTACCGGGAGAAGGCAGGAAGCATCAGCACCATAAATGATTTATAAAAAACTAATACCCGAATAACCTGCATGGAATGCAGGGATCATGCGCGAAAAGATGCGGGAGGGTGAAAGAGGCTTCGTGGCATAGACCTGGTTTTGCCCGGGGAAGATTCAGGATAAGGTAATATGATCAAAGACCGGTTTATTTCTCCAAGGCTGGCAAAGGACGAATTACACGACAACGGACTTTCGTTTCCCAATCGCCTTTCCGGCACTTGTTTATCGGAAGTTTTTTGCTGTTGTGCTAATTCTTTATGCAGTTGACATTTTCCGTTGCAATGCATCCAGGGCTTGTCTTTGTTAATGCAATTTTTAATGTAGGCGGCGGTGTCTATATCATAATCGGCAATGATAACGTAATAGCTGAAAGTGTGCGCCAGGAAGGCCAGTGCTAAAACAAGTGCGGATGTCCACCTCAAAATCACTTCTATTGAAATTTTTTGCAAAGGTAGGTCGTTTCGTTGATACGCTCCCCAGGTTCTGCTGGTCTTCGATAGCTAAACAGTGAACCAACAAATTCCCCGGATTGTTATTTTGCAAAATACACCTCAGAACCAGGAATGAAATTCACACCAATTTCCTGGCATTCAAAATATGCTTTGTCACAGCAGACAGGATGCCTGTGTTCCAGTCTTCAAGGTAATAAAAGGTCCTGTAATGGCCGGGATTTGTTTTTGAAAAAATGGCGTAATAGCGGTAGTAAGTTTTTGTTCCAACATCTTCCCAGGGTATCGGGGCGCTTTGTTTGGTAAGCTGTATTCCCGGCTGGCTGACGATAATGCCCAGCAACTCAAAATCAATTTTGTTTTTAAATAAATTGATAAAGCTTTGCGCCACTTCGCGTAAATGATTTTCCCAAAGCGCGTCAAGAATAATACTATATTTTCTATGCAATCTTTTTTTCCTGATGCCGTAAAGAGATTTAAACCTTATTTTCATAACCGCACCTGACAGACTTTTGACATCTATACAATACACTCTGCCGATATAAAATATATAACCGCGGATAAACTTTACCCCATGGCGACATTCATCGATGTCGAACTTTGATAAACTAAAGTTTTTATATTCTACTGATTTCTGGGTGATGACCAGTTTATTTCGCCTGTCAAAAACAGTTTCTTTAACGGTGATGGTAAGTGGTCGTGGCATATTATACCGGTTGGCGGTGCTAAAGTAAATGAATATTCAGTAAGTTGCAAGGACAGTAAACGGGCATTCGCCTTAAAGAATTTAGTCACGCAGTAAGTTTATTTTATTCCAACCCAACGCAGTAGAAGAAAGAGCAAGTACCAGTTAACAGGACATCAATGTTTAAGCAACCTGCCACCGGTTGCGTACACTAGGATGTGATGGACAACAGAGACAGAAACCATTATCCAGCAAAATACAAACCTTCCTGTAAGGTATAATACAAGAGCGGCAGCGCCGGTTACCAAAAGTTCCTGTGTCAGCCGGAACGGCTCAGCATAACGCCCGAAATTGTGAAAGTCTACCATTCCCCAAAATCCAAAGACGAATAGCGGAACAAGAATCATCAGCAGGATTTTTAAGAAGGTGGAGTCAGCAAGATGATAACCCCAATAACCAAACGCCAGCACAATTCCGGTTTCCATTATCGCCCGCAGCGTAAGGTTAATCGTTTTAAGCATAATTGGTGTTTGTTATGAAATGAATCTTAAGTACCGGAAATTGCGTGATTCTGTTTCCTGCTGGTGCGGTTTTTATCCACCCAGTAAGCCCACGCAACCAATATCCATTGCGACTCTGCCGCCCAGGCGATCGCTTTTACACTTGTGGGCGGAGGCCCGAATAAATTACTTAAATAGATAAATACCAGGAAAAGGATAAGCGCCCAAAAAGCAATACTTCCTATTTTATTTTTAGCTTTTGTTGCATTCAGATAGAGCAACAATCCAATAATAAAAATTAGGCTTTCAAGAGTGACCTCAATTACCGGGTAATTCCAAAGTGCAAATCCTACCTCGGGAGAATTGCCTGGAAAAAACGGAAGATCTGGCCGATGTACTAATACATCAAGGAACCAGTGGCTAACCACGCACAAGCCAACAACTACGGAAGCTTTGTAATCACGTTTAATTATAAAGTATACAAGCCCGAAAAGGATGGACCAAACCAGGGCCATTGCAAGGCTGTGGGAAAAAGGAAAGTAGGAAAAATCCAAAGGCGTAAGCACGGTATTGCCAGGTTGTATTGATACATGTTCCCAACCAAGTAATAAAAAGGTTGGCCAAAGTAAGTCCAGGAATTGTGCTGCTAAAAAAAGGGTGCCTAATGAAATTCTTGGTGCAGGCTTTTTAGCTCCGAGGCCAACACCGAAATGACCTATGAACATTGCAGTAGAAATTTTACAATAATCGATGAATGAATTGTAACCTGTATTAAAAAAATTACAGTGCGGAAAATATACAAAAAAATTATTATTTTTTTTGTATAATACGAATTGTGCTTTGAGGGTAATGAAAACGCAACAAAAACTTTTCGGTTCTAATCTTACCTGGTTTAAAAATTGAAATAAACTGTAACATACGGTTCTCGTAAACGTTAGGCATTAAAAAACTCAAATTAGATGAATAGTAACAGAAATATTTGGGTAGATTATTTACGGTCGTCATTAACGGTATTAGTGGTGGCGCATCATTCATCGCTCGCTTACACCACATTTGCAAAATTTGATAAAGCGGTTTATATCAATTCCACACATCCTATTGTAGATGCAAAAAGATGGATAGGGCTTGACATTTTTGAAAATTTCAATGATGTATTTTTCATGTCATTAATGTTTCTTATCGGTGGTTTGTTTCTTTCAAGAAGTATTAGTAAAAAGGGAAAGTTGAAATTTATTATTGATCGCTTTTACAGGCTCTTCATCCCATTCCTATTCCTTGGTACGCTGGCAATGTTGCTTGCTTATTTTCCATCATACTATGTCGGGCACGGTAATACTAACATTAAAGCGTATGTGAAAGATTTTTTTACTACAGAACAATGGCCGGTGGGGCCACCCTGGTTCATTTGGGTTTTGTTTTTGTTCAATTTTCTTTTTGTATTTGTAAATCCGCTTATTCAAAAATTAAAGCCGGGAATTGTAAGATTTTTTGATTGGTCTGAAAATAATCCCTTCTGGTTTTTTTCTTTTTTATTGCTTATCACCTGGTGCCTGTATGTCCCAATGGCTTATAACGTCGGTGCCGGAACATGGGTTGGAATTGGTCCTTTTGATTTTCAGCTTAGCCGGATCTTTTTATATTTTGGATACTTTTTAGTGGGTGGAATGATCGGCAATACTGACTTTAACCAAAAGATATTTTCTGAAAATTCACTCATTGTAAAAAAATGGTGGCTTTGGAGTTTGCTGGCATTGATCATTTATACGGCTTTAACAATAGGTGCCAAACCACTGCGGCAAATGGTAGCGTCTCATGAATTAAAAGCCTTCAGTGGGTGGATGATCTATTATACTATTTATGTTTCGTCGTGCGCGCTCAGTTCTTTGGCTTTTATTTCTATATTCCGTCGGTTTATTCATTCCGCAAAAAGCTTATGGACTTCTTTGTCTGATAATGCTTACCTGATCTATCTCGTTCATTTCATATTTGTGATCTGGATGCAGTTTTTGCTGCTGCCTTATAATATTCCCGCTTTTGTAAAATTTGCTTTCACATTTGTAACGGCAATAAGTATTAGTTGGGCTTTGAGCAGTTTGTTGAGAAGAAATAAATTGTTGAAAAAATATTTGTAGAAAAGAAAACCTATAGAAACATGGGCTAATTTTTTGGTTAGGATTTCTTCTCTTTCCTAAAACTCAATCTTTTTTCTTTTAACGCTTTTTGTAGTACTGGTATAGCAGTTTTACCAATTCCGTGCAATTGCAATACTTCCGCCTCAGTAAGTTTGGAAAGGTCTTTTACTGTTTTAATACCATTGTTCTGTAAGGCACGGCGCGCAGGCGCAGAGAGCCCGGCAAGAAAATCAGTAACCGGCTCGTCCTGTTGTTGTACCCTGAACTTTACGATTCTTTTGATCAAATCCAACGGCATGGGTTGATCGAGCGGAAACTGCACAGAACCTCTTCCTTGTTTGTAGGCCGATAATTCTTTTTGAAAAGCGGCATGGCCTGACGGTGTAGCATACACGCCGATATGATTTTTATAACCGGCAAAATAGATGACGATCTTCCCTTTGTACCTGAACGCAGGCATTCCATAGCTTATCGTTTCTTCGGCATTGGGCGCGGCTTTTTTAACGGTGAGGCGTACCTGCTGTAATATTTTGCTTGTTTCCTTTGGAAATTTTGCAATGTATTCGTCAATGTTGGCAGCGGTTGCTTCTTTCATTAGTCTAAATTTGGAAGGTGAAGTTGTTTACAAAAATACTTGTAAACCGCAGGATTGAAAAAGGGATATTGTGACATTTTTCAGGTTGTTTGCGACAGTTGACTTTTTGGAGTGAACGAATAAATTCAGGCAATTTTTATTTTCACTGATTTTAGGATAACTCGTTGCGTTGTAAGGGGTGAAGCATAAACAAGCTTCTCAATTAAAAAGTAAAGGCCGCATTTCAACGGCCCTTATTGTGTTTTTTTATGTTGCTTTATTAGTGACTAACCAATACTCCGAGCAAAAAGCCCACTACGCCTCCTGCTACTGCACCTGTTCCAAATCCTGCTTAATGCTCGTTGCCTTTCCTGTTGTGCTTTGTATATCCGCCTTTCTCTTTCCCTGGCGCTCAGCGAATGATCATTTTTATATTGATCGATTCTTTGATTATAATCGTAGTTGATGCGGTCATACTCAGCCTGCCGGTTACGGTCATCGTTTTTGCCGTAATTGGTATTGTAGCGCCTGTCGTTGGAATTGTCGTTGTAAGCGTATTCTTTATTGTGATCTGAATTATTGTACGCGTGATCTTTTGCACGTGATTGATCCTCGTAATTGTGATTATTTTTTGTTTGGGTAACCTGTTTGCGATCCTTTTTCTGGTAGCTGCCATTCCTGCTTTGGGCAGAGGCAGCGTTAAAGGATACTGCGGCTATTAATATGATAAGTAACTTTTTCATTGTTTTATTTTTTAATGGTTAAAAGATGATGGTTTACCATTTGTGTCCGTCATGCCCGAAGCTTTTGTGGTGATCGTTTTTTGCAAATTGAAATTCTAATTTGTTTATTTCTTTTTTCCGTTGATCCTGCAACCAATCAATTTGTTTTTCTTTTTGTCTCCAGCTTAAATTACGGTCATTTTTTACGAAAGTGATTTTCTGGTCATATTCGTGGTTGATCCTTTCGATTTTTTCCTGTTTTTCTCTGAAGGAAAAATAGGCATCGTTGTAATTAATGTCATTTCTTTTGACAATGATAGAAGGACGTGCATGACCATCGTTTATTTTTCGATGATCGTTATAGGCAACGCTCTTTGTGATCGAAGGATTGTGCAGAAGCGGCACCGATAGTACCTGCTGCAGCTAAAATAATTGTAAAGATCTTTTTCATGATTGTAATTTTTAAAAGTGATTTAATGTATGTAAGATGCGTTATTGGTCGCGGCGTTTAAAAGGGTAGGCGGTGGTACGTCGCAGGTTTTGGGCATTTCATCGCATAATTTGGATTTAGGCGGAGAACGGATTTTTTTTCATCAGAAGAAAAGGGAGTAAACACAGTAAACAAAGAGATTAAGCAGGATTTTATTTTACAAAATATATTTGGAGTCCCTGCTTTTTCATTGTGAACTTTTAGGTTTTCCTATAGTTTGCACTTTATTGCGAGGGTGGGATAAACCTCCAAAACATTATCGGGCCTAAGCACGTGATAGTTCATATTTATCTTTGAACCCAATGCAAAGGTTTTATTGATATTGAACCAAAATTGTGGTTCCGCAAAAAAGAAAAATCTTTTGCCCGTGAGAAAATTAGTTGCATCATCTCCGTGATTTTTATTTTCCGTCCAGATAGAAAAATCACCTGAGAACTCTGCCTTATAATTCCACAATCCTTTCCACCAATATAAAGTATAAAGGAAATCATTGGAAGGCTTGCTATAATCAACATACTTGTAATAGAGTACGGTGGTCAAATAGGCATTTCCCGATTTAAAAGGGTAGCTTAGCCCGGCAGAATAAGCATTTTGAATATAAAAACTGTATTGTTTAGGTTCTGTAACTCCTAAGCCTCCGCTATACTGCAGACTGAGAAAAATCTTTGGTTTCCAAAACCTGACAGATTGTGACATCTGGATGTAAAATTTTCCAATATTACTTTTCGGTCCGGTAAAATCTGCTTGTGTTTTCAATAAAAATGATCCGGGTTTGATTAAGGATTTTCCTGAATCCTGGTTCTTGAAATATTCAAAATATAGCGTAGGGAAGTTTTTGGAATTCCGCTTTGGGCTTATCGTATGCCGCATGTCATAATGTAACTGGAGCGTTTGCGAAAATGAGAAATAACAGGTAAAGCAAAAAAAGGATAACATCAGAAGTTTCATACTTTTGAATTTTTAAATTTGTGATTTTTACTAAAGCCGGTTGATGAAGCGCGATTGACGTAAAACTGGTTTAATTAAAATACAAACTGCGGTAACAGCTTTGAAATCTGCAGAATTCTTCCGGAAATATTATAAAATTGGGCGCCAGGAGAAATACATAATAATGAAGGATATAGATAATGAGGCATTTATAAATTTATTCAAACAGTGTTATCAAAAATGTTTTGGTTACCCGCTGGAGGTTTCCATGCCTGAAACCGAGAGCAAGCATTTTTCGAATATAATTTTTGAAAAGACCGGGCTGGTAATTGGCGCCAAAACGATAAAAAATTATTCAGCGTTTGTGCTTAACAGCCCGGAAGGCAAGCACCAAAACCCATCTATCGCCACACTGGACACTTTGGCAAGATACCTTTTAGATGCGCCATACACTGATGAAGTAAAAAGGAAAACAAATGAAGGGCATCATCCTTATTGGTTTCAATATAAAAGTAATTTGCCTGCTCATACAAAAAAGGAAATAAAAAAAGAGCCGTCGTATAAAAAATACCTTTTATTGGGGGTTCCGGTTGTTGTCATTTTTGCCTGGCTGCTGATACATTTCACAGGCAGGCAGCCTGAAAATAATCTTATGGAGGATTTTCATTCTGCACAAATGGATTCATTGCATGCGCATGGATGGTTTGTAAAATCGAAAGACACAACCTGGTGGGCTAAACGAAATGAATACCCGAATGAATTAACGCTTTACACTTTAAAAGGTGACAACTGGCCCGATTCGGTTCAGGAGCCGGTTATAAAAAACCTGCTGATAAAAAAAATCCCTTTTGATTGTTTTTCTACAGAGGTTCATCTTGATAATTTTCTACCAAAAACTGAATGGCAACAGGCAGGAATATTGCTGATGGAAGACACTACTTTTAAAAGCAGGTGCGTCAGGTTAACGCTTGCTTATAATGATTTTTTTGGAGGGTTTTCCAGGCCGAGTGAAATAATAATCCAGGCAGTAAGAACAGGCAAAGGATACAACCATCCTGAAGAGATCGGGCATCTTTCCCTGTTTAACTTTGAGGCAGGAAACGACAGCATTATAAAAAATAATATGAGAAACTCCGCTTTAAGAATTGAAAAGAATAATGACCATTTACGATTTTTATATTCAGCAGGGCCTTTGAAAAACTTTGCCTATAAAGAAGCTTTTACCAGTGGGATTGATTTCAAACCCAATTATGTTGGAATATTTGCTTTAAAAGGTTTTGTAAACGATACAAATTATATCCCCGTTCGCTTTAGTTTTTTCAGCCTTCAGAAGATTGATTGTGAAAAATGATCAACTTAGATACGAAGCGTTATTAAAAAAAACAGGGTCACCTGCCCAAAAGTTTTAATGCCTTGTCAGGATAATTGGTGATGATGCCATCAACGCCCATAGCAATGAGTTTCCGCATATCACTCTCATTATTGGGCGTAAATGCATAAACGGTTTTGCCCATTTTATGCATTTTTTTTAAAAAGGAAGGCGTTATGTACATATAAAAAATATTGACTGAAGCAGCGTTGGGTTCTGGTTTGAAATTTCCAAACTTTAGGCTTCTTTCAAAGTAAACAGGCAATAATGCCGATTTCCCAAATACCAATTGCTGAACGGTTAAATCAGGCGCCAGTTCTGCAGCTTGTTGCAGGTATCTCGTTTCAAAAGACTGAAGTATTACCCACGATTCTGCATGGTGCTGCCGGACAATGTCAATAACTTTTTTCACAAGATCTTTATAAATGCCTTTTGAAGGCCATTTTAGTTCAACCAACACTTTTGTTCTGCCATTAACCAATTGCAACACTTCATTTAAGGTGGGTACTTTTTCGTTTTTAAATTTTTCATTAAACCAGCTACCGGCATCCAGTGCCCGTATTTCGTCAAAATCCATATTTTCAATTTCGCCTTTGCCATTGGTGGTACGTGAAACGCTATAGTCATGCATCACAACAATTGAATCGTCTTTTGTTACGTGAACATCCAGTTCTAACATATCCGCTCCCATTTCTATAGCTTTTTCAAAAGAGACCAGTGTATTTTCAGGATAATATCCGGAAGCCCCCCTGTGGCCAATTACGATTACCGAACTTTTATTGGCTTTCGAAATATCCTTACTTCTGAAGATAAAAACCAGGTAAGGCACCAGCAACGTAAGAATTAAAAAAACAAGAAGGGGAAATGTCATAATAATAATGCTTTTTTTAAAGTTAATTCTCATAGTTGCTTGTTGGTTTTACTGCCTAAAGTTCGTTTTTAGAAAATGCCTTTTGTAAATTCTTAACATCAAATACTTCCTGGAAAATATGACGGATACAATAGTCGAACCATTCAGGATAATTTTTAGAAACGATGCTAAAATTATAAATTTCAATGAAAAATTTGCGAATGTGAATATCATTTAAAATGCCCCACATCACGAAGTTCCCAAATTTATGAGTTAGCAAATCTCCGATACCTTCATGAGAAAGCGAATGATTAAATATTTCTTCCCTGAACGCATCCAGTCCGGGAAATCCTGAATTTTTCAGTTTATTCACAATA
The DNA here is from genome assembly GCA_963814075.1 of uncultured Chitinophagaceae bacterium. Lineage (GTDB taxonomy): Bacteria > Bacteroidota > Bacteroidia > Chitinophagales > Chitinophagaceae > Ginsengibacter. The sequence continues at coordinate 53,736 of CAWFBO010000025.1, read as the reverse complement.
AAATGATCTACTTCTTTGGGAAAATAACTTTTTACAGTTCCCAGCATATCGCATATAAATGAGCGCAGGCCTACGTTATATACAGGGCTAACATCGATTTTTATGTTATCAAATTCACGTATTTCTGATTCTTTGTTAAATAAACTAATAAGGTATTCGAATAATTGTAAGGAGGTTTTGTAATATCCCATCGCCGAAACCATCACTGCCATATTTTCGATACAGTTGTATAACAAAACCTTGTCACGCTGTTTATAGGATGTATAGATCAGTTCCCTGAAAACCGGCACATTGGCACCGTCGCCCTCTTTAACCTTTCCATCACCATACCTGTGGCAGTAAGCCGCGGCATACCAGTAAAGAACATATTGCTTATAGGGTTTACCACCATTTGCCTTGTCATTATAGTGTGCATAAAAAAATCCTTTGTTTTTAAGGCACCATGAAAGCACCAATGAGGAGAAAACATTTTCCGCTGCGGGTACAGGGAGTTCGGATTTATGGTTTATTTGAAAAAGAGAATAAATAAGCGACATCTCAATATATGGCTTGTATTTTTCTGTTTCGGGTAAATTAATCAACTGTTGAATTAAACCGGAAACATTATTCCAATCTACCAAACCCTGGACTATTAATATTCTTTCCAACAAAAAAAATGAAAAACTATCGCCGGTACGATACCCGTTTATAATTTGTTGTTCATACTGGCTGAAATTGGTAGTAGCCGGATCGAAAAAGGGAACAAGTTCTTTAAAAACCGTACGGCTCCATTGAGGCGAGGGAGCATTCAATGGAATGTGATCCCAAAAATAACGGTACTCAATGGCGTTATTTACATATTCCGTTTGAACAACGGTCTGGCGTGAAAACAAGAATTTAAAAAACGGCATCACAATCTTGATGATCGTATGGTTGAGGGTAAACTTTCTTACCACTTCTTTCCAAACATTCATAATTTCAAGTGCCTGCGCATAATCTTTCCTTTCAATTAAACCATCAATTACAAGAAATAAACCTACACGGCATGCCGGCTCAATATATGATTGCTGCAATTCTTTTCGTGATGACTGCTTAAAAAGTGAAAACACAGGTGTGCTTTTCACTTTATCAGATAAGGTTAGAATAAGTCCTTTGCCAAGATCTGGATTATACCTTGCAATGTAGTAAATATAAATGCTTGCGTTATCCCTCACCTCAGGCAACGGGTCCGCCATAGCAAGCCAAAGTAATTTACCGGGATCCGTCTTTTCGTCGCTCACAAGATCATTGATGTTTTCGGATTTGTAAATCTTATAGACAACTGAAACCGCTATCTGCCTTACTTTTAAAATTTTGAATATTTGTTCGTTTACTGCTTCCAGCTTGTCTTCCAGTTCTTTCCTGGCTCCTTCTGAAAGCCTTGCGCTTTTTTTTGGGCTTTGTAAAAGCTCTTCAAAATCGGTTCTTTTTTTAAGCAATTCTGCCGATTCTTTCTTTTCAAATTCGAGCATATATTCCAGGATGCCTAATACATCCGAATAGTTTTCATCCGTCAGTACAGAAAGAGTCTCTTCCACCAATGGCTGTGCTTCATAAAGCTGGCTTAAGGCAAGTTGAATGATGGTTGCCGGGTCGTGTTGCTTTTGATAAAAATCGATAATCAAAGCATTCCTGAGCGCTGCGATCATCACAGTTGAGTGGCCGGCCGCTCTTAAAACATTTTCATAAGACTCAGCTTCGATTGGTATTTTTCGAAATACAGGCGAAGAAGATTCAGTTATGATAAAATGCCTTGCAAAAAGGAATTCGTTAAACCTTTCATATACAAACCGCAGCTCTTTCCTGAAGCCTTTCTCAATTCTTAAAACCCCCTCATCCAAAAGGCTGATAAAGGCTTCTGTATACCGGAAAGTGTCGCCTGAAAATATTTTACCCGCAAAACTATGAGCCTCGTCCGCCGTATTCTCGTAAGCGTCCTGCAAAGTATCAATGGGAATAGAATCAGTAAAATTGTTCCACAAGAGGGCGGTGTATTCGCGAAGGATCGCAATTTGTAAGCGCCCTGTGGGTTGTTTCTCCAACTCATCAAGCCTTTGTTCAAAAAGATGGGTTGAATTGAATTGCCTTGGGTCAGCAGGAAATTCCCTCCCGGAAAAATTTTGAGAAGCCGTTTTAAGAATTAAAGGATCATACAAGCGCATTTTAACGAAAGCATAATGGTCGTCAGATATTTTTTCCAGCGAAGTACCCGAGCGAATATTTTTTAATGTATTTGGGATACACCAGGTCAAATTCTTTTTCGCTAAAACCCTTTATTATTATAGGGTCATTTGCCCGGTTAGAAACCGTGTAATATTCCGCAGCTAATTCCAATAACCCGTCTTTATTAAGCAGTTCTTCCCATGTATAATTCCGGCACGAAATGACAACCTTAATATTCTTAAATTTATTTTCAACAAATAATTTGTGTATCGCCATTAACAGGTCGATAGGCCCATTGCCAATTTCACCACCTTTGTAAGAACTACATTCATTAATGGCATCAAAAAAAACGCAGCAGGATGCATTTTCTTTTTCCAAAACTGCATCCAGTGATTCTAAAATAGTATATGCTTTTTTTCCGGGCTCATTAAAAGTTTCCTGGAGTTGTTCTTCTAAATTTTGCTGGCTAAAAATTTTGCTATTGAAAACTAAAGCAAAAAACAAAGGGGAGTTTTGGGAAGACCAGTAACAAATCTGGTTGGTCTTGCCGGCACCGGCATTGCCAAGAATTACAAACGCTGAACAATTGCTTTGTTTAAATTTCAAATAATTTTCGGATAGGTATTCACGGTCAAGAAAGACATCCGGGTTATACTTATCAGAATGTACCTGCTGGCTAATAAATTTATTGGTTTGCGCTTCTACTCTTTCGCGGTATTCATTAAAGGTCTTTTCTTTTTTAAATGAAATTTTGGATTTTTCTTTTTGGATCAGGCGGCCAAAGATCCGTTGCAGGAAATCCCAGAAAGTTTCTTTAAAAAGCTCTGTTTCCTTGCGCCTCACATTTTCATCTGATGAAATAAAAACCATTCGGTCTAAATTGCGGTCCGCAATCGTTTGGAACACATAAGAAAACTTCTTATCGAGGTTGATTTCGTTATCGTAATAGTAAATTACAAAAGGGGATAATTTAATGATATCAGTCCCTTTCATAAAACCGCGGTGTTTAATTTCATTACCGCTAAAATAATAAGAATATTCATCCAGTTGTAGGTCGCTTTTTACGCGAAGCCCCGTAGGTTTCAGGCCGCTATCCACCAATATTGTATATGATTTTTCTTCATCAGTTGCGGTTAGCACCTGGTCTAATACGAAGAATTGATAAGATGACAAAGGGGTTAGCATGGAAAGCATTTTCCATATCCTCGATTCAATCATAGTAAGACCTTCCCTGTAAATTTCATTCGATAGAAAAGAATCATGGCCTACGTAGCTGTTTCTATAGGAAACTATATTTTTATACTGATCTCCTTTCCTGTTCCACCCTAAAAGAAAATTGCCGTGTTTATCCCCGAAAAGGTCATTATAACACTTCTCAATCAATGAATGACCAGGAATCATTTCATGAGATTTTTTTACCAGCACTATAAAAATATCATTAACCCAATCGCCAAATGAAAGAGGCTTCTGGACTATTTTTTCAATTGTTTTTTGAAGGTCACTATCGAATTCTGAATTGTTGTGGTTAAGTATCGATATAATCAGGCCGGAAATGTATTGTATAGAGATCTCAAAAAAGCCAATGGCACATTTAAACGCCCTGTCGTAATCGCCGTTTTCAATATGCTTTTCATAATCATCGATAGGCGTTACGAGGGTTGATGGTAAACTTTTGTACACATTATCAAGCAAATCAGAAATTTCCTCAAACTCATCTTCTGTGTATGTATTGACAAATCTGTCCATTATGTTCAACTAAAAAGACAATTTTTTTAATAATGATCCTTTAACAACTCAACTAATTATTTCTTTCTTAAAAAAACCCAATTTTTAATAATATCCTTGTTTAAAGGAGGCAGCCAGCATCCCGGAAAAGCAGTAATAGCCTGGCTGTTTTCGTCAACCACTAATACCATTTGAAAGGTAACCGGCAATTCTTTTACCACTAATGTTTGTATTTCATAATTTTCCTTTGCCTCGTGCTGTATGTTTTTTTTATCATCGTCATCAAGTTCATTTAGCGGTATTACCGAATCATCCCCAATCCCGTTTTTCCATTTACCTTTTCCAAATACAATAACGAAATCTGTTTTTCCCGCGTTTGAATTTACGGTTGACCATTGATGTTGCGTTGTTTCATCGATGCGTTGGTAAAGATCCAAAGGGTCATTGGCAAATTCTCTTTTAAATTTTGAAGCGGTCAATTTAGTTTGTTCAAACAGTTCCGGGGTCGGGATTCCTGATTCTTTTGACAATTTTTTCATATAGCTGTCGGAAGGTCTTTCAAAATGACGTAATAAATGAAATTGCAAATGAGGGCTAAACGGCTGAATTTTGATCATTTCTTTTATTGATGGTCATATTTGATTTTAGAACTTTTTTTTATTCCTTAGTATCCCGAAAATAATGGCTACTATCAGCACTGTCGCAATCTTTATTAATAGTATCACCAGGTTGGGCAAGTTAAAGCCATCCTCATATATCTCTTTTATATTTGAAGGTAATATTGCAATAAGGGTGACACACATTAGGATAGCATTGGTAAGAATTCCTGATTTTTCACTAATGAGTTTGGTCATAAAATCGATTTTATTCCTGAGCGCTTTTGTTTCATTTTCAATTTCCAAACCTTCCCTGATTTTTTCATGAAGAAGATTTGGTAAAAAATTATATGAAATATAGGGCGTGTCATAAAGCCGGATCAGGTTATTAAATTCTTCACGTTGTTCTTTTAAGCCGGAGTCCTGGTTCAAGCCCTTTGCATTTATCGAAAAAAGGTAATATTTATAATATAAATTGTAAACGTAAATCCTAAAATAGTTTTCCATCCAGGTACTACGCGAATACGGATCATTAAAATATTGAATTCCCACCATAGTAAATGTATCAAAGAGGCAAAGCGCCCTCCAGTTATTATAAACTGAGATAGACTCATCCATGATCTTTTCATAATATCGCGTTGAATGCGCTGCATAATTTGTCGGATTCTTAAAAGAACCAACCGGCGTTAAAGTACCTAATTCAAATAAGATATGCTTTACTTCTTCAGCCTCTCTTTTTGGATCATAAGCCAGATCAAAGCATTGAAAAACTTTTAATTTTCCACCCCTGTAATCTTCTATATCATTCCCTTCTCTTTTGGGAGGTATTTTGAGAATGGTATTATGTATAAGGTCCGCTATAGAAACCTTGTCGCCTGATGTAGTATTCGAAATTTTATTATCATAATTTCTAAGATGGTTAACCAGTGATGGCATCAAATCCAGTTCACAACCGGTATCGTCAAGCCCAATTTCGAGCGAAATAATTCCCGGGCTTTGCGGATAGAGAAATATTTCAATATTTGTAAAAGAGAAATAAATGGTATGAGCTATACCTGGTGCTGAATGAAATTCACATTTGTAATTTTCCGTTAGTTTTTCATCCTTTAAGGTCAGTATGTCAAATTCGGTTCGGTATGACCTGTCCTTTTGCGAAGGGCCATTTGATATAAATTTCCTAAAAACAGGATAGTACTGATGCTGGATATAATCCCAGCTTTCTTTATTAGCGTATTGGTGGCTGAATTCACCATTGTTTAAAAGGGCTTTCCTTTCATTTTCAGTGAAACTAAATATTCCACATAGCTTAATTAAACATAAGTTTACATCCATATTAAATGTTCGTCGTTCGAAGAATGGGATATTAAAATTTAGAATTGGCTTACGAATGAAAATACAACTTTTTTTAGACCGAAAAAGAAAATGGGAATTTTAAATGCGAAATTATTTTTAAGCTTGAGAAATCCATTCAGGGTTTTATTAAATAAAATTGGTTCTTTTGTTCTTATGCGCAAATATTTATTACAAACTATTTTACTGGCAACTTGTTTTGCATTCACTTTTTCCGTTTCAGCACAAAAGGTAACCGAGCCAAAGGCAAACGAGGAATGGACGAGGCACTTATTAACCTTTCAGGATTGCCGGCAATTTATATTACGTCGGTACGTATGATTTGGGATGTTATCTTATTACCACTTCAAGAAGGGAATATCCTGATCAATACAGGATTCGCCTCTTCCGCATCGCAAATCAAAAAAGAATATTGAAACGCTGGGTTTTCATTTCAACGATATCAAAATATTGCTGATCACGCACGCGCATTTTGATCATGTTGGAGCATTGGCGGAAATTAAAAAAATGACCGGCGCCAAATTGATGGTGGATGCCGCCGACGCGCCTGTTCTTGCAGATGGCGGTTCATCAGATTATGAATTGGGTAAATATGGAATAACCTTCGCGCCGGTAAAAGCCGATAGGTTGTTGCATGATCACGATACGGTAACGCTTGGCAATATGCATTTGGTAATGCTTCACCATCCCGGGCATACAAAAGGTTCATGTAGTTATTTGTTTGATGTAAAAGATGATAAAAGGTCTTACCGTGTGCTCATTGCCAATATGCCTTCGATCATTATTGACAGGAAGTTTTCAGAAGTAACCGATTATCCAAATATCGCTAACGACTACGCTTACACGCTTTCTAACATTAAAACAATTGCGATTTGATATCTGGCTCGCTTCGCATGCAAGCCAGTTTAATCTGCATAGTAAATACCAACCCGGCGATAAGTATAACCCGAAAGCTTTTGTTGATCGTGCCGGTTATGATGCTGCACTGGATCAACTTCAAAAGGATTATGATAAGAAGATGGGTCAGGAGTAAATGCTCCCTGATTGATCTGACTGTCACTCTTTTCCTTTCACTTTTTTCCGAAATACTTGTCGCGTTCTTTATAAATCTCGTTGCATATCTCTTGTAAATTATTGATTGGCAATGCTTCTAATCGTGCGACATAGATTGCAGGATATGCCACCTTATCGCTAACACTTGCCCACGGCGGCATACTACATTTGATTTTTTATACAATTAAAACATCAATTATGAAACATTCAATTCTTATACGGATTTTCTCCGTCTTTCTTATTTCACTGGTCGGCTTTTCATGCAAAAAAGCAAACAATGTGCCTCATACCTTTTACGGTCCTCCGACAACAATGGGAGATGGTATTGTCCGTTCGCTTTTCGAGGTAGCTCCGGACGGCACACCGCTGACTCTCGGAGTTGAGTTGACAAAAAATGCGCTACAAAATTTGCCTTCACCAGTTTCGGAAACAGTTGATTTTGTGGAGTTCCCGGTCCAGTTTGATTCAAAAATACAACCACTCGTAGAAGCCGCGACTCCCTTCAAGCATGTAATCCTGAACTGGGAACCCAACGGTCATCCACCGGTTGGTGTTTTTACTCTCCCGCATATTGATTTTCATTTTTACATGATCTCTGCGGAAGACAGGCTTGCTATCCCGCAACCTTCGCCCGCTTCGATTGCAATGTTTAGTTTAGCTCCGCCTGCCGGTTATCTGCCTGCCGATTATACCATCCAGGGCGAACCTGTAGCTCAAATGGGAACTCACTGGATCGATCATACGATGCCTGAATTGCCGCCAACATTCAAGCCATTTACACATGTATTGATTTATGGTACTTATAATGGTAAGGTGGCTTTCCTTGAGCCGATGGCGACGATTGCTTTTTTATCAAGTAACACGGAGGTGCACATTCCGATTAAGCAACCTGATCACTATGACCAACCCGGCAAATATTATCCAACAATGTATAATATATATACGCTTGCCGGCGGCAACAAAATTTATTTTACGCTCGATCATTTTGTGTTACGATAAAAACGGCTTTCCCGTTTAACCTTGTTCCCGCCTTTTCAGGGGGTGGAATAAAAACTACTGGTAAGGAAGATATTTTGAAACTGCGCATTGAAAATACTTAAACCCGGTTTGCAAAATAAATGTAGTAATTTTCATAAAGGCAATTACCAACGATGAAGAAATTAATTCTGATATTGACATTTATTTCTTCATCGTTGCTGTTAGAGGCACAGCACGCTGCAATCGTAGATATTGATTCTTTTTACCTGGTAGATTCGAAAATTCAAATTCATGATTTACGCCCGGCAACTTTTGTATTTGCGGACACTTCCAATAAATTGACAATCGAGGAAATTGGCGCCGGAATATTGGATAATAGATTTCAACCGGTAAGTTCATTTAAGCGTTTTAATACACATACTACCTATTGGCTTCGGCTTTCACTTCAGACAGTTGGAAATATAAAAGATTGGTGGTTGCTGTTTCGTGAGACCAATGAAAATTATTTCACGTCAAATACGGACGACGTGAAATATAATTTTGTCGACGTATTTTATTTTAATGAAGGAAGAAAACTTATGTCTCATGCGCGCACGGGTGTTCTTGTTCCAAGGTCAGAAAAACAAATTAAAAGAACCTCCGGAATAGACCGGGTATTTTTTTCAGGAGAGCCGGATGAAAAACAGATTGTCTACATCAAAATGTACAGCGAGAGTGGCGGCCAAATGCCGGCTTATATCGAAATCCATAATCCGTCTGTACCACTACCGGCGGGCACCGGTGATGTGTTGATAACCGTACAGGGCGGCATCCTGTTTATTTTTTCATTGTTCTCTTTTTGCCTTTTCTTTTTTTTAAAGGAAAGATCCTATTTGTTTTTTGGCATTTATACTTTTATTCTTACACAAATCTATCTTACCATTCACTCGCGGCTTCCGTTTATTGACTGGTATGTACCCGAACATCCGCAATGGGAGATTATTTTTGAGACGCTGCTTGTGCCTTCGCTGTTTATATTTTTCCTGCTTTTTGGCCGCTCTTTCATTACTCTGCCTGCTTTGTCAAAACGAACCGACAATTTTTTAAAAGTTTTTATTTCTATTTGGTGCATCGTTACTGCTGTTAAGATCATGGAATTCATGGGATGGCACAACAATTTTCTCCCGGCCTCTAACCTTATTTTTACGGTTATTACTTTCGGCTTTGTTATTCGCTTTGCATTTTTTAAAAATATTTTTGCCCGTTTTTTTGCCGCGGGAGGCCTGTGGCTTTTATGTTTTTCGATTGTAGGTTTCCTCGATAATGTTTATCGGTTTATGCCTTTTCGCCCTTTTGCGATTGGCCAGTTAGGGCAGGTTTTAATTTTTGCAGTTGCATTGGCGTATAAAATAAAATTAAATGAACAGGCAAAGGCAGAAGCCGACAGTATAAAGGACATTGACGATATCAAGTCGCGCTTTTTTGCCAATATCTCTCATGAGTTCAGGACACCGCTAACGCTCATCCAGGGGCCATTACAGAAAATTGAAGAGCAGGTGACCGGAAAATCCAAAGATGGATTTACTGAAGTTCCTGTCAGGCAGATCAGGATGATGAGGCGCCATACAGAACGGCTTCTTGAACTGGTAAACCAGTTACTTGATTTATCAAAACTTGATTCGGGCAAGATGAAGCTACAGGTTATAAAAGGCGATGTAATGCAAATTATCAGGGTTCTTGCTGCATCATTTGAATCGATGGCTGAAAGAAAGCAAATTCATTTTTATTTTCATCTTCCTGAACAAACCACCATTGCTTTTTTTGATAAGGATAAGTTGGAAAAAATTGTAACTAATCTTTTGGCAAATGCATTTAAATACACGACCGAAAAGGGTAGTGTATCACTTAACGTTGAATATGATGAAGACCGTTTGCGGCTTGAAGTTGAAGACAGTGGGCCCGGTATTTCAAAAAAGGATTTGCTAAAAATATTTGACCGGTTTTACCAGGTAGAAGGGAGCGAAGACAAAGGGTCTGGGATAGGACTTGCTTTGGTGAAAGAATTGGTGGACCTGTATGGAGGGCAACTAAGCGTAAGCAGCGAGCCAGGCAAAGGAACACGTTTCAAAGTGAGCCTGCCGGCGGGTAAAAATGCTTTTAGTGAAAATGATATTGTATATGGAGAATGGAAAAACAATGAAATTCGGGTCAACAACATAATTGAAGGAGATGGTGACAAATTTTCGTCTATCCCTCCTGTTAGTAAGGATGATTTGCCTCTTGTGTTAATTGTGGAAGACAATGATGATTTGCGGCATTTTATTTTCGAAACGATTGAAAATGATTACAAACCAATTGAAGCAGCAAATGGAAAAGAAGGCTATGAAAAAGCCGTTGCAGAAATTCCTGACCTGGTTATCAGCGATGTGATGATGCCGGTAATGGATGGTTTTAAAATGACAGAAAAATTAAAGAAGAACATCCATACCTCGCACATACCTGTGATATTGTTGACCGCAAAAGCAGGGCAGCAGCATAAGGTAGAAGGTCTCGAAACCGGGGCGGATGAATACTTAACCAAGCCTTTCGATGCAAAGGAATTGGTAACAAGAATTCACAATCTTATCCGGCAAAGAAAATTATTGCGTCAAAAATTTGCGGGCGAAATAAAATTAAAACCTTCTGAAATTGCAGTAACAAGTGCTGATGAAAAATTCTTGCAGAATGTAATGAAGAGCATTGAAAAAAATATGAGTGAGGAAGATTTCGGAGTGGAAGAATTAGCGCGGGAAGTAGCGATGAGTCGGAGTCAACTTCACAGAAAATTGGTTGCTTTAACCAACCAGGCGCCAAGTGAAGTATTGCGTAATACCAGGTTGCTCAGAGCAAAGGATTTGCTTCAGAAGAAATATGCAACGCCTTCTGAGGTGGCTTATAAAGTTGGATTTAACAGCCATACTTATTTCTCCAAATGTTTTAAGGAAGAGTTTGGGATAAGTCCCGGCGAGGTCGTGTAAAATAAAATCGTTTTGAGGAAACGGCACGAACGACTACTTCAATTTCTCATCAAAAAATTCTATCGTCCGTTGCCATGCCAATTCAGCAGCCGCTTTATCATAACGCGGTGTGGTATCGTTATGAAAACCATGATTTACATTGGGATAAACGTAAGCAGTAAACCGTTTGTTATTGGCTTTTAATGCCGCTTCATACGCAGGCCAGCCGCTGGTTACGCGATTATCCAGCGCAGCATAATGCAGCAACAGTGGTGCCTGTATTTTAGCTGCATCTTCCGCATCCGGCTGCGTGCCATAAAATGGTACAGCTGCAGCAAGATCAGGGAGCCGCACAGCCATCATATTGGCAATCCAACCGCCGAAACAAAAACCAACGACGCCCACTTTACCATTGCAATCTTTATCTTTTTTCAGGTAATCGTAAGCCGAGATAAAATCTTCCAACATTGAATTCTTATCGAGTTTGCTTTGCATTTCGCGGCCTTCATCATCATTGCCGGGATAGCCTCCGAGCGGTGTCAGCGCATCAGGAGCGATGCTGATGAAACCTGCAAGCGCCACTCTTTTTGCCACGTCTTCTATATAAGGATTCAAACCGCGGTTTTCATGAACCACCACAACGCCACCCAATTTTTTTTGTGCATTCGCGGGCTTTGATAATAAGGCTTTGATAGTTCCTCCGCCTTTTGGAGAATCGTAATGAATGTATTCCGAAGTGATGCGCGGATCATTTGCCTTCACCTGTAATGTATTCTTATAATCTGGCATCAGGAAACTCATGAGCGACGTTACTGTGAGCCCGCCAACAGCATACATGGAAAGTTTTTGCATAAAATCACGCCTGCTGAGCCGGTTGTGTGCATACGCATCATAAAGGTCAAACACTTCCTGTTTGATATCTTCTTTTTTTATCTTTTCCATCGTATGATTTTTTGCGATTCTAAAGTTAATTATAATTATGCGGAAACTCTTTAGCAGGAATGGTTTACGGAAAACAACCAGATCATAAAATAAGAATAAGCTGAATTTGTTTATTTACTGTCATTCGTACACTTAAAAAAACTTTGAGAGAGTAATAAAGAAAATCTTTTCTATATTGCTTTGAAATTGATTAAGCTAAGCATTGATCAAAAAAGCCGGCACGATAATAATTTTTCTTTCAAAAAAATTAATAGGAATTATGAAACTTTTAAGCGGTTTGTTAGCTATTGACATCATTTTCTTTTTTTGCACGTTTCCTGCAACAACTCCGGCGGTAGCGAAAAAAGCGCAGCCGCAAAGGCCGGTGTAACCAAAACTCAGCTGGGGAGATTTTGATGGGAAAGAAGTTGACCTTTTTACTTTGGTAAATCATAAAGGAGATACGGTAACTATTACGAATTATGGAGGCGCGGTTACTTCATTTGTGGTTCCTGATAAAAACGGAAATTATTCCAGCGTCATCATTGGCTTTGATAGCTTAGCAGCCTTATCTTGCAAAAGCCGCCTTACTTTGGCGCATTAATAGGACGCTATGCAAACCGGATTGGCGATGCGACATTTCACTCTCTATAAATCAACTTATAAATTGAATGCCAATGATGGAAAAAACACTTTGCATGGTGGATTGAAAGGTTTTGATAAAGTGGTTTGGGATGCGTCTGTTCCTTCAGACAGTATTCCTTCGCTTGTATTAAATTACGATAGTAAAAACGGAGAAGAAGGTTATCCCGGAAATTTGAAAGTGAAGGTGACAATATACGCTAACGGATGATGACGGTTTGAAAATTGAATATAATGCAGAAACTGATAAGGCCACTCCTGTTAACTTGACCAACCATAGTTATTTTAATTTATCAGGAAATGCTGAAAATTCAATTCTTGGTGAAACATTATGGATTGATGCCGATAAATATACGCCCGTTGATAGCACGTTAATTCCGACAGGAGAAATAAAATCGGTAAAAGGAACGCCATTTGATTTTACAACTGCGAAGGAAATCGGTCGCGATATTGATTCAGTGAAAGGCGGCTATGATCATAATTTTGTTTTGAACAGGACGGATTCTACTTCTCTTCAAAAAGCGGCAGAGGTTTCAGATTCTATCAGCGGACGCACGCTTGGAAGTTTATACTACGCAACCGGGAATACAATTTTATACCGGCAATTTTCTGGATGGCACATTTAAAAACCATGGCGGAAATCCGATAACCAAACATTCGGCGTTGTGCCTTGAAACACAGCATTTTCCTGATTCTCCCAACAAGCCCAATTTCCCGTCACACTATTTTAAAACCCGGCGAAAAATACCACGAGGTAACGGTTTATAAAATAAAAGTGAATCAATAGATGGAAGGCTGTTGCTTTTATTTTTGACCTGAATGGAACGATGATCGATGACATGGAATATCACGCCAGGGCGTGGTATGATATTCTGAACAATGACTTGGATGCCGGACTTACCTTCGATGAAGTAAGGTCACACATGTATGGAAAAAATGAAGAACTGCTTGATCAGGATTTTTGGACCAGGTCATTTTTCTGCAGAGAGAAAACAAGAATTGTCTTTTGAAAAAGAAAGAAGATACCAGGAAGCTTATCGTCCTAATCTGTCATTGATCAAAGGATTGAACCCGTTTTTAGAAGAAACAAAGAGCGCCGGAATCCCAATGGCAGTAGGCTCTGCCGCGATTCCTTTTAATATTGATTTTGTTTTGGATGGGCTTGATATCCGTCATTTTTTTAAAGCGATAGTGAGTGCGGCAGATGTTGCGACCAGCAAACCTGATCCTGAAACTTTTACAAAGTGTGCACAGCTTTTGAACATTTCTCCTGCAAACTGCATTGTGTTTGAAGATGCGCCGAAAGGCGTGGAAGCGGCTCAAAACGCAGGAATGAATTGTGTGGTAATAACGACAATGCATTCAAAAGAGGAGTTCAAAAATTATAACAACATCATTTCTGTTTATTGAAGATTATACAATGCTGCATCCTGCTGATCTTCTAAAGAATTTTCAAAAGCTTAAGCAGTAAAACAACTTTTTTTCAAGATTTTTATTTTTGCTTTAGCAGACATTCCATCTAAAAATATTCTTCATTTATTTGAAATAAAAAATAAGTGTATTTTCGACAATAATTAACGTGTTGCAAAAGTGTTTTTCTGAAGTGCCGATTGATATTGCACACAAAAGTTCTGGATGATAAAAATAATTTTTTAAATAAACAATTCACCAATGCGTATCAACCGATTTCTTCTTCCATCTGATGCTTTGCGCTTTTTCTGCTAATCTTTTTTCTCAATCAACCGCTACCTTGAACGTAGAAGCAGATTCGCCTCAGCAAACCATTTCCAAAGATATTTACGGCATGTTTTCAGAGCATCTCGGCAGTGATATTTATGATGGATTTTGGGTAGGAAAAAATTCTCCGATTCCGAATAAAGATGGTATCAGGCTGGACATTGTAAATGCATTGAAAGCGATCAATGTTCCGCTGATGCGCTGGCCTGGCGGTTGTTTTGCCGATCAATATCATTGGATGGATGGCATTGGCCCGAAAGATAAAAGGCCTCTAACTGTCAACAGCACGTGGGGCGGTGTTACCGAAAATAACAATTTTGGCACCCATGAGTTTATGGAGTTGTGCGATCTTATCGGTTGCCATGCATATGTTGCAGGAAACGTAGGAAGCGGCACCGTAAAAGAAATGTCGCAATGGGTTGAATATTTGAATTCTCCGCTTGAAAAGTTCGATCACGGAATTAAGAAAACAAAATGGCCGCGATAAACCGTGGCATGTTCCTTTTTGGGGCGTTGGAAATGAAAGCTGGGGTTGCGGAGGAAATATGACTCCCGAAGAATACGTAGATTTTTACAGGCGTTATGCCACTTTTTGCCATGATTACCCGGGTGCACATTTAAATAAAATTGCCAGCGGTCCTAACGGCAACGATACGCACTGGATGGATGTGTTGATGAAAAATATTCCGCACGATCTTATGTGGGGTGTTTCTGTTCATTATTATACAATTCCAACCGGCGATTGGGGACACAAAGGATCTGCTACACAATTCGGCGAAGACCAATATTTTGGAACTCTCAAGAGAGCGCTCGAGATGAATAAAGTTATTGAAGATGAGGCGGCTGTCATGGACAAATATGATCCTGCAAAAAAAAGTGGCTATGGCTGTAGATGAATGGGGCGTTTGGACGGATGTGGAACCGGGAACTAATCCTGCTTTTTTATATCAACAAAACAGTCTGCGTGATGCACTCGCCGCGGCTTCTACTTTAAATATTTTTAATAATCACAGTGACCGTGTTAGGATGGGTAATCTTGCACAAACGGTAAATGTATTGCAGTCACTAGTGCTGACTAAAGGTGCAAAAATGGTTCTGACGCCCACTTATTATGTGTTTGATATGTATAAGGTTCACCAGGACGCAAAACTGTTGCCTATAAAACTTTCTTCTCCTGATTACGTTTCAGGAAACGATCATCTTCCTGCGGTAAATGCGTCGGCTTCGATTGATTCTACCGGCGCTATTCATATTTCTTTGGTAAATATTGATCCTTCAAAAAGCCATAACCGTTCGCACTTCTTTTGAAGGAAAAAGCTGGAGTAAAGTGACATGGAAGTATTCTTACTTCTGAAAATTTTAATGATTACAATTCTTTTGAAAATCCGGGTAAAATAAAAGTTGCAAAATTTTCAGATGCTAAAAAAGAAAATGATGAACTGGTGGTAACTCTTCCTGCAAAATCAGTTGTGGTGCTGGAATTGAAATAGAACAAGCGTTATTTTATTTTTCCCGGCTCAGGCACAAATTTTAAAAAAGAGTTGAACAGCCGTTCCGGTATTTTTTCTTATCTAGTTTATAATAAAACGCACCTTTTTTTGAACTCGCCTTATCTTTTTGTTTTTGTTTAATGAATAAGCCGGTTGATAAAATTTTCCTGCTGAAATTTCTTTTATCCATCATGATTCATAAACGTCTTCATATAAATTCTGCAATTGCGGCAAAGTGAATTTGGCCGGTAAGTAATTCAAAAAGTACCGGCTGAAAAGCCGCTTTGTACCTCAGTTTTTCTTTTGCCATCTGTATCATTTCCTTGTGGTCAAATATCAGTGAAGGCATTTTTTTAAAGAAAACCATTCCGGGTGAAAGTCATTACTCAATTGCTTTTCATATTTTGAAATATCTATTAAAGCGAAATAAGCAATTGATGCAGTTCGTTCCAGCGGATCCCTGGTGGGTTCACCGAAAGCATAAACTGTTCAAGGTAAACGTCTTCAAGGCCGGTCAATTGTTTTAAAACTCTTTGCGCAGCACTTTCAAAACTTTCTTCCGGTTGCACAAATCCGCCCATTAAACTCCATCTTCCTTTCTCCGGTTCAAATCCTCTTTTGATGAGCAGCAATTTCAAATGCTGTCCGTCAAATCCAAAGATGATGCAGTCCACAGCAACAAGCATCCTGTTCTGCCGGGTATAACGTTTTAGCTCCATTCCTGATTTTTTGTGGGAAGTTTAAGATGTAAAAATAATTCTAAAACCATTAAAAGGAATGCTCTTTAAAAAAAGAATAAAAAAACTTTGAACTTTTATTAATAATTGTACATTTGACAATTAATGATTTCATGGCAGGTTCAGTTCCTGCTTCTTTAACGTGCGATTGAATCAAGTGCTTTGATATTACATAAAAGTTTTCAAGAAAAAGATGGAGCAAAAATTTGTAATCGGTGTTGATTTTGGAACAGATTCTGTCCGGTCGGTAATTGTAAATGCATTTAATGGCGATGAAGTTGCATCATCTGTATTTCATTATCCGCGCTGGAAAAAAGGATTGTATTGTAATCCTGCGCAAAATCAATTTCGCCAGCATCCGTTGGATTATATCGAAGGACTGGAAAACACGATAAGGGATTGCGTGAATAAAGCAGGAAAAGAAGTGGCTGCAAATATTGTAGCGATCTCAGTGGATACTACCGGTTCCACTCCTGTGCTGTTGACAAAAGCGGAACTCCTTTGGCTTTGCTTCCGGAATTTGAAAACAATCCAAATGCAATGTTTGTTTTGTGGAAGGACCATACGGCTACGGCAGAAGCTGCAGAGATCAATGAGCAGGCAAAGAAATTTGACATCAATTATTTGCAGTATGTCGGAGGTATTTATTCTTCAGAATGGTTTTGGGCAAAATTACTTCGTTTACTGCGCGTAGATGAAACCGATAAGAGCTGATTGTTATTCATTGGTGGAACATTGTGACTGGATTCCTTTTTTATTAACAGGAGGAACAGATGTTCATGAAATGAAACGCGGTGTTTGTTCTGCAGGTCATAAAGCTTTATGGGCAGATGAATTCGGAGGTTTGCCACCGAATGAATTTTTCAATTCAATAGATCCGTTATTGAATAATTTTACTTCAAGACTTATTTACGAAAACCTATACTGCCGATAAACCGGTTGGTAATTTATCTGCTGAATGGGCAGAAAGATTGGGTTTGTCAACCGATGTAATCGTTGGTGTTGGCGCTTTTGATGCGCACATGGGTGCAGTAGGCGGACAAATAGAACCTTATCATTTAAGCAAAGTGATGGGAACTTCAACCTGTGATATGTTGGTGGCTCCGGTTGATGAAGTTAAAAGATATATTAGTGAAAGGTATTTGCGGACAGGTGCCCGGTTCTGTTATTCCCGGCATGATGGGAATGGAAGCAGGGCAATCGGCGTTTGGTGATACTTACGCGTGGTTTAAAAATATTTTGATCGTGGCCTTTGCAGAATTTACTTCGTGATTCTTCAACCATTGATGCTGCTACAGCGAATACGTTGATTGAAGAAATCTCCGGTAAAATAATTGCACGCCTTTCAGAGGAAGCACAGAAATTACCATTGAATGAAAATGATGAATTGTCTGTTGATTGGTTAAACGGAAGAAGAACGCCGGATGCCGATCAATTGCTGAAAGCTGCGGTAAGCGGATTATCTTTAGGAACCGATGCGCCACGCTTTTTTAAAGCTTTGGTAGAAGGCACGTGTTTTGGTGCCAAAGCGATCGTTGACAGGTTTATAAAAGAAGGCGTTGAAGTAAAAGGCCTGATAGGTATTGGAGGCGTTGCAAGAAAATCTCCTTACATCATGCAAACCATGGCTGATGTGATGAATATGCCAATAAAAATTCATCGGTCTGAACAAACGTGTGCCACCGGCGCTGCCATGTTTGCGGCAACAGCAGCAGGCATTTATGAAAAAGTAGAAGATGCCATGAATGCAATGGGACGTGGTTTTGATAAAGAATATTTTCCAGATAAAGAGAAGGTAGAAATTTATGAGAAACGATATGTGAAATATCCAGCAATTAGGTCAATTTATTGAACAACAAACAATATAAAGATGTGGGTAATAAATACGAACATATTCAACAGGAAGCCTACGAAGCCAATATGCAATTGCCAAAATTGGGATTTGTGCTTATTCACGTTTGGGAATGTGAGTGCAGCTGACAGAAGCCTGGGTGCATTTGCCATCAAGCCAAGTGGCGTTCCTTACGAAGATTTAACGCCCGCAAAAATGGTAATAGTGGATTTTGATTCAAATATTGTTGAAGGAAATTTAAGGCCGTCATCCGATACTAAAACACACGCAGTTTTGTACAAGCACTGGGAAAAGATTAACGGTATAGCACACACGCATTCTACTTATGCAACTGCATGGGCGCAAAGCCAGCGTGATATTCCCATTTTCGGAACGACCCATGCGGATCATATTACCTGCGATGTTCCCTGCGCTCCGCCGATGAATGATGAGATGATCAGTGGAGATTATGAATACGAGACAGGCTTCCAGATCATGAATGCTCTAAAAGAAAAATCATTGAGTTATGAGGAAGTTGAAATGATTTTGGTGGGCAATCATGCGCCTTTTACCTGGGGCAAAACCGCGGCAAAAGCGGTGTATAACAGTGCGGTTCTTGAAGAAATTGCAAAGATGGCTTACTTGACAGAATCGATTAAAGCAGATGCATTGAGGTTGAAAGACGCACTGATAAAAAAACATTATGAACGAAAACATGGACCCGATAGCTACTATGGCCAATAACAAAATGAAAATATTTTTCGCCATACTGATTTTAAGTTTGGCATTTAACGTAAATGCACAGCCGCTTGCTCAAACGCCGCCTATGGGCTGGAACAGTTATAACTGTTTTGGTTCGGCAGTACACGAGGATGAAGTAAAAGCAAATGCCGATTATATGGCGAAGCATCTAAAGCAAGTTCGGATGGCAATATATTGTGGTGGATTTTCTTTGGGCTTATGATAATCCTCCGGGTAGCACCGTCGGTAACCCTTATCAGAGCAGGCTCAGAGACGGTTCTTATATTCCGTGGTTGAGCAATGGATGAGTACGGAAGGTTGTTGCCCGATATCAATAAATTTCCATCCGCCTTTGGTGGAAAAGGTTTTAAGCCTTTGAGCGATTATGTCCATTCGTTAGGATTGAAATTTGGCATTCATGTGATGCGCGGCATACCACGGCAGGCTGTTTGGGCTAAAACAAAAGTATTGGGCACGGACGGAATTACGGCTGACCAAATAGCTGACACGTCTTCAACCTGTGCCTGGTTGAATCACATGTACGGGTTGGACATGACCAAAAAAGGCGCGCAGGAATATTTGAATTCTTTATTACAATTGTATGCATCCTGGGGAGTAGACTTTATTAAAGTAGATGATATTGCGCGGGCTTATCACAAAGCAGAAATAGAAGGTTATAAAAAAGCAATAGAAAATTGCGGAAGGCCGATCGTACTGAGTTTATCGCCCGGTGCAACTCCGTTAAAAGATTCAACGCATGTGATGTCTCATGCAAATATGTGGCGCATGGCTGATGATTTTTGGGACAACTGGAAAGAAATTCTTGCCATGATGAATTATGCAAAACAATGGCAGGGTACAGGTGGCCCCGGGCATTGGCCTGATTGCGATATGTTACAGGTTGGAAAACTTTCCAAACGCGGACCGGTTGGACCTGAACGGTATAGTCGTTTTACTGATGACGAATTACGCACGCATATTACCTTTTGGTGTATTTACCAATCGCCTTTAATGATGGGAGGAAACATGCCGGAAGACCGGCCTTTTGATGATAGCCTTTTATCGAATGAAGAAGTAATTTCGGTTGACCAAAATGCAGACGCATCCTCGATGCATTTACCAGGATAGTACGAAAGCCATTTGGATTTCTCATGTGTTGAACAGTAAACAAATAAATATTGCACTTTTTAATTTAGAAGAGCAACCACAAACCATTTCTTTTTCTTTTAAAGATATCGGCTCTTTTAAAAAAGCAGGAATAAGAGATTTGTGGAAACGAAAAAACCTGGGAGTTTTCAAAAAGAATTTTCAACAAATGATAAATGCGCATGACGCTTTGCTGTTGCGCGTTACGCCTGAATAATTTTTTGATATGAAAAAAATATTTTCTTCACTGTTAATCCTCTGCTGTGGTAATATTTTTGCACAACAAAAGGATTATCCCATAAAGCCTGTGGCTTTCAACCAGGTTCACTTGAGCGATAATTTCTGGCTTCCACGATTGAAGATTAATGAAACCGTTACCATTCCCGCTTCATTTGAAAGATGCGAAAAAACCGGGCGCGTAAAGAATTTTGTGATGGCTGCTGAACATTCAGGAAAGTTTTGCACTATCTATCCTTTTGATGATACAGATATTTATAAAACGATTGAAGGTGCTTCTTATTCATTGAGTTTATTTCCAGATCAAAAATTGGAGAAATATGTTGATTCACTGATAACGATCATTGGTAAAGCACAGGAACCAGACGGTTACCTGTATACAGCAAGATCCATCGATCCTCAACATCCGCAGGCGTGGGCTGGTCCAACACGTTGGGTAAATGAAAGAAAACTAAGCCACGAATTGTATAACGCCGGTCATTTGTATGAAGCGGCTGTTGCCCACTACCAGGCAACCGGGAAAAGGAGCCTGTTAAATATTGCCTTGAAAAATGCGAACCTTGTTTGTTCTGTTTTTGGTCCCGCTGCCAATCAACGGCACACAGCGCCGGGGCATGAAATAGTTGAAATGGGTTTGGTAAAATTGTACAGGGTAACCGGCGAGGAAAAATATTTAAAAACCGCAAAGTATTTTGTTGAGGAAAGAGGCCGCGATGTGCATTACGATTCTACCAGTAATGATGAATGGAAGAATGGAATGTATTGGCAGGACAATATTCCTGTTATTGATCAAACGGAAGCGGAAGGACATGCAGTGCGTGCCGGTTATTTATATTCTGCAATGGCAGATGTGGCAGCTCTTACCGGTGATCAAAAATTGCTTCAGGCTGTTGATACTATATGGGACAATTTGGTTTCAAAAAAATTATATGTGCAGGGTGGCGCCGGTGCCGTAGGTGATGGCGAACGTTATGGAGATGATTATCAATTGCCAAACACCACTGCATATAACGAAACTTGTGCAGCTGTTGCAAATGTTTTCTGGAATGAAAGAATGTTTTTGTTACATGGCGATGCAAAGTATATTGACGTGTTAGAAAAGATTTTGTACAATGGTTTGATCTCAGGAATTGGACTTGATGGCAAATCTTTTTTTTATACCAATGCCATGCAGGTCACCAATAGTTTCACTCACCCGGATTTGGAGCCGGAGCGCTCGGGATGGTTTCCTTGTTCGTGTTGCCCTACCAATTTGGTGCGTTTGTTGCCATCAGTTCCGGGTTACATTTATGCGCAGAGAGATGATCGCGTTTATGCCAATCTTTTTATCAGCAGCAACGTTAACCTGAAAGTTGAAAACAAAGAAGTTGCTATTTCCCAACAAAATAATTATCCGTGGAACGGCGATTTGAAATTCGTTGTTGATCCAAAATCATCTTTCGATTTTTCAATGCTGATTCGCATTCCTGGGTGGGCGCAAAACGAAGCGATGCCTTCAGACTTATATTCATTTGAAAATACTTCTGTAGAGAAAGTAAGCATTACCGTCAATGGAAAAGAAGTTTCTTATCAAATGCAAAACGGTTATGCAGTATTAAACCGAAAATGGAAAAAGAATGATGTGATCGAAGTAAAACTTCCGATGGAAGTGCGAAGAGTAATTGCCAATTTGAAAGTAAAAAATGACATTGATAAAGTGGCCTTACAGCGCGGCCCCATTATGTATTGTGCCGAATGGGTTGATAATAATGGTAAAGCTTCTAATATTGTAATGCCTGCCAATACTCAGTTTCAGTCAGAATACAACCCCGGTCTTCTGAAAGGCATTGAGACATTGCATGCTGAAGTTCCGGCAGTGATTATTAAAGACGATGGTGAAAGTATCACCACTCAAAAGCAAAAATTTACTGCAATACCCTATTATGCATGGGCCAACAGGGGTAAGGGGGAGATGATGTTGTGGTTCCCGGAAAAAGTAAAGGATATTGAATTGGTTTCGAATGAATAATTTATAAACAGAAAAAAGACAAAATTCAGAATGATCGATCTTAAGAAATTTGAAGTGTGGTTTGTTACAGGCAGCCAGCATTTGTATGGAGAAGAAACACTCAGAAAAGTGGCGGAGCATTCGCAGATTATTGCAAAATCGTTTAATGATAATGAGCGTATACCAGTAACCGTTATTTTTAAACCCACTGTTAAATCTCCGGAAGAGATTTATAACGTTTGTATGGAAGCCAATACAGCAAAGAATTGTATCGGTATCATCGCATGGATGCATACATTTTCACCAGCAAAAATGTGGATTGGCGGATTGAAGATCTTGCAAAAACCATTGTGTCACTTGCATACACAATTTAACAGGGATATTCCGTGGAGTGATATTGATATGGATTTTATGAACCTGAATCAAAGTGCACACGGCGACAGGGAATTCGGTTTCATTATGACGCGTATGCGTATACGAAGAAAAGTGGTTGTAGGTTTTTGGCAGGATAACAAAGTGCTTGACCAAATCAATACGTGGGCAAGAGCCGCAGCGGGCTGGCACGACTTGCAGGGCGCGAAGTTTGTTCGTTTTGGCGATAACATGCGGTATGTTGCAGTAACAGATGGCGATAAGGTGGAAGCTGAAATGAAATTTGGTTATTCTGTGAATACGCATGGAATTGGTGATTTGGTAAAAACCATCAACGAGGTTGCTGATAAGGATGTTGATGAACTTATACAGGAATATGAAGATTCTTACCAGCTTGCCGACAGCCTCAAAAAAGGAAACGAAAAGCACCAGTCATTAATAGATGCTGCGCGCATAGAGTTGGGGTTAAAATATTTTTTAGAGCAGGGCAATTTCAAAGGCTTTACTGATACATTTGAAGATCTTCATGGAATGAAGCAATTACCGGGCATTGGCGCACAGCGCATGATGGCAGCGGGTTATGGTTTTGCCGCTGAAGGAGATTGGAAGACTGCTGCATTGGTAAGAGCGATGAAAGTAATGGGCACCGGACTGAAAGGCGGTAACTCTTTTATGGAAGATTATACGTATCATTTTAACCCGGATAATGAAATGGTTCTCGGTTCGCACATGCTTGAAATTTGTCCTTCAATCGCTCACGGAAAACCTAATTGCGAAATTCATCCTTTGGGGATCGGCGGCAAAGAAGATCCTGTGCGACTGGTCTTCAACGTTAGTGGCGGGAATGCTTTGAATGCTTCTGTCGTGGATTTGGGCAATCGCTTTCGTTTATTGGTAAACGAAGTGGAAGCCGTGGCACCTATTCATGATTTGCCTAAATTGCCTGTTGCAAGGGTTTTGTGGAAACCCCAACCGGATATGGCAACAGGTTGTGCGGCCTGGATATTGGCCGGAGGAGCGCACCACACTTGTTTTAGTCAAAACTTAACGTCGGAGCACCTGGATGATTTTGCTGATATGGCGGATATTGAATGTGTCCTTATCAGTAAACAAACAAATATCCGTGATTTTAAAAATGAATTAAGATGGAATGATCTTTCATTAAGATAAAAAGATAAACCTATTTTTAACCAGCATTTCCAATTACTAACAAAAGAAAAAAATAATTGCCATGCCTAATCTCTTTAACAACTACTTGCTTGATGGCGGATTGATTTCATTAAACTGGGCAGATTTGCTCATCATCATTATTTACTTCCTCATCGTATTGGGAATCGGGTATTACCTGGTGAAATACACTAAAACCGGCGACGATTTTTTTCTTGCCGGAAGAAAGATGACGATGTGGATTGCTGGCCTGGCTTTTATTTCTGCCAACCTGGGTTCTCTTGAGTTGATGGGCTGGGCTGCATCTGCCTATCAATACGGTATTTTAGCTGCTCACTGGTATTGGATTGGCGCGATCCCCGCTATGCTTTTTTTGGGAATTATAATGATGCCGTTCTATTACATTTCCAAAACACACTCTGTACCGGGTTATTTAAAGCTTCGTTTTGGTAAAAGCTCCAGCATGCTATCGGCCGTTTCATTTGGTTTTATGACGGTACTTATGAGCGGGGTAAATATGTTTGCCATGGCACTGGTAATGAAGGTGATTCTTGGCTGGGATTTAAATTTCAGTATCTGGGTGTCTTCGATTACGGTGATGGTTTACGTAATGTTAGGTGGTCTGCTTTCTGCCATATTCAATGAAGTATTGCAGTTTGTGCTCATCTGGGCGGGTGCATTGCTGGTACCTATTCTCGGGCTTGTAGAAGTAGGCGGCTGGAAAGGAATGGTTAACAGGATACATCAAAATCTTCCCCATGGTGATTATACGCACATGTGGAGCACGCTGGGGCATTTTAATGATAATCCAATGGGCATTCAGTGGATTGGTATTGTGTTCGGGCTCGGTTTTGTTATTTCATTTGGATATTGGACTACCGATTTTTTGGTGGTGCAGCGGGTACTTTCGGCAAAGGATTTACGATCGGCAAAAATGGCGCCCATTATTGGTTCAGGATTTAAAATGCTGGTTCCCTTGATTGTGATATTACCCGGGTTGATTGGTTTGGCAGTGATGCCGGGTTTGGTAGGCCAGGCACAGGCAGCAGCAACAGGCGCGCAAAGTTATAATGAGATTCTACCGTTGATGATGGCGCGCTATTTAGGTCCGGGATTATTAGGATTGGGCGTTACCGCTCTTATCGCAGGTTTTATGTCGGGTATGGCGGGTAACGTTACGGCCTTTTCAACGGTATGGACTTATGATATTTACAGGCCGATTCATTTTGCTATTACCAAAAAAGAAGCGACGGATAAGCATTATGTAAAGATGGGGCGATGGGCTACTTTCATTGGTGTTCTTATCAGTATTGGTACAGCGTATTTGGTGGAAAACGCTGCCAGCATTATGGATTATGTTCAGGCGTTGTTCAGCTTTTTCATTGCGCCGTTATTTGGTACAGTTATTTTAGGGATGTTGTGGAAAAGAGCAACGGCAGCCGGAGGGTTTTGGGGATTGCTAACCGGTACGCTGGCTTCTGTTGGAATGTGGGCATGGGTAAGAATTGATCCGAAGGCACTTGCTATCATAACAGGATCTGCAGATGCAAAGGCTATGGCCGAAGACATGTATCGCGCACTTTGGTCCTGGATCATTTGTGTGCTGGTGACAGTTTTTGTGAGCCTTGCCACAAAACCTAAACCTGAGGCACAATTAGTTGGGTTGGTAAGAGGTTGTACTGAATTGCCTTCTGACAAACATCTTCCTTTAACGAAGCGCCCGATTTTTTGGGCAGCGGTGGTACTTATTGCTTTTATTATATTACAAATTATATTTTGGTAAAAACTATTTTTATGCACGAAGAACACGGATTGTCGATATGGTTTTTTGTAGGCGGGATGTTAACCATTTACGGCATCATTATTTTGATCGCTAACATCCCGGCGTTTGCTCCCGCAGGCGGAAACCCGCATGTTGTATTGGAAGAACTACATTCCGGCTTGTGGTGGGGCGTTTTATTGATATTGCTTGGTGCGCTTTTCTTAAAACTTCACTGGCCGGGCAAGCACACTACCCTGGATGATAAAGATAATCGCATCCTGTCTGATGAAATCGAAGAAGGAAATTAATACTGTCGCGATTCAACTTTTCATTAAGTGGGATAAGGCTTAAACGATTAAGCTAAGTGTTGTAAATTTGCATTCCTTTTACAAAATGGAGACTTGTCCGAGTGGTTGAAGGAGCACGCCTGGAAAGTGTGTATACCTGCAAGGGTATCAAGGGTTCGAATCCCTTAGTCTCCGCTGAATATAATTATAGAATAAGGGTCGTATAATACGACCCTTTTTTCTAATTGAAAAACCACTCATAAGATAAGATGGTGAGAAAACCCAAAAAACCAACAAACCCAATAATTTCTTGCGGAGTCAAAGATGCAGATTGTATTAATATCTTTTCCCCGTATTTATACGGGCAAGGCAGCCTTCAAGGGTACGGACCTTCGTTAACCTGGTCGAAGTGTATGCAAAAGTAGTGGTAATAAACTCAGAACAAACCCGTGTTTATACGGGCAGAATTGGTTAGTCCATTTTATAGATTTTGTGTTTAATAGCATACATGACAATACCCGCGGTATTTTTTACTTTCATCTTTTCCGTGATGATTTCCCGGTACCATTCCACCGTTCTTTTGCTGATGTTCATCTGGTCGCCGATCTCCTTGTTGGAATATTGTTCGCATATATAGCAGATGATCTCTTTTTCTTTTTCAGTAAATTCCGGAAGTTCCGGGAGCCTAGCATCGGCGCTTCCCAGTTTCTTATGCGTTTCCCGGCAATAATATTCCCGGTCTTTATATACAGATTGGATGGCTGCGATCACTTCAGTCTTGTGTGCATTTTTTATAAGGTAACCTCTTGCGCCTGCCTCGATCATTTCCATTATCTGGTAATCTTCGTTGTACATGGAAAGGGCAATGATACCTATGTGAGGCAACTCTTTTGTCAGTTGACGGGTAACCTCAACACCATCTATTACCGGCATCTGTATATCGGTGATGATTACATCGGGTTGTAATTCACGGGCCAGTTGCAGCAGTTGCTCCCCGTTGGCGGCCTCACCCACCAGTGAAATTTCCCGGCTTTTGCGGACCATCTGGGCGAAGCCATCGCGGAAAATTTCATGATCATCCGCCAGTATAATTTCGATAGGTCTGTACATGTTATAGAGGTATTTCAAATAAATACGACGTGCCCTTTCCGGGTAAGGATGACACTGATAGTCTGCCTCCGGCGATCTGGGCCCTGTTAATGATACTTCTCAGGCCAATGCCGGTGCTTCCTGTAAGCGCTTTCTTATAGTCAAAACCGGTACCGTTATCACTCAGCGACAACCATAATTTTTCTTCCTGGGTTTTCAAATCAATTGTGATTTGGGTAGCGCCCGAATATTTCAGCGCATTGTGCACCACTTCCTGCACGATCCTGTAAAGGTTTACCGATTTATCTTCATCCGGCCCGTCACTGATGTGGTGCGTAAATCTGAAGTGTACATTCTTTTCCTTTTCAATGAAATGCACATACTCTGCCAGGGCTTTTACTAATCCTTTTTTTAGCAGTGTAACCGGCAGGAGATCAAAGGAGATTTCGCGCATCCTCCTGATCACCTCATCTATATGGCCATTGATCTTTTCCAGTTCCTGCTGGTCCGATGGGTCCCGGAGTTCGAAACTGTTGATCTTCATCTTAACGGCGCTTAGTAAAGGCCCTAATTCATCATGCAGGTCAGCGGCGATGCGCGCCCTCTCTTTTTCCAGGGCCGATATTTCCTGCAACGCAAATTTCCTTCGCAGGGCCATGTTGATCCTTTGTTGCCGGATCACCGATATAAAAAAATAGACGATAATGATTCCCAGTATAACACTGGCAATTAATATATAGTCATATATGGTCGTTTGGGTGGTACCCATAAAATTGCTAAAGCATAAATTAGATTGGCTGTAAGATTAACATACATCAGGATATGGAAAACATGGATCCTGAATTCTCTCCCTGCACTTAATCCATAAAGCCAGAATACTTCTACCAAAACCTTAAAGGTAAAGTATCCTATTGAGCCAATACAAATCAACAGGACCGGATTTTTGAAAAGATAGCTGCCGGTTTGTTCCAGGGGCTTATTGATATCTGAAATGATCAGTTCGTTCAGAATCGAAATACTCATTAAGACAATTAAGAAAGAATAGATGATCCTGAACCAGGAGCTTAGATGATTGATACTGCCATAAAAAAAATTTTCCCATATCCAGGTTATGGATAAAGTAACCGTTAAGATGATGAAAAGCGATGGACGGGAGTTGAAAAGGCCCAGTTTTTTAAAAAACCAGGTAAACAACAGCGCTTCGGCGAGCACATAAATATTATTATTGACCATCGTTCCATGATCCAACAACATCAGGACACAACTTAATATTTCATTCAGGCTGGCAAGCCATACTAAAATAAGAAAAGGATAAAATGCCTCTCCGATCTTCTTAAACCGTATGGCGGCAATAATGCCGGCAATAATAATACTAAGAGAAACTATGGAAACAACGGGAAGCATTTTTCAGATTATTTATGGGTTTAGTGGCGAAGAGGGCGGGCATTCATCCGGGCACCTCGAACCATCTTCAATGATAACGGGGTCTCCGGAGGTCACCGACACCTTCAAAGAAGGCAATAAATCCTCGTTCTTGTTGTTAACGCCTACGGCAATCGCGTGAATCTGCAGCTTCTCATCCATACCATAGTAGATACGAACAGCTTTGCAATCGGCCTGGGCGAGCAGCGCATCAAAAGCGCTACGGTCAAAGGTTTCACTGGTGCAAAGAATGTTTTGTCCCTTATATTCAGGAGCCAGGATATTTTCTTTTTCCTTGCTGTAGATGGAAGTCATTTTTACTGCTTCATCAAGTGTAATTTCGTTTTGGGGCATAATTTTAATTTTATACGAAGGTGTCTATTTGCACATTAGAATTTACCAGTATTTATACGGGGATAAATGTATTGATTTTTGAAGAAACTTTATTATTCAGCGTAGAAGTCAGAGGTCAGTTTAATCACGAAATAAATATTCAATTTGTGTACCTTTCGTGTTCGCCGGTTCTTTCCAGCCTCACTTCAATAATAAAATAAAAATCTTCAAAATTTATTGGTTTACTGGTGTTAGATTTTCGATGTATGGCAAATGATTACTCTTATTGGAACTGATATTGCGTAATTTTATGCTAAATAATATTGATATGGACCATAAAAATGAATTAGACGAACTACACCAAAAATCGTTAAAAAAAATAGATGAATACCTTAAAACAAAAAAGGATCTCGGGCAAGAACATCATGAAAAACTCACCGAAGCTAAAAAGAAATGGCAGGCATCATGGGCGGATCTTAAGCAGGTTTTGATGTATTTGGAAACACTTGAGATTTAAGTTTTTAGAGTGCGTTCCGGCAGTCGGGATTTTTAATAATTTGAGTTGGGGAATGCAATTTTTCTACGGGGGTTAGCTTTTTTGGTACGGTTTGTTTTCAATCCTGCTTTTGTTATTTTTAATTACCTGGGACTTTTTAATTTTCGAGTAGAAGGCGATAAACGTGAATTATTTTTTTTGTCAAAAAGCTTGTATTTTAAAAAGGTATTTTTTAGTTTAGTGTTTATAAATTGAATAAACCGAAATTAAAGTTGCTCTTGCCCTAATTACCCTGCGCAACGTGGCAGGTTATATTTTCAAATCGGCCCCTATCGGGAGCTCATGAATTCCTCTTACAAACATCGGTTGTCTCGTTACAAAATGTGTTCTGTTCATAGAACAAAAATTATATCATGGTCTGGCTTTTTTACAGCCAACCGGCAATATTACATAATGCTATCTAAGTTTTGAACTTACAGTTGTGTTGATATAAATCCCTCATCCTTCGAAATTCCCTATTCCAGCCTCTTCTGAAAGACTTGTCTTTAACCTCTAAAAACAAGTAAATGAAAACATTTCTACTCTCATCCTTGACGATCTTCTCAGTTGTCGCTTCTTACTCACAACCAACAGCGCAAAATTCTCTTAAAAAGAATCTTTCAATTACAAAGCAAACATCTTTCAAGCCTACTTTGGATGCTGATTGGCTATCCACTGCCCAAAGTAACATTGCCGAAAGGGAATATTTTTTCAAGAAAGGAAACAAACTATCAAAAGAAACTTTTTGGGCATCTAACAGGCAACAAAAACTGGGGTATATTATTAATGCCTCCGGTTATAGTGTTAGCCCTGTTTTGCTTACCGATAAAATAAGCAATAACTGGAAAGAACAAATTAATTTGACATCTATCCGTAGAGGTGGTAACGAAACACTATTAAGTGAGGCTCCCGTTGTTGAAGAAGGCAAAACCAAAATGACGTATAGGTACAATGGGTTTTCAATAGAGTATATTAATGGTGCCCCGGGATTGAGGCAGAATTTTATTATTGATCATAATTATTCCGGGAAGGGGCACCTAAAACTTGTTTTAGGAATTAAGGGTAATTTATTCCCTAACGTAAAAAATAACCAGTTGGAATTTGAAAATAGAGAGGGTTTAGCTTTGCTCTATTACCGGGATTTGAAGGTATGGGATGCCGACCACAAAGTCTTAGAAGCTTCTATGGCACTTAATAGCCAAAACGAACTTGTGATTGATGTTGACGACGAAAATGCTACCTACCCCATTACAGTTGACCCCATCAGCCAGGTTCCTGAATGGACCACAAGTGCCTCAGGTATTTTACCCTCCTTGCTCGGCCAATCAGCGGTTGATGCCGCGTATGGTTTCAGCGTTGCAGGCCTTGGTGACATAAATGGTGACGGGTACGACGATGTTGCTATAGGCGCACCGGCCATGACGGACCTTATTTCAGGGACGGGTACCCTTGCAAGCGTAGGTGCTGTATTTGTTTATTATGGCAGGCCCGGTGGCCTTGGGACTACTCCGGATGCTATACTTCAGCCTACTACGTGTGTCGCCGGGGCTTTATTCGGCTATAGCATTGCCGGAGGCGATATTAATGGAGACGGAAAAAATGATATAATTGTAGGCGCACCGATGGATAAGGTTACCATTTCAATAGGAGGAGGAAAAACGGCGTCAGGTAATGTGGGTAAAGTATATGCTTTTGACGGTGCGACCCTAAGCACTAATCAAAGCCCGTTTCTTACACTTCAATTAAGCGGGAACGGGATATTGGAAAATGTAAATCTTTCCGTAAATGCTTTATTCGGATTCTCAGTTGCCGTTACCGAAGATATGAACGGGGATGGAAAAAAAGATATAATAGTTGGGGCTCCCGCTTATGCCGGAATTAAGGCAGGCCTTCTGGGGGCAAAGCTATTAGATGTTCAATCGGGTGGGGCGTTTGTTTTTTTATCAAATTCATCCGATAATAATAAAACCTTAGTATCCCTGAACCCACCAAAATCAGACATATTAGGGATCGGCTTGTTGCAAGCCAATATAAATGGTTTATTATTTGGATATAGTGTGGACGGATTGGGAGATTATAATGGTGATGGTAAGCCCGATGTAATCGCAAGCGCTCCTGCAGGCATAGATTTGAGTTCGGTAAATGCATTATTGAATGGCAAGTTATTACAGGGAAGCGCATTGGTATATTATGGAACCGGTTCAGGAGTGAGTGCGAATTCAGGGGCTACACTTGTTGCCGCTTCAGGAGGATTGCTTACCAACCTCACAGGTTCCCTCGCCAATGTTGCCAATCTGTTTGGAACTTCAGTAAAAGGGGTAAGGAACGCCGCCGGCATCCGAAATGGAAATGTATTGGTTGGAGCGCCGTTGGGTGGTGCAATTACAAATATTCTTAGCCTGCAGTTAAAAACAGGAACTGTAAATATTTTCAAAAATCAGATAACGTCCCCATCGGGTGATGTATCTCCGGACCAGGTATTGAGCTCGCCACGTAACACCAATAATATTTTACAGCTTGTTCAATGCAACCTTTTGTTTGGATATTCTTTAGATAACGTACTGGATGTGAATTGTGATGGTATTGGAGATATAATAGTAGGCGAACCTGCCTCCTCAGGAGCTCAGCTACTGAACGCAAATATTGCGGGAGGTGCTGCCTATGTTTACCTTGGCAAGGCCGATGGTACCTACCAGGATACTCCTGTTTGGACGATGACGGCTAACACAGATGCTTTTCTCGGAGTCAATGCAGTTTCATTAACGGGTTTTAGCGTGGCAGGGGCTGGTTATGTAAAAGGAATTACAGCAGGCCCGCGGATTTTGGAGGGAAGCCCTTCAAGGACGCTTGATTTTAGCTCCGGCCTTCTGAATCTTGGAAATACATTCGGTACTTTGTTCGGGCTTGTTGCCGGCGATAATGGCGTAGGAAAAGCGGATATATTTAATCCCAGCCAATGCGAGTTAAGTACGCTGCCGGTTAGCCTTACACAATTAAAAGCCAGTTATATAAATGAAGCAGTTCATGTAACCTGGGGTACAGTAATTGAAAATCATACCGGTGTTTTTGAGGTTGAACATAGTGTTGATGGTGTTAATTTCACA
Source organism: uncultured Chitinophagaceae bacterium (assembly GCA_963814075.1). Lineage (GTDB taxonomy): Bacteria > Bacteroidota > Bacteroidia > Chitinophagales > Chitinophagaceae > Ginsengibacter. The sequence continues at coordinate 21,338 of CAWFBO010000025.1, read as the reverse complement.
GGTATTGGCCAAGTGAAAGCAGCCGGTTATAGCAATACAGTTGAAAATTATGAATTTGATGATGCCGGTGCTTCCGGCGGGAATAATTATTATAGGCTAAGAATAATAGATAATGACGGAAGTTACACTTATAGTAATACAGTTATGGTAAAAGTGCCTGGTAGTATGCATATCATTAGCGTGTACCCAAGTCCTTTTGTAGACAAAGTGAATGTAGATATTACCGCTGAGAAGACAGAAAACATCAGGGTGAAAATATTTGATCTTGAAGGGAGATCGGTAACGGTAAAAAATTGTTTGATTAATCAAGGTATGAATAAGGTCACTATTGAAGGGTTAGGAAGTTTGCCGCAAGGACTGTATGTTCTTAAGATACAAAGCGGGACGAGAACGTTATCTCAAAAATTACTGAAATAGTAAAAAACAAAATATAATCAGTACTATTTAACCTTACAGGTTTTTAGCAGATTTGGAAAAAATAGATTTTAAAAACAGGCGGTTGAACAAAACTCATCCACCTGTTTTTTATTTAAAATAGAAACGCCGCAAAAATTCATCGATTTTTATAATCTTTCCCTATTTCTTCAAAACACGTTTCAAACAATTTATAAATCCTCTTATATTCATCCGTCCAGCTACTCGGCGCTTCAAATTCATGATTTTCCATCGGGTAGGGAGCCAGTTCCCAATTGTCTTTTGCCAAGCTCGATTAAGCGTTGCGTAACTTTTACAATGTCCTGGAAATGCACATTTTGATCTACCATGCCATGGCACATTAAAAGATGTCCTTTAAATCCATCTACATAATAAATGGGTGAACTTCTTTGATAAGCAAGACTGTCTTCATAAGGATTATTTAAAATCGCGGAAGTGTATCCATTATTATAATTGGCCCAATCACTTACCGAACGCAAAGCTGCGCCGGCCGCAAAAACTCCGGGCGTTTTAAACATCGCCATCAGCGTTATAAATCCTCCATAAGAACCGCCGTAAATGCCGATGCGATTGGAATCTACGCCAAATGTTTTTACGAGATATTTTGCAGCATCAATATTATCTGTTAAGTCTTTGCCACCCATGTTGCGGTAAATCGCAGTTCGCCAATCACGGCCATAACCCGCACTTCCCCGATAATCCACATCCATCACATAATAACCATGATCGGCCAATAAATTATTAAACATCATTTCTCTGAAATAATAGCTCCACCATTTATCAATATTTTGTAAATAACCGGCGCCGTGCACAAAAATTACTGCAGGTTTGTGAACATCGGGATGCTGAGGTTTGTAAACTCTTCCATGAACCAAAGCGCCATCTCTCGCCGCAAAAGTGAAAATCTCCGGATCGCGCCAATTGATATGATTTGAATGCTTCGCTTTCAGCTTTGTGCGTTATTTGCTCCGGCTTTGCACCTGCTTTGTTTTCCTGCAGATACAGTTCCGGTGGTTTGTTGGTATAAGAATACAAAATCGCAATATCTTTTTCATCCGGAGAAATGGTTACTTCATTTCCGCCAACCATATTGGTAATTTTTTCCTTCTTACTATCAGTGATGCGTAAACGATAATATTGATGTTGCGCCGGTTCCACTTCATTGGTGGTGATATAAAAATATTTCTTGTCGTTTGAAAGTTTGGCATCCAACACTTCATAATTTCCCGAAGTGTACGCTTTCTTTTTCCCTGTAACTACATTCACTGAATACAAATGTGAAAAGCCTGTCGCTTCTGATTGATACCAATAATTATTTTCGTCTATCCACCCTGTGTTATAAATTCCCGGGCCGCCGATCCATGCACTGTCGTGCTGTCGGTCTAATAATTTTAATTGGTTGGTTTCACGTGTCCCAAAGCATTATCCAACGGTCTTTATGATCCTGCGCATGAATATCCAGCACAAGATTTTTACCATGAGGCGACCATTGAGCAGAAGCAAAATTCACTTTTCTGAGTGCATTTTCTTTTTCTCTTTCCTTTAATTCTGACGGATAATCTTTCAGATATTCAGGGATATCTCTTATGCCTTCAATTGAATCTGTTTTTACTTCAAACACACTTTCCACCTCGCATGTCATAAATAAAAAACCGGTTGCTCCCTTGCGGCTCTCCTACTTTTTCCCTGCCTTTAATATCTGTTGTAAACCCTGATTCGGTAATGTAATCAGGAACAATTGTTGGACTCTTTTCAGCGGGCGGCTCATACAACCGGTAACTGATAAATCTGCCGTCAGGACTTATGGAAAGGTCCCGGATAGCTATCGTTACCTATGTTTATTTTTCTAACGTTTTGGATAGCAGTGGCGCTATCATAGATCATGCGCCAGTTTTTTTTCGTTTAGGCGTTCCCGTAATACTTCCATGTATTGCACCTGTTCATTTTTTAACCATTGATCTTCAGGAGTAGTTTTTCTTTCTTTTTTCCGCCGTGTTCTTCACTAAATTGGTAAGTTGCCTTGTTTCGCCGTTGTGATATTCCATGCAAACAAATTATTATCACGCGTATAAACAATTTCTTTTTCATCAAATGAAAATTGTGGATTGTATTCGTATGCTACTGTTTGCGTGATGCGAACATTTTCTCCGGCTTTATTTCATGATAAAAAATATCCCCGTCTTTTTCATACACATAAGCCGTTCGTTGATATTATAAACAACACTGCCATCGCGAACCACGTTTTGCTTTTGAGTAACAGTAGCTTTTACAGGGAATGTGATTTTCTTTTGTGATATAATACAATGAATCAGAAGGCGCATTTTCAGGGTTCCATTTGAAAAACAATTTGCTGCCATCCACATTCCAGAAAGGATCTGAAGGCGAAGTGCCGATCCATTTGGATCACTCATGATTTTTTCTATCGTTAGTGAATCTGGTTTTGTCTGGCAAAAAGCGAACGAAGGAATTAGTAAAAAGAAAAACGTGTGTAGTCTTCAACATGAATTTAGCAAAGTTAGTTTAATATTTTTTGGTGAAGATAAAACAGGAAGGGATATAGTGAACTAACAAATAAAACCAATTTTTATTTTGGTGCTGTAGAGAAATTTGCTAACAAGTACTGATTTCCTAAAGGACGATATTTCCAAAAATCGTGTATTCCGTGCCAATTATCCTGTATTTCAGTCGAACCATCGAAAAGATTTTAAAAGGTTGAATTAAAAAATAAATTTTGCACGGTAACAACCGTTCTTTGATCCGTACCCTGTGTGGCTGAATTCAGCGCTGGTAAATATAAAAGCCATGTTTGAAATAGAATATGATATTACGGGAGCTGATGCAGACGAAATAATTGACCCGGATGAAATGTCTTTGCGTCATAAGCATCTCATGGGCAACCTTCTTCTCAGAAAGGACGACCGTTTTATCTCCATTGACAACCAAAGAACGCCAATCATTGATTCAGCCTTTAATCTTTTTTATATCTGTAGTGTTTTAGTTCGGAAAAAGGATGGAACGGAAGATTTTGAAATTTCACAATCCAATAAGAAGATCACTTTTCAAAAAGATGATGGAAACGTGAAGATAATTCCATCCTTTTCTGTTGTTACACTCGAAATGCCGGTTGAAGATTACAGGGAAGGGATTAAGAATTTTTTTCGTAAAGTGTTACAGGAAGTGATGCGCAAGAGCCAAAGCTTAAAAATGAACGCTTTACTTTTAAGGTATCTGAATGAAGCTGAAGGAATCTGATTACTTTCCACTAAAATTTATCGATTGTCTTTTTTGCCGGTTTTTTTCAGTGTTTGCCTTTCTGCAAAAGCGGTAAGTCTTTTTGTAGCTAACAATTTTCTTGCGCATAAATGCAAAAGTTTCCTACCTTACAAACCTAATTGCTACGTCAATGCCTCTTTTTATCTTTTCTTCCTTTGCGGAATTATTCCCGGATTTTGCCTTTGACTTTTCTTCAACAGTAAACTTCCTTTTGGTACCCCGAAAAGTTATTTAAAATGGAAGAATTATTAAAAGACTTTGGCAAAGCGGTTGTGCGAACTCCCTTGTACTCGTGGGAGGTTCTTTTTAATGAGGCCGGCGAAACGAAAAACTTAGAGGATCTTGTGTGGCTCTTCCTGGATGACCCTGTTTTCATGGAAGGATTGTATTGGGGGTCACCACAGTTGTATAACCAGGTGCTGAAACTAAAAGAAGGCAACATTAAAGAAACAAAGAAGAATAACCTGCTTTATACGCTGAAAAAGTATTTAGTACGTGCCAGCACGAGGCCTACACCGTACGGTATTTTTGCAGGAAGTGGTATTAAAGATTTTGATGAGGCGGAGCCTGGCCTGGAGCCGCAGTTAGAGCGAAAAGTACGGATAGATATGGCTCTTATGCAAAGTATAAAGTTGCAACTTGAATCCGATCCCTCTATTTGCCTTCACTTGCTTTACACTGTCAATAATTCTCTCTATAGAATTCCCGGGCAATATCGTTTTACAGAAACTGTTATTGAAAACGGGAAATGGAACTACCAGTTAAGTTCTGTTGATCATACTCCGCTTTTGGAAAAGGTGCAAATGTTGGTAAGCGACGACAAGCTTTCTTGCAAAAAGATTTATGAACTTTCAAAAATTGAAGCTCCTTTTGAAGTGTTCTATATTTTCTTAAAAGAACTGATACAATCACAGTTTCTAGTGAGTGAACTCCGGTTGGGCCCGACCGTTGAAGATGAGCTTGTACGCTATATTGGGGTATTGCAAAGGTTAAAGTCAGACGGAATTAAAGAAGCGCAAAAATACCTTACCCTACTTCTATCAATGGAAAATATTGCCAATCGTTTTACAAAATTGCCTGTTGGTAATTTGCCCTTAGATGAAATAGAAGATTTGAAAAGACAGTTGGAAGACTGCAAAATTGTGGCACACCAGGGGCATCTGTTTCATGCGGACTTAAAAAAAGCATCCGGGAACTTTGTTTTTTCCACGGAAAAGGTAAATGAGATAAAAAGGGGAATTGCTATTCTCGGGAAACTTTCCGGAAGTAATGATCCCCATGAAGATCAAATGAAGTGTTTTATACAGTTATTCCAGGAAAAGTACGGAACGAGAGAAGTGCCGTTGTCAGTGGCACTGGATCCTGAATATGGAATTGGATTTCCTCCACAAGAGAAATTAGGCGACACCGTGTTTAACTCGATGATCGAAAAGATAAAACTGACAGGCCGAAAAGCTGAAAACGATGAAAGTCTGTTACAGGAAAAAGCAAGGGCTTTATACGGTCCGCCTAACGTTGAAGAGATCCGGTTTGAGGAAGAAGACTTACCCGATTTGGAGAATAATCTCTCTAAGCTTCCGGGCGCCTTTTCTGTAATGGGTAGTTTACTTCCTTCCGGAAAGATATTGATTGAAGGAGTCGGGAAAGCGCATGCAAATTCTTTACTGGGAAGATTTGCCTGCCTGGATGAAAGGATTCATGATCTATGCAAGGGGCTCGCTGAAACTGAGCGAGAGAGTAATAAGGAAGTTCTCTTTGCAGAGATCGTTTTTCAACCCGGCGGAAGGATTGGAAATGTTGCGCGCAGGCCGTCCTTCTTTGAATATGAAATTCCTTTGCTTGCCTCGCCGGGAGTACAGGAAGACAGGTGTGTTCCGGTGCAGGACCTCATGGTGTCCATTTACCGGGATGAAATCATTTTGCGTTCCCGTAAATTGAATAAGCGGATTATACCCCGGCTCTCCAATGCGCATAATTACGCTCGTTCTACGTTACCGGTATACAAATTTTTGTCAGTTATCCAGTACAGTAATCGGTCAGGATTTAATATTGACTGGAGTAACTTTGCCGGTAGCAGGCGCTTTTTGCCACGTGTCACTTGCCAAAACCTTATTTTACATCGTGCCTGCTGGTTTCTTTCGGGCAAGGATATAGCAACCATAAGGGATGCTGTCAATCCTGTAGAACATTTACGTTCTTTCTTATTAAAATGGAATATTCCGAAATTGATTTCTTTAGCTGAAGGAGATAATGAATTGTTTATTGACACAGCCAATCCGGATTACCTGGAACTTTTAGCCCGGGAAATTCAATACCATCCAATGGTAAAATTGGTTGAATGGCCGTTCGGAGTACCTTCTCGAGTGGCCGGAAGAGATGGGCAAACTGTACAACAATTCATTATGCCTTTGTCACAAAAAAAGGCAAGCCTGGTCGAACCTTTGACGTGGATGGCGAACGCTCACCAGGTAAAAGATAAATTTATCCCGGGGAGTGATTGGGTTTATTTTAAAATTTATTGCGGGGCCAACTTCTCAGATCAGATTTTAATGTCTGTCGTAAAACCGGCCATCGACACACTTTTAAAAGAAGGTGTTATACGGAAGGCTTTTTTTATTCGCTATACCGATCCCCACTATCATATTCGTTTCAGATTGCATTTGGACGACGATACAGATAAAAAACATCTCGCGCGTGTTCTTGAATTTGTATATAACCGTATCAGAACTTTATCCGATGATGAAGCGGTGTGGAATGTTCAACTGGATACCTACCGGAGGGAAACTGAAAGGTACGGGGAAGATAGAATTGATATAAGCGAAGAAGTATTTTTTTATGACAGCCTCTTATACCTGAATTGTCTGAAGCATGAAGTTTTTACCGGAAATGATGAGACAAGGTTCCTTGCTGCCACCAAAAATATGGACCGATGGCTATCTCTTTTCGGGATGGGATTGAAGAAAAAAGCAGATTATTGCCTGGAAATGTGTGAGAGATTTTCCAATGAGTTTAGTGCAGAGGTAAAATTCCAGGTTGACCTGAAATATCGGGAGCTCGGAGATATGATGTTTACATTTTTGGATTCCCTGACCTTTGATCACGAATTCAGGGCAAGAGACGATAAGCTCCGGAAACTGGAATTGTCCAAAAAAAACCTGGAAAGTTACATTCACATGAGTATGAACAGGTGGTTCCTCGCAGATCAACGGTTGATGGAATATATGTGTTACCTTTTTTGCAACAAGTATTACATCCAGTTATTACACCACAATCGTGGATAACCTAAAAAATCAGGATTTATCTTAATGCTCCGGAAATATGAATGCAAATGAAGAAAAAATAACCAAAAGACCTTTCCTTGAAAAGGTGGCCACTTTTGATTTAGAGAGGTTTTATACACCCAGGGTTCGGTTTGCCTGTCACTTTTTGATGTGGCTGGTATTTACTTTCCTTCTTCAAATGACTTTATTTTTCGATTCAAGGCTTCCTTTAAATATCGCTTTTGCTTTTGCTACCAGGAGTTTGGTCTGCAACGTGGCGGTTTTTTATGTTTTTTTTTATATCCTTGTTCCAAATACTTTATTGAAGAACAGGATCATTTTAAGCATTCTTTCTTTCCCGGCCTGTATCGTAATTTGGATTATCCTCAATCATTACTGTCTCGTTTTTATAGGAAAACATTTTAATGTTGAAGCACCTTATTATAAGCAAGGGGTTGCGTCCAATCTTCAGCAAACTTTGTCCCAACTATTAGCTCCAAAAAATATTATTGTAGGACTGATTCCAGTATTTTATTCCATTTCCCCTTTCTTTTTCATAAAGATCCTTTTTGATATTCTTCGATTTTATTCTAAATGGTTCAAGTCAGAAAGAAAAACGGTGCAATTGGAAATGGATAAATTAAACCTGGAAAAAGACTTTTTGAAAGCCCAGTTGAACCCGCATTTTTTGTTTAATACTTTGAATAATTTATATGGCCTTTCCTTAAGACGCGATGAGCAAACGCCGCAAGTGATCACACAGCTTTCAGAAATGCTGCGCTACACTTTATACGAATCCAATGCGGAAATGGTACCCCTGGCCAAAGAACTACAGTACCTGGAAAATTATGTAATGCTCGAAAAAATGCGCTATAAAGATAATGCGGATATTGTTTGTGAAATTGATGATTCCAATGTGGACCACCAGGTTATAGCCCCTTTGCTCACCTTTACCTTTATAGAAAACGGCTTTAAATATGGCCTCAAAAAAAAGAAGGAAGGATTTTTGAAAATAAATATATCAACTAAGCAAAATGTTTTTTATTTTTCAATAACTAACGACAAACAGGAAAACGAAAAGCCCAAAGAGTTTGGCGGTATAGGATTGGAAAACGCCAAAAAAAGGTTGGAACTTTTGTATCCTGATAAGCATTCCCTGAAAATAGAAGATCGGGGCAAAACTTTTAGTGTAGAATTGAAGATAAATCTTCGGTAATATGAGTACAATAAAATGCCTGATAGTGGATGATGAGCCAATAGGGCGTGAAATACTTGAAAATTTTGTAAATAAAATTAATTTCCTTGAACTGGTCGCGGTATGCGAAGACGCCTTTGAAGCATTAGAGATTATTGAAAACAATCCTGTGGACCTGATGCTTTCTGATATCCAGATGCCCCAAATTAACGGGTTGGAATTCGTGCGGTCACTTCCTTTGCCACCGGTAGTTATTTTTATAACAGCGCATGACCGGTTTGCTGTGAATAGCTTTGACCTGGGAGTGGCAGATTATTTATTGAAGCCCGTTTCTTTTGAAAGATTCTTAAAAGCCATCAATAAGGCAAGAATGCAAATTGATATGCAGAGGCATTCTTCCGTGCGGCCATCCAATGATGAAAGTCGTGACTACATTTTTATCAGGGCTGATAACAAGTTAAAAAAAGTGGTCTTCAGTAGCATACGATATATTGAATCCATAGGAGATTATATAAAAATTTTTACCCAGGGTCCGGCCCTGACTACCTATTCCAGTATGAAAGCCATTGAAGAAAAATTACCTCCCGACAAGTTTGTCCGTATTCACAACTGCTTTATCGTTTCTATCAAGGCAGTAAAAGCCGTAGATGGTAATACCGTGGAACTCATCACCGGAACATCTTTGCCCATTGCAAAAAGCCGGAAGGAGGCCTTATTTGCAGCTTTGCAAATTAAAGATGGAAAGTAACTTTTATTTATTTTAAAGACCGCCAAATTTTCCAACAATCGTGTATTTTAGACCAACCATCGAGTATTTCTGTTTAACCATCGAAAAAATTTTGATAGCGTACAAATAAAATTAACTTTTGCAAGTTAATGTTTACCAACAAATTTAATTTTTATGACAACCAATCAATTACAGGCAGTTAAAAAACAGTTCGCTGTAAAGAAAAAAATCATTGTAAAATTTAATTCAGTAAAGCCTAACGGCAAGAGTGAGGGTGACATAGATACCCTGCCTACAACTTTTACGGTTCCTACCATTCAAATTAACACAATTTCTTTCTAATAGATTTCTGAGTTATTAAGGAGGAAATTGATCTTGTTTTATGATGATAAGCCTTGTCCATTATTATGATGAACACGGATTTTTTTAGTAAACCAACAAATAAAACAGATTTTTATTTTTTCGTTTTTAAAAATTAACCACCTCCCAATACGCCTTCTTCGGTTTTAGTGTTGTATCAAAAAGTAAAGGATAATTTTTTCTTCCTCTTACTGGATAATTATCAAGCCAGGTATGTTTATCAGAAATGTTCCAGAAGGTAACACCGGTGATGTCTTTTTTATGTTCGCGCAAAACATCAAAGATCATTTTATATTGGTCTGCTTGTTTTTGTTCCAGCTCGGGTGTATACGCATCCACATCTGCAGCAGTTTTTGCCCTTCGATTCTTTTCCCATTTATAGAGTGACATATCAAGCTCTGTAATTTGGATTTTTAATCCTAATGAAGCGAGTTTATTAATCGCATATTCCAATTGCTCTTTGGATGGTTCAAAAATGGACCAATGGCCTTGTATGCCTACGGCATCAACCGGAACGCCTTCGTCTTTTAATTGTTTCAATAAACGATAAACCCGATCTACTTTTTCTTTGCGATCGAGGTTGTAATCATTGTAAAATAAAACCGCGTTAGGGTCTGCGGCGTGGGCATATTCAAATGCTTTGGCAACGTAATCGGGGCCACAGATTTTATAGAAAAGATCATGTCGTAAAAGATTATCCGGGTTGTCATCAACCGCCTCATTCACTACATCCCACGCATAAATTTTTCCCTTGTAACGGTTGACAACGGTGGTGATATGATCTTTTAATCGTTTTAATAACACTTCTTTTGATACCAGGTTTCCTGACGAATCTGTAAAGAACCATGATGGCGCCTGTTCATGCCAGCAAAGGTTGTGGCCTCTTACTTTTAAATGATGACGCATGGCAAACGCAACAATGGAGTCGGCATTTTTCCAGTTGTAAAAATTTTCATTCGGGGATGGATCGGCCCCATCTTCATTGCATTTTCCGGTGTAACGCTATTGAATTGCTGAAGAATCAATTTGCTGTCCTCCGGATCTTTTAATGACCATGGAGAAACTGCCACGCCAATAGGGAAATAATTTTTGTAGTAATCTTTTAAGCCTTTGATATTTTGAGCAGGTGATGATACCTGTGCATCGGATTGAAGTTGGCTGACAAGGATCAACCCGGTTATGAATAATTTAATTGGTATACCGATTTTCAAATGTGTCATCTTACTGCTTTTTTATTTTCAAATATTATTTTTTCAAATTAATGGCTCATTAATTTGTTCTTTTAATGTTAGCCTTTTTACTCCCGGTTCTGAACCAGTCAAAATCAACATAACCGCCTGTTTCTTTGGTCGCATAATTAAATAAACAGAATTTATTTCCTGTGAATATTTTTAAACTGAACTTCATGTTTAATTCGTCACCGAGCGGTTTGAATTTTTTATTATCAGTACTATATTCAAAACTTGCTTTTCCGGATGAATTGGAAGCAATGGTTTTTAAATAGATGGTTGAATGGTCGATAGCCACTGAATCAATGGTTTTGCCATTGTTCACCATCAAAATATATTTCCTGCCTTTTTGTTGCTTTACTGCTATGTAAGCATATGGTTGCTGAAATACAGCCAGGCCCGCAATATCACCATCTTTCATGTGGCTGACATCCATTTTTGTAACGGCGGTAGTTGGTATTTTTTGATCGCGGTTTGCGAATGGTCTTTGGGTAAGCGTGTTGCGTGCCATGGTTAAGTCTGAAACTACACTTGCAGTTGCCAATCTGAGATAACCCGGCTTTTTAGTAAGCGACCATTTTGTTGAATCGGGATTATGATTCCATCCCCATTGCATTCCTAATTTCTTTTCATTGAATTCATCCGACGTAGGAAGATTCGTTATTGGATACGTTTTACCGACGTTAGGTTTTTTATAAGTTATAACTGCTTTCCCATTTGACACCAATCATTGGCCAGCCGTCTTTCCAGGTTACCGGTTGAAGCGAAGGAAATCTCCCGAATGGTCCGCTGTCAACAAATAATATCGTCCACCATTCGCCGGTTTGTGTTTGAATTAATGCGCCTTGGTGGATGCCGTAATTGATGCCTTTTGTGGTATCATACATAAGCAGCTTTTCTTCATAAGGTCCGTAAATATTTTTTGAACGAAGCGCCACCTGCATGCCGTCTCTTCCACCATAGGTGCAATACAAATAATAATAGCCGTTGATTTTGTACACATGCGTTCCTTCGAGACCTTTTCGGATATCGCCTGTAAAAACCAAGGAATCCGGACCAACCGGCTACAAGGCTGTCATTCACTTCAGTAATTGATATTTTGCTGTATCCCTTTGCTACATAAGTCTTTCCGTCATCATCAAAAAATAAGCCGGGATCATAAAAACCTTTTGGCAAATGGGTGATGTGCCACGGGCCTTCTGCTTTATCTGCAGTACACATAAACCCACCCTCATTAAGCGTGATGAATAATAAATAAAATTTGCCGTTATGATATTTTAAACTGGTTGCCCATTGCCCATGCCCGTAACGGTTGCAACTATCCAGATCATAGCACTTGCTAAAATCAAATCTTTGCACGGCATTGCTGCAATATTCCCAGTTCACCAAATCATGCGATTTTAAAATAGGTACACCGGGAAAAACAAACATGGTTGTGTTGACCATATAATACGTATCACCAACACGTATCACATCAGGGTCGGGAAAATCAGCGGAAATCAATGGATTGGTATAGGTGCCGTTTCCATTATCGCTGTGTACATTTTGTGCATGCGATAATTTCGGCACAACTAAACAAAGTGTCAGAAACAATGTAACCAACTTTACTTTTTTCGGGATCAACATCTTGTGTGCTTTATTTTTTTTGATGATCAAATTGTATCGTATCAACAAAAACAATTACCTGGTTTGAATTTGCATAACGGTTACCGAATAAGGAGGAAAACTTTGTTTAAAATTTTTCTTAACTCCTTTTATTGTCGATGTTACCGGAACAATTTTTTGCGGATCGTCGATGGTGTTTGTATCAGTTGGTTTGTCACTTTTTACAGTGATAACTGTTGCTTCAGGTGACACCTTTGCTGCTCCATCAAGATTAATTTTTATGGTTTGTCTTTTACCGATTGTGTTCACCACTTTCAAATAAATCGTTCCCGTTGCATCATCCATAGTGGCAGAATAAAAAAGCGTGGGAACTGTTTTGGCTTTGACTCCATCGGCACTGTCTTTTTTTGTCAGCGGCATGTTTTGGACAGGAACATTTTCAAATTTTGCTGAAACGATCTTGTTACCCAGGTAATGATTAAAAACTTTTTGTACGTAGTAAGATGGAGAGCCATAACTGTTCAACGCATCATAGCCGATCAGATCAGAATCCCATTGCCATGCCTTTCTGCCGGTAGCAGGATCCTTACTAACGTTTACAAATAATGGCGCATAACAAGACATGATAACCAAATCTGAATTACGTTCCATTCCTGTCATCCATGCGGCATCGCCGAGCGCTGCATTCATATTTGTTGTTGGCGCGCCTTCACGTGTTGCCCATTCACCCACAAATATTTTTGGCCCTTTGCGATCATAGGTATCATACTGCGAAGCATGCTCCCACATATCCCACGAGTTGCGATAATAATGTTCATCAACCACCTTGGGTTCTTTACCTGTAACTTGCATGGAAGGATATTGTGTTCCGGGAATAGTAGAAATGCATTCCAATTGCGGGTATTTTGCATTGATTGCATTTCTGAATTGAGTAAATCTTCCATTATAGCTGTTCGATCTGTCGAACCAATCTTCATTACCGATTTCAACATACTTAAGTTTGAATGCCGCCGGATGCCCGTCAGCAGCCCGTTTGGCGCCCCAGTAGGTTGTTGTGTCGCCAATCACATACTCGATTTCATTTAGTGCATCATCCACATAAGGCTTTAATAACGGACCGGCATCTACATGATCTCCATCGAGGGAATATCCTGCATAAACGGCCAAAAGCGGCTCTGCGCCCATATCCTCTGTCCATTCCAAAAATTCCAGCAATCCCATTCCATCAGAAGCGCGGTAACCCCAGGAGCCGTTATGCCCTGGCCGGTTTGCAATAGGGCCAAGCGTTGTTTTCCATGGAAATGCGTCTGTGATTTTGGGGCCTTCTAAAAAATTCCCGCCGGGAAAACGAAGGAATTTTGGTTTCATATTTACCAGCTTTTGCATCAAATCAATCCTGAATCCATTTGCCTGGCTGTTATAGGTTGGTGGAAATAAAGAAACCAAATTGAAATAATAAACACCGATGCGGTTGGTAGAAATTACAAAGCGTGCATCTTTGGTTGGTTTTACATCAGCAGCTGTGGTTAATGTTAACTCATATTGCTTCCAGTAAATGCTTTTTTCAAGATTAATTGTGCCTGTTGCATAAACCGTTTTTCCATCGTTGCTTTCAATCGAAACAGTGATTGGTCCTGGTGTATTGTTTTCAATTACAGGAAGTGGAGGCGTGGTTGGCTTTGGCTCCCACGGCCAGCGAGGAGGCTCTCTGCGATCTGTTCCCTTAATATAAAACGAAGCTTCGTAAGTTGTGGAAGGTCTTACAGGAATGCCCCAATAACCTTCATTCGCAATGCCCACTCTTCCATCAGCCTTTTCTACAGTTAGTCTCAAACAAGCTTGCATGGCTCCATTTATCGCATTCCGGCGTTCATCATTCGGAACATGCTCTTCTGCGCCGATTAATTTCATACTTACTTTAGCTGACGGGTCATCCTGTACCAGACTCCATCCTTCGGGTTCCGTTTTGCTGTCTTTAAATATTCTGTTGCGTATCAGTTCTCCATATAAACCGCCATCATAAGAGTGATTGATTTCTTCTGTCATCAATCCATATAATGTCGGGCTTACCGTCGCTTCCGGCTGATTTACATGTAAGGTAAGAGATGGCGTTTGTGCGTATGAGTTAGTAAACACAAAAGCAATTGGTTGCCATTAGAAAAAAAAGATGTCTCAGCTTCATTGTATATGTATTTTAAATTTTTAGTGATTAAACTTTTGCAATTGACTTTAATTGTTTTTTATTAAACGCACGTAATAGACACCGCCCGCAGTATTACCGTCCAATGCCTGGAACTTCACACGTATATTATTTTTTCCCTCTAACATTGATTCAGATATCGGATAGGTAACATCAAAAAATTTTGATTGGTTCCATCTTCCCGTGTTATCTTCTGTAATTAATTTTTTATTATCAATGTAAATATCAAATTTTCTGTTGCCCCATTCTGCGCCCCAATAGCGAACCATCAGACTTAGATTGGTTTCATTGTTAGTTGCAAGATTGTAACTGAAATAACCACTATCCGAACGCATCCCGGTAAAAATGATCATTGGCATTGCCTGAATGTGATTTGTTGCTTTGCATTTGATGGTCTTCTTCGGGCTGTTGCTCTCCCGGAGCCACGTAATCCACAGTCCGTTTATCAAGTTCAAGCTTTTCTTTTTCACCTTTCGCAATTGAATCAAGATAGGATTTGTATTCTTTATTTGTCAGCGCCATCCAATACATCATGTATCGTGCATCGTATATCTGGTAAAATGGCTGTAGTACCAACTTCTCCGGATTGATGATTTTTACATCGTGAAATGTAAAATGCAACGGTTCATTTTTTACCGGAGTAAGATCGTTATCGATATTTTGTATGGTATCCTCAATAAGAATTGGCGCTTTATCCAACGGCAGTTTTTTCCCACTGGGAATTTGTCCCCAACGGCTATCATCTGCTATCAATCCTTTTAAATCCTGTGTACCGGTTTCTGCACCTAACAAAATAGGGCCATGCATAATGGCTATGTATGTTGGCACGTTGGGCAAATGCTCTATATGATTGTGCATGGGCAATATGCACTTCAACCACATCGCCTTTTTTCCAATGGCGCTTAATGGCAACGTAAGAAGAAGGATGTGCATTAAATGAAATAGGTTTACCATTCACCCATATTTTCATTGCGCCATCCGCAACCCAGTAAGGATAACGGATCAGCAAGCTAAACTCAGCAGTACCGTTAGTAACCAATAATCTTGTTTTTTCTTCATAAGGAAATTTGGTTTCCTGCTTTAATGAAATTCCTTTTTCTCTCCAGTTCAGTTCAGAAGCAACGAAGAGATTCAGATACAGCGAATCGTGTGAATGGGTATAAATAAGCTCGTCGTATTTACCATGATTTTCCATGCCGGTGCCCACACAACACCACATGGCTTCGTTAGGTGCTGAATATACACGTAACTTTCCGGCCGAACCGGCGTGAAATAAACATAACCGCCCGTTTCCGGATTTTGGGTGGAGAGTATGTGATTGTACATGGTGCGTTCATAATAATCCATGTACTTTGCCAAAGGATGCCTCCTGAAAAGATCTTCCGTAAGTTTCAGCATGTTGTAGGAGTTGCAGGATTCAGGACCTTCCACATCATTAATAAAATCCATCGAGGCAGCAGCATCTGGAAAAAATTCTCTCCTGCTGTTACCACCAAATGCCAAACTTCGGTTAGCCGTTACCGTTTGCCAGAAAAAATTTCCTGCCTTTGTGTATTTCGGATCGTGCGAGAGTTCTCCTATTCTTGCAAAGCCGATGGCTTTAGGTATTTGCGTGTTGGCATGTTTGTTATCCAGGTTGTCTATACCCTTCGACATTGGCTCGAGTAACATCCTGTGAGAAAATCTTTTGGCAGCTACAAGATACTTCTTGTCGCTTGTCATTTCGTAGGCATCCGCGAACACTTCATTCATTCCGCCCTGCTCCGTGTTGAGCATGGATTGCATCTGTTCGTCTGATAAACCGGCTGTGATATTGATCGCCCAATCACAAAATTTTAAAAAGATGTTTTTCGCTTCTTCGTTTCCTGCATATGACCATGCATCCCTCAGGCCCGCAAACATTTTATGTACGTTGTACCAAGGTACCCACGCTGCATGAAAGGCTTTGAAATCCCCGTTTTTAAATGTTGACCAAATTGCGGCACTGTTAGGAACGCCGCCTACATAACCAACGCCCCAACCAGGATGATTTTTTGTGTTGGCTTCCTGGCATTCTTTAAGCTGTGAAATCATATACAGCATTCGCTTCTTGCACTCAGCGTTATTCGTGGCAGCAGTATTCATTGACAATGCGGAAAGGTAGTGCCCGGCAATATGGCCATCAAGCCCTGCCCAGTTTGTGTAGCTTGAATCTTTAGGTGTTAATCCGGCTTCCTTTCTGTACGGAGCTAATAATCGATCGACTTTATATTCCAATAGCGTGTGAATATTAAGATCGCGGGCATGTTTGAAAGGGCTGTCTAACAATTTTACATCACCCAAATTAAATTCATTTGGATATAATTTTTCCTGGGCATGAACTGCATTAGAAGTGAAAATACTTATTGCAAACACACCTGAAAAAATAAATACCTTGTTTAATTTAATTCGTTTCAAAAGACTTCCTTTAATCATTATCTGTCGATTTAAGTTGCACGATGTTCTTGTTTTGCCATAAATTCAATTTTAAAATTTTTATTTGTTCATCCAATTATGGCTTTGCATCCACTCAAACAATGGCTCCATCCATCCCGGATGCCTGAACACAAAACCGTGGTTGCCTTTTTCATAAATGTGCATTTCAACAGGTACATTATTGTGCCTGAGTTTTTCAAAATAAATAATGCTATTGTCCACGTCCACGACTTTATCGTCCGCAGCCTGTGTGATATAGGCAGGTGGAGAATTCTCGTCCACCTGCAATTCATTTGAATAAAGATCGATTGTTTCTTTTGAAGGATTAGTTCCCAACAATTGTCGGCGCGAATCTTTATGCGTTAAATTATCCTGCATGCTAATAACAGGATAGACGAGTATTTGAAAATCAGGCCGCAGGCTGGTGTTGCTTTTATTTTCTATCAAGGCTTTACTGAAATGTGTCGCTTCGGTAGAAGCAACATGGCCGCCCGCAGAAAAACCCATGATACCAACTTTCTTCGCATCAATGCCCCATATTGATGCACTGTCACGCACCATCTTAATTGCCTGCTGCGCATCCTGCAACGGCGCAATGGTTTTATTTACCTGGAAGGAATCGTTTGGCAAACGGTATTTTAATACAAACGCCGCAACTCCTTTTTTGGCAAACGCTTTGGCAGTCAATACACCCTCGCCGCCATACACGATTACGCTGTAACCTCCACCGGGACAAATAACAATAGCTGTGCCGCTTGCGTTTTCTTTTGCAGGTAAATACATTTCCAATGTTGGAGTGATAACCCGGCGCACTAAACCTTCTGAAGGGTTTTGCGGAATGTCAGTGAGTTCCGTTTTTATCGCATTCGGAATATTTCCGGGATAAAGATTTATGATTCGCTGTGAATGAACAGCAAACGGAAATAGGTACAATCCGATAAAAAAAAGTTTTACTTTATTCATTAGTTTTTATTTACTAGCTGACCTTAAATCAGGATCGATATCAATCAGTTATTTTGAAATAACATTGGTGCAAGTTCATGCAGGCTGCGTCTCCATGTCAGGAGTTCATGAGCCGTATTTTCAGATAGCCTGTTTTATTTTCATGATTATAGTTTTAATTTTTTTATCTGAATAGCAAAGGCGCAAAATGTAATAAATCGTTTCTCCACACAGGCCATGTATGCCCACCATGATATTCGTAATAAGTATGTTTTATTTTCAACTCATCTAATTTCCCTAACATAATTTTCCCGTTCTTGTACGCAATGTCTTCCGGGCCACCTTCCGAAATCCAAAATGCTTTCAGGTTACTATTGATTTTATCCGCATTGTCTTTCATGAAATTATATTCGGCATCAGCCGTTTTATCCATCATCGGAATAATCCAACCCGAGCTAAATACACCGAGGTAAGAAAACAGATCTGTATTATTGATTCCGGTATAGAGCGTATGAAGGCCTCCCAGCGAAAGACCGGCAAGCGCTCTGTCGTTGGCATCAGCTTTTGCACGATAATTTTTTTCAACAAAGGGAATGATGGCTTGCTTCATTTCTTTTTCAAACAACTTCATTCCGTTTTCAATGGCATCGGCATTAAAGCCACCAACGCCAACATTCGCATCAGGCATTACGATCAACATTGGTTTGGCTTTGCCTTCAGCAATAAGATTATCTAAAATCAAATTAGCTTTTCCTTGATTGGCCCAGCCTGTCTGGTCTTCGCCACCTCCATGCAAAATGTATAAGACAGGATATTTTTCGTTGACGTTTTCATCATAGCCCGGTGGTGTATAGATGTACATTTGCCTCCATGAATTGGTAACGGTAGAAAAATAATTTTTGATACGGATGTCCCCGTGAGGCACATTGCCCAGTGCATAATAACGGTCACCCATAAACGGAATTTCTATACCACTTGCCATTCTACCCATTCCGTAAAAAGTTTGACTGGCAGGGTCAGCTACAGCGACACCATCGATCAGCAAAGAATAATAATGAAATCCTTCGCTGATAGAATCTGTAGTAATTTCCCAAATACCCTCATTGTTTTTAACAAGGTCATATTTTTTGCCCAGATCTATTTGCACTTTTTGCGCATCAGGCGCTTTTATATGAAATATTACACGATGGTCAGCGAGTATTTGTGGATATTCGGCTCCACGTACATTAGTGGAAGCCGGCGCACCCACAACAGGATATTTTGAAAAGGTAGAAGTATCAACCGGTTTAAAAATTAATTGGGAAAACATATACAATCCGTTTTTCCAAACTTTAAATTCATGAACACCGGGCTCAATGTGATAAATATGAGGCACGTTATTTTTAACGAGGTAATCGTGAGTCCTTTGACTAAATCCAATCAAACCATCGCTGGCTCCGCAGGAAATCCAAAGTAGTTTTAATTCTTTCCTTGCCTTTGCAGGATCGGGCACCAATTCTTCCGGCGTTTTGGTATTAGGCGCTGCAGAAAATGCACCGATCCATGCGAATTTGTCCAGATTTCCTAATCCAAAATTTAATGATTGTCCACCGCCCATTGATAAACCTGCGATAGCCCGATGTTCGCGATCGGTATAAACCGGGTAATGTTTTTGTACATACGGAATAAGATCGTTCAATAAATCTTTTTCAAAAGTGGCAAATGCCTGAATCTTGTCGGGAGCAAAAATATTTCCGGTGGCACTATCGTTTTTCATGGCTCTGCCATTGGGCAGTATTACAATCATCGGTTCTACCTTGCCTTGTGCATAAAGATTATCCAGGATAATCTGCGGATGACCACCATTCAACCATTCTTTGTCATCACCGCCAATGCCATGCAACAAATACAACACCGGATATTTTTTCTTTTTTGAATAACCGGGCGGTGTATAAATTAGCGATTGCCTTGTAGTGCCAACTGTTTTGGATTTGTAATTGAAGGAATCTATTTTCCCATGCGGAATATCCGGTTTGAAAGTATCGAACCCCGGTGTGGCATCGTGCACTATGTTTTGAGAAAATCCGGCACAACTCAATAACAGAAGCCCGGCAATAAGGGTCATGTATCTCATATCGTTTTATTTACGTGAACTAATTTTTATTTTTTTTATTAATTGTGATGTGGTTTTATCAATTGGTATTTACCGCTTAAATGCATCAGACTAAAAAGGTACAATAATCCGTCATAATAAGGATCAAAATATCCATCTTCATAAGGTTGCAGTTTGGCATTCCAAAGTGCATGAACAAAATCAAAATTGTCTTTACGGATCATTTCCGTAGCTGCAACTGTGGCCAATAATCCCAATGAATGTCTCAGCTTCTGAAAGCCACCCGCCGGAAGAATCCAGGCCGGCTTTGAACCGTCCAAATTAAACTGGTCGTCGAATGAATCAATACCTTTTGATTTGAAAAAATGCTGAATGCGTGCGGCGTAATTTTCCTGCCATTTCCGGTCTTTGCCAAACCAGTTATAATCCATCGCAATATTCATCGGCACCCGCCACGAATCATACCGGAAAGCCTCTTGCATTTTCCCGGTGCCAAAAGGCGTTCCGTCAAAATGGGTTTTATCCGCATTGAGTCCGGTTGGTGAACTGCAGGCCCTGTGTAAGAAAGCACGCGCCGTATCGGCACAAGCCCTGTAAAATTTCTCATGTCCATCTTTTGCATACAATGCCCACACTTCAAAAAAGGCTGGCAATTGGTAAGAGGGATCTGTAAAATTATAATTGTTGCCTTCAGGGGTAAAAGTAATTTGCTTGTGCTGCGTATTGATGATATTGTAAATGCCGTCCGTTCCGTCTTTGCTCCACATCGCATCCAATATTCTTCTCGCCTCCTGATAATAATTAATACCGGTATTATTACCCCAACGGTTAGACGCAAATAATAAATCTGTAACGAAATATAATTCGCCATCCGAAGCAGTGCCTTCAGAATTTTTCTTCATGGTTTTGGGATTGATGCTCCATGCAAAGTATCCTTCGCGTGCTCCATCCTGGTGTTGCAAATATTTTTTCGACCACCTCCATATTCTGTCAAATACCTCTTTCTTATTTAATTGCACTGCTATCATCATTCCGTAGGAAAGTCCTTCTGTTCTTGCATCATGATTTTTCAGATCAGAAACATAAGCCATTGAATCACCTACTTCAAAATAAACTTTGTTGGGGCCTTCAAAAATATCATGATATGCTTGTGCAACTTTTTGATCAATGGCTGATTGGCTATAACCTGCTTCCTTAAAATAATTCCTATAAACGCCGGAATAAAAACCTGCCTTATTTGTTGCTTTACTGTCTTTTTTATTTTGGCCAATAAGAAAGTTGGTTGCCAAAAAAGTGATCGATACAAGCAATACTATTTTTTTCATATTCACATCAATTTAATGCGATTTCCCTAAACGGCTCGTTAATCATTTTTGTGTTTAAATTCATTGGCAATGATATCATCCAGGTTATGGATTGGCCGTTCAAGATCATAGGGTATAGGTCTTTTGCTAAACTGTTGAAAATACAGCTGGCATGCATCTTTCCATAAAATAGCATTGGCACACTCTGCACGCAGTTTGCTTTGCACTTCCATAAAACGGGTGCTGTCAACAAACGGCCCGG
>CAWFBO010000024.1:0-43638 GCA_963814075.1 uncultured Chitinophagaceae bacterium | reverse complement strand
TTCCAGGTTCACCACTTGTTTGAGCGTAAGACAATCTTAATTTTCCAAAATCAAGATGATTTATATGTGTAAGTTGACTAAAGATAAAACTACCGGAAACGGAAGGTGTAAAAATATCTCTTTGATCTTTCGGTATCCCTGAATTATACAAGGTTGAATAAGCATCGTAACGACCTGTTGTACTTAGTGTCAGAAATTTCATATAGCTAAAGTCCAGACTGTAATAACCAGAATGAACTTCTTTACCGGAATATCCGTAGCTCCTTCCAAATGTCAAAACATTAGTTGGAGCATATAAATTGGCAATTACAAATTGATTTCCATTTATGCCAATGGATTCAAATCTATCTTTCCTGATATTACCACCAATTAGCGCATCCAAGTCCACATTTTTAAACAATTCATGAGACGCTCCTATGATTCCATCCAAATTCAGGTCATCTGTCTGGGCACTTGACAAATTATTAAGTTGCCCTTGCCTTCCAGCAGTGTAATCCGTTCCGGAAGGCGTAACAGTAAAATAACGGTCATTTTCATGATCGTAACCCAGTCTTACCATCGCATACAACCAATTGGTAAGATCGTATTTTCCGGAAACAGTTGAGATAAGCCTTTTCCTTCCGGTATTATTGACAAACTTATTGACAACAAACCAGGGATTGGTAACATAGTTGTCATCACTAAATACTATTTCATTTCCGTTAGGTCCGTAACCTGGTTTGAAAATATTTTCATTCACATTAGGAGCAAGGAATAAAAAGTTGTTAGCATTCATTGGACCATCACTCAAATAAGGCCTGTTCTTATCCTGTTCGTCAACATAATTCGCATCCAAAGTAACGTGAAGCTTATCTGTAATGTCATGATTCAAACTCAGATTAACCGTTTGCCTGTTTATACCGCTATTTTCTATGATGGAATTATTGGTAAGATTTGAAAGAGATAACCTGAAATTACCATTATCACTTCCGCCGGAAACAGAAACCGTGTTGGTGAAAGTGTTCCCTGTCTGGTAAAAATCTTTGATATTATCTTTAAAAGGAGAATAAGGATATTGATTACCATCATAACCAATTACCTGCGAGCCATCCATCTTTGCGCCCCAGGCCAGCCTGTCAGATCCTTGAGCATCAGCCGCATTCTGAGGTTTTGTTCCGTGTTGGCCCTGGCCATAAACATATTGGTAATCCTGGTAGTTTATTACCTGATCCATGGTAAAATTGGTATTATACTCAACTGTAGGAGCTCCTTTTTTACCCGTTTTAGTGGTAATTAAAATCACACCGTTCGATGCTCTGGCACCATACAATGCAGATGCAGCCTGGCCTTTCAAAACAGTCATGGTAGCAATGTCATCCGGGTTAATGTTTCCAATGCCATCACCCAAATCAGCGCCTCCCCATTCGCTGGCGGAACCACGATTGGAATTATCCATTGGTACTCCGTTAATAACAAATAATGGAGAACCTGCACTGTTCATACTGGGCAATCCCCTTAATAGGATACGTGCAGAACCACCGGGACCACCGCTGGTTCCATGGACATCCAGACCGGCAACCTTCCCTGCTAACGAAAGCGCAACGTTGTTTTCTTTTGCTTTGTCCAATGAACTTCCATCAACTGTTGTAACCGAATACCCCAGTTTTCGTTCCTGTTTTGAAACTCCCAAAGCGGTAACCACAACGGTACTTAATTCGTTTTGGCTCTGCGATAAAGTAATATCAATGAACTTTTCCCTGCAACAGGAACTTCTTTTGTGACATATCCAACGCCACTGACCACCAATGTGGCATTTGGTGATGCATTTAAAGTAAATGAACCATCATTACTTGTTGAAGCACCTGCCCTCGTGCCTTTTACTATAACACTAATTCCCGGCAATCCCTGCCCGTTGGAATCAGTAACCTTTCCGGAAACATTCTTTTCCTGGGCGCGCGCAAAAAAGCATAAAAAGAGAAAGGAAAGAAGACAAAATAGCTTTCGTAGACTTTTCATAATGCAATTTTTTTGTTTAAAATGAAAAATAGGGTGACTATAAAAACGAACTGCAAATTTGTTAATTTTTATTTTGAGAACTGTCAGCATAAAGTCATGAAAGCGTTGATTTTTACTGTCACTAACTATAGAAATATTATCTAATTAATAATGAACTTTATGCGAAAATCGGTAATAAGGCACTCTTGTTTCCAATCACATACTTTTTATTAAACCTTTATTGTAAACCAACAATTATGAATGATTTTTATTTTGGTTGATGTAAAAGTAAAAAGTGCTATAGCAAAGCAACAAATTATGCTATAATTTATTTTTGAACTTCGGAAGACAGAAGTCGCCACTATTTTACTCCGCTATCTTAAATGCCACCGCATATTTTCCCGCGATTTTATTTTGTAGCTTTTTAGGTAAAATTATGATAGTTCCCCTTTCAGTAGTCTTCCATTTTATCCTTTCCTTCGGAGCATCCAGTAAAACAATTTTACTCTTTTTGTTCAAGACAACATTGTTTACGATAATGCTGCGTGGTAACATTACCTCGTTTGTTTTATCGCTCAAGAAGTAGATATATTTTGTCTTTTTATCTTTCGATTGCAGGTAAACTATATCGCCATCTTCATAAGGAGCCATCGGAATAGTATTATACACGCCATCTGCATGCACTTTCATCCAAACACCTATTTCTTTTAAACGTTGGTAAGCCGTATCGCTCCAATCGCCTTCAGCAGAAGGACCAATATTCAATAAAAAATTACCGCCGCGTGAAATAATTTTGAGCAACATGTGAACCAGTTGATTGGTCGATTTATAATGATCATTTGGAACATAGCTCCATGAATTTCCCATGGTGATACAGCTTTCCCACGGATGAGGCAAAGGCTGCGGAAGGAATGGTTTGTTCCGGAGTTACATAATTTTCATATTTACCGCTTACCGTTCTGTCAACCACGAGTAAACCAGGCTGATGCGATCTTGCCATTTTTGCAATTCGCGGCATGTCAATATCCTGGTTGTAAGTAATCCCACGCTGCCAATCAACACTGGTATCAATAGTTGATTTAGGGCGCACCCAACCGCCATCAAGCCACAGAATATCTATTCTTCCATATCCTGTCATCAATTCCTGAATTTGATTGTAAGTATAATTTTTAAAATCATTCCAACGCTCAGGATATTTTTTGGGATCATAATTTACATTTCTATCTTTTGGCGGAAAATATGGCCACCAGTAATAAGGACAATGCCAGTCAGGCTTAGAGAAGTAAGCGCCAATCATAAAGCCATCTTTACGAAATGAATTAAATATTTCTTTGGCAATGTTTGCTTTTGGATTTTTTGAGAAAGGTGTTTTGGGAGAAGTGACTTTGTAATCGGTTTGCTTGGTATCAAACATGCAAAATCCATCGTGATGTTTGGTGGTAAAAACAACGTATTTCATACCGGCATCTTTGGCCGCTGCCGCCCATTTATCAGGATCGAATTTTGTTGGATTAAAAGTAGTTTGCAAATTTTCATACGCTTTTACATAATCAAAATAATTAGACGCATAAGGGCCTTTACGCTGCGTCCATCCTTCATCTTCAGGACAAATGCTCCAGCTTTCCACAATTCCCCATTCGCTGTAAGTACCCCAATGCATCATCAGGCCAAATTTTATATCCTGCCAATGAGCCAGTTTTTGCTGTACCAAAGGATCTTCGGGAACAACATATTTGTCAGAATAATTATGTTGTTGCGCATTGGCTTTTATAAACATTAGCAGCATAAAAGCGGTTAGAATTTTTTTGATCATAGTCTTTAAAATTTTATCTGTTAGCGTTTACATTTTTACAAACATCCTCGCAAAGCCAAAGTTCACTTTATTTCTATATATTGCTTTTCAACATTCCATCCGTACACTTCAACTTCCGCTTTTTCATTTGCAGATGGTGTGTAATCAATCGTAATTTTTTTCTTCTCACCCGGTAATACCGACACATAATTGTCGCTGTAAAAAACAGGAAGAATTCTTTGTTTCGTTTTTGAATCGACAACTGAAATCCTGTTGAAAAAAGCAATGGGATTATTTTCAGGATTATTAATTGTAACTTCTATTTTTCCTGGCTTTAATTTCTTTGCAGCGATCTTACACAGTCGGCCTTTTTCATTTCCTGCAATCCTGAATAATTTCCGGTCGAATCAGGTAACCAGTATAAATTATCGCAGAGCATTTCTTTGTTTTCATTGAGCAACTGCAGGTAAAGAAATACACCTTTGCTTTTGCCCATTTCATCAAGACGATTTTTTAAAGAAAGATATTTTTTCGATTTTGTTGGCTCTATTTCAGAAAATACCTGCGTAAGTAAAGTTGATTTTCCTTCCATGTCATAAGCTTTTGCCACAAGCATGATGTTGTGTTTCGCTTTAAAAGTATTATTCACGATCATCACCATTCCATCAACAGGATTATACATCACATGAAAAGGTTCGCTGCCTTTGTGAAGCCCGTAAAGACAAGCATTGGGATCTAAATAATAATCGTACATCTGTCCACGCAGAGCCGTCCAGGGGTTTTGCGTTTTCCAAATGATCGACGCCTGTATACCATTCCCACATGTGCGCACTAAAACCTTCCATTAAAGCCCTGTACTGGTTATAGTTTACCAACTGCGCTTTATCAGCAAAATCTTTTACATCTTTTGGTTTACCATAGGCATCAATATGATCTCCGTAACCGATGTATTTGTGATAGGCCCAAACACTATCCTCATCATGATAAGAATTGCCGGGAATTTTCATATTTTCTGCAGGGATAAATCTTTTAAGCGATTCATAATCACCCATTCCTACAGAACCTATTTCAGAATTAAAAGGAAAAGTTTGATGCTCCCAAAAAGTATTTATGTTTTGAATTCCATAAGGACCGTCACCATTGCCACCCAGTTGATTATCAGACATGCTGTCTGAATTGGAATATTCAATGAAGTAGCGTGTTCCATCTAATTTCGGAATTATCGAATCGCGCATAGCTACCAAAATATCCTCCGGTGGTGTTATTTCATTTCCTCCACACCATAACGCCAAATGAAGGATGATTGCGAATCATCTTTACCTGGTCGCTTACAGACTTCAAAAATAACTGGTGATCATCCGGATATTTTCTTCGTGGTCCATTGGTCATCTTTTTTCTTTGGATCGAGCCAACGGCCGTTGCAATCGCCGGAGTTCCAAAAATCCTGGAAAACAAGAATACCATATTTATCACAAGCATCGTAAAATTCCGGTCTTTCGGTTATTGCACCGCCCCATACACGAATCAGGTTAAGATTCATATCGTGATGAAAGCGTACTTCCGCATCATAGCGGGCTTTGGAAAAACGTAGCATTTCGTCTGATATGATCCAGTTGCCACCTTTAATAAAAATTGGCTCACCATTTACCATTACCTCACGGCTACGGGTAAACGAATTCCATTTTGTTGTAATTTCTCTTACTCCGACATTTACAGATTCTGCATCACTCACTTTTGAATTACTGGTTACAAACTTTACATTTATTTTGTAAAGATTTTGAGGACCATAACCGTTAGGCCACCAAAGTTTTGGATTTTTCAAAAGATGATCAGGCAAAGAAACAGTAATGGTTTTACCTGCAGGAACCAAAACATTTTTTGAAACTTTTTCTCCCGCTAATTCATACTGCAAAATGCCTGAAACGGCTTCAGCTTTTGCATTTTTCAATTCTGCAGAAACTTCAATTCTCGCAGGCTTTTGCGTTCCTTCAACAAATCTTTTTCCGGGTACGCTTGTTACCACATGCACATCCTGCACATTTACCGAGCCCGTTTTTTCAATCACAACTTTATCCCAAATGCCCGTGTTGCGATCTCTTACCGGTTGTATCCAATCCCATCCCGCAACATATTGGTTGGTGACATTTTTGGCAATGGTTCCATCTCCGCCCTGGCCACCGTTCGGATTTCCAACAGGATCTGGCGGATACACAATTACAGCCAGCCTGTTATTCCCATCTTTCGAAAGCCATTTGGTTATATTATACTCCTGTCGTAAAAACATTCCATAAAATCTTTCCTTATTCAGTTTATGCCCGTTTAAAAAAACATCGCAACTATAATTGATTCCACGAAAGTGAAGCCATACCTGCTCTCCGGGTTTTGCATTCTCAGAAAAATCCTTTACAAACCAATACGTGTAATAATCCCTGCCCGTATCATAGATGTCGGGAATCTTTTTATTATTCATTCCATAAAAGGGATCAGGAATCATTTTATCATTCAACATCGTGGTTAACACCGTTCCCGGAACGGTAGCATTTATAAATCCTTTCAAAGAATAAGAAGGTTCAGAGATTTTTTCTCCACCTGCCCTGGCATCTTTTATATTGATGCATTTCCATCCTTCATTTAGTTCGTACTTCTGCGCTTTCGCATTAAAAGAAAAAAGGCAAAAAAATAATAGAAGTAATTTTAAAAATTTCATTTTTTGTTGGTTTACTGGTCAATCATTCTTTGTTGAACGCAATTGTTTAAGATTGAAGCGAATCACTTCAATAGCTTCTTTTTGTCTTGATATTATCACGTACATATAACCGTTATAAATTATCGTGTGAGGATATCCGTATTGTCCGCCTTTGTATAAACCTTCTTTCCTTAAAGTATAGGGTTGATCAGCGATAATATAATTTTTGTCAAAAAACTTTCCATCTTTTGAAAGCGACAAAACTAACGGCGTTCTTGCATAATGATGCAATGTATCAGGAATTCCGACGTAATAAAATCTTTTATCCGGCAAACGCCCAAAATGAAATTTGCTGTCGTTATCTGTAAATCCGATCTGAACGGGAAAAGACCAATGCACGCCATTGTCTTTACTTTCAGTTAGCCATAATCTGCCTTTCCAACCTTTTCCTGTTACGCGCAAAAGCATATGAATGACACCATCATCCGTTTGAAAAAAAGAACCTTCGCAAAGCGGTGGCAAATTATTTTTTTCTGCAGGCGCATAAAAAGTGGCCGGGTTATCTTCTTTGTATAGAGAATCTGCATAAAAGCTGCTCATTTTCCATCCGTTCAATCCGCGATAATCATCCGTATAAGGAAAAGTAAAATTACCGCTGATAATTAGCCTGCCGCTTGCAATTTTTTCCGGTCCGTGGTTTGGATTAACGGGCACATGCATATTTTTTGCAGCGCTCCAATGTTCACCGTCAGTTGAAACTTTTGCCCATAAATGAGTGTTGGTTCTATGCGGAGAATATTCGCCGTAATACGCTACAAGCGTATCATTAAACTGGTGAAAACCGGCAGCGGTAAGAATGTTAAGGGTATCATTTTTATAGATACTGAAGGATTGGCTAATACTTTGGGGTTAGACCAATGGAAAAAATCTTTTGATGTTGAAAATACAACACGCTGCCCCGGCTGATCTTCACCAATTAACCCGTTGCTCCAGATCGCAATAAACCGATCTTTGAAATGAGAAATCGAAGCGTGGTGAGAATACATCCAGGTTGAATCGGGGCGGTAGATCATTTCTCTTTCGATCTTCAAATGAGGCACGCCTGCTTCTGTTGAATAATTGTTCCTGATATCCGCCTGCTGCGCAACAGATCGAAGCGAAATCAACAAGAAAAAAAGAAGAAAAATATTTTTAAACAAATTCATCTTAAACTAAAAATCATTTTTCAGTTAATACAGTTACGGTCTATCCGCAGGCGCTATCCCCCAGGTTTTGGAAGGTTTCTTCCCCATTTCAATTTCAAGTTCACCACCGTTCATAATTTCTGAATAAGAAATATAGGCCCTGGTATATTTCTTATGGTTCAACTCCATTTTCTGAATATAAATATTTTGAGGGCTGTTGTTTTTTACTCTTATCACAAAATGTTTCCCGTTCCCAACATCAATGGAAGCTTCATCAAACAGCGGGCTTCCAAAAACATAAATTCCACGAGCCGGGTGAACCGGATAAAATCCCAGTGCGCTCATTACATACCACGCCGACATCTGCCCCACGTCTTCGTTTCCGCTCAATCCATTAGGATCGTCAAAATATAAACTATCCAAAATGAACCGAACTTTTTCTGCAGTTTTCCATGGTTGTCCTGCATAAGTGTACAAGTAAGTAATGTGATGACTCGGCTCATTGCCGTGAGCATATTGACCGATGAGGCCTGTAATATCGTTGGAAGCTTCTTTGCCCATATCGCCATGAACCGTAAACAGTGAATCAAGTTTCTTGGTAAATTTCTTTTCTCCGCCCAATAATTTTATCAACCCGTGTACATCCTGCGGAACAAGCCACGTGTATTGCCACGCATTTCCTTCCGTAAAATCATCTTTCATGTGGCGCGAAATGAACGGGCTGAAAGGTTCACGCCATTGCGTTTCAGAGATTCTGCCACGCATAAAATGAACCGTACTGTCGTAATAATTCTTATAATATTCTGAACGCTTTTTAAAATAATGGTAATCATCTTCTTTTCCCATTCGCTTTGCCATTAATGCAGTGCAACCATCGGCAATCGCATATTCCAAACCCATCGCAACCGATTCTACCATACTGTCAGCAGGTATAAAACCATATCGCTTTACATATTTCAATCCGCTGATTATCAAGCATTGCTGTCGTCTTTACGGCTTCATAAGCAAGCGTGGTGTCAAAACCTTTAATCCCTTTCAAGTACGCATCTGCAATTACCTGCGTAGCGCTGTTGCCCGGCATCGTATTGGTTTCGTTGGCCATCAGGTGCCAAACAGGAAGCCTTCCCTGTTGCTCATAGATCGCGAGCATTGAATTGATAATATCGCTGACTCTTTTTGACTGCATAATCGTGAGCAAAGAATTTTCGCAACGATACGTATCCCACAAGGAAAATGTAGTAAGATTAGTGAACGGCGCATGGCGATGAACCTGCTTATCGGTGCCGTAATAATCGCCGTTTACATCATTAAAAATAGAAGGCGCAATAAAACAATGATACAATGCCGTATAAAATTTTTCCCTTGATTTGGCATCAGGAGTTTTGATCACAACTTTTGACAATTCTTTATTCCAGGCTTTACTTGCATCTTCTTTTATTTCATCGAAATTCCAGCCTGGAATTTCCGCATTCATGTCCATCAAAGCATTTTCAAAACTTACGGGAGAAATGGCTACTTTCATTTCAACCTGTTCGCCCGAGTGGGTTGAAAAATTTACGGCAGCTTTCACACTGTCGCTCATTGCCACAAAGCTTTTGGTAGGTTGCCCGTTTTTAAAAAGCTCAATATTTTTAAATGCCCTTGAAAACTTTATGGCAAAATAAATTCTTTGATCCTTCGCCCAACCCGTTGAAAAACGATAACCGACAAGCGTTGAATCGTTGAGCTTTTTTATGTAACCCTCAACCGGCTTGTCCCAACCAATTCCCTGCACTAGATCGATGATCAGATGTGCATTTTCAGCAGCCGGAAAGGTATAGCGATGAAAACCCACTCTTTCAGAAGCCGTTAATTCTGCTTTGATATTATATCTTTTCAAAATCACAGAATAATATCCCGGGCTAACTTTTTCATCAGCGTGACTGAATAAAGAAAAGTTACCAGGATTTTTCAGACTTCCTTTGTCCATGATAAGATCGCCCGTTGTGGGCATCACCAAAATATCACCAAGATCGCCAATGCCCGTACCACTGAGATGCGTATGCGAAAAACCAATAATGGTTGAATCAGAATAATTATAACCAGAACACCAGTCCCACCCTTCTGATAAATTCACCGGACCTAATTGCACAGCGCCGAACGGCACATTGGCACCCAAAAAAACATGTCCATGTCCACCGGTTCCGATGTAAGGATTTACATATTGAACTACGTTCTGCGATTTGGCAGAGTTACCAATATTGATAACGGCAAACAGTAGAAGGAAGTGCTTTAAAAATACTTTCCTGCCGAAATAAAAAAAATGCTTTTTTGTTGATTTACTATGTCTCATTCTATCTTTTTCTATTTAATTAAAATCGTTTTGGTCAACACCATTTCATCAGCATTTTTGCCAACGCAAACCTGGTATTTGCCGGCATACAATTTCCATTTACCTTCTTTCAAATCCCACTTTTTTAATTCAGAAACAGGAATGGAAAATTTTACAGTTTTCGATTTTCCTTTTTCAACAAATACTTTTTGAAAACCTTTTAATTCTTCAACAGGCATTCGTGGAAGATCGGGATATCTTATATAAACTTCAGGAACATCGTATGCATCGAAATCTCCATTGTTGCTTATATTTATCTCAAAAGAAATATTGTCTTGCCCGTTGTCGATATCGTTCGGTTCTTTTGTCCATGAATACTTAAAATTTGTATAGCTCAATCCAAAACCAAAAGGATATTCTACAGGTTTTGTAAAATAGCGATACGTTCTGCCTTGCATTGCGTAATTATCGTAAGCCGGCAACTCATCAAAAGATTTATAAAACGTAACCGGCAATTTTCCCGAAGGAGAAACTTCCCCAAAGAGAATATCAGCCAATGCGTTTCCGCCCTGTTGCCCCGGATACCATGCATAAATGATAGCATCCACATAAGGTTCGATTGAAGAAAGATCCAGATCACTTCCCGCCGTAATTACAGCAACGATAGGTGTTTTAGTTCCCTTGCGAAGCGCTTTTATAAAGGCAATTTGACTAGCAGGAAGTTGCAAACTGAGCCTGTCACCACCACCAGGAGATAGAAACGCATCGCCTTCTTCTCCTTCGTAAACCGGCGTAAGTCCAAGCACAGCAATTGTTACATCAGCATTTGATGCAGCCCATATTCCCCCAAAATGGGTGGTATCTGTATAATTACAACCTTCGTCATATTCCACTCTTGCCCCAGGTCCAACGGCCTTGGTGATTCCTTCTACAAAATTTACCGTATTGCCTGAAACACCATGATAATTTCCGAGCAAAGCATCCATTGAAGCTGCATTTGGACCGATGACCATGTAGGCATTGTATTTATTTTTATCCAATGGCAGAAGATGATTTTTGTTTTTTAGCAATACCATACTTTGTTGGGCCATTTTTCTTGCGAGATCAATATGGTAAGCATTGGCAACGCTGTCAGCTCCATAATTTTTAAAAGGATTCATCGATTGAGGATCATAAAATCCTAGTTTGAATTGCGTTCTTAAATCCGGCGCCAGTGCGCTGTCGATATCTTTTTCTGTCAATAAATTTTGCTGAATAGCTTTCATGGCATCATCCGGCAGCAAACTACCACAATTGAGATTTACACCTGCTTTAATTGCAGCCGCCGCTACGTCTACAGCGTTAGGCATTACTTTATGCCGCAGCCAGATATCATCCAAAGCGCCACAATCTGTTACCACATGTCCTTGAAAATGCCATTCGTTATGAAGGATGTTATGAAGAAGCGTATTGCTTGTGCAACATGGTTCACCATTCACCCTGTTGTAAGCACACATCACAGATTCCACGCCGGCATCTACCAGTTTTTTAAAGCTGTATAAATACGTTTCTCTTAAATCTTTTTCATCTACAATCGTATTGAAAGTATGTCGACCTGCTTCAGGACCGCTGTGGACTGCAAAATGTTTTGCGCAAGCCGAAGCCTTTAAATAATGATTATCATTTCCTTGAATACCTTTTACAAAAGCGGTTCCCATTGTGGCCGTGAGAAAAGGATCTTCGCCATAAGTTTCTTGTCCCCTGCCCCAACGCGGATCGCGAAATATATTGATATTGGGCGACCAGAAGGTAAGTCCCATGTATTGAAGGCGCCTGTTTTTTCTAACAGCTAAATTGTATTTGGCCCGGGCTTCCGTAGAAATAGCATCTGCTACCTTATACATCAAATCATTATTGAATGAAGCGGCCATGCCTATGGCCTGTGGAAAAACAGTTGCTTCACCTGCTCGTGCAACACCATGCAGTCCTTCATTCCACCAGTTATATGCAGGAATATCCAGTGTCGGTACAGCTGGGCTTCGAAATCCAAGCATTGCAATTTTTTCTTCAAGACTGAGGCTTTTCAGCAGATCATCCACACGTGTTTTCAAAGGAAGTTTTGTATTGCGGAAAGATGGTTGTGCTTTACTACTTGTAAACAGAAAACAAAAAATTACAGACATTAAAAAGAACTTCTTCATGATTACATCGATTATTCAGTGAGTACCAGTACCATCAAAACTAAAGTTCTTTTCAGAACCGGCGTTGGCAATTTTTTTTGCGGTGAAAAATAAAAGGAATTTGTTTCTTAACCAACCGTCGTTTAGACTTCCAATTCACCTGGAAACAAGCAGTTATGTTCACCCTGAAAAATCTACTTCTATTCATTTGCATAAAATCCAATTAATAATTTTAAAAATTCCAATTCAACTCCTATATTTGCACTCCCAAAAAAGGGAGCATAGCTCAGTTGGTTTAGAGCATCTGCCTTACAAGCAGAGGGTCCGCGGTTCGAACCCGTGTGCTCCCACCCAGGAAAAAGGTTTCAAGCGATTGAAGCCTTTTTTGTTTTGTCAATTCTCCTTGTATAAAAATCAACGGAAAAAAGCTTGTTGATTTCACAACTATTGTTACATTTGAAAAAATCCGGTACCAAATACATTTATTTTGTACCTCTATTACCGAATTAAAAACCAGGAGTTCCAACTTCTGGTATAAAACCAAAATTGATATGAAATCTCTAAAAACTTCGGCTTCAATTGGCAAAGTTGTATTTAGAAGCAAAGGTGCTTTTTGGATAGGATTTTTTGCGGTATCAGTGGGAGTAGCACTTCAACTTCCTATGTATATCAATGCCGAAAACATGGGTTTCAGATTGGTGGGCATGCCAATGAGTACGACGATGAATATGGGGATGGCGCTTGTAGTAATTGGACTTCTTGTAACACTTTACAGTCTAATACCTCCCGCTTCCGCAAAGGAAAATAATGATTTCGATTTGAAAGTACGTGCATTAGACGATGCACCTATCAATAAAACGCATATTGGTTTGTTAATCGTAATGGCAATTGCTATTACTTTAGATGTAATGAAACCAACTATCCTGTCATTTGTTGTTCCCGGAATGGCAAGAGAATATGGGCTAAAGTCGCCGCTGTATCCCCATGCAAGCATACCTGTAGCATTACTGCCTCTCTGCGGAATAACCGGTACGGTAATAGGTTCTTTCATCTGGGGTTGGCTGGGTGATAAGATTGGTCGCAAATCATCTATTCTTATGGCTGGGGTTACTTTTATTGCAACAAGCGCCTGCGGATCTATGCCTGAATTCTGGATGAATTGCATTATGTGTTTTGTTATGGGATGGGGAGTAGGCGGTATGCTGCCTATCATGTTTACATTAATGGCAGAAAGTATTCCAGCGAGACACCGGGGCTGGATGATGGTTCTTATCGGCGGTGATATTGCGGGTGCCTACGTTATTACAAGCGCCTTAGCATCATGGTTGGTGCCGCATTATACCTGGAGAATATTATGGCTGATCGGTTTTCCAACAGGTTTTATGCTGATTGTATTGAACAGGTGGATTCCTGAATCGCCCCGCTACCTGATCAATCGTGGCCGGTTAAAAGAAGCACAAAATGTAATGAAACGATTTGGTGCAGTCGCCATCAAAGAAAAAGTGTTACCGGCTTCTGCTGAAAAACAAATAAAGGATCAGTTTAAACAGCTGTTTCGTCCTCCTTTCCTGGGAATAACCGCAACTGTAGCCATATTAGCGCTTGGTGGCGGTTTTGTAGAATTTGGATTTGAGCTTTGGATTCCATCTAATTTGCAACACCTTGGCTATAGCCAGGCTGATTCGTTTGGGCTATTACGAAATGCCGCACTCATTGGCTTTCCGCTTAATTTTTTGGTTGCCTGGATGTATGGTTTTTGGAGCAGTAAACGCACAATTATTTTACTCACACTTCTTACCGCTGCGTCTATGATAGGTTTTATCATCGCCGGAAATTCAATTATTCAACATCCTATGTGGCTTTATGTGTTACTTATCGTTCCAATCTGGGGAATCAGTTCCCTGATCTCTGTATTATCTGCTTATGCGGCGGAGATATATCCGACCACCATCCGCTCAAGAGGAAGTGGTGTGATTGCGGGCTTTAGTAAATTCGGTGGTGTATTGGTAATAGCGTTGGTTGTAGTTGCTATAGCGCCTCCTTCAATTGCAATGACTGCCCTGATTGGAGCTGTGCCATTGATACTGGCTGCAATAGCAATAGGCTTCTTTGGAGTAGAAACAAGGAAACGGCAACTGGAAGAAATAACTGCAGAACAATTAAGTAATTTAAATATTCAGGCGATCTGAAATTGTTGTCGTTAACCGCTGAGCTGTTTTTGCTTTTTGCGCGTTGTGAGTAAAAAGAAGATAATTATTCCCAGCAGGAAACCACCAATTGAAAAAAGCAACAGATCACCTCTAGGTTTAATGATAAATATAGCTCCTAAAAACTGCACAAGGATAATGATGCAAAGAAAATTAATGATGTGCAGCCGTTTTGCTTTGCTTACAACGAAAGCTCCCAGTGGGGCTCCTAAGAGACAAACAGGAATACAAACCAACCAATAGTTGTAAACCACAGGCGCAATATCTCCAATAATAAACTGGTGCAATAAGAAACCTACCAGCGCATTTGACGCCATGAGAACAACCGACGTGGGAGTAGCTACCTTTTCAGATAACTTATATTTCATGGTTACAAATGCAAACGTGCATATATCAATTCCGCTTCCCAATATCGCGCTCAGGATTCCTCCGATTAATCCAATAATTACCAGTTCGAACTTTTGGCTTTTGTTCAAATCGGGAAGTAAGTCTCTTACATTGCGTTTGCGATAGTAAGTAACAATAAATAAAGTAATACCAAAGCTCAACCAAAAAGAAACGAAAAGCATTTTGGCATAGGCCGGAGGTGTATAGGGCGCAATAAAATAGCTTCCTATAATAATTCCGGCTGTAGCTCCGATTGATGCGAGCTTCAGGTACGTTTTTTCAATCGGTACTTTGCGGGCAATAATCCAAAGTGTAGCCGCAATCATTCCGATGCTTTGAATCGCCAGGCTGAAATTTCTCGCTTCAGCAGGATGAATTTTAAAGACAAGTGTCATCACCGGAAAAGCTATGGCGCCTCCTCCTTCCGAACTTCCCCCGGCAATAAAGGAACCGAAAACCATAGTGATGCTCATATAAAAGTAGTGGTAGAAAAGCTTCCAGCTATTAGTGGTAATCATGTAAATAGCCCAGACAATATAGGTAGCTAATACTGGTAGTACAAATATTAATATCCTCGTCGATTTTGAACCCGAAAAACTTTTTTTCAATCAAATTAAGTTTGGAGCGAATAAGTTTGTTTACTGTCATAAGCCACTTTATTTGCTTTCCCGGCATTCCTTTTCAGGTCAATATACTTGGCAACCGGTCCTACCAGGAAAAGTGCATAGAAAGGTGCATAAATAAAGCTGTTTAATCTTAAAACAAACTCAACGAGTGCAATAAGAATAGCAACAATTATCCGTCCTTTTCTTGTAGAAACAGAAGTTGGCGGATCGGTCATCATAAAAAATATAAATAGCTGGTACATCGGCCCTGTTAAAGGCGATACCTCAGCCAAAAAAGTATCTCCCACAATGATGCTTCGGAGATAAGCAAGGATTACAAAACTGACTACGTAGGTAATTGTAACGTGAAGTCTTTTGGCCCTGTAAACAATAACGAGGCCTAATACCCAAATAACCGCAAGTGCTAAAAAATTGCTTCCCCATTGAATACTGAG
The DNA here is from genome assembly GCA_963814075.1 of uncultured Chitinophagaceae bacterium. Taxonomy (GTDB): domain Bacteria; phylum Bacteroidota; class Bacteroidia; order Chitinophagales; family Chitinophagaceae; genus Ginsengibacter. The sequence continues at coordinate 27,878 of CAWFBO010000024.1, read as the reverse complement.
GCCGGCAACATCTAACGGAGCCATAAACAACATCCACGAAACACCAAAATTGGAAGGGTTCCAAAGATGTTTCCCTTTATAACGTAAAACATATTTGGACATAATAGAAAGTACAGCCGTAATTATGTAAGGCCAGATCATCGTTGAACGAATAAGTATACCAACACTTATTCCGGTGATATAAGCGCTTGAAAGGCTTTTCCATTTCTTCAAAAGTGCAAGGGATAAGATGATCTCCGTAACTATGGCCACACAAATCGAAATAACGACATTGATATAATTATCAAGCATGCCAAAGCTTAACTGGCCAACCAACAGCAGTAGTGTAATAAAAGCCGGAGGAACATATTGAAAATAACCTTTCGGGCGGTCAACTAACCAGGGCATATAGGGAGATTTATAGTTATTATTCTTTAGTTTGGATTGATGCAGTTTGATTTGCTTCTTTATTTTTGCTTTCTTTTATGATCTGCAGTTTGTCAATTTGCGGGTTATTTATAACGGTCTCCATGCCTGAAGGCCAGTGAATGGTTACCCTATCTATTTTGTTACTGTTGCCAATACCAAAATGAAGCCTGTGCTGGTTTTGCGAGGAAAAGCCCATTCCGGCAGTTACCGTCTGAACCTGTTTTTTACCATTCCATTCCACCACAACTTTTGCGCCCACTGCATCTGCGTTGCTCACCGTGCCTTCAAGTTCTATTTCTATCCAATGATTTCCGTTTTGAAGATCATTTTTATAAACAAGGGGAATGTTATTTTGGTTGGCAACAATGATATCTAGTTTTCCATCATTAAAAAGATCGGCCATGGCAACTGAACGGCTGTCGTAAGTAACATAAGGACAGACCTCGTCAGATACATCTTCGAATAACCCATCACCCTGGTTGAGCCATATTTTATTTTGTTCATAACCGGATTGACTTTTGCCTTTCATATCAGGCCAGTTCTGAGCATCTTCAATAATTGAACTGTTACCACCTGTAACTTTTGAATAATCATACCAATAAGAAGTTCCCTTTTTTGCCGAGATAAATCCGTTGGCTACATACAGGTCCATGTTACCATCATTATTTAAATCTCCAAACTGGGCGCCATAGCTCCATCCCGCATTATCGATACCGGAAAGCTGCGCCAGGTTTACAAATCGTGGATAGGCATTGTCTGTTTGCCGGCTCTCCGGCTCCCAATAATTGTTATCCTGTATCAGGATTCCTTTTTCAGTGATCGTGGTATTGTAAACGCCGATAACACCTTTGTTATTAATGTCGCCAAAAGATACACTCATACCACTTTTAGGAATATTGCCAATTCCCGATTGCCTGCCTTTTTCTGAAAACTTTTTGCCCTTTTCGTTTATATACAATTCATTCACATTATAATCGTTGGCGATAAAAAGGTCGGGGTAACCGTCACCGTTAAAATCAGCGGCTGCTGCTGCAAGCGTCCATTTGGTAGAATTCAAACCGTACTCACTGGTTACATCTTTGAATTTTCCGTTCCCCATATTTTCCAAAAGGTAATTTCTTCCCCCGTTATTGGCATATCGAAAACTCTCAGGCATTATTTTAGTTGTAGAGAGATGACTCAGGTCAAACTTTTCATTGTAATACCCTCCCAAAAAAAGATCAAGCAAACCATCATTATTAAAATCAAACCAGATAGCGCTGTTGGCATTTACCCAGGATGGTAAACCACTCCCTGCTGTTACATTTACAAATCCCTTACCCGAATTATTATGAAACAACTCCGGTTTGCCCCATTTGTACAAAAATAAATCATCATAGCCATCATTATCGTAATCGCCCCATACTGCTCCCATTGAAACTCCTGTTCCCTCTTTATTAACGTCGGCTATTCCTAATTGAGGAGCTACATTTTCAAATTTGCCATTTCGCATGTTACGGTATAAGGCATTGCTGCTTCCACTGCGGCTGTTTGTAAAATAAATATCTTCCCATCCATCTTTATCAAAATCAACAATAGAAACTGAAGCGCCCATTGAGGCGATTTGTGCTTCAATGTTTTTCAGCTTACTGTCAACCATCGGACACAAATGTCGAAAATCGATCCCCGCTGAATTACTAATCGGTTCAAGGTAAAACCCATACTTTTTTAAAGCCATCTCCTTTTGGCGTGCACCATTAATGTGAAAAGAGCGGTTCTTCGATGAGAGCGCGGTGCCGATAAGCAACCCTGCAAATATTATTACAGTTATAATTTTCGGTATTTTTTTTTGCCAATTCATATAAAGAGTAAACAGATTAATATATCAAGCATCCATTTCAATATTTCTTCAAAACCTAAGCAAGTTAAAAAATAAATCGGGCTTTAAACCAGTGAAAGAACATATTCCTGTAATTTTACTTCTAATATTTGCCAATTATATCATCTTATAGCTAAAATGTTTGTTTTTTTAAACTATCGCAAAAGTTCTTTGAGGAACTTTTTTATTTATTCGCTTGTTATTTTACTTCTGAATGGATTTACTTCTTGTGTCAATAAAACGAAAGACAGCGACAAAACTTCCAAGACAAACCCAAAAGATCTTGCCCTTCAATATCTTTCGCAAAACCATCTTGATGAAGCAGAGGCAGCCTTTCAGCAGGCCATAAAAATGGATCCCAATGATATTTCGGGTTATATCGGGCTAACCCGTCTTAACCTGCTTCAGAAAAATTATGATGGTGCAGAAAAGGTAAGTAAAGACGGGTTGAAAATTAAACCAGGTAATGTAGATCTGCAGTTACTCCTGGCAGAAATATATAGTTTAAAAAATGAAAAAGAAAATGCGGCCAAGGTCTTAAATGAAATAATTGCAAAAAATCCAAAAAATGCTATCGCTTACTATACTTTAGCAGAATTGGATACTACGGCCGCAAACATTGAAGTAAGAAAAAGCTATTTATTGAAAGTACAAAGTTTAGTTCCGGCCAATATTGTCCCCCGAATGAAACTTGCAGAGATTTTTGCTTCACAGGGCAAAACCGATTCCTCGCTTTTTTATTTGCAAAGCATAAAGAAAATAGCGCCGGCATTTACTGACGCGGCAGAAAAATCATATGAAAAAGCCGCATCAGAACTAAGCGCAAATCAACCCGTACCGGCTTTACCTTTCCTGCAACAGTTTAATGAATTAATGAAAATTTCTCCCGAATATTCCTCGGGAAATGACGAAATTGAAATACCAAAAATGGTAGCGGGTTTCTTTGATTTTGATACCAATATACCGGCGACGGCATTTGACAGCTCAAACAACCCCCGTACCAACGAAAACGCTTCAACTAAGCCTCCTTTAAGTTTTAAGGCCATTTCAAATATTCAAGGCCCCCCGGGTGAAAGTAGTTTGAATGCTGAAAATACCGTGCTTGCCGTTGCAGATAATGATGCCCAGGGAAATATGTATATCTATTCGAGCTACGTGCCAAAAGGTGAAACAACTTCCCACTCCTATTTGTCGGTAAACCAGGGAGGAACGTTTAAAGAATGTAGTGTTTCCGGCGGCATTGAACATAAAGGGCAGGACCTCGACGCTACTTTTGCCGACTATGATAATGATGGCTACCAGGATCTTTTTGTCGCTACTACCGACGGAATTATCGTTTATAAAAACAAAGGTGATGGAACCTTTGAAAAGGTAACAGACAATATCGGATTTAATAATTCGGCAAACGCAACGAAAATTCTTTTTGCCGACCTGGACCAGGATGGAGATCTTGACATGTATGCGGGAACAAAAACAGGGAACAAATTTTTCAGGAATAATGGCGATGGCACATTCACGGAAAATGCTTCTGCCATGAACTTAGCAAGTGGTGGAAAAGGAACGATAAGCATGGACTTTGGCGATTGGGACGATGATGGCGATCTTGACCTGGTGGAACTGGCAAACGATGGAAGCGTTCATTTATTAAACAATAACAGGCATTCAAATTTCAATGACATTAGTGCTTCCGCTGGATTATCGGATTCAAAATATTCAGGGAATGTATTAACGCTCGGCGATTTCAATAATGATGGCGCTCTCGACATTCTTATTGCCGGTGGAACTGGCGGAAATTGTTTCTTACTCAAGAACGAAGGCGGCAAGTTTGTGGAAGATGAAAAAATATCAGGCCAATTGACCAATTGGTTGAGCGGAATAAAAGTTTATGATCTATTGTTTGTGGATTACGATAACGATGGACACGAGGATATCGCAGTTGCAGGAGTAAATGCTGATGGATCTAAAAAAGGAGTCCGGCTATTTCATAATGATGGCGTAAATGGCTTTTCCGATGCCACTTCTCTGCTTCCGGAAAATGTGCAGCAGGCTTCACGGCTTGCAATTGCTGATTTTAATTTTGACGGCGACAGGGATATTTTTTTAGACGGGCCTGCCGGTGTGCAATTGGTAAGAAACGATGGAGGAAACAATAATAATTTTATCCGGGTGCAACTAACCGGGCTTTCATTCGGAAGTAGTAAAAACAACAGGCTTGGCATCGGCGCACAGGTAGAGTTGAAATCAGGAGATTTGTATCAGCTTAAAACTGTCAAAGGTCCTTTGGTAGAATTTGGAGTTGGTTCACGAACCAGGGTTGATGCTTTGCGCATAATTTGGCCCAACGGTGTGCCGCAAACGATTGTTGATCCCACACGTAAGCAACGCGCCCTGGAACAGGCAGAATTAAAAGGCTCCTGTCCGTTCTTATTCAGTTGGAATGGAAAAGAGTTTGTATTTCTCAAGGATATGCTTTGGAGAAGTGCTCTCGGAATGCCGGTCGCCATTCATGGAAAGGATACGACTTTTGCTTACAGTCAGCCATCCAAAGAATACCTCCTGATCCCGGGTGATAAATTGAAACCGCGCAACGGACTTTACACTGTAAAGATCAGCGAAGAACTTTGGGAAGCTGTATTTTTTGATAAGGCACAATTATTTGCGGTGGATCATCCTGATTCCGTTGATACTTACGTCGATGAGCGATTTGTTGCGCCTCCTTACCCCGGCAAAAAAATCTATCTTGTTTCTCATCCACAATGGCCTGTATCTGCCACCGATGGCAAAGGAAATAATGTACTTCCAAAATTAGAAAAATATGATTTTCAATACGTGTCCAATTTTTCTTTAGGCAAGTTCCAGGGCGTTGCGAAAGAACACGATTTGATTTTGGATCTCGGGAAAGATATTGGTGCGAAAAATTTACAGTTATACATGCGCGGATGGATTTTTCCTCCTGATGCAAGCATCAATACAGAACTTACGCAGACCAATAAATATCGGCTTCAGGCACCGTCATTGCAAGTGATCAATAAAGAAGGGAAATGGCAAACAGTGATCAAGGATATTGGCTACCCGATGGGAAGAGATAAAATGGTAATCGTAAATCTTACTAATAAATTTCTAACACCTCACGACAGAAGAATAAGAATCAGAACCACAATGCAAATTTATTGGGATCAGGCTTTCTTCACTACCTCAAAAGTAAATGCGCCGGTAAAAACATATGATTTGAAAATGGTGAACGCAAACCTGGATTTCCGCGGCTATTCTGCTTCTTATCAAAAGGGCGGACCTTTCGGGCCGCAATGGTTTGATTATTATAGTGTGACCAAAGGTCAAAAATGGCGCGATCTAACGGGGAGCTATACACGCTATGGAGATGTGTTGCCTTTATTGCAAAAGGCGGATGATAAATACATTATTTGTGATGGCGGCGATGAAGTAACCATTGATTTTGATGCAACAAATTTGCCTGCTTTACAAAATGGATGGAAACGCGATTTTATTATTTACAGCGAAGGTTGGGTAAAAGATGGCGACATGAATACCGCTAACGGACAAACAGTTGCGCCTTTGCCTTTTCACGATATGCCTTCCTATCCTTACGCGAAAAATATTCATTATCCAACTGACCAAGAGCACCAGCAATATCAGCAGAAATACAATACCAGGAAGGTTTCAACGGAATCTTTCAGAAATGCAATAAGGCTTGGCACTTTCGGCGATGCAAAAAATTAATTTTCCCGGGCAGAAGAAAAAACATTCGCAGTAAACAAACAAATAATGAGAATTTCTGTTTTTTAAGGCATCCATGTTAACTTTATAAAAAAACAAATCATGTTTGATACTTTAAGCAACAGGCAAATAATGGATGTTCTTTCTAATAATTTTTTAGGAAGGTTGGCCTGTTATGCAGATGGTAAAAGTTACATCGTGCCGATAAGCTATGCGTATGACGGAGATTATATTTATGCAAGATCATTTGAAGGAATGAAATTAGATATGATGCGAAAGAATCCGAATGTTTGTTTCCAGGTTGATAAAATTGAAAGCTTTTCCGACTGGCAATCGGTCATTATTTGGGGAACTTTTGAGGAACTTACAAACGAAGATGAAAGGGAAAAGGGCTTAAAAATTTTACTTACAAAAATCAATCCCAATGTTTCCATTGAAACGCTGAAGTCTACTCCGGAGTGGCCTTTCCCGACGAATGATCCCGAAAGAATTGACGGAATTGTTTTTAGAATTCATATCACTGAGACCACAGGCCGCGGCGAAGAATTACGTTCGGGCAATTATCGAAAATAAAAGGGATTTATAAAACAGCAACTGTGTGGTGATACATATTTTTTGCTGAAGGATCGAGAAGGCCGGCAGTATTAAAGGGCTCTATTCTTTCTTTAATGAGCGCTGTAAAATTTTCAATTTCTTCTTCTGTTACCGGTGCGGAAATTGCTGTTAGCAAATCTTCATAAGAACCATAAACCATTTTCCTGATCCGGGAATCGTCTGCATTTAAAAAATATCCGGGAGTTTTATTGCTCAACCTTCGCTGTTCATGCGCAATCGTGCAGGCAAAATATAACATCGACCAAACACTGAAAAGCTCAAAATTATTCATTGTTTTATAACAGCCGGCGATAAGACAATCTATTAATTTCAATTCTTGAAAAACTTTGATTTCGTATTCTTGCAAATTTTTCTGCAAGAGATCTTCATTGCCCCAAGTCTGTTTAATAATTTCGACCAGTTTTTCAACTCCGGAAAGAGAATGAGCAATCCCCGAACTAAACAAAGGATCCACAAAACCGATTGAATGTGGCAATGCCGCCCAGCCGTCTCCGAAACAGCGATTTAATTTTCTTTGCAACCTTTGTGTTCTGATAATTTTTCCCGGTTCTGAATGTACTTCAGCATCTTTTAAAATAGTTGCAATGGCTGGATATTTTCTGAGTAAATCATTCCAGATTTTTTCAGTAGATACACCATTATAGAATCCATTTTTTTCGTCAAGTACAAAACCGACGCTTACTCTTTCATCATTGAATCGAAGCATCCACATCCAGCCTTCATCCAAGAGTTGATGCAAAGCAGAATTGTCGGGATCATAAGGAAAATCAGCAACAGATATTTGTTTCTCCTTCAAAATCCCTTTCCAATGCGGGACACTATTGAAGTGGGAAAAAATCGCAAATGAATTAACAAGAAAATCAGCAGAATAAGATTTGATGCCTAATAGTTTTTCAGCTAAATCTCCACTCCCGGTAGCATCAATAAAAAAATCAGCATCAATGGTCTTGAGTTTGCCTGATTGGTTTATAGAAAATTCCCACGTCGAATTTCTTTTTGATTCGGTGGTTTCAGCAAGATCAAAATAATCGATTTCGTTTTCTTTTACTTTGTCTATTAAAAAAGCATCAAAATCTGACCTGAGCCAATTGGTATCCGATAATTCGTCAGTTGTACTCGCAGCAACAAGCAATTCATTTATATGATTCTCATCTGTTGTAAAATCTTTTCCGGGAAAATGTTTAAAAAAACTAAATCCTCTTTTAATACCGCAAACAATTTCAGGATGGGATTTTTGCCAACTTCCATATCGTGAAAAATCGTAGAGCCAGGGAAGATCATAGGTTGAAGAAAGTTTACGCAAAATCATATCAGCCACAGGCGTAGAAGATTCGCCAATTGCAAAACGCGGATGTTTTCCTTTCTCCAGTAAACAAACTTTTAAGCCAATTTTTTGTAAAGCCAACGCAGTAATCGAACCAGCAAAACCAGCTCCGGCAATTACAATGTCATAATGCTCATTTTTCTTCATAACTATTTACAAATACAATTTATCGGCTCAATTATTTCTTGTGTCCTGTTCATTTCTTCCAAACGACCGTTCCTTGCTTCAAAACATTTATCACAAGAGGATAAAAAATCAATTTCCCATGTGTCAACGAAAACCCTGCCTGCTTTTAAAGAAAGAGACCGTTCAAACACTTCTTCCAAAGCTGCTAATGTTGGCGGAAAGTATTCTCCCTTTTCCAACAAAACTTCCATTATTCCATTTCCGGGTCGCGTAGGAATTATGGAGCAGCAATCGATTCCACAACCAAAAGCAAATTGAATGGTTTTAAGAGTCCACTCTATATTTTCTCTTTCATCTGTCAGAAACGGCGGGTTTAAAAGAATAAAAGCACGGGAAGCAATTTTATTTTGTTTCAAAAAGAGAGCGGCCTTTTTAAAATCTGCTTTCGTCAAACGCTTATTGAGTTTGGGTAAAACATCCGGATGAATGGTTTCTAATCCCATAGCTATTTCGAGCGCTCCGCTAAGTTTTTCATTAAAATCAATGCAGGATTTACCACAAAGTTTAGGATGATTTTCAACAATTACCCTTTTATAAGGCAACACCCTCTCAATAATTCCCTGGTAATCCGAGGCAGGGACCGCGTTTGTATCAAAAAAGTTACTGCCGTTATACAATTTAATTACATCAGCGGCTGGAAGCTTTTCCAAGGCATAATCTATCTGCTTTAAAACTGCTCCCGGCGGTGTAGAAATAGTAAGTGTGTTTTTCCAAAGGTCGCACATGGTGCACCTGAAAGCACATTCTTTACCTGTAAGAAAAATGGTATTTACCCGTTGTAAATTCCCTTCCTGATCGGGCTCCGTTTCATGCAAAAAATGATAGGGTATCTCAGGATTCACATGGTTTCTAGGCGGGCGAAGAATTTCAATGTCATAACGGTCAGGCATAAAGGGAATTGAAATAAGTGCGGTATTCCATTTCATCATCAGAGAACATTTGCTTAAAAGTGTTCTCATCTGCCGCACCGCGCTGAAATCTCCGTTTCTCGAAAACAGGCATATCGAAGCCTGTAATTGCTTTGATTCCTCTCTTTACAATTTCACCTTTGAGCGCATATAATTCTTCTTCATTCCAATTGGTCAGTTCAATGAAAGGAATTCCTTCTGCCACTTCAATAACATTTGGCAGCGCATAAGGACTAAATCCTTTAAATCCCAGCAACCTCGATGGAGCATAAGAACGAACATGTCCCCTGCTTTGTCCGCCGGTATAAGTGAGAGAATGTTTTATTTTATCAACACCCCAGCCTTCCTGGTAAAGCATTGTGTTATTTAGCACGCTCCTGATCGTAAGCTCTGTATTTTCCTTTATCGGGTAATCTTTTAGATTTTCATCACCGCCGTCTCCGTCGGCCATATATTTCCAATCCGGGTAAAGTTTGCGAACTTGTTTGCATAACGCCAGCGCCATTGTAGCTGATTCAATATCAAGCGGCTTATAGTCTTCCACTACTTTAATGGCTTCCTTATAATTTACTTCTGACTGTGGAACATTGAGTACTTCAAGAAAAAGAGAAAGGCCGAGCTGGTCTAAAAATTGGTGAGCCTGCTCAGCATCCGGTCCGTTATTTACGGAAAGAGTAAAGGCTTTTAACCGTTGTGGAGAAAGCCCCATCTTTAGCATCAAGTGATAAAGCACGAGAAACACTGATCCGCTGTCAATTCCTCCTGAAAATAACACGCCGATTGGCTCATTTTCTGGAATTGTTTTCAACCATTTTTGGCACTCGTTGGCCAGCGTTCCGATATATGCTTTCCCTATTTCATCAAGATCAGTTGTCAAACGATTTCTTTGCGGAGCAAAATACCTCGTATAAACAGGATTTGGATCGGGGCAACCAATTACTTCCAATCTTACAACAAAGTGCGCGGGAACCATCCGGGTATAAGAAGGATGAAACTGGGAATGAAGGTTTTTACTTTTCAGAAAATCATAAATCTCATCCATTCGTTCAGCGACGATAAGCAATGGCCCTGCCGTTTGTTTGGCCAAAAAATAACGCATGGGCCTTCCGATGGAGCGCGCCATAAATACTTCCTGTCCCACTTTTTCAACAATTGCAAACTGCCCTTCAATTTTACGCACACGGTTTGCATCGCCTGAAATAATTGCTTCCGAAACTTCTTCCGGAGTCATATTGAAAATGATATTGTTATTGTAATCGAGAAGGTTTACAAAGTTTTGAACGGGTTGATTTTGTGTATCCATTTTTTATTTTTCTTTTAAATCTGTCAGGCCAAATTTGGCGAAGAATTGCAAGTTATTAAAAAAACACTTCGCTGCTTTTTCATTTTTATCCGAAGTGTGTCTGCTTTGTTAAAATATCTTTTTTCTAACACATTTTCAGCGGCAAACGGTAAACAAACAATTAAGTATGATTTTTATTTTCTAAAATAATTCTAACTTTATGAGGAAGGCAATTTAAATATGAAAGAAACGTTATTATTTTTAAACCCGTCTTTATAAATAGTTTTTAAAATTAATATAAAAGGCGCGAAAGTTGCAGTTCTGAATTAATTAAATACTTTTGTACTATTGAAAAAAATTTTCTACATACTTATCTTTATTGTCAGTTTACAAACAAGCAGCGATGCGCAGGTGAACGCATGTTGCCAATGATGCTGTAAAAACGGTAAAATTTTACCCCAATCCTGCCACAAGTTTCATCAATTTTGAGTTTACCGAAAATTACAATGACTCCTATACTTTGGTAATTTTTAATTTTATCGGGAAAAAAGTAGAAGATCTTAAAAGTTACCGATCAAAAAATTACCGTCTCTCTTACCGATTTTTATCGCGGTGTGTATATTTTTCAGCTTCGAGATAAGCAGGGAAATATTATCGAATCCGGTAAATTCCAGGTGGTTAAATAATTATTTAACAATTTACATAATCTTTTTTAGCGTCTCTTGTGTCATTTTGTCTAATTTTTAATATTGGCAAAAAGTTTGACTGTAGTACCTTTGCAGCCAATTTAGTAACCGGATAAAAAACATGAATGACATGCAAGAAAATGACTTGAAAAATCAAACAGAAGAAGAGGAATTGCCAATGGAAGTGAATGATGAAAACGTTGCCTGAAAATGAAGAAGAAAACGAAGAGAAGTGGAAGAAACTTCGCTGATGGCAAAAATGACGTTGAAAAATTAAAAGCTGAATTAGCACGAACAAAAAGATAAATACATTCGCCTTTTTGCAGAGTTTGACAACTATAAAAGGCGCACTTCCAAAGAAGCCATTGAATTAAGGCAAACAGCAGGAAAGGAAGTTATCATTTCCATGCTGGATATTTTAGATGATATGGACAGGGCAGAGCAGCAATTGCAGGAAAGCGACATGGATAAATCGATAAAAGATGGTGTGTCTATTGGTTTTTGACAAATTCAGAAAAACATTGCAGGCAAAAGGATTGAAGCCGATAAATACGTTACATTCAGAATTTGATGTGGAAAAAGATGAAGCAGTTTCTGAAATTGATGTGGATGATAAAAAATTAAAAGGTAAAGTGGTTGCTGAATTACAAAAAGGATATTACCTTAACGATAAACTGATACGATTTGCAAAAGTCGTGGTAGGAAAATAAATCGTTTCTCAAATATTTAATTCTAATAACCGTAAATGCCGTTTCAGAGGCAGTTTACAATAAATACTATGACAGATACAATGTCTTCAAAAAGAGATTATTATGAAATTCTGGGTGTAAGCAAAAGTTCAACATCCGATGAAATTAAAAAAGCCTACCGAAAAGTAGCAATGAAATTTCATCCTGACAGAAACCCGGGAGATCACACAGCAGAAGAAAAATTTAAAGAAGCCGCAGAAGCTTATGAAATTTTAAGCGACTCAGACAAGCGTGCCCAATACGATCGCTTTGGCCACAGTGCATTTGGTCCCGGCCGTGGCGGTGGCGGCTTCTCCGGCCATGGCATGAACATGGACGATATTTTCAGCCAGTTTGGAGATATTTTTGGCGATGATATGTTTGGGAGTTTCTTCAGTGGCGGATCGAGAGGTGGTTCAAGAAGAAGCCGCGGAACAAGAGGCAGCAACCTTCGCGTAAGAATAAAAGTGAATTACGAAGAGATCGCAAAAGGAACTACCAAAACCATCAAAGTAAAAAAATACGTTGCCTGTAACACATGTGGCGGCTCAGGCGCAAAAGATAAAAATAGTTCGCAAACCTGCAGAACCTGTGGTGGAAACGGCCAGGTTCGCAGAGTTCAAAATACTTTTTTGGGACAAATGCAAACCGTAACTACCTGTCCTGATTGTAACGGAGAAGGAAGCGTAATTACCAGCAAATGTACCGCCTGCCGCGGCGAAGGAAGAGTGTACGGTGAAGAAACTGTAACGCTTGATATACCCGCAGGTGTGCAGGAAGGAATGCAATTAAGCATGAGTGGAAAAGGTAACATGGGCGAAAGAGGAGGAGGCGCCGGTGACCTGGTTATCTTAATTGAAGAAGAACCACATCCGTATTTACATCGTGAAGGATTGAATGTAGCTTATGACTTGCACATTTCATTTCCGGAAGTTGTTTTTGGAACTCATATAGAAGTACCAACAATTGATGGGCGTGCAAAAATTAAAATCCCGGCCGGCACTCAAAGCGGTAAAATTTTCAGGCTCAAAGGGAAAGGATTTCCTTCTATCAATAGCCATGAAAAAGGCGATCAACTCATCCAGGTAAATGTATGGACACCTCAAAATATTTCTGAAGCGGAAAAAATTGCCCTTGGAAAGCTTTGCAGGAGAGTGAAAACTTCAAACCGAAGCCGGATAAAAACGATAAAACTTTTTGGGAAAAAATAAGGGAAACTTTTAGCTGATAAAGATCAGCAATAGTAAACGAATAATTTTTAAGAATTTTCGTTTTGTAATGATATAAATTAGAAAGCCACAGCAATGTAAAAATGTTGTGGCTTTTTATTTATTCACTAAAATCATTAAAAAACCGTAATTATTTTATTTCCAGTGAAAGTACCGGTTCTTTTTCCAGGTATGCTTCGAGTAAATCGCCCACAATGCACTCTCCTACTCCGGCAGGTGTACCAGTATAAATAAGATCGCCAATATTTATTGAAAAATAATTAGAAATGTTGGCAACGATCTGGTCAATAGTAAAAATCATTTCAGAAGAATTGGCCTTTTGTACTACTTCTTTATTTTTCGTTAAGGAAAAATTGATATTCTTTTTGTTCATTGCAGGTGTGAATGTCAATAAATTTTCCTACGGCTGCAGAATTGTCAAAAGCTTTTGCCTTTTCCCAGGGCAATCCATTTTCTTTCAAGTCGCTGCTGGATATCGCGCGCAGTAAAATCAATTCCAACCGAAATTGCATTATAGTAATTGGAAGCGTGTTTTTCCTGAATATATTTTCCATTTTTGCTGATGCGCACTACAAGTTCAGCCTCATAATGAAGTTCATTTGTAAATTCGGGATAATAAAAAGGAGTGTGCCCCTGCACGAGCGCACTTTTAGGCTTCATAAATATAATGGGTTCTTCCGGAACACCATCTACCCATTTCTTTAGCATGTTCGGCATAATTACGCCCTATACAAAATATTTTCATTTCAATCAGGTTTAGTCAGGGCTTTTCAAAGGTTGTGCGAAAATATAAAAAACAAATCTAAAAAAGAATTTATCTAAGTATTAATTGGTAATTAAAAATTTAAAAAGTTAAGTGATTTACTTCACTCATTGTCCGGTCAATTCCTATGGTTGCAAACATCTCAATGATCTCGGTACATTTTTCAATTTTTGCTTTTAACAACCGGAATTTCTTCCCTGAGCCAACGGCTTAATACAAATTCAACCTGCATTCCTCGCGGGAACTGGTTGCCGATACCAAAACGTAATTTAGGAAAGGCATCGGTGCCTAAAATGTTTTGAATATCACGTAATCCGTTGTGCCCCGCGTCGCTTCCTCTTTTTCTCAATCTTAATTTGCTTATTGGAAGTGCGAGATCATCTACAATTGTCAAAGAATGTTCTACAGCAATTTTTTCTTTATCCAACCAATACTTTACCGCTCGACCGCTAAGATTCATATAAGTAGTGGGTTTTATACAAACGAATATTTTTCCTTTAAACTTTATTTCGGCTACATCTGCCAGTCTTGACGATTGAAAAAACACATTATGTTTTAAAGCAAACGAGTTTAACACATCAAAACCGATATTGTGCCTCGTGTTCACATATTCGTTTCCGGGATTTCCTAACCCGATTATTAAAAACTTCGACATAAGAACGAAGATAAATGGATTGAAGTATTTTACGACTGAGATTAATAAGTTTTTTTAGGAAGGATTTTACTAACACAGTAAACCAACAAACTAACTACAATTTTTTATCTTTCGACTCGTATTTATACGAATTCACTTCATCGTTAATTTACTTTTTCATCCAGTAATTACAATATCTGTAAAAAAAAGCAATATTGCTCTTGTCAGCACCATGCCTGCACTCTATCTTTGTTCCAGAAGTTGATTGATGTTCAACAAACATTAATCATCCCTTAACAATGGGACCAAATCCATTGAAAACGAATTATTCCGATTATCCCGGAAAAGCCGAAAGAAAAAATCTGATATCAATCAACTTCTTTTTTTCCCGATCATTATCGGATACCTATACCCGAAAAATAACCATTTCCTTGAAAATCCCGGCTTTAAAATCCAAGCTGAAAAAATTCCTGAAAAACCAAATCCCGGAATTAAATTTTTAAAAACTTCCGTCTAAAAAGGCAGAAGTTTTTTATTTATGCATTTTTCCTTGGCAGTAAACAAATTAATTTACCAGATTTTTATTTTTCTGTTTTTTAAAGAAGCAAGAGCCTCTTTACAAATCTTTTGCCGCAATGAAAACCGTTGAATAAAGATATCGTAATCTTACGATGCATTCATTCGTTATTTTACTACCGCTATCAGTAATTCCATATTTTAAAAATTAAGGAGTATCGCTCTTGCGCAGAGTGTGCTGGCAAATCTATCTTTGTTCCAGAAGTTGATTGATGTTCAACAAACATTAATCAGAATCCAAATCCAATGAAAATGACTTTTCCCTTTATCCAGGAAAAACCAAAATAATAATCCGATATCAATCAACTTCTTTTATTTTAAAATCAATATCTGAGAAAAATATAAATCCTATGAAATCCAGCCTGTGATGGCTTAAACTTTAACCCTGAAAAACCAAAAACCCCAGGTTTAAATTTTTAAAAGCTTCCGCTCAAAATCAGCGGAAGCTTTTTTTATACAGAAACTTTTAACTTTACGTGGCATCTCATTTGTTTTCATTCTTTAAAAACTATTTTTATGATTGAAACTATTTCGGGGTTTCCACCCTATGTAGCCGCTTTTAATGCCACCGGGAAAATAACAGGAAAAGATTATGATGAAATAATTAATCCTTTGGTAAGCAAAATTTATAAAGAACATGGAAAAATAAATTACCTGTTGGTGCTTAATACTTCATTAAATAATTACAATTTGGAAGCATGGTTTAAAGATGCACTTTTTGGCTTTGTCTACTTTACCGAATGGAAAAAAATTGGAATTGTTTCCAAAAGTAAAAGCATAAAAGATTTTACCAATTTTTTTGGTAAGCTTTTGCCGGGCTCCACTAAAGGTTTTATGATGGAAGACCTTGATGCGGCAAAACAATGGATATCCGAATAGTGAACAGCAAACAACTTCTCTTACTTTAACACTTTTCACCGATGTTTTTCTTTGATTAAAATGAAATTGACCTTAATCTGCCGTATAAATATGCCTTGTTGACACAAAAAGAAAATGGGTATTAATTTTGATGGTGGGATGCAGCAAATAAACTGAGACTTTCAATCTTTGAGAATTTTATTTTATTATCTCTTAATTTTATCGGTCACAATTTCAAAGCTAAAATCAGAAAATGGATTTTGTTGATTATTACAAAACATTAGGCGTTGCAAAAAATGCATCTGCAGAAGATATTAAAAAAGCATATCGCAAACTTGCGCGAAAACTTCATCCTGATGTAAATCCCGAATGACAAAGAAGCTCATAAAAAATTTCAGCAGATCAATGAGGCAAATGAGGTTTTGAGCGATCCGGAAAAAAGAAAAAAGTATGACCAGTATGGCGAAAACTGGAAACATGCAGATCAATATGAACAAGCAAGACAACAACAGGGACAGCAAGCCGGTGGAGGATTTGGTGGTTTTGGAGGTTTTGGAGGGTTTGGTGGTGGCGGACAGGAATATACTTATTCGTCGGGGGAAGAAGGGAGTTTTTCAGATTTTTTTGAATCGCTCTTTGGTGGCGCGCGAGGAAGAAGAAGCCAGGCGAAATATCGTGGACAGGATTACAATGCAGAATTGACGCCTATCATTAAAAGATGCGTACTACCACGCACAAACAAACACTTACCATCAATGGAAAAAATGTTCGCATTACAATTCCTGCAGGTGTTGAAAACGGCCAGCAAATAAAATTAAAAGGTTATGGCAGCCCCGGCGCTAACGGCGGGCCTAATGGAGATCTTTTCATAACTTTCATAATTCCAAATGAACCTGATTTGAAACGCGAAGGAAATAATTTATATAAAACAGAAGACCTTGATTTGTATACCGCTTTACTTGGGTGGTGAAAAAACAATAGATACGTTAAGTGGAAAAATAAAATTAAAAGTAGCTCCTGAAACGCAGAATGGCACTACTGTTCGTTTAAAAGGCAAAGGATTTCCCGTTTATAAAAAAGAAGGGCAATTTGGCGATTTGTACATAACCTGGAATATCAAATTGCCTACCAACTTAACGGAAAAACAAAAAGAATTATTTACTGAATTATCAAAATTATCATCGTAAAATTTTTGATATGGAAAAAGATGACCTAATACCGGCTGAAGATTTTTGCATCTATCATAATATTGAATATTCATTTATTACTTCGCTTGAAGATTCGGGATTGATCACTGTTACTTCGGTTGAACAATCAACTTACATCCCTGCAGATGAATTACAAAAGCTGGAAAAATTTGTACGCCTACATTACGACCTGGATATTAATATTGAAGGAATTGAAACCATTAACCATCTTCTCGAAAAGATTGAAGAAATGCAAAAAGAAATTTTGCAATTAAAAAATGTAGCAGCGATAAACGATTTCCCCGCAGAATAAAAATCTACGGTTTTTCTTCGTTTACTGTTCATCAACAGATACAAAAGGCCATTCTTTTTGAAATCTGCCTTAATAAAATAAACAATCCCTCCCAGAAAAATCACGAACAAGCCACTGAACATAAGTTTCGTTCCTGTAGAAATAAGAATAAACAACCACATAGCAATTGCAACTAATTACAGGCAAAGGATACAAAGGCATCTTATAAGGAAATACCGTTGGATTTTTCCTGCTTCGCAAAATTAATAATCCAACAGCCTGCCCGATAAACTGGATCATAATTCGCATGGCCAGAATTGCGCTGATGGTTTCACTCAATTTAAAAAGCATACTAAATACAAACGCTACTCCTCCCAAAAACAATAAAGAAACGTAAGGGAAATTTTTTGTAGGATGAAGCTTTGCAAAAATTTTAAAAAATTCTCCATCTTCGGCAGCAGCATACGGAATGCGGCTGTAGCCAAGCGTTGCAGAGAAAACGGAAGCAAATGCCACCCACAAAATAAGACAAGTAATAATTGTGGCCGCTGTATGTCCCATCAAACCTGCATAAATTCACTGATCACAAATTCACTGTCTTTTGCATGCTGCCACGGAACAACACTTACCACGCTTATATTCATCAAAAGGTATAAAATGGCAATGCCAATAATAGAAATAAAAATACTGCTGGGAATATTTTTAGAAGGATTTTTTATTTCGCTTCCAAGATGACAAATATTGTAATAACCCAAATAACTGTAAACAGATTTTACGCTGGCAAAACCAATTGCAGTAACAAAAGCATAATCTACAGTAAAGCCCGATATTAATATTTCTTACCGGCATTAAAAAATTTCCATGCAAAATTCCTCCGCCAATAATCCAGAACATGGTAATGATAACTCCGCTCCATAAAAACACACTTATTTTTCCGATCGCTTCAATTTTTCTATACAATAATATAACGATCAAAATGACAACTCCCCCACTCACCAATTTTTCCGTATAAGGAGTGAGCGGAACTATAAAAGAAAAATATTTTGAAAAGCCTATTGCTGCAGAAGCTATTACCAGCGGCGCTTGTATCATCGTTTGCCAGACAAATAAAAAACTCATCATTCGCCCGGCACCTTTTTTTCCATAAGCTTCTTTTAAAAAATTGTAGCTACCGCCAGCTCTCGGAAAAGCAGCGCCTAATTCACTCCAAACCATTCCATCTACAATTGATAAAAAAGCCCCGGCTATCCATGCATATAAAAAGTAAGGCCCGTTCATCATCCCTATTACCATTGGCAGAGTTATGAATGGACCGATGCCAACCATATCTGTCATGTTAATAGCAGATGCCTGCCACAACCCAAGCTCCTATCCATTTCAGCCATACAAAAATTTGAATGAAAAAAAATTTCAATTTAGTGATAAAAATAATTCTCTTTAGAACTTTATTTTACAAAATGATTTTTCGTTAAGAAAGTTTGTTTACTATTCTTTTTTACATTTGATAAAATATCTCAAATGCTCAACAGACGAAAATTCTTAAAACTTTCCACTCTTTCCACGCCGGTTCTCTCATTCAAAAATGCAATAACTAACAGTAAGGCACAAACGAAACCAATTGTCGTTTCTACATGGAACAACGGGAAAGAAGTTAATGCAGAAGCCTGGAAAATTTTATCGGCAAAAGGCCGTGCTCTCGATGCCGTAGAAAAAGGCGCACGCTATGTGGAAGACACGATTGATTGTTGTATTGGCCTCGGCGGCTATCCCGATCGTGATGGAATTGTTACCCTTGATTCATGCATCATGGATGAAAATGCCAACTGTGGCTCAGTAGGCGCTATTGAACAAATCAAACATCCTGTTTCTGTCGCGAGAAAAATAATGGAAACCACGCCGCACATTATGTTGGTAGGCGCATGGCGCACAACAATTTGCTCTTGAAAATGGCTTTGAACAACAACCACAGATTCTTTCTGAACCTGCAAAAAAAGCTTATGAAAACTGGTTAAAAAAAAGTGAATACAAGCCGGAAATAAATATTGAAAATAAAGACGCCGTAGAGAAAAGTAAAAAAGGAAACGGGCCTTTTGCTCCTCAATTTTTTGATGATGGAAGGATCAACCATGATACGATGGGTTTGGTCGCATTGGATGCATCCGGAAATATGAGCGGCGCGGTTACCACCAGTGGAATGGCTTTTAAAATTCACGGACGCGTTGGAGATTCACCGATTATCGGCGCGGGGCTTTTTGTGGATAATGAAGTGGGCGCTGCTACCTCAAGCGGAATGGGAGAAGAAGTGATGCGCATTTGTGGAACTCATGTGGTAGTTGAATATATGCGCCAAGGCTATTCGCCTGAAATGGCCTGCAAAAAAGCGATTGAACGAATCATTCATCGAAGTGAAGAGAAAGCGAAAAAAGTCAGGTTGGCTTTTTAGCATTAAACAATAAAGGCGAATACGGCGCGTATGCGATACAAAAAGGTTTTGTATTTGCCGTAAAAAGTAATGGTGAAGAGAAAATTTATCCTGCAAAATATTTTTATGACCTGGGAGTGACCTAGCAGAAAGTTTAGAAGGGCTTAGAAAGTTTAGACGAGTTTAGAAGGTTTAAAAATTAATTCCGGATACTACTCCTTTTTCAGTATGGATAATAAATTAGAAATAATCGGATTTAATATTGAAAGTTGCCTTGCTGCGCAGGAAGCTGGGGCAGACAGAATCGAACTTTGCGCTTCCCCGGGAGAAGGCGGCACGACTCCATCCCATGGATTTATAAAATCAGCAAGAAAAAAACTTCACATAGATTTATATGCGATGATTCGCCCGCGAGGTGGAGATTTTTTTACAGTGATGAGGAATTTGAAATAATGAAAAAAGACGTGGTGGTTTGTAAAGAATTGGGGTGCGATGGAATTGTAACAGGCACTTTTAACTGCAGAAGGGAAAGTCGATAAAAAACGATGTGAAGAATTATTAACGCTCGCCTATCCTTTGGAAGCGACATTTCATCGGGCTTTTGATAGAGTAACAGATCCTTTTGAAGCACTCGAACGATATTATTGAACTGGGTTTTGAAAGGATTCTGACCTCAGGATTAAAACCAAAAGCAATCGAGAGTACTGCTCTCCTTTCAGCATTAATAAAAAAATCTGATGGAAGAATTATCATTATGCCGGGATCAGGAATAAATGCTGAAAATATTATTTCTATCGCTGAAACTACCGGAGCTAAAGAGTTTCACAGTTCAGCTTCTTTTTCAAAAAACAGTGAAATGAAATTTACTAACCCGGAAATGAATGAATCGCTTTCAAATGTTTCCGTGAATAAAGAAGAAGTAAAAAAAATCCGGGAATTATTACATGAATTCAGCAGCAATACAAAAGAGTAATTTTTTGAAAACATTTTCCATAACTGAAATATGGATTTACGCAATCAAATATTAAAAGAACATACCAAAGCAAACTGTCAAAAAATAGTTGATTGGGTAGGTAATGATATTTCCAGGTTTAACCAGCTTTTCAACTTATTTATAAATGACGAATACAGGGTAACTCAACGAGCCGCGTGGCCAATGAGTTATTGTGTGATCGCTCATCCCGAACTAATGAAAAATAATTTTGAAAAACTCATTAAAAACTTAGAAAAACCAGGACTACACGATGCTATAAAACGCAATACAGTACGGCTTTTGCAGCACGTAGATATTCCATCAAAATATGAAGGCCCTGTAATGCATTTATGCTTTCAATATGTAGAATCGCCGGATGAAGCTGTCGCAATAAAAGCATTTTCATTAACCATTTTGGGAAACCTCTCCAAAAAATATCCTGCGATTATCCCTGAAATAAAACTGCTGATAGAAAATCAATTGCCTCATCAAACCGCGGCTTTCAAACAAAGAGCAAAAAAATTATTAAATGAGTTCGGCGATCAATAAACCCTGTCAAAAAGCCAACCATAATTTGATTTACAATTAGTTTTATAAAGGCTGCCATGATTAATACAGCAACCTTACTTTAATCGTATCTTTTACCCCTTTTAGTAATTTAAGTGCTTCTTTCGAAAGATTTTTATTTACATCCAGAACTACGTATCCTATGTCATCATTGGTTTTCAAATATTGTGACAAAATATTTATTTTGTGAGAGGAAAACTGCGTATTAATTTCCGATAAAACACCTGGCACATTTTTATGAATATGCAAAATGCGGTGGGAATTTTCGTGTGGAGGAAGATTCAACGGCGGCACCGAATGAGAACCTGTTGTGATCCCTTTCTCTAAAAAATTAAATAATTTATTACTTACATCTTCGCCGATATTTTGTTGCGCTTCCTCTGTAGAACCGCCAATATGAGGTGTTAAAATCACATTGCTTAATCCCTGCAAAGGTGTTGAAAAAGGATCACCATTTTTCGCCGGTTCCTTTGGAAATACATCTATTGCCGCACCTCCCATTTCATTTTTTTCAAGCGCTTTTTTTAATTCATCAAGATCTACCACGCCTCCTCTTGCATAATTAATAAGGATGCCGGTTTTTTTAAAATACCTAATATTATTCTTATTGATTAGATTCCTGGTAGAAGGAAGATCAGGCACGTGTAATGTTACAATATCTGCTTCCTTCAAAACATCTTTTAAAGTTTTTTTACTCTCCGCATTTCCAAGCGGCATTTTTGTTTCTGTATCATAAAAAATAACTTTCATTCCGAAAGCCTCTGCCAGTACGCTTACCTGTGAGCCGATGTTTCCATAACCAATAATTCCTAAAGTCTTTCCACGCAATTCATGACTACCGGTTGAATCTTTCATCCATATACCTTCGTGAGCAGATCTGGTTCTTATCAGGAATTTTTCGGATCAACATAATAGAAGAAGCCATTACCAATTCAGCTACAGAACGTGTATTTGAATACGGCGCATTAAAAACAGCAACGCCTTTATCAGTAGCTGCTTTCATGTTCACCTGGTTGGTTCCGATACAAAAACATCCGATCGCCTGCAGTTTTTTTGCATTCTTTAACACCTCAGCCGTAATCTTTGATTTGGAACGAATTCCCAACAAATGAACATTTTTAATTTCTTTAATTAATTCACTTTCAGACATTGCTCCGGGCAATCTTTTTACGGAAGTGTATCCTGCATCAATGAATCTGTTAGCGGCGGTTTTGCTGATGTTTTCTAAAAAAAGAATATTTATTTTTTCTTTAGGATAACTAGTCGATTTTTTCTCTGGCATATTAAAATAGTAATGTAATATTGCAAATATAGCCCCTTAATACTTGAATATTTTTTGATGAGACTTAGAAATTTTTTCCCGGTATTTATAATTTTGTTTTTTTTTGCTTCTTCCTGCAGTTCACGCGGTGTAAAACCAAAACGTCCTTGAAAAACACCAACCGGTTATGTAGCACCTGACCCTGTGAAAATTCCTCCAAACCAGACTGGAAATTTACAGAAATGAGGTTAAAGATTTTTATAATAATAAACTGCTCCGAACGGGATTCAATGGCGCTATTCTTGTTGCCAAAAAGGGACAGGTGATTTTTGAAGATTATCATGGTTATTTCAATCTTCAGAAAAAAGATTCCGTTACCGGCAACCAGTCCGCTTTTCATATCGCCTCGGTTTCAAAAACCTTTACCGCCATGGCCACTTTGAAACTTGCAGAAATGGGTAAACTTTCCCTTGATGACGATGTGAAAAAATTCTTTCCTTCTTTCCCTTACGATAATGTCAGAGTGAAAGATTTGTTGAGCCACCGAAGTGGATTGCCCAACTATCTCTATTTTATGGACAAGCTGGGCTGGGACACAAAGCAACATGTAAAAAACCAGGATGTGCTTGATTACCTTGAAAAATTTAAACCTCCCGCTACCAAACCGAACACTCATTTTACTTATTGCAATACCAATTATGCTTTGCTCGGATTGATCATTGAAAAGGCATCAGGAGAATCTTATGCTGATTTTTTGCAGCAACAGTTTTTTACGCCCCTGCATATGAATGATACTTATGTTTGGAACATAAGTGACAGTGCTACCGCCATGCCTTCTTATGATTATCGCGGCCGGCAGGAAGCATTTACTTTTCTCGATTGTGGCTTTGGCGATAAAAATATTTACAGCACACCGGAAGACCTGCTCAAGTGGGACCAGGCTTTATATACCAATCAACTTTTTACTAAAGAAATGCTCGAAAAAGCATATACGCCATACAGTAATGAAAAGCCGGGTATCAGGAATTACGGTTATGGATGGAGAATGAATGTGTATCCTGACGGCCGAAAAATAATTTACCATAATGGATGGTGGCATGGCAACAACGCAGTCTTTATAAGAATGATACAGGATTCAGTGACGATTATTGTGCTGGGAAATAAATACAACCGGCAATATTTACCAGGCCAAGCAAATGGAAAAGTATTTTGACGGAGAAGACAACTCTCCTGATGATGAAGAAAACGCTGAAACGCCACAGGAAGAAAATACTACTTCGACAATTAATCAACCAACACATAAGAAGGCAGCAAATAAAAAGGGAAAAAGTAAAAAGTAGAATGCTAACTGTTTAAAAAAAGTCATTACCATTACAAGCAGTATAACAGCATTTTCTTTACAGTAAGCAAAGAAAAAATACTAATTTTTATTTTGCTGCGTGTCCTCATTTGATACTAATGTACCTCAAATTGCGTACTAATCTGAATTTCTACAAATTACGGACACGCGAATAAACCGGAAACTGTTTGGAGTTTTAAATACAATTGCATTAATTTAGGATCGGGGTTATTTGTTAGTTAGTAAACCAACAAATAACCCCGATTTTTATTTTTAAAAATCAGGTCACCAACTGCTTCCGCCACCACCACCAAATCCTCCACCTGAAAAACCTCCTCCACCGCTGAAACTTCCCCCACTTGTGCCACTGCTGTGAGGCGAACTATAAAAACTTCGGGTCATTTCATTCATTGAATGATCGAGGCTGTTCATAAACATGAGTGTATTAAAATTGTCACCGGCATAATATCCTGAATACCATTTTGGTGGCGGCACGTCAAGGCCTTTTAATTTATCTTTCCATTTATCAGCCATATCAAAAACGATGGCATAAGGCAAAACTTTATCAAAATAATTTTCATCCTGCTTTAAAAATTCCTGTAAGCGATCTTTTTCCACGCTTTTTATAAACTCTTTAAATCCCAATAATTTTTGATAAAGCAAGGTTCCTTTTTTGGTTTTCTTCGTCATAAAAACACCGAACGAAATCAATATTATTCCACTGGCAATCAGAGAAACGCCCAACCATAATTTTTCCTGCCAGTCAGTCTACCAAAGCAAAAAAACCAATGGCTGCCGCAAGAATTCCAAGAAAAGGAAAAATGCATCCCATGCTTCTTGAATACATCACGTAATAATCTTCCTTGTTAATCTGTGATTCCAATTGCGATTTTGCTTTATTCATGGTAGTATAAAGCACATTCTTAAGATCGCTTAATTTTACTTTTTCACCGGTTTCAAATATTCCATCAAACAAAGTTTTTTCAAATTGAGGAACATTCGTTGGCAACTCTTTTAATTTTATAAATTCATAATCTTTTGTCTTGATGATTCCAAGCAAGCGAACTTTTTTCAATTTCATTTACCCGCAAATATCCCCCGGCGCCCCAATAGGGAACAAGTGCCGTAAGATCGCGTCTGTCAAGTTTGTTATCAATGATATATCCGGAAACGCTTGGGCTTACATTTTCCGGAGGATAGTATTCTGTCTGAACGGTAACCTCTTCATCTTTTCCCCACTTTTTCCAAATCGAAAACATTCCTATAAAAACAAAAACAGGCAGAAGTAACCACCATATTCCGCGCAAAGCTATAATTCTGTTCAATTAAAAAGCCATCCGGGAAACTGATACCTATGGTTACTCCTTCATAAGGATTTAATTTTTGCGTTGTATGTCCATAAAGAATCTTATTCGATCGCCAACGTGTAACTGTATTATTTTCCCTTGATCCGAAATTTCCGGTAGCTACAAAATAATAAGGCGTATCAGGAAGCGCCTGCG
This sequence comes from uncultured Chitinophagaceae bacterium, assembly GCA_963814075.1. Taxonomy (GTDB): domain Bacteria; phylum Bacteroidota; class Bacteroidia; order Chitinophagales; family Chitinophagaceae; genus Ginsengibacter. The sequence continues at coordinate 2,545 of CAWFBO010000024.1, read as the reverse complement.
GTAATTCAACTTCAAAATCGGCAGAATCTATGGTAGTATCCCATTGGTTTCCAATCAGATTAAAATACAATTCAGAATGGGTTTTAAAAAAATTGATCGCATTTAAAATCGTGTATTTAATCGTGTAATGCTGATCTCCTTCTACATATTTATCAGCAGAACCTATTTTTATATTTTCATTATCGCCGCTTTTACTGATACTGAAATCCCAGCTCGGTGTAAACGGCACCGGCCATGCGCTCGTATCCCTTGATACGCATGTGCATCATGTCTGTCTCATCCGGACTCCAGTCCGTCTGAAGCAATTCGGCAGAACGCACCAACAGACCAATGAAGTCGGTCGGTTCTTTCATCTCCGTCAGGATTTCCTTGGTGATGGGATCGATGAACATGTCAACGATCAAATCCATCTCACGCAGCATCCTTACGCCCAGACCTACGATTCCATCAGGTTGAAATACACGTCTTTGCGATCGAAGCCGTGCACGGCATAGTTGCGAATGACATTGGCGTATTGGCGAAAGCCCGCCAAGACCATGGACGCCACACGGTCCTCGCGACGAAACACCATCGTTTCATCACCAAAGACCAGCGCGTATTGATCTTCGTTGAGATTAGGCCGTTCACCATGACCCACACGGCGTGGTACCACTTTGAGCGACAGCAAACCTTCCAGTCCCAAGTGATAGCCCAGGAAGATACCCACGGGTACTGAACGCGAGAAGATCTTGATGTCGACCTGTTCCATGGGGATGCGGGAAGTGTCCAGTCCGATCAGTTGCTCGATTTTTCCCAACACATCCAACGTGCCATCGTAATCGCTACGATAGAAAGTGTCATCCTTGTCCAGCACTAGCCAGCGAACGACTCTTCGGACCTCCATTGCGGGTGTAGCCCAAGGCACGACCTACGAGAATCATGCCATGCTTTTGCATCGTCCATACGAGCAGGGTCGATGTCAGCACTCAAAAGCTCTTTGCGATTGTGGTAGTCGAACACCAGCTCGTACGGGTGTCGTCTCGAAACTACGGAACGACATGGCCAACGTCGAGTAGACCCTTGGCAGATGTAGCGACGAATCGAACACGTCGGCACTACGAAGTTCCTTGATCTTCACGGACTCGATGTTCAGCGCCTCGGAGCGGATCTGGTTGGTTAGCCACCTGGGGTAATCACACGATGCCCTGGGACTGCGTTCGACGAACAGCTTCGAGTAATACGACGTCAGCGCCACTTTACTCGGTGAGAGTTTGCGGATCGGGAGGTCGCCGCGCTGCTTACGCATGCGGTAATGCACGCCTTTGCCGACGAACGTACCGTCAGGCTGAATCACGGGGAGCCGGAAACGCACGGTCGACGGATTGCCCGACACCGGAGTCAGTCGCACGGTATGCATGTCGTAGCAGTTGATGGCATCTTCCACACGCTCCACGCTGTAGCCTGTTACCGCTACGCCAGCGTTCTGCACTGCCAGTACGGCATTGCTAACGTCCTTGGCCATGACGTTTTCGATGTAATTCTTGTCGAAGTGAAACAGACTCGACTCGAGCATCGATTTGTCAAAGACTGTGGAGATGTCGGGTATCTGTGGTTCTTTCGGAATCTTCAGGAGATCCAATCGATCTTCGCCTGAGCTTCCAGCGACTCATGTTTCCCGTAAGGATCGGGGAGACGCTTATAGGCCTCGGAGAGATGTTCAAGGCGACGATACTCAGCCGCCGACAAAAGACCAGCATCCGCCATGTTGATGGCTTTGGTCATCACGCCTTCTTCAAGCGTCAGGTTCTTGGGTAGACGAGGGTGGGTTTTTCGGGAATTGATTCCTCATCACCCAAGTCCACATCGAACGAAGGCAGCACCAAGTGATCCAGAGCATCGAGGTCGGCTTTGACGGCCTTGTCAACCTCTTCGTCGAACGTGGGGTCGTCGATATCCGGCAACTCCATGTCCTTCAGTACGCGCAAGGTCGGGTTGACGGTCTTGGCCGTCTCCACACCAGAGGCAGTCTTGATGGTGGTAGCCGTTTCTTCCACATCGTCGCTGGGCGTGATGTCGCCGACGGTCTGGCCCTTGTCGCCGCCCATGACGGTGCGCTGTTCAAACAGGAACATCAAGAGGCGAAGGAAACGACGCTGCAAGCTAACCGCGGGAAGCGTGGCGCCGGTAGCCGAAGAGGCTGTTCCTTCATCGTCGTCGTCGTTGGTCGGCGATTCTTCGCCCGGCTCGACGCCATGAATTGAGAAGACCCAGGTTGATCACGAACCACCGACCGGATTCCTGCCAGATCAGATTGATCTTGTCCAGTTCATCGTCAGTCAGATCCTTGAGCATGGATTGATCGCGATGAGGGCCGATCCACTTCCACAATTCGAGAATGAACAGCGACTCGTGTTCCGTGAATGCCTGCAGTACACCGCGGTTGAGACGAGTTTCCTAACGCATCAAAATCGTGGGTGACGGCAAAATCGTCGGCAGCCGGCACCGGATATAGTGCTGGCGGTCTGAACAGACAATGGGTCAGTTCCTTAGACGTACGCGTCGAGCA
>CAWFBO010000023.1:0-84369 GCA_963814075.1 uncultured Chitinophagaceae bacterium | reverse complement strand
GGCAAAGGAAGATGATGACTAAGCTATTTTCTACACTCATTTTATTTTAATCTTTCTTGGCGAGATTACATTATTTTCTATTATAATTGAATACATTAAATTTACTGAAACAAATTGCTCATGCCGGATGTTCAAAATACAACGCTGTCCAAAATTATTAAACGCTTAGAGTTAATTAAAAGCCTGATCTCATTAGAGGAAGAAGATGAAATTGAGAATCACATTTTTAAATTAGAACAATTTCAAACAACACCTGAATTAGACATTATTATTGTTTCCCTTAAAGACAAATCTTATAGCAAAGCAGCAATTGAAATTGAAAAATTTATAAATCAGCATAATAATCTTACGATCTACATTGATCCGGAAATTGAGGGTTTAAGGTTAGAAGCAAAGTCTTTAGAAGCTAAACTCAACAAACTGTCTGATGAGAAAGCAGATCTTGAAAAGCTAATTCACGAGTTTGGAGTACGGCATAACAAGGAATTGGGAGAATTGATTTTAAAGATTTTAAAATACAGGAAAACCAAAGCCAAAGGCACACCGCAAGAAACAGAAGCCGAAGAAGATTATAAAAATTACAGCCAGGAATTTGAAGTAGGCAAAAATGAAAAAGTTGCGGACCTTACCGAAGAAGAACTTCTTGAAATAAAAAAGAAATACAGGAAGGCCAGTAAACTTTGCCACCCGGATGTAGTGAGTGAAGATCAGAAAGAATTGGCTGATAAATTATTTACTGAATTAAACAAAGCTTACGAGCAAAACGATTTAAGAAAAGTTACTGATATTTTAGAGAACCTAAAAAAAGGAAACTTTTTTGTTAGTAAATCTGACACCATCACTGAAAAGCAATTGATGAAAGCGGAAATTGAAAAATTAAAAATTCGGATCACAGAATTACAACAGGAAATGCAAATTATTAAAGAGAGCGATGCTTATAAAACTATTAACAGTATAAAAGATTGGGACGCCTATTTTAAAGAAACGAAAGAAAAATTAGAAAATCAGGCAAAAGAATTGGAAGATGGCGGAGAATAAAATTATAAAATATGAAGGTGGTGTAATTAAGCAGGTTGACAATGCTATTAGTATTACTGACAAATTATTGGCAGTAAACTCACGCGCACTCAATATTCTTCATTTGGATGATAATATACTCTCAGGAGTTATTACGAATTGTATTTTAAGAAAATTTCCAGTGGCAACTATTAGGAATATTAAGTATGCTGATGAAGGGCTGGAATATGTTATAAATTGTTGGCAGAAAAATGAAAAGTTGGACTTAATTATCATAAACTTGATGCACATAGGATTAAATGGAATAGCCTTTTCTAAAGCTATAAGGGAAAAGGAGAAGAGTAATGAACATAAAATTCCAGTATTATTTCTTTTATCTATAAACACTAAATCTGTAGAAGAACAGGCTGAAAGAATATCCTTTACCAAGTATTTAATATTAACGAACGGATGTGAGGGACTGTATTTTGCAATCAATAATTTCATTTAAATCGTGCAATGGACAAAAATGTTTTAATAAAATTTGATGCAGGCTTGATTGAGCGAGTTAGTAATGCAATAACTGTTACTAATAAATTATTGGCTTTATCAGAAACACAATTAATTCCTTATCGCAAAGGAGATAAATGGGGGTTTTGTACACCTGATAAAAAAATTGTAATTAATTGTGAATACGATTTTGTTGAAACTTTCTTAAATGGAAAAGCTAACGTAGAAAAAGATGGGAAAGAGTTTTTTATAAATAAAGCCGGATACATTGTTGCTGATTTTGGAAAAAATGTTTAAATATTAGAAACTAAAATTTATCAGATTTAAAAATCAATTATGAAATTAGAACAACGACTTAAGCTAGCTCAATTGCCTAAAAGGAAACAGTTGGAATTGTTGATGATTTTAGCAAATTCAAAAAAGGTATTGGAAAAAGAAGGCTTGATTTCCTTTGAAAAAGAAGATAAGCATGGTTTCATTGATAAAGATGGAAATGAAATAATACCTTGTATTTATGATTCTGTTGAGGAATTTTCTAATGGATTGGCATTAGTTAAATTAAATGGCAAATCCGGTTACATTAATAAAGAGAATGTACAATATTGGGAAGATTAATGTTCTATTTTAAAAGAAAAGTTAGTTATAACAACAGTATAAATAGGAGTTAAAAGCTTCTAAAAAAAGTCAACTAAAGACAAAATTGTAAAAGATTAAGCATGTCAATTCTTAAGCATGATTGTTTTATTCCCCTAAAGCCGGCTTCAACAATTTGGAGATATTTGGATTTAGAAAAATTTAAATCATTATTAGAAACTCAATCCTTATTTTTTTGTAGAGCGGACAAATTTAGTGATCCCTTTGAAGGATCCTTGCCTAAAATGGAGGCTGAAAATAGAAAAAAGGAAATGTGGAAAATTTCTGAATTTCCTGGTTATAATTTCGGGCTAAAACAAATTGTTGAGAATATTAGTATCTTACAAGAGGATCATATAAATTTTAAGCGAACTACCATTGTAAATTGTTGGCACATTAATAAAAATGAATCGGATGCAATGTGGCGGCTTTATTTAAAAGATAATGAAGGTGTCGCAATACAAAGTACAACAGAAAGAATCTATAAAACAATCAAAGACATACCTGAAGTAATAGGATTAAGTAAGGTGCGATATTTAGATTATGAAAAAGATATTTGGTATCATCCGGTAGATTATCCCAATCTTGCTTACAATTTCTATTCTCCAATTGTACATAAAAGAATTGAATTTATTCATGAAAATGAATTTAGACTTTTTTGTAAAATAAATGAAGCAATTGATAACCCGTCTTATTGGGAAACTCAACCAAATGAGAAAGGTAAATATATTATGGTAAATTTAAACACTCTTATTGAAAAAATTTACATGCCTCCCACAATTGACAATGCAACATCTTTGAAGATAGAACGGATTTCCAAAGATTCAGGATATAATTTTAAATTCTGCCGATCAAAACTTTCACAGAAAGCTTTGTATTAAATTAGTCAGGAAATTACAATCTTCCTATTAAGGATTGCAAACAACTTTTGATTGCAAACAACTTTTGATAATAAGTGTTCGATCAAAGAATCTTTAGAAAAGTATTAATAGAAATCTCACAATAACAAAAAACATAGTATTATGGAGAAGCAAATTTTAAAAAATTGGTTCAAGATTATCATCGCTTTATCATTATTTATTTTTTCATGCGGTTTTTTTATTCTTTCAATAAATATCAATAAAGTATATGCAGGAGATACAAATCAATTTCAGCAGAGCAAAACTTGTGTTGGAGCAGTTATTGACAAACTAGGGAATATATCAACTATTTGGTCAGATGGAACAGTAAAGTAATAACTTGAACGGTAGATTATCTCTAACTATTCAGTCAAAAGGAAGACAAAGTTATAAGTAAAGAGGGATTGGAATTTTGAGAATAGGATTAATTACTTCAATTTTTTGGAAGTCTAAAAAGGGAATAAACACGTAGATGTACAGTTTTTATTAATACTAAACTTTATAACGATATTTCGTGCAAACCAATACAACCATACCATTTCTTCATTTATCGCTTGAGACGATTAAGTAAATCTTATGCCAGTATTACTTTAGAAAGCATTAATTTAAAAATTCAGAATAATGGAAAAAATAAAAGAATTTCCTTTATACGTTGGTTTTGGTAGGTTGAACGTGGAAACTTTTTCTAAAAATAGTGAAATAATAAGTGCTGAGTACTTCTTCAACAATAGACCAGTACATAAAATTTGCCTTAATATAATTGATGGAACATGGGTAATTCAAGATATCCTTGATAATACTGGTGGGATTACCTCTTCACCTGATCTCAAAAATGCCGTAATGAGACATTTTAATAATCTTAATTGTGAGACAAATTGCATTTTTCATTATTTCCGTGACATTATCTGTAGTCGTGGAAATATTTATTTTCAAAATCTGGCATCTCTCAAAGATGAAGATGGAGTTGTCAGCTATTTTCCTACAGGAAGATTAATTATTCTGAGAATTCCTGTTTTCTTTGATAGTGCTGGCCGATTAGAAAGTTGAGATGCTGATCAATAACATACCTTACCTGGAATCAGAGAATAGGCCTTTACTTAAACTTCTCGAGGCATATAACACTTCAATTTTGATAACAGATGCAAACAAGAAAATATTAGTTATTCCTGTTCTAATGGTAGAATATATTATTACTTTGGCTTCTGCCCTTGATGTAGTTGACTGGTTGTGTAAAAATACGTTATTAGGAGATGAAAAAATATTTAGAATGATTATACAGGATGCAAAATTAAAAAATCAGCATCATTTTGAAACATTTGAAGTTCATGATAAAGATGCCAAAATTTATTCAATTTTATTTAAAGGAATGGACGATTCAAAAATTAAATTTCGAGACCTTGAAAAAAAAGTGATTGAATCATTTGCTAATAATTAAAAGATAAAATGTTTTTCAGAAAATATTTTGTTACTGCTATTTTCGTGACCTTATTAATTTGGGGACCAATTGATGATACCTGGCCCGCATGGTTCGCTATACGTTTAGGATATCTTGTACTTATTCCTACAATAGTTTGGTTTATATTAAATTGGATTTGGGATAAGTGGAATCCAGACACACGAACCGAAGATATATTAGAAAGAGCTCTTTCTCTTGTTATAACTATATTTTTGATAGTAATGGCAATTTTTGAAATCCAGGCTAAAACCCATTTAGAAAATGATAACTGGATTCGAACACGGGAAGGAATGGAGGCAGTTGGTGACGAAATATTAGTAAAAGGTCCAGATTATGGTAATGCTTTAATTTTTCTGTTAATCGGGATAGGTGTTTTTTGGTTTGGAGTTTTGAAGAAAAAAATTAAAAGCATTGATAATTAAATCTGAACATCGATAACTTGATAAAATAGAAAGATTTTAATACGGAGTGCGGAGAAGCAGTGAAAAGTTGTTTTCAAAATCGCGCCAATTAATAAACCAATAAACTGATAGCAAAAATAATGACTTTAACGTCTCAACAACAACAGGAGTATCTAGAAAAACATATTCCATATAGGTTGAATTCTTTAATGGCTTGGGATATTTATATTTCCAGACGAACAACAAATAACTATGAGGCGGAAACCGAGAATAAAAAATGCTATTGGCAAAGTGAATTTTTACAACCTGCCTTTGAAATCTCTATTGTCTTTGCAAGAGGTCTTATTCAGTTTCTTGGCCTTGGTTTAAAAGAGAATCAACTGATCAATTTTCATAGTACAAAAGATGACGACGTTCAAATATGGGATGTAATTCCAGGTAAAAAAGAGTATTCGCTGAGTACACTCAACGAAACTGAACAGCAACATTTGTGTAATATTCTAAAAGTTGCAAATAAATCTTCTGCACATTTGACATCAGCCTTCTCTACAAAGGAAGAATTTACGAGTTTAATTCCAGCAAGATTATTGGTTTTTAAGATGGTGACTGAATATGTTGACAAAATTGACAAAACATCCTTATGGTGGACAGAATAAAAAGCAATAAGCATAAATATGAAAAATAATACAACAGAAATAATTCTAAAAACGATTCTTTCAATCCTTTTTCTACTTTGCCTTTTGAAAATGCCATACGGTTATTATCAAGCAACCCGTTTTATCGGAATGTTAGGATTTCTGTTATTAGCATATTCTCATTATGAAAGAAACAAAAGCATAAATTTAACAGTTATTATTTATCTCGCCTTGGCATTATTGTTTCAGCCTTTTATAAAAGTTGCACTCGGAAGAACCATCTGGAATGTGGTAGATATAATTGTAAGTTTAGGATTGATTATTTCAATCGTTATTAAGCCAAAAAGAGTATAATGATTTCCTTCCAAAAAAACCACCCCTAGCAAACCAACAAATTCCCTCTATTTTTATTTTGGATCAACAGTTAGTTTTCAATCGTGAGGATCTCTATAAGCGTCAAGGTATTTTTTTATTACTATAAAATTAAATAAAAAATATCCACAACGGGGTTGAAAACTTGTGTATCCGCTATTATTTGCCGTACAAGTGCGGCAAAATGTAGTTAATGTGGTCGAACCTTTCCTACAAGTGTGGCAAAATGTAGTTAATGTGGTCAAACCTTTCCTAAAAGTGTGGCAAAATGTAGTTAATGTGGTCAAACCTTTCCTACAAGTCTGGCAAAATGTAGTTAATGTGGTCAAACCTTTCCTACAAGTTTGACAAAATGTAGTTAATGTGGTCAAACCTTTCCTACAAGTCTGGCAAAATGTAGTTAATGTTCGCAGACTTGTCCTACAAGTTTTGGCAAAATGAACGCCGCTAACCCAAGCGAACTATAAAAGTCTTTATGGGGCCAGGTACGCCAGGTAAAAATCGTAACTAAGCATCAGTGGCCTACATTCATTCCATATACAGTTTTAATTAAAAGAAAAATAATTTATAAAAAATTATAAAAAATATTTGCGAAACCAAAAAGTTGCACATATATTTGCAACCGAATGGTTTCTTAAACAAAATTTCTAAAAATGAGGCGTGATATATTCCAGGCGATTGCAGATCCTACAAGGCGGGCGATCATTGCTTTGATTGCCGTGCATGCCATGACTCCCAACGCCATTGCAGAAAACTTCAACACCACCCGGCAGGCCGTGTCGAAACATTTACGCATCCTCACAGAATGCGAATTGGTAAAACAAGAATCGCAGGGCAGGGAAATTTATTATTCACTCGAAATTGAAAAAATGAAAGAAATAGACAAGTGGCTTGAACAATACCGCAAGATCTGGGAAGGCCGCTTTACGCAATTGGACGAACTATTATCAAACATAAAAAAACAAAAAAAATGAGTACGAATTCAGAGATGGATTTTACCGTTGATAAAGCAGCAAAAACGGTAACTATAAAAAGAGAATTTGATGCTGACCTTTCGCTGGTATGGGATGCTTTTACCAAAGCAGAATTACTGGACCAATGGTTGCCACCAAAACCAATGACCGCAAAAACGAAATACCAGGATTTTAGAGTGGGCGGCAAAAGATTTTATGCCATGATAACGCCGGAGGGGAAAGAGCTTTGGGCGATACAGGAGTATACTTCCATCACCCCGAAGACCAACTTTAAAATGTACAACGCTTTTGCGGATAAAGATGAAAACCCTGAACTGCCCGGCTCTGAGTGGGATCATACTTTCACCGAAAATGGGGAAACGACAAAAGTGAACATCGTAATTTATAATGAATCTCTTGAAAGGTTAGAGAGGATACTGGAAGGCTTCACCATAGGAATGAAGATGTCGTTGAGCAACCTGGAAAACCTGCTGGCAACTTTATCAAAAAAATGATTTACGTCTTTAAAACTTCTGTAAAAACAAAAACGCAGGTTAAGAAACTCAAACCGCATATTAATAAAATTCTGCCTTGTGAAAAATGGAATTTCGACCTCGATGATTGCGATAATATTTTGCGCATCGATAGCAGGGAAAATAATTGTTGTAAAAATTACTGAGTTACTAAAGAGTCACCAATATCACTGCGAAGAATTAGAATAAAAAAAAATAAATAACAATTTAAAAAACAAAAACCATGGCACTTATCAATCCTCACATCAACTTTAACGGAAATGCCGAAGAAGCATTTACATTTTACAAATCAGTATTTGGCGGAGAATTCGAAACCGTCGTGCGTTTCAAAGACCTGTCAGGCGACGGGTTTCCGATCGCCGAACACGAAGCAAATAAAATAATGCATATCGCTTTGCCTATCGGCAACAGTACGCTAATGGGCAATGACGTTCCGGAAATTCTGGGAAAAACCAATGAAAGAGAAAACAGGTCTAAAATAGTCGTTACTGCCAACAGTAAAGAAGAAGCGGACAAATTATTTAATGGACTTTCTGCAGGCGGCGAAATTGAAGGACCGATTGGCGACAGTCCATGGGGCACTTATTTTGGATGTTTCAGAGATAAATATGGTATTGAATGGATGATAGATTTTGATGCAAATGCAGCAGGGAAAAAATAATTGATGAAAAGCTTCGGAAGCCGTAATTATCAAATGGCTTTTGCGCGCGTCGGCAAGGAAAAACGCGCGGAGCGATCGGGTTTTCCTTGATTTTTTGTTTCTTTTGCATTAAGGCAAAAGAAAAGGCAAAAGCATTCGACGGACCCGAACAGTTTTGCAAAGTTTTTTAAGACAAGGTAGAACAATAGGTGGCAGACTACTTGAAGCAACCAGCCACCTATTGTTGACAATTAAGATCATTTATTTTTTACTAAAAAAAACCTGCTGTTGTTGGTGTCTTCGCTAATAACTTTAAGAATAAAAATTTATGTTTAACTCGTTTCACCGTAAATAATCAGAACACCAATGAACGTACAACAACAAATCAAAGAGTATATCACCAGCCAGCCCGAACCCAAACGCAGCGACATGCAAATGCTTCACGATCGCATTCTGAAACTAATGCCCGGCTGTAAATTATGGTTCCTGGATGGTAAAAACAGCGAAAATAAAATCGTTTCGAATCCTAATATCGGATATGGATTTTACACGATAAAATATGCTGACGGGACCAGCAGAGAGTTTTATCAAATTGGCTTGAGTGCCAACAAAACCGGCATCTCTGTCTACATCCTTGGGCTTGAAGATAAAACGTACTTATCTCAAACCTATGGAAAAAAATTGGGCAAGGCCAGTGTAACGGGTTATTGTATCAGGTTTAAAAGTTTAAAAGACATCAACCTTGATGTGCTTGAGGCGGCAATAAAATATGGCGTTGAGGCTACCCGTGAAAAGGCTAAGTGAGGAAATGATGAAAAAAATATAACTACTCTGGATAAGAATTAAAACATAACATTCAGACTAAAATCTCCATTCCTTCTTTTGCAAATAGGGAGTTGGGAAAAACTTTTTGACACTGTTTTTCAAGGTCATCAAGGAAGTTATCATTGTGGTCGGGATCATGGTGAGTGATAATGAGTTTTTTTACATGCGCCTGTTCGGCTACCTCCACCGCCTGTTCCCAGGTAGCGTGTCCCCAACCTTTAAATTTATTATGGTATTCTTCTGTAGTAAATTGGCCGTCGTGGATTAATAAATCGGCATCCTTTGCAAAGGCTACTATGGCGGGGTCTATTATGCCATCAACATACTCGAGGTCTGTACACACTACCAATGAAACACCTTCGTCATCCAACCGGAAACCATAAGAGCCTCCCAGACGTTTATGAAATTGCGGTATGGATTTTACGAACGCGCCCTGGATCACCTCCTCGTCACCGTAAGATAAAAAATCAAATTGCGCGCCCATCATCTCCATTTGTATGGGAAAATATTCTTCCTGCATTTGCTTCGAAAAAATGCCTTTGAGATCATGCGCTTCGCCGCGTCTGCCCATTGCAAGAATTCCTATTTTTTGATTAGGGTTATATGCCGGTAAGAAAAATGGAAATCCCTGGATGTGATCCCAATGAAAGTGGGAGAAAACGATGTTTATTATCTGCTGGTTTACCCCTTCTTCGATTATTTCTTTTCCTAATTTCCTGATGCCGGTGCCTGCATCCAGTATGGCAATCCGGTTCACTTTTTCGCGCACTATCTTTATACAGGTGGTGTTACCTCCATATTTTTCAAACTCTCTGCCACATACAGGCAGTGAGCCGCGTACGCCGTAAAATTTAATTTTCACAATATAAAGAGTTACACTAAAGGTCAGGAAAAGTTACGAGAAATCAATTGGAAATAAACCAGGCGAAAAGAAAAAGGTTGCCGGCAAGAAATGCAATTCTTCAATCATGCAATTGAGAAAATACAAATCAGCACTATAACTTTGTTCACTAGCTTGAAGGATAACTGCAAATTGAAAGTAGCGCAACTATCTCAGCATTTTATTCAACCCTTCCTTTTCAAATAAGATGCGGCCTATTTTTAAATCTGACCAACCTTCTTTCAATTTATAAGTAAACGTAGGTATCTCTCCCTCTAATTGGCATTCAATAAAACAAGTTGCGACCTTGCCATTGCTGATCTCTTCCATTGCCTTTAACTGGTGCAGGTGGGTGGAGATAAAAAAGTAAGAATCAGTGAATTTGGTAAGACCTTTAATAGTTGCCGTACTTATTTCCAAAGCATCTTCAATGTTAGTTCCCCTGAATAATTCATCAAAAACAGCAAAACACTTTTTGCCTTGCAACGCTTCTTCCACTACATTTTTTAAGGTGACTATTTCCGTCATGAAGTGACTGTAACCGCTGACGATACTATCTGTAAGGTTGATGGCAACAGAGATGTTATCAAAAAAAGGAATGACGGCCTTTGTGGCCGGCACGGCAAGGCCGGCGTGACCAAGATAAACGCACAAACTAACGGATTTTAAAAAAGTGGATTTGCCCGACATATTAGGCCCGGTGAGAAGGATCACATTGCGTGTAGCGGTTATGTCATTCTTTACAGGGTTTTTCAAAAGCGGATGATAAAGACCTTCTATCGAAAAGGTAGAAGATTCAAACGAAGGAAAAACAAATCCGCGCTCTGCAATGCCTTTGCTTACAGAAAGATAAGCTTCAAATAAAAACCAGCGATTCCAAAAAGCCGCCACCTCCCCGTTAGTTACTTTTTTGGTAACGATTGCCATCAACTCTACAATTTGAGGGACATGCAATGTTTTCTTTTCCTGGTAGATCTTTTCATAATGGTCTAAATTAAAATCCATGCAAAAAGCGATTGAGCAAATCCAGTTCAGTTGCATATTCCGATGGAAAAAGTTTAGTATCAAGTTTACCAATATAATCTGCCTGGATTTTACTAAAAAGCCGGACAAGTAAAATCAGCCTTCCTCTTCTCTGGCTTCGCTCCTTCTCAGAAAACCTAAGCTTCCATTTCATTTTTTCCGCGGAAAAACTTCCTTCGCCGAAGGTTTGAAAGAAGTCATATATTTCTGATAAATTGAAACGCGAAAAAGAATATTCTTTCCATATTTCATAGTTGGCAATGAATCCTTTTAGTATTTTTTGCCGGTACAAAATTTCTTCCCTCCCGGCCGGCGGCTCCATTAATAGCCTCCGCGTCTCTTTACCGGAAAATAAATTAAAAGTAAAATCAAATAAAGGAAGTATTTCATCTTCTATGTGCAGATCAGCAATGTTGGCCATTATATTTTTCTTGAATTATTTAGCAGGGGGTTTTAAATGCGCAATCATTCAAATTACGAATCTATAGCTGCATTCTTTCAATTTTTTTTTATGAACCTTTTCATTCCTGTATTTCCGGATTGGTCTTTAAATTTGTACCACCGCAGGTTCATTCTGTGCAAATTATCCAAATAACAAAACATGACATAACAGCATAATTTTAATCCCAAAAAGAAGATTGGCTTTAAAGTTGTAATTTATGATAGCAAAATAAATTTATTATGGAAAGCGAAAAAGCAATATTAGCAGGCGGTTGTTTCTGGGGAGTGGAAGAATTGGTAAGAGATCTTCCCGGTGTACTGTCAACAAGAGTTGGCTACACTGGCGGCGATGTAAAAAATGCAACGTACCGCAATCACGGCAACCATGCAGAAGCAATTGCCATCACCTTCGACCCAACAAAGTTATCTTACCGTAAACTGCTGGAATTTTTCTTCCAAATTCACAATCCCACTACAAAAAACAGGCAGGGAAATGATGTGGGTACATCCTACCGCTCCGCTATATTTTATCTCAACGAAGAACAAAAGAAAACCGCACAGGAATTGATCAACGAAATGAATGCATCCGGTATTTGGCCCGGGCCAATTGTAACGGAAGTCGTTCCCGCCGGTGATTTTTGGGATGCGGAAGAAGAGCATCAAAATTACTTACAGAAACATAAGCATGGCTATACCTGCCACTATGTAAGGCCCGAATGGCAATTACCTGTAACGAAAAATGCTTAGTTGGATTGTTGCGATGCAGGGCTGGCACGGAACTCCACGCCGCGTGCCTGCCCGTTACTGCCTATGGTTTAATGAACAAAGGTCTTTAATCACCTTCAGACTTCACCACGCTATTTTTCAACTCAGCCGCTTTTTTCACAAGGCTTACAAATTCCTTTCTGTAGCCTTCGTCATCTTTTCCAAGAGATGCGTCGGCCATCTGCAATACCATACTATATTTAGCATTTTCTTTGTACTCACTATTGCGGAGAAGCATGGCAAAACCCGCTACCGAAGCGGCAAACCTGAAGTTGTCAGAAACATTCGCAGAAGGTAGCGATACATTATTCACAGGATGAACAATCAATTTGCTTTCATTGCCACCCGGTGCTTTGTATCGAAATTTGATAGTTACAATTTCATTACTAAAAGAAGAAGATTTTTTCTTTTTCTCATGTTGGTACTTTAAAGGATCCACATCTTTTAAAAAAGGAGATTTTACTCCCGCAGGAATGATTTCATAAAGCGCCGTTACAGTATGCCCACTACCCAATTCGCCAGCGTCTTTTTTATCATCATTAAAATCTTCTTTATTAAGCATCCTGTTTTCGTAGCCTATTAGTCTGTAACCAGCTACCAGCGCAGGGTTAAATTCCAATTGCAATTTTACATCTTTGGCGATAGTAAAAAGGGTTCCACCAAATTCATTCACCAATACTTTTTTTGCTTCGCTTAATCCATCAATATAAGCGTGGTTTCCATTTCCTTTGTCAGCAAGCTGCTGCATTTTATTGTCCTTATAATTTCCCATGCCGTATCCCAACACGGTTAAATAAATGCCTTTATTCCGTTCCTCCTCTATTAATCTAACCAAGCCATCATCACTGCTAACACCGACGTTAAAATCACCATCTGTACAAAGAATAATACGATTATTCCCATCTTTCATGAAATTTTGCTGCGCGATTTTATAAGCCATTTGTATGCCTTCACCACCGGCAGTAGAGCCGCCTGCTTCCAGAGCATCAATGGCCGTTTTGATTTTTATTTTGTCGCTTCCATCTGTTGCCGGCAAAGCCACTCCGGCCCTTCCCGCGTACACAACTATCGAAATACGATCATTTTCCCTCAGTTGATCCGTCAACATTTTCATTGAAGCTTTAACCAGTGGCAATTTGTTTTCATCCATCATCGAACCGGAAACATCTATCAGGAAAACAAGATTGGACGGAGGAAGTTTATATGTTGGAATTTTCTTTCCCTGCAAACCAATAAGCAATAATTTGTTTTGCGGATTCCATGGACAATCGCTTAATTCTGTATTGATTGAAAAGGGATCATTTCCCGTTGGCTGCGGATATTGATATTTGAAATAATTGATCATTTCCTCTGTACGAACAGCGCCCGCTGGTGGTAATTGGTTATTATTTAAAAAACGCCGCACATTACTGTAGGATGCGGCATCCACGTCAATAGAAAAAGTAGAGAGAGGATTATCTGTTACTTTTTTAAATCCGTTTTCAGTTATATTATCATAATCTTCAGTGTTATAATTATTTTGGTAAGCACGGTCATATTGAGGTGAATTTGAAACCACAACACCTGCTACCGCGCCGGTAAGCATACGCGACTTCCTGGTACCATAACCTGTTACAACAACTTCCTCCAAAGCTGTTGAAGATGACTTAAGTTTAACATCAATAATCTTTTTTGAGCCGATCTTTATCTTCCGATCCGCAAAGCCAACAGCAGAGAAGAGCAGGTATTTTTCATTTTCGTTTACGGATATCCGGTAGTGGCCCGCTCTATCTGTAACAGCATATACTTTACCTGCATGAACCGTCGCACTTACCGGGTTACCGGATTCATCAGTTACGGTTCCTGTAATAGTGATATCTTGGGCAAGATGGAAGGCTGTAATGCATATTAAAAGAGGCAACAGCAGTAAAACAACTTTTTTCATGATTTTTTATTTTATTGCAATCAGTTGTTACAAAAAAGCGCTGACCGCATGGTGAATTTTAAAAAAGATGCATCTTTATTTAAGATTACATAAACCAGGAAAAATTTATTTTTAATAATTTCAATCCGCTTGGCCTTTTTAAAAAAAATATTATCAGCCCAAAACGATACTGACCTTGTAAAAAAATACAAGTCGGGCGGAGATATAAACGTTTTAGGCGAATTGTATGCCCGCTATATGGATTTGGTGTATGGCGTGTGTCTCAAATATTTTAAAGAACCCGAAGAAGCCAAAGATGCGGTGATAAATATCTTTGAAGAATTGGTAACCAAGCTCAAAAAGTATGATGTGGCCAATTTTAAAAGCTGGCTGTACCAGTTAACCAAGAATTATTGCCTCATGAAAATACGAAGTGGCAAATCGAAACCCGTAGTGGTGGATGTGGATATTATGCATTTAGGGGAAAATAATCATCTTGATGATATAGCAGAAAAAGAAAACCAATTAAATGGAATGGAAAACTGTATTGAACAACTTCCGGCGGAACAGAAGCGCGCGATTCAATTGTTTTACTTGCAGGGAAAATGCTATAAAGAAATTGCGGAACTTACAGGAATGGAAATTAACAGGGTTCGCAGTTTCATTCAAAACGGAAGAAGGAATTTAAAAATATGTATGGAAAAACAAGCTTTGGAAAAAGCATGACCCATGAAAGAAAACAATAAAAAATATAACGCAATTGATTTTGCACGATACCATTCGGGCGCAATGTTGCCGGAGGAAATGCACGCACTGGAGAAAGCTGCGTTGGAAGATCCTTTCCTTGCAGATGCTTTGGACGGTTATGTGTATTCAAAAGATGCTGAACAAGAGTTAGAGCAGATAAGAATGCGTTTGGAAGAAAAAAGAAATCAAAAAAAGGTCTTTACAATTTCTTCTCTTTCATCGGGAACCTGGTGGAAAATCGCTGCCATGTTTATTTTATTTGCAGGCGCAGGCTATTATTTTTATGCTACTAATTCCAAAAAAGAAACTTCATTGGCGGTAAAAAACGATGTGCCTAAAAAGCAAAATCCGGCAGCCATTTCTCCCGCACAGAATGATACGACCGCAACAGAAGATGATCTTGCTTTTGAAAAACCATCAGGCAAAAATGAAAATAGCACGGCTAAACTGCCCGCACCAGCTACAAATTCCATGGAAGTACCCGCGCGTAGAAAGACGACAGCCGGGGAAATAAAAACGGAAAAAGAAAGAAGCACTTCCGAAGAAGCTTTGACAGACACAGATAAAAACGGCGTGGCAATGAATGACGACAAAGTCGCTTCAATGAATATTATACACAAAGATTCGGGTAAGGAAGCCTTTCTTCGTCCAGCTGATACCACTGCGCTGGTTGCCGCTTCCCTGCATAAAAATGACAGCGGTAGCTTCCCCGGAGTGGCATTGAATCAAAAGGCTGATGCACTAAATGAAGTTGTAGTTACCGGTTACGGAAGGCGAAGGAAAAAAGATATGACGGGGTCAGTTAACAAAGCGATTAGAAGGCAAAGTAAATGGTGTTCAGATAACTACCCCACCTCCCTATCCAAAAAATGGAAAGGAAAAGTTTGACCAATATATTAAGGATAATGCCCTCCGGTTTTTGACTCAACCGGAAAAAGAATTACCGCGAATATTTTACTTTCATTTACTTTAAACAGAAAGGGCAAACCCACACACATAAAAGTACTTGAATCATCCTGCAAAGCATGTGAAAAAGAAGCTACCAGGCTATTAGAGAATGGCCCCAAATGGATTGGCAAGCGTGGTGACTCAGCAACGGTGAGAATACAGTTTTAAAGATTGAAATCACAAACTAATCTTCTGGCTTCCGCCGTGCAATGGAATTTCTTTTCCATTCCATACAAACCTTCCGGTTAGCTTTTCAGGGAGGATTATTTCACCTTCAATTCCATTTTTATTTTTTCGTGTAAGCGTTACTGTTATCATACCCTCGGTCACAGGCATCGTTCCTTTTACTTGTGTCAATTCTCCCAAAGCAGGTTCAATCTTAACCTTTGAAAATCCAGGCGCATCGGGCATAATACCACAAATGGTAGCCAGGAAATCATATTCAGGGCTGGCAGACCATGCATGGCAATCAGACCTTGTAGGATCGGGCTTTTCGGCAAAAGTGGTGAGACCGATCTTTAGCATATCACGCCATGGCGTTAATTGAGAATAATACAAATTGGCCATTCCGGCTTTAACCATAGCTCTGGTTAGATAAAACCGGTAATAAAAAGTAGCCTGGCTTAGTGAAGTGTCGTACAAAATATTTTTCATCACTTTTTGTTCGTCTGCTGCAGGAATTGCATTCGCAAGAATAGCCATTATTGAAGCATGCTGACTGTAACTATTCTTCTCCGGCGTATTTGCCATTTCCATTTTCGTCTTTATCAAAACAATGCTGATAAACGCTTTTCGAAAATTGATCGGCCAGTTGTAAATAATGAGCGCCGTCTTCTTTTCTTCCAAAATAATTAAACAGTTCAGCGGCCTGCCGCAAGTGTATAAGCATATTGCAAAGTGATAACTGAAGAATGGCCATCATTGGCGCCCGGTGGCGTTCCTCCGGGAAAAGCATCATTCCAATCTACAAAACTCCACCATTTCATCGGGCCAAGCATTTCTTTGTCTGGTCAATATGCTGCTCATACCATTTCAGGACCAAATTAGCGCCATCCAGATATTTTTTGAAAAATCATCGTCCTGCCTGAGCATCCAGTAATCATGCAACATGGAAACCCAGAACAATGAAAATGGCGGAATTACCTGCAACCGGCTACTCGGAAAACGGCCTTGTGTAAGTCCCATCGGTAATCGTGAATTGAAAAAATCATTGATCGCTTTTCGCATCAACCTGTCATCGCCGGTATTGTATAAAGAAATGAGTGACTGAATTCGCGTATCGCCTTCATACTGCAACTGTTCATAATAGGGACAATCAAAATAAGTTTCACCGGCGCACAATCTCGCGGTTCGCCAACCTACTTTCCATATCTCTTTCAAAGAAGAATCGTTGGATGCAAAAGAAGCTTTTTGTACAAATGGATAACCGGTATAAAGCGCGTACAAATCATCAAGAACTAATGGCTGATCTCCGGTTTCAATATCAAGCTGAATGTATCTCCACGTGCGCAACCACAAAGGACTGAAAGCTCTTTCCTTTCCCCCGTCAGGATAAAAAATATCATACAAACCTTTCATGGTTTTTCCTTCAACCACGTTTCGGTTTCCTTTCTGTCCTTTTGAATCGAATAATGCTTCTGCATAAGTAATTTTAATTTTGGAACCTTCACCGCCACTCACTTTCAATACAGGATAACCAATCGTTTCAAACGACTGATCGATCAAAATAGTTTTATGGGAATGAGCAGGAATCGTCAACGGATGTCCGCCTTTCAGAAAATCAGAATTTGTATTATTTGTTTGTTTACTGCGGATCACAGCCATTCGTTGCATCTTCTCTTCCATTTGCGGAATGGTTCTTGGCGCAAGCGTCCAGATATTATCTGAGCCATAACCCTGCGGTACAACCGGGGTACCTAAAACCCTTGCCTGTTGCCATTTACCGTCATCAAAGCCCGGTTGCTGCCAGTTCCACGGATAATCCTTTGCATGAACTTCATCGCCCGGTCCGACTACCATGTAAGTACGCAAAACCGCTCCCATATTCGTAGCGCATGGAGCATAGGCCGTATCGTGAAAAACTTTCCAATTGTTATCAGAATTTACAACCTCCTCTGTCTTATCATCGCCTTGCAGCAAAAAACCCGTTTGCGCAGAAATTTGGGCTACAGGCGCATGAACGCCCATATTCCATACCAATGCGGCAATTACATTTTTCCCTTTCTGAAGATGTGAAGCGATATCGTAGGTTTCAAAATTCCAGTTGTATAAACTGCTTCGTGCCGGCCCTCTGCCAACTTCTGTTCCGTTGACGAATAATACATACCGGTTATCGGCTGAAACGTGAATGATAAATTGATTAGGATCCTCAGGAAGATCAAACGTTTTGCGAAAATGATAAATGCCATATGCTTTTTCGACAACGCCCGGGACAACTGATCCAATGCGCATTCCAGTCTCCATTCAAAAGCTTTTTATTGATAGGTAAGTCCTGCGCTTTTGCGGATGATTTAGCTGCAAGAAGCAACAATACCAGCAAGATTTTTGAATTAAAGACCGGGTTCTTAAAAGAAAAAAAAGCCATACGTTATATCAGTTTTGAATGAAACAAAATCATTCAATAAAAGTAGTTTATAATTGCGAAGCTTCAATTGAAATTAATAACCAACGGCGCCGTCATCACCGCGCGAATCAGCAACCGCAATAATTTTGTTACCTTCAGTTTCTATCACTTCTGTGCGGCCAATAGAACTTCTCTCAGTAATTTCGTAACCCATTTTTTTCAGTGCATCAATTGTGTTCTTATTAAAATCCTTTTCCACATAGATCACATCAGGCAGCCATTGCTGATGAAATTTAGGAGAATCTACCGCCTGCTTTGGCGTCATTTTAAAATCGATAATATCAACAATTGTCTGGTAAACGCTTGTTGGAATTGTGGTGCCTCCCGGCGTTCCAACTACGATGTAAGGTTGATTGTTTTTCAAAACGATCGTTGGTGTCATACTGCTCAACATTCTTTTTCCCGGGGCAATTGCATTGGCTTCGGCGCCCACAGCGCCAAACATGTTAGGCACACCGGGCTTTGCGCTAAAGTCATCCATCTCGTTATTTAATAAAAAACCGGCGCCTTTCACCACAATTCCGCTGCCAAAACTGCCATTCAAAGTGGTGGTGACAGACACGGCGTTTCCATCTTTATCAACGATGTCAAAATGGGTTGTTTCCTCACCTTCCATGATATAACCTTCCTTTGTTTCCACGCTGTTTCCAGCCTTCGCGGGATCATAATCGCTCATTCTTTTTTGGAGATAAGCGTCGCTCACCAAAGTCTTCACCGGCACTTTTACAAAATCCGGATCGCCCAAATATTTTGCCCTGTCTGCAAAAGCGCGCCTTTCCACTTCCGACATTAAATGAACAGAAGCCGGGGTTCCGTAATTCATTTTATCAATATTTTCCATCGCACTCATTTTGAGCAATTGTTCTAAAATAATTCCGCCGCTGCTCGGCAAAGGCATTGAAACGACTGTGTTTCCGCGATAATCAAACGTGACAGGCGCCCTTTCTTTTGCTTCGTAATTTTTCAAATCTTCCTCCGTGATCAACCCGTTGTCTCTTTTCATTTCTTCCGCAATAAGTTTGGCTGTTTCACCTCCGTAAAATCCATTCAAACCGTAATCTCTGATCCTTTTTAAAGTATTGGCAAGATCTTTTTGAACCAATGTATCTCCGGTTTTCCAAAGTGATTTTCTTACATAATCCGGAACAAAGGAATTCACTTCAAGTAAATGATCTTCCGCATAATTAAGGCTTTGCGCCTCTCCTTCGGCAAGAACAAAACCATTTTCAGCCAGGTCAATAGCGGGTTGTACCAGTTTTTTAAATGGAAGTCTGGCATATTTCATACTCGCGAATATGCCGGCCACAGAACCGGGAACACCTACAGCCAGCGGGCTGTTTTGAGAAAGATTCATTTGCGCGTCACCGTTAGAATCAAGGTACATATCGCGGGAAGCTTTTCCAGGTGCTTTCTCCCTGAAATCAATTGAAATATTTTGCCCGTTTTTTAAATGAATAATGCTGAAGCCTCCGCCACCAATATTTCCGGCGCTCGGATGAACCACCGCCAGCGCGAGTTGCGTGGCAATTGCCGCGTCTATGGCATTACCTCCCTGCTTCAAAATGCTGACACCTACTTCACTTGCAATAGGACTTGCAGAAACCACCGCGCCACGCTTAACTTCAATTCTTTTATTGGTGGTAAAATGATAGGCGTTTATTTTTTGCTGATTGCTGCAGGCCGAAATAAAAATACAGGCGGAAAGAATCGACACAATAGCCGGGAATTTATTCATAACTGGTTTCAAATAAAATATTTTAAAATATGTTTTAGTTTGTGATTCAGGTATCATTTGTAAAAATAGTATTTTAAAATTTTCTCACGGCCAGAAAACCCCGCAAATTAAAAATCTTCCTTATTTATTGGTTTACTATAATTTTTTTTAATTACCCGTTATTTATTTGTTGCTTTAGTGATTTATTTGTTTTTTTACTTTCTCAATTATTTTGATTGAAAAAGAATTACAAAAAGCCTACCAACCCATTTTTAAATTCGATAACTAATTTCGATAATTTTTTAACTCACGATGAGAAATAAACCCAAGGGTGTGTTTTGTTTGGAAGGATTTTGGTATGGCGATTACAAAGATCTGATTTCTGTAACTCCGGTACTTGAGTTAGTGGGCAAACATAGTAATATGCCTTTTGTGCACCACCGCTGCAACACTAAAGCCGAATTTGAATATTCAATCAACCGGTGGAAAACAAAAGCTTTTTGCAAAAAGTATCCTATTCTTTACCTCGGCTTCCATGGCGAGCCCGGTTTTATAAAAGTTGGAAAAGAAAAGATCACACTTATCGACCTCGGAAATTTAATCGGCAATATTTGTTCACGTTCTATCATTCATTTCGGAAGTTGCTCCACTTTAAATCTAAGTAAAAGAAGAGTGCAAAATTTTATGGATAAAACTGATGTGCTGGCCGTGATGGGCTACAAACGTGATGTAGACTGGCTTCCATCAGCTTCCTTTGAAATATTATTACTCGACCTGCTTCAAAACACGCCTTTCGATTCACGCGGGATAAAAGTCTTTCACCGGGTGATTCAAACAGATTGCAGAAGGCAGGTAGCGGAGCTTGATTTCAGGCTAATGATCAATGAAAACAAACATTTTGTTCGCACGCGGCAAAAAACATCTGCCTATGCGAGATAATAAAATAAACGGGAAAAATTATTTTCCCGTCTCTGAAAATTTGGAGTTTGTAAATTAAACCGCATTAAAACTGCTGGCTGATTCGTATACATGGTGTTACCCCCTTAAAGAAATTATTAAAATATATTGACGGCTCAATAGTGGTCTTTGTCAACTTAAGTTTCCCCGCCCCAAGGCGGAAAGTGTTTTTAGTAAAATAATCACCCTGCCTGCGAATGAGATACCCCAACGAAAACACAGTGCTAAACGAAAATTCCTTTCTTGGATTGTGATCTTTTGTTCCACCCTGCCCATAGGTTAATGTAAGAAAATCATTCCTGTAAGTATGCAATTTACCATTTGCATCCTTTCCGAATAGGAAATGAGGTTCCCAAAATAACCCCGGCGACCATTTATAAGACCTGGCACGGTTCGAAAATACGGCCTGGATTCCTACACTAAAGGAAGGAACAAAATAATTTTTATAATTCTGTACATTGACCGTAACAGTCCCTTCCAGAAAATCTCCTAATCCTTCATCAGTGAAGCCTTTGGGATGAGGTCCGTATATCGTGTTATCGGCTTTAACATAATGATACCCGGTTCCCGGAACGAGGGGCCATTTACCATTTATGTTATCCTGTATGGTAGCGATCTTTTCATTCAAAATACCATTCATATAATCAGTAAGTTCACCGATCTTATTCAGATAAAATTCAAGGTGGTAATATCTTGTTTCATTAAGAGGAATTCTATCGAAAGGTTTGGGAGGATTAGTTATCACGCCGATAATATTTATGGTGTCTTGTGCTACTTTAAGGCTTGATATCTCTCCATTGCTTAAAAGAAAATCAGAGCCGGCAGGTTGAAATTGCTGAAATCTTATCTTTTTTCTTCCTTTAACATCTGTGGCAAAATCGATTCTTTTTGAAGTTAACGGATCAGAAAATGAATCCTTCAATGGGGCCATATCACTTCTGAATGTCTGAAGTAATGAGTCCATATTGGCGATGCGTTTCAAATCAGAAAAATCGGTAACCTCTACCATAAGTTTATTCCCTTTATCAAGATTGATATAATAGCGACGCGTGATTACAACATCTTCAGGTATTGAAAAAACTTTGTTACCGGCAGATTTTTCCTGTGCGCAAAGACTTACCGGGATGCTTGTAAAAAGCATCAAAACAATAATTATTTTTTTCATGATCTTCTTAGTTTAAAGGAGTTTTTAACTTTAAAATTCGACTACCATTTTCATTGGAAGGTGGAGGACTTGTATATACCTGCTGGTTAGCAAATTTTATCCGGAAGTAATGCAGGGAAACATTAGGTGCCACAGATGGAGCCTGTTCTACCGGGTCGCCCAGCTCATTCACATGAACAACTTTTAATTTTTTCTTTGCAGGATTATTTATAACGAGGTCAGGCGACAATGATACCTTTTCGATAGAATCATTAGTCGCTAATGATGACAAATTATTAGAGCTAACGGTATCGCGTAAACGAAGTATATGACTTTGTTCACGAACCACCTTTCCCGTAATCTTTCTATTCAATTTTTGATTGCTGATACTTATCGCTTTCTCACTCGTAGCATTACTCACCCCCGGATTTTTAACGCGGGGAGAAGGGGTTTCAACCACGGCAGAAGGTGTCTGTGCAACTGATTGTTCGGTAGCTGATTTGTTTTTGACCGGAGCGTTGCTTGTAAAGTAGATCGAAGCTACTAAGGCAAAAGAAAGAAATGCTGCTGCAAACAAATACCACTTTATTTTTTTATTGTTTTTGGCGGGGGTAAGTCGTTGATAGAGCCTGTCCCACATCTCATTGTTTTCAGGAACCGTTTCGCCGGGCAAATTCTTTAATTCATCCAGCTTATTTCGCCAACCCGTTCCATTATTTTGAGTTCCGTTTGACATATTGTATTCCATTTTGAGATAACATTTTTTGTAAAAGCATTTTTGATTTGCTCAATTGCGACTTGGAAGTACCTTCAGAAATACGCAACAATGAAGCAATTTCTTTATGTGCAAGCCCTTCTATTTCATATAAATTAAACACAGTACGATAGCCCAATGGCAACTGAACAATCAGCCTGAAAATTTCATCGGCTGATAAATTATCCAGCGCTTCTTCATCTAATGAAATATCTTCCACACTTGAATCTGAGGCCATTGTCAATTCATTTCTTTTTCGAAGAAACATCAGGCACTCATTGATCATTATCTTTTTTATCCACCCGAATAAAGCCGCGTCGCCCTGGTAAGAAAACGAGTTCAAATTTTTAAAAAACTTGAAAAAACCATCCAGCAAAACTTCTTCAGCATCTTCGGGATTTTTCACGTAACGCCTGCAAACCATCAGTAGCCTTCCCGAAAAATCATCAAAAAGGCATTTCTGTGCTGCGGCGCTCCCTTGTTTAGCTTCCTTTATTAACTGATGTAGATCCATAAAAAATATCCTGCTGATGATAAGTTATAAAGATAAATGCACATTAAAGGTAAATGGTTGCCCGGCTGAACTAAAAAATAATTCTGTTGAATAGTAGAAGTGAATAATTATATCTTCACTTCGTCAAAATATTTGAGCTCAAAACAAACATTTAACTTTGAAAAGAAAGAACGTACAATGGAGCATACTATGGAGACAACTGAATAAAGCAAAAGAATCATTGATTTCAAAAGGAATTGAGAAAGCAGATATGGGTGTTGTTTTAGGAACCGGCTTAGACCAGATCATTGATTTTGTAGATGTAATAGCAAACCATTCCTTATTCAGCATATCCCGGGATTTCCGTTGTCTACTGTAGAGTTTCATAAAGGCAACCTGGTTCATGGAACCATCGGCAATAAAAAAGTGTTACTGATGCAGGGCCGCTTTCATGCTTATGAAGGCTATTCACCTGAACAGATCGTTTTTCCATTGAGAGTGATGAAATTGCTGGGCGTACAAAAATTATTTTTATCCAATGCTGCCGGCGGCATCAATCTCAATTTCAAAAAAGGCGACCTTGTTATTATAGAAGATCATATTAACCTGTTATACGGCAACCCATTGACCGGGAAAAATTTTGATGAATTGGGCCCGCGATTTCCCGACATGAGTGAGCCTTATAATCTGCATTGATAAAACTTTTGCAACAAAAAGCCGATGAATTGAAAATTGATTGAAGAAAGGCGTTTATGCGGCGGTTCATGGCCCAAATCTTGAAACCAAAGCAGAATACCGCTACCTGAAAATTATCGGCGCCGATATGGTGGGTATGTCCACTGTGCCTGAAGTAATCGCTGCCAATCACATGCAAATGCCTTGTATAGCCATTTCTGTCATCACCGATGAATGTGACCCGGATAATTTAAAACCGGTAACGATTGAAGAAATTATTGCCGTCGCCAAAAATCAGATGAAAAACTTTCAAGCTTTTTTAGAAACGATAAAAAGTTTATAGATGAAAGATGTGCTGTTGATCTTTTCAAAAAACTGCAATTTACGGCAAAGTAAAAACGAGGCTGGCAGCAACTATCGGTAACGAACAAGCGCTTTTTGTTTACCGTCAACTTATTAGAACATACGATTACTGTTACAAAAACATCTTAAGGTTGATAAAATTGTTTGTTATTCAGATTTCATCGTCGAAAAAGATAACTGGGACAATAAGATTTTTCAAAAAAAATTACAGTCAGGAAATGATCTTGGAGAGAGAATGAAAAATGCTTTTAAAAGTTCGTTTACTGCAGGGTATGAAAAAATGGTGATCATCGGAACCGATTGTTTTGAATTGAACGAAAGCCTTATTGACAATGCATTTGAAGGTTTAAACGAAAAGCGATATTGTAATCGGCCCGGCAAAAGACGGAGGTTATTATTTATTGGGAATGAAAACATTTTATCCCTCCATTTTTGAAAATATTGATTGGAGTTCGGATAAAGTTTTAAAACAAACAATCGCTATTGCTGGACAATTGAAACTCATTGTTTTTCTTCTTCCTCAATTATCATGATATTGATCGCGAGGAAGATATAAAAAAACATCATAGTTCTTGTTTTCAAAAACGATCAACTATGATCAGCGTAATTGTTCCCACGTGCAATGAGGAGTAAACGATAAAGAAAACAATTCAGCGAATAAGGAATATGATGAAATGAATTTGGTAAAGGAAATCATTATCGTTGACGGAGGAAGCACAGATGATACAATTAGAGACAGCAAAAAACGCAGGTGTGAGAGTCGTTATTAAAAGCCCGTCAAAAGGCAGAGGCACTCAAATGAATTACGGCGCATCAATCGCATCAGGAATGAGTTCTTTATTTTCTTCATGCAGATACCATTCCTCCTGAAAATTTTTCTGCAGATATTCAAGATAGCAATAGCAGGAAGGCTTTACCAGCGGCTGTTACAGGCTTTCATTTGATCACGATCATTGGTTTTTAAAAGCCAATTGCTGGTTCACGCGCTTTGATATAAATGCGGTTCGGTTTGGTGACCAAAGTTTGTTTGTTACAAAAAATGTTTTTGAAAAAGCCGGTGGTTTTCGTGAAGATCTGTTAATGATGGAAGACCAGGAAATTATTGGACGATTAAAAAAATATGGAAAATTCAAAGTGGTAAACCGCCATGTGATTACTTCAGCAAGAAAATATCTTGACAATGGATTCTACAGGATGCAAGGCATTTTCTTTATTATCTGGGTGTTGTATTACCTTGGATATCCGCAGCAAAAATTTGTGAATTACATCGAAGGTTGATCCGGGGGCACAAATTCTAAACTGAACTAACAGGAATTTGTTGGTTTGGTAATTGTGTTACTTTTTTTTAAATAACTTGTTATGGGAATAATAAACCGTGTATTTGATCGCAGGGGAGCGCCGGTTTTGGCAGCTGTTTTTGTCGACTTTATTTATCGCTGAAAGCAGGCGGCAGTTTGCGCAGAAGAAAAGACTCAAGAATGAAACGCGTCAACGTCAATTCTGCAGTGGCAATTCCTTCTTTTTCACTGCTTCGTTTTTTATTGCTTCCGGTGATGGTATGGCTTGCAATGAAAAATAAAAAATTAAAATTGGGCGTTAATTATCAGTACAAGGCACATCCATGTGATAAAAAGTTTTATCGCTTTTTTGATCATGGATTACACCAATTATTTGTGGCACCGGCTTAATCATCAGATTCCTTTTTTTGGCGTTTTCATTTGGTTCATCACACGGATGTTGATCTGGATGTGAGTACAGCTTTTCGTTTTCATTTTGGAGAATTGATTGGTTCTGTTTTTTTTCGCGGCGCATTTGTTTTTCTTTCAGGTGCAACACCGCTAACGGTTTTGGTTTATGAAATTCTATTTGAGGCAGAAACGCAATTCCATCATTCAAACTGGAAATTGCCCTACAATTTGAAAACCGTTTGAATAAAATTATTGTAACGCCGCGAATGCATGGAATACATCATTCAAATATTAAGCGGGAAACCGATAGCAATTATTCTGTTATTTTTTCTGCATGGGACAGGCTTCATCAACACGCTTGATTTAAATAAGCCTCAGGACGAAATTGTGATCGGCGTTCCTTCTTACAGCGATCCTGATGAACTCACAACTGGATTTTTATTGAAACTTCCTTTTACCAATATTCGCCCATGGAAAAAATAATACGTTTGTTTAGATAACCGGAGTTCAATAATTTGCAACCTCGTGAAAATATTTCGGGATGTAGCGCAGCCCGGTAGCGCGCTTCGTTCGGGAAAGAGGCCGCTGGTTCGAATCCAGTCATCCCGACTTTGTCAGCAAGTCATCCTTTATGCAATCGGTGAAAACTTATCGCTGCAATAACTCAATCAGCGGTTAGTTTCGGTTGAAAGACGATCAAACGCCTTTCCGGGTTACCGGTTAATTTAGATGGCAACTATAAGATACCAATGATTGAAATTTATACCGATAAAAATCAATTTTTTAAACTTAACTGCAAAACTTTTTCGATGGATGAACCATTTTGCACGATAACCAGTCCAAATCACACGATAACTGAACTTTCTTTAGGAGAAATAATATCCGTATCTCTTGTTCCTTAAATTATAAAAATGAAATTATCGTTTGTTTACTGTTGAATAGTAAAATGATATTTGCCTGAACCGACGTTCACTTCCACATACCCTTCTGTTGTATTCTTAATTTCAATTCCCTTTTGTCCTGTCAAAGTGTTACCGCTTTCATTTATTTGATCAGCGTTTGCAGCAGGCAAATAAATTGTTGCCTTTGTATTGGCAGGTATTGCTACATCCATGGCTATCTTATCATTCGATCTTCCAGCTATTGCTCACTTTGCCATAATAAGTGTCAAGGCTTGCAGATGCTGAAGTGAAGCCGCCCCCGATATGCGGTTTAATTTTTATGTGCTTGTATCCTGCCCCATCTTCATAAGTATCAAGGCCAACCATTTTGCGGTACATCCAATCCCCGATGGCGCCATAGGCGTAGTGATTAAATGAGTTCATTCCCGGATTTTCAAAAGTGCTGTCTGGCTTTTCACCATCCCATCTTTCCCAAATCGTTGTGGCTCCCATCGTCACGGGGTACAACCACGACGGATAAGTGTCCTGCAATAATAATTTATAAGCCACGCTATCATAACCAAAACGGGTAAGTACCTCACACAAATAAGGCGTGCCCAAAAAACCGGTCGTTAAATGATCATCGTAACTTTTGATATTTTCAACCAGGCGTTCTGCTGCCTGTTTCCTTAAACTCTCCGGAAGCATATCAAAATTCAATGCCAACACATAAGCTGTTTGCGTGCTGGAAACAAGTCGACCGTTCGGCGTAACATATTCCTTCTGAAAAGCCTCTTTTATCTTTTTCAAAAGATCAGTATAAAATTCCACGTCATCGCTTTTGCCCAATACTTTTGCCGCATTGATCAACAGTTGAGTAGAGTGTGCATAAAAGCATTGCGCAATAAGGTATTTATCAGTAACAGCTGCTCTTCCGCTGTTATCATCATCCGGCCGGTAGAAAAGCCAGTCACCAAAATCAAATCCGGTGTTCCAGAGGTCATTTTCGCTTTGCTTATGAATATATTCAACCCAGGCTTTCATGCTTGGATATTGGTTTTCCAGTATTTTTTTATCCCCATAAGCGAGATACATATTCCACGGAACAATTGTGGCTACATCCGACCAACCGGCAGAACCACCGGCGTCGGTTCCAAGAACATTGGGAACAACATGCGGAATTCTTCCATCCGCAAACTGATCCGCTGCAACATCTTTCATCCATTTGTCGAAAAAATTATTCACGTTCATGTTAAAAGATGCGGTACGCGAAAAAACCTGTGCATCACCTGTCCATCCAAGTCGCTCATCTCTTTGAGGGCAATCAGTAGGGACATCCAAAAAATTTCCTTTTTGGCCCCACCGGATGTTATGTTGCAACTGGTTGATCATTGCATTGGAGGTTGAAAAGGTGCCTGTTGGTTTCATATCAGCATAAATAGCAACTGCGGTAAAATCATCCGGATTCAAGTTCCCCTTAATTCCCTCCACTTTTATGTAACGGAAGCCATAGTAGGTGAAATGAGGCTCAAAATATTCTTCTCCTTTTCCATCAAGAATATAAGTTGAAGTAGCTTTTGCTGCGCGGAGATTGGTTGTATAAAAATTGCCTTCTTTATCCAAAACTTCTGCGTGTTGAATCACAATGGTATCGCCGGCATTTCCCTTCACTTTCAGCATTACCCAGCCGACAAGGTTCTGCCCGAAATCAATTACTTTCTCTCCTTTCGGAGTTGTAATTATTTTTACAGGTTTGAAAGTTTCGTGTTTTTTTGCAGGTTCATTGTGTGTTGCTATTAAGTTATCATTTGAAAAATCACCCACTTTTACATCGCTCCATTTTGAATCATCATAGCCCGGCAAAGTCCAGTCGCTTTTAGCCTTTCTGTCATCAATCGTTTCTCCATCGTAAATGCTGGAACTGATAATACCTCCTGTTGCCGATTTCCAACTGCCATCAGATACAATTGTTTTTGTACTGCCGTCACTATAAGTAATAGCCAGTTGTAATAAAAGTGAGATATCTTTTCCGTAAATATTTTTATTACTTCCCCAGGCGAGGTGCCCACGATACCAACCGCTGCCAAGCGTAACGCCAATTGCGTTGCCGCCTTTTTTAAGAAGATTTGTCACATCATATACCTGGTATTGAAGGCGCTTATTATAACTGGTCCAGCCAGGTGTAAAATAAGCATCTCCAACGCGCCGGCCGTTTATTTTCGCTTCATATAAACCATGCGCAGTAATATAGGCGGTTGCGGATTTGATTTTTTTCGTTGCCGAAAATTCTTTCCTAAACATGGGGCTTGGCTGGCCTACAATATCTGTAAAGCCCGGCTCTATCCATTTAGCTTTCCAATCGTTTTTGTTTAATAGCGCCATTTGGAAAAATGCCGGCTCGCTCCAGTTTGATATATTGCCGTGGTTGTCCCAGGTTCTTACCTGCCAAAAATATTTTTTCCCTGATTGAAGTGCAGTGCCATTGTAACTTACATGTACGGATTGATCAGATTTTATTTTACCACTGTTCCACTGCAAATTTTTTCCCTTTAGAAGTAACGGCTCACTTTCTCCAACTCTTATTTCGTAAGCTGTTTGCATCACATCTCTTTTATCGGAATTGAGTTGCCAGGTAAATTCAGGTTGTGAAATATCTGTTCCAACCGGGTTGGGTAGGTTGTTACAAAGCAGGTGTTCCACCTTTAATTGTGAAAAGCAACTTATTGAAATAAAAAACAAGAAAGCGGATACTAAATATTTTCTCATAAATGCAATTTTTAATTTAAAAAATCTGTAACAAGATAATTAATTCTGCAAATGCAAGATTCGCTTTCTGTACAATTCCTCCTGTTTTCCGGCTTTGACAATTAAAAAGCAATAATTTTTCTAACTTCCATTTTTATTGATCGCGCCACAACCCTTGAAATTTTATGTCGAAAATCGCCTGTTCCGTACTTCTGACTACCCTGTTATTTTTTTCCTGCACCAGTAATCGCCGGGATCAAAAAACAAACGGTATTCAACATTTGAAATTGTTAAGCAAATATGTTGTTCCCTACAATTATCAATTTCAAAATACAACAGTCGGAGGTCTTTCAGGGATCGATTACAATCCTGGTAAAAATGAATATTATTTTATTTCCGATGATCGCTCTGACAAGAATCCTGCGAGATTTTATACTGCGAATATTTTGATCAACAACGATAAAATTGACAGCGTTATTTTTTTAAAAACTACTCCATTAAAAGATCACAATGGAAATGTGTATCCCAACTCCGGCCAGGATCCTTTTCATACGCCGGATCCCGAAGCCCTGCGATTTGATGCAAAAACCAACAGATCGATCTGGAGCAGCGAAGGGGAAAGAATTGTATCTCCATCCAAAACAATTCTCGAAAATCCATCGGTTACTGAAATAGATTCAAATGGCAATTTCATTGACACATTTGAATTACCTCCGCAGGTAAAGATGAGCGTAAATAAATACGGACCAAGACAAAACAGCGTTTTTGAAGGACTGACACTTACAGATGATCAAAATTCTCTCTTGGTAAGTGTTGAAGAACCGCTATTGCAGGATGGCCCGGCCGCTGGTACAGGCGACTCAAGCGGCGTTACAAGAATCATTAAATTCAATATACCGGCAAAAAAAGCAGTTGCAGAATATGCTTATCAGATTGATCCGGTGGCGCATCCACCTTTGACGCCAGGCGGCTTTAAGATCAATGGCATTTCTGATATTTTATCCTTTTCTAACAATCAATTGCTGGTTGTAGAAAGGTCATTTTCCACTGGCAATTTATCTTGCACTATAAAAGTTTATCTCGCTGATATTTCAAGAGCTGATAACATAATAAATGTAAATTCTTTAAAAGATACCACCGGAATAAAAATTATCCCGAAGCAATTATTATTGAATATGGATGATCTTGGAATTTTTATTGATAATATAGAGGGCGTCACGTTTGGTCCTACACTTGCTAATGGAAAAAGATCGCTTCTTTTTATTGCAGATAATAATTTCAATCCATTGGAACAAACGCAAGTCCTTCTGTTTGAAATAGAGTAAAATAAAAATCCTCTTTTTTTGTTTGTTTACTACTGTATTTAAGCATTAAAAAAATACCAGGAAAGTAAATTAATCCCGGTATTTGTCTTATCAAAATAATTATTTCTTACTGCTTGGCAGGAGCTGGCGGCGGCGGAGGCATCGGCGGACGGTTTTGCTCCATATCCATTGGCGGTTTATTTTTGGGATGTGCATCACCGTGATGACAGGTATAACAGGTGACATATTTAAGCATGTAAGAAACCGCTGTTGTATCAGTTGAAACAGGGGTGTCGTTGTCATCGTCTTTCATCATGTCGGCCATTTGTTGAAAATGATTTTTATTGATATCAATCGACATCAACATCATTTTGCGCGCGATTTGTTTTTCGGGTTTTTCATCGCTGGGGAAATCCATTTTGTGTTCTGCCGGGTTTCCTGCGTGGCAATAATTACACTTAACGCCCAAGGAATGGGTAAAATGATGCATTACGCTGTCAAGTCCATCTTTGGAAATATCCTGCGGCAATATTTTTAAATTTTTCCACTCTGGTTGGTGATGAGTAGTAAAAGCCTGGAACGAAAAAACACATACGAAACATGTGAAAATTACAAGGATACTTTTTTTCATATTTTACGATTTGATTTCCGAAAGTATTAAAAAAATATTATCTGTTGCATTTTTTTTTAAATCAGAAAAGAAGTTTTTAACATTTTTATTCTAATGTGAATAAGTAAATTAGTATATAAAGATTTCAGTTTTTTATATTTGATTACGAAACAACTTTATTTCTGAACCTATTAAAATAGCCCTATTGACTGAAACAATTATAAACCTCGAAACCGTTAGCCCTATTGAATTCTTCGGTGTAAATAACGGAAAACTCGATATACTTAAAAAGAAATTTCCCCGCCTGAAAATCCTTAGCCGCGGCACCCAGATCAAACTAAGCGGCGCTCCCGAACAAATTGAAAATGCAAGAGACAAAATAAACCTTGCTGTTCAATACCTGGAAAGAAACGGCAACATGAGTGAAAATTATCTCGAACAGATCCTAGGTGGCGATGATGAAAAAGTGATCGATTATTTTATGGAAAAAAATCAAACTGACGTTTTGGTTTTTGGCCCGCATGGCAAAAGTGTGAGAGCGCGCACTTCGAACCAGAAAAAAATGGTTCAGGCCATTGATAAGAATGATATCGTTTTCGCTATAGGTCCGGCAGGTACCGGTAAAACCTATACTGCTGTTGCCCTTGCAGTAAGAGCATTAAAAAACAAACAGGTAAAAAAGATCATTCTTACGCGTCCCGCCGTTGAAGCCGGTGAAAGCCTGGGTTTTTTGCCCGGTGATTTAAAAGAAAAAATTGATCCATATTTAAGGCCCCTTTATGATGCGTTAGATGATATGATCCCGGCCGATAAGCTAGGATATTACATGACCACCCGCGCCATAGAAATTGCGCCACTAGCGTATATGCGTGGACGTACACTCGATAATGCTTTTATTATTCTGGATGAAGCCCAAAATGCTACTGACCTTCAGTTAAAAATGTTTTTAACAAGGATCGGGGCAAGCGCAAAAGCAATCATTACCGGGGATGTGACTCAAATTGATCTTCCCCCAAAAGTAAAAAGTGGGCTTGAAAAATCCGTAAGAATTCTTTCTAATATAGATGGGATAGGTCATGTAGTGCTTGATGAGGAAGATGTGGTAAGGCACAAATTGGTTAAGGCTATTATCAAAGCATACGATAAAGAAAAATTAAAAGAACTTCAGGATTTGAAATAACAATTTCAAACTTTTTTAGAGGCGGCACAAATGCCGCCTTTTTATATTGGCGGTATCACGGCTTTTTAAAATAAAATTTACTTTTGGCGAATAATTAAAACAAAATCGTATGAAGAAGATAATCGTATTAGCTGTTACTGTGTTCGCATTTATTCTTTCCGGTTGTAAATCTGCAGGAAAAGGAGACCCAAAAGAAGTACTACATAGTTTTTTAACGGCGTTGTCTCAAAAAGATTTTACAAAAGCTAAAACTTTTGCCACACAAGACAGCGACGGTATGATAAGCTTGATGGAGATGGGAATGCAAAGTATACAAAACATGAACCAGGGCGATCATGCAGATAAAATGATGGAAATGGTCAAGAATATGAAAATAGGATCGGCGGTAATTGAGGGCGATAAAGCAACTGTTCCGGTAACAGATTTAAAAACAAATGAATCAACAGATTTTCTTTTGAAAAAAGAAAAAGGAGATTGGAAAGTAGCTTTCA
Source organism: uncultured Chitinophagaceae bacterium (assembly GCA_963814075.1). Lineage (GTDB taxonomy): Bacteria > Bacteroidota > Bacteroidia > Chitinophagales > Chitinophagaceae > Ginsengibacter. The sequence continues at coordinate 51,187 of CAWFBO010000023.1, read as the reverse complement.
ACATGTCGACACTAATGGAAATGGCTAATAAAAAAATTCAGGAACACGGTTTAAAGGATTAGGAAATATGGACAGTGCAAAAATCATGGAAGGGATGGATAGTGCGATGAGCAATATGCAAAGAATGCAACAGGGAGGTGATATGAACGACAGTAATTAATAACGCAACAAAAAAATTGTTCCAATCCGATAAAAAGACACCTTCTACGAGGTGTTTTTTTTATTTTGAACTCAAAGATATTTACCTTCATCCGCAAAACAAAAAATGAAACACGCTTTCATTATAATCTGTGTAATTCTCTTTTTTACAACATCCTGCAGTAATGATGTAAATGTTGACAAAAGCGACCCACTTACTTCCGGTAGGGGCTTTATTGAAGCTTCGCTAAAAGGCGATTATAAAGTCGCGGAAAAATATCTATTGAAAGACAGTACCAATATGGAATACTTCCAGGGATTAGAAGATTTTAATACAAAGCTTGATGCAGAAACCAGGCGCGGCTACAGCGAAGCAAATATTATCGTCGATTCTCTTATAGCAAAATCTGATTCAGTTGACATACTTTATTACACGAATAGTTTTAAAAATAAACCGTCAAAAATTAAATTGGTAAAACAAAATAAGAACTGGCTGGTTGATTTTAAATATACTTTCAGCGACAATTAAATAAACATGTTTTTAAAGCGTAAATCTTAAGAATGAAAATTATACTGGCCATTGGATTAGGAAGTTTTATCGGGGGTGTTTCACGATATCTCATTAGCCTCTTTATTCAAAATAAGTTTCTTTCCACTTTTCCGTATGGTACTTTATGCGTGAACATTTTAGGTTGTTTTTTGATCGGCGTTATCTACGCCTTTAGCGATAAAGGAAATGTTTCACCAACCTGGAGGCTTTTTTTGGCAACAGGTATTATGGGTGGATTTACAACCTTTTCGTCCTTTTCAAATGAAACCGTGAGCATGCTTCGCGATGCGGAGTATGTTGCCGCATTTTCTTACGTAGCTTGTAGCGTTATCTTTGGCCTGGCAGCCACTTTTGGAGGAATATCTTTAATAAAATATTTATAAAATGATTAATGATCCCAACGCGAAACTTCTGCGCATTTTTCTTGGAGAATCAGACAAACATCATGGACAACCGCTTTATGAAACAATAGTTTTTGAAGCAAAAAAACAATCACTTTCAGGGGCAACGGTCACCCGGGGAATTATGGGTTTTGGAGCAAACAGTAAAATCCATACAGCCAAATTATTTGATATTTCTTCAGACCTTCCTATAATTGTTGAAATAGTTGACACGCTCGAAAAAATAAATGATTTTATAAAAACCGTCGAACAACTTTTTGAAGAATCAAAATCAGGCGGATTGATAACGATGGAAAAAGCGGAAGTGATACGTTACCGTTCAGGAAAAGAATAGTACCCGAAATCCGAATACAAAATTCAGATTTAAAAAAATAATAAAACTAAAAGTATGTACGTTTTACACCCATGGCATGGCGCCTCTTACGGCGAAGAAGCGCCGAAAATCGTAAATGCGCTCATTGAAATTCCACAAGGCTCAAAATCGAAATATGAAATAGATAAAAAAACGGGCCTGCTGAAACTTGACCGAATCATTTATTCGTCATTTCACTACCCGGTAAACTACGGATTTATTCCTCAAACTCTTGGTAAAGATGGCGATCCACTGGATATTTTAGTGATGTGTTCTGAACCGATCCAGCCTTTGTGTTTGGTGGAAGCGTTGGTGATAGGTAATATGCAAATGATAGACTCTGATATGATTGATGATAAAATAATTGCTATTGCGGTTCATGACCCAACGGTGAATTATATAAAAAGCCTGGATGAAGTACCACCTCACATTTTTAAAGTGATGAAAAACTATTTTGAACAATACAAGGTACTTGAACATAAAAAAGTTGAAATAAACGATTTCCAGGAAAAAGAGATAGCGTTTAATATTATCAATGAATCAATAGAATTTTACAAACAGACCTATCCAAAATAATTTGAATGAAAAAAATACTGCTTATACTAATTATCATTACCGCGGGATTAGGATGCACGAAAACAAAATCCGGTGATGAGAAAACTACAGATCCACCAGGAAGCAAAATGAGATGTGGTACCATTTTGGTCACACCAACTTTGGACAGTTTTGTTTATCCTACTTTTTACGTTACTACTGTGGTAGCTTTCCCCGAAGGAAATGAAATCGTGCATTTTCACGGGAACGTTACCGGCGATCACGATGGTTCCTGGTATCTTCCGAGATATGACATTGATAGTAGCTTTTGCACAACCGTTCCGTAGTGGACGAAGAAATAAAACAGTTTTTTACTTTACTTTAAACCCACGCCAGGCAAAGGCTTTCAAAAAACCTGAATTCAATTGTAAGATCAGCTCTTTCCTCTTTTTTAAAATGCGCTTTTATAAATTCTTCTTTGTGTCCATAAACTAATTTATCAATGATCATGTTATTTTTAAAATCAACTTGCCCTTTTCCATACCATTTATAAATTGCTTCCTTTACACTCCAGCAAAGTGTCAGAAATTTTGTATTGCATTCCGGCAAAAGGTCAATCTCATCCTTGATTTAAAAACTTATTTTTGATGCGCTCCACTTTTGGAGTAACTAATTCCACGTCAATTCCTACCTGTTTGTTTTCACTCACGATTGCCGCCGCAAAATCCCCGCAATGAGAAACAGAAAAATGAAATTCGTCGTCGACCAATAAAGGCTTTTTTGAATCAGCGATCTCGATCATATGAAAAGGAAAACCGGGTTGCAGCAACTTCCAAAAGATACCGCGCGGCGAGATGTTGCAATCTCTTATGAGGATGAGAAACGGCAGTTTGAATGGTACTTTTTCCAAAAAAAAATTTTCATTTTCCGTGATGTGCCAAACAGCCAGTTTGGTATTTTCGTTGATATTATGTTGATAAAACAAGGGCATGAACAAAAAATTATGTGTCTTTTTGCAAATTGATGAATTATTTTGCAACCATAAAAATAACCGCAATTAAATGATTTTATCTGATAAGAGAATTTTGGAAGAAATTGAAAAGAAAACCATCATCATCAAACCATACGATCGCGAAAAATTAGGCAGCAACAGTTATGATGTTCATTTAGGGAAAAACCTTGCTGTTTATAAAGACAAAATACTTGATGCAAAAAAGCACAACGAAATTCAACATTTTGAAATCCCTGAAGAAGGATATGTTCTGCAACCAAACGAATTGTACCTCGGCGTAACGGATGAATACACAGAAACACATGCTCACGTTCCATTCCTTGAGGGAAAATCTTCTACAGGACGCCTCGGGATTGACATTCATGCAACAGCCGGAAAAGGCGATGTAGGTTTTTGTGGCCACTGGACTCTGGAAATTTCGTGCAAAATCCCTGTGAGAATTTATGCGGGAATGCCCATCGGTCAACTTATTTATTTTCCATTGGAAGGAGAAGTGGAAGTTTCTTATGATTCAAAAAAGAATGCGAAGTACAGCCATCAGCCGGATAAACCCGTAGAGAGCATGATGTGGAAAAACAAGTTTTAGAAGAATTAAAGTGGTTCAAAAAATAACTACTTAATTTATTGCTTGGTTTCTCTATACATTTCTCCATTTATGTTACGTCCCCTGAAAGTAGAAGTGTATCGCATGATGTCTTTATCAATAGTTAGGATATTTACGTGAATTTTTTCACCGGGTTTTTCAAGATTATAACTGGGCATAGTTGTTTTCTTAAAAATGAGATCATATTCGCAATCGTTAATCCAGACATTATCATACTCAAAAGTATATTTGTCCAAGTATTCAATGGTTTTAGTCAAAGTTCTTTCCACATATATTTTTTGGTTGGCAGCAGTATAATTCCATTTGCCGGCAAAAAAACGTTTGCAATTATGATTAGAAGAAAGTGAACCCTGAACAACTGAATCAGAAGTAGCCATTTCTTTATCCTTACTTTGGGCTTTTAAAACAACTATTCCGTTCAGTAAGTTCTCTGCTTGCTTCTGATCTTCTTTTTGTGTAGCAGCAAAGCCGGTTACTACAAATTGCATTGAACTGGTAGAATCAGAAAAGTAATAACCGTAAAATGCAAAACGTATTCCTGAAACAGTTCCCGAAGCCTGCAGGTAAAGGACTTTCAGTCCATTTACCATTCTGTATTCCTGATTTTGAATTTCATAATCAGGTGCAACGCTTTTTGCATTTTCTACCACAACGTCTCTAAGACTTTCCAATGGTATTCCTGCTTTTTCGGTTATTATCACCGCATTAAGCGAAGAATTTCTTTTTGTTAGTTCATACTCAGCATCTGCATTATTGGTAGCTTTTTCAAAAGCCCATGCCTTAGGATCAAGCCAAAATCCAAGGTGTACATGATTACTTTTCAATAAAAAAGTTGCCCCTTTATCTTTAGTAAAAATAGCTCCGTTAGATTTTATAAAACTTTTTTCACTCTTAAACTCATTAGAGTATTTCCATGTATGATTACTATATAAAATTACCTCATCCCCGGTTTCGGTAACGGCTTTCGTTTGGGAAGATGCATTATATGAAAGTAAAGTAAAGGAGAAGATGATAAGAGGTAAAAGGATTTTTTTCATTCGATTTAATTATGGTTGCGTTTTGGTTTATTAATTCAATTTATTTTTTACAACGGATGGTCGATGTTTATTTTAAAAGGGTATGTAAATATATAATATTGGTTCCAGACAAAAAAACGAAAACGTCAAAGTCAATAAATAATTGTTCTTTCCCGGATTTCAATTTTTGGCATTAACTGTTAACCAACTCGATAACCGTTATTTCCGGTAAAATTCCTACCCTGCCTGGATAACCGATAAAACCAAAGCCCGGGTTTACGTACAGCTTTTGCCTGCCTTCCTCATACAAGCCATCCCATTCTTTGTAAAAATATTGAACCGGGCTCCATTTAAAACCGGGAATTTCGACGCCAAATTGCATCCCATGTGTGTGCCCGCTTAACGTAAGATCCACATCGGGATAACCGGGCCTCACCTGCGCATCCCAGTGGCTTGGGTCGTGACTGATCAAAATTTTAAAAGGATATTTTTCAGCACCTGCATGCGCTTTTTTCATATCACCGTGTTTGGGGAAACGCGCTTTAGCGCTCCAGTTCTCAATTCCAATTAATGCAATTTTGTCTCCACCTTGTTCAAGTACACGCGTGCTCATTCATCATCAGATTCCATCCAAGCTGTTTATGAACTTCTGCCAAATGGACTAAATTTTCCTGTTGCGTCACGCCATCGTACGGCCATTTCACATAGTCGCCGTAATCATGATTTCCAAAGGTGGAATACACGCCCATCGGTGCCTTAATTTTATTAAAGACATTCAAATAATTATTCATTTCAGTTGCCCTGTCATTAACAAGGTCACCACTGAAAATTACCAAATCTCCCTTTTGATCTATGATCTTCTGCACGCCCTCTTCCACTGCTTTTTTATTCATAAAACTACCCGAATGAACATCGCTGAAATGAACGATTTTCAACCCGTTAAAAGCATCCGGTAAATTATCAAATGCAAGTTTGATACGCTTTACACGATAATTATACTTATTGGTAAATCCATAAATAAGACTGCCGAATAAAGTGGTTCCCGCGGCAAGCCCAATCCAGTTGAGAAATACAGAACGCGGAATGGTATCTCCCTGCACTTCCGCTAAATCCTGTTTTCCGGAAAATACTTTTTGTACAATCCATTGGACAATGCGCCTTAAATCGTCTACCATAAAAAAAACAGTGGAAACTAACTGAGAAAATACAAAAGCAAGTATTGTGGCAAAAAGATACGTTCTCACTTTTTTAGACATAAAAGTGGCATCAGTAAAAACAAACAACACCAAACCGGCGATTGCTAAAATGGCGATCGTCCAGTAAAGAACGTAAATGATCATTCTGGTTTTTTCAGAGGCAGATGCGCTTACAGATTGCAAGGCAGAAAAAACATAAAAATCCAGGAGGATCATAATCGAGACAATGACGGAAATTCCCACAGGTGTACGCATAATTTTAAAAAATTTTCAGGGCTTTAATAATCAATAAATTCATCAAGTTGGTAATTGATAGCCTCCATCGTTTGGTCGTTAAAATGCCCTTCGGCGTCCATTACTTTGTCAATTACAGAGATTGGAAGCTTATTATAAAAAACATTCATCTTCATATAATGCAAAGTATCTGAGAGATGATCCATCCCGCGAAGATTTCCGGCTCTCCCCGTGGCCACACCGGTTAACAACGCTTTCTTATAATTCCATACCTTTTTGATATCGCTGTTATCAATAAGCGCTTTCAAAACGCCCGGGTAAGACCCGTTGTATTCCGGAATAATAAAAATAAATTTTTGAGTGGGGATCAGAATTTCAGTTTCCGCTTTTTTTATAGCATCATTACGGTTGAGCACATCCAGGCCTTTTAGTGAGAAAAGTTCAGCCTCGATATTTTTGTTCTTTAATATTTCCTGATATTGACGCGCTACTTTTTCGGTATGACTTCCATCCCTGTTGGTACCGCTTATAATCGTGTACATAGTATAAAATTAATTGCTTTTGCCTTCAATCATTTGCAGAAATAACAAATTGTTAGAAGTTAGGGGATTAATTAATGCTTTTTCAGCTGCAGAATATGCGAGAATATTATGCCTAATAATTAAATTTGCCAATATGGCTTATAATTCTGAAATTAAAATAAGTTTTTTGCCGAAAAACGAAAAAGTTAATCATTGCTGTCATTGTTTTAAATTCTAAAACAGTAAACCAACAAACAGGCAGAATTTTTATTTCAGTTGTAAGTAAAGGAATGTTAACCGAAAAGGAATTATGGGAAAAATTATAGGAATTGCAAATCAAAAAGGCGGAGTGGGCAAAACCACAACTGCCATCAATCTTGCCGCAAGTCTTGCTGTGCTGGAATTCAAAACGCTGCTTGTAGACGCCGATCCGCAAGCAAACACTACTACGGGCGTTGGCTTTGATCTGCACAACATAACCACCGGGTTATATGATTGCATGGTTAACGAAACACCGGCAAAAGACGTGATTTTAAAAACTGAAATCCCTTACCTGGACCTCATGCCGTCGCATATCGATTTGGTGGGTGCTGAAATTGAGATGATCAATTACCCCGATCGGGAAAGTGTTTTAAAAAACGTGTTAAACCCGGTTCGGGATCAATACGACTTTATTATAATTGATTGCTCACCTTCGCTCGGTTTGATCACCGTAAATGCTTTGGTGGCCTCCGATAGTGTGGTGGTGCCGGTCCAGGCCGAATTTTTTGCATTGGAAGGTTTAGGAAAATTATTGAATACTATTAAAATCGTTCAAAACAGGCTCAATACACAATTACAAATTGAAGGGCTTTTAATGACGATGTATGATGGAAGGTTGCGTTTGTGCAACCAGGTGGTAAACGAAGTGAGGCATCATTTTGATGAACTCGTTTTTAACAGCGTAATTCATCGCAATACAAGATTAAGTGAAGCGCCCAGTTTCGGTAAACCCGCAATTTTATATGATGCAGACAGCAAAGGCGCCATTAACTACTTGAATCTTGCCAAAGAAGTATTGCAAAAAAATAATATGACAAAGATGAGCCAGTCAGAAAAAGTATTGGAACACCCTTAAGATTTTGAATAAAATTATTCTTATAATAAATGAAAAGTACACCCAACAGAAAAGAGGCATTAGGAAAAGGAATCCGGTCACTTTTACAAAATATTGATACAGATCTTTCGGTAACCGAAAAAAGCCTGATAAAAGATTCTTCAGACAAAACCAATTTTGCCAAAACCAGGATCCCGCTAAACCAGATCGAAGCAAATCCAGAGCAACCGCGCCATGATTTTGACGAAACTGCGTTAAGTGAACTGGCGGCTTCTGTAAAAATCCACGATATTATCCAACCTATAACCGTTACAAAAACTGCCGGCGGCAAATACAGGATCATCGCTGGCGAAAGAAGATTTCGCGCCGCGAAAATCGCCGGTCTGACAGATATTCCCGTTTACATCAGGGATGTAAAAGATTCCAAAATTCTTGAACTGGCTTTGCTGGAAAATCTTCAACGCGAAGATTTAAATGCTATTGAAATTGCTCTTAGTTATAAACAACTGATGGAAGAACTGGATTACACCCACGACCAGCTTGCAGAACGCATGGGAAAAGAAAGAAGTACCGTCACCAATTACATTCGCCTTTTAAAATTGCCGCCCGATATTCAAGCGGCAGTTCGAAACGGAACTATAAGTATGGGCCACGCAAGAGCGCTTATCAATGTAGATGTTGTGGATAAACAATTGTATATTTTTAATGAAATCAGAAGTAAAGAGCTTTCTGTACGGCAAACAGAAGATTTGGTAAGACGCCTTGTATGCTCCAAAAACCGCTGTTAATAATTCTGTAAAAACCACGCTACCACCTTCGTTGAAAAAAATTGAAGATAATTTAGCATCACATTTTAGCACAAAAGTGAAAATGACACACAGTAAAAAAGGAACCGGCAGCATCACTTTTGATTACTTTTCAATCGAAGAATTGAGTTCACTTTTAGATAAGATGCAGGTTTCGGTAGATTAATTATGGCACGTTCAGGCATTTTTATCATTCTGTTTTTTCTCCTTTTATTGCCGGGAACAGCCATTTTTGCGCAGCAAAAAGGAGATACCATTCATGTGGCACCGCCCCGATACCTCCCGTCCTTGACGGATACTTTGCATTTGAAACAACAGGTACAAAAAAGCGATACAGTTATTGTAACAGTCAGTCAACCGGTTCATCCAAAAAAAATGTGCTTGCACTTGATACCAGCGGTAAAGTATAATCCGAAAGTAGCTATGCTTGCGTTCCGCAATTCTGCCGGGCTGGGGACAATGGTACAATAAAAAGTATTGGAAAATCCCGATCATTTATGGAGCATTGGGAATCAGCGCCGGTGTGTTTTTTTACAATTTGAAGACGTACCGGTTATTGCGTGAGGCAGTCATTTTACGCGCATCCGGAACGTCTGCAGATAGTTTGTTGGTCGCACCGGAATTCCGATACTTCTCCACCCAATTTCTCCGGGTGAATAGGAATGCCTTCAGGCAAAATATTGATTATTCCGTTTTGGCTTTTCTTATCCTTTGGGGATTAAATGTGGTAGATGCCACCGTTGACGCTCATTTGAAAGCTTTTGATGTATCACCCGATATTGGTATGAAATTGCGCCCGAATCTCTGCACTAATAATGCAGGCGTTTCGTTGGTTTTCTTTTTTAAAGATAAAAGTCGAAAAACCTGCACTTCCTCTTCCTTAACACTTAATTCTTATTTTTGAACTCTTAATTTTTAAAATGAAAATAGCTTTACTGGGATACGGAAAAATGGGGCATGCTATCGAAGAAATCGCCGTAAAAAGAGGACATGAAATTGTTTTGAAAATAAACGATCAAAACCTGGAAGATCTTACCAAAGAAAATATTCGAAAAGCCGATGTGGCCATTGAATTTACCAACCCCGATAGCGCTGTTCAAAATATTTTATTTTGCCTTGAAGAAAATGTGCCGGTTGTGTGTGGTACCACGGGTTGGCTGAATCAATCTGAAAATCGTTGAAGATAAATGCAAAGAACTCGAAGGCGGCTTTTTATATGCAAGCAATTTTAGCGTCGGAGTAAATATATTTTTTGAATTAAATAAAAAATTAGCATCGCTTATAAAGCCACATCCCTCGTATGATGTAACGCTCGAAGAAATTCATCACACCCAAAAAAAAGATGCTCCAAGCGGAACGGCTATAACCCTTGCCGAACAAATCATTGAAGTGTCTGGCAAAAAAGATAAATGGGTCAACGATCAAAGTAAAAATGAAGACGAACTTTCAATTATCAGTAAAAGAATAGATGAAGTGGCGGGCACGCACTCTGTAAAATATTTTTCTGCCATTGATGATATTGAAATTATCCATACGGCTCATAACCGTAAAGGATTTGCTGAAGGCGCTGTTTTAGCCGCGGAATTTATTGCTGATAAAAAAGGAATTTTTTCGATGAAAGATGTTTTGAATTTCTAAGCAAAATAAAAATTCGGAGTATTTATTTGTTTACTGAGCTCCTAAAATGTATATCGTGATTATAAAAAAAGCTTCCCGACAGGAAGCTTTTTTGCTGTAGACACTGCAAAGATTAAAAATTGTATGCAAAGCGTAGGTTCACAGATCCATTCGTAAACCCGTTTTTAGTGTAAGCCAGGTATTTAAGCGCAATATCAAAATTCGGGCTCACATAATATCCGATACTTGGAGCATAGGCAAAAGCGCCTCCTCCTCCGGATACGGTAGAAACGACATAACCCAACTGAGCATGCCCGTACACTTTGTTAGCCTCTCCAAACATGAACTTTGCACCTGCAAGCAAGGGAATAACACCGGTAGTTCCGCCTCCCCCTTTCCACGAATAGCCTTGATAGCCGCCGCTTACAGTGATAAAAGTAGTTGAAGCTACACCAAAATCTGCCTGGAGATCTGCCCCGTAAGCAAAAGAAAAACCAGTTGAAGTAGGAATACCAACATTGGCTGCAATACTAAATTTGGTTGGTTTTGCATCATCCTGTGCTTTGGCACTGAAAGTTGAAAATCCAACAATGGCAAAAACAAAAATTAGCTTTTTCATTTTTCTTAGTTTTAATTAAAAAATAGTTTTGAGTGATTTCTGAATAATTCAAAAAATCACGATACAAATATATAATAATTTGATTTTATATATCTATTTTCGAAAATTCTCTTTCTCAAGGTTTTCGATCATATCCCTGGTAAGAGAGGCAAGGTCATATTTTGGTTTCCAGCCCCAGTCGTTCCGCGCTACCGAATCATCAATGCTTTGCGGCCAGCTTTTGGCTATCTGCTGGCGATAATCAGGTGCATAGGAAATGGTAAAACCAGGAAGGTGTTTTTTAATTTCGGCAGCAATTTCTTTTGGTGAAAAACTAACACCTGAAATATTATAAGAAGTACGGACAGAAATTTTTTCAACCGGTGCTTCCATCACTTCAATGGTGGCCCTTATAGCATCCGGCATATACATCATTGGTAAATAAGTGTCTTCCTTTAAAAAACAATCGTAATGATCTTCCTCAATTGCTTCATGAAAAATTTCCACCGCATAGTCTGTTGTTCCACCGCCAGGTTCGCTTTTATAGCTTATCAGGCCGGGATAACGAAGACTTCTGACATCAATTTCAAAACGATGGCTAAAATAATTGCACCAAAATTCACCCGCAAATTTGCTGATACCGTAGACAGTTGTCGGTTCAATCACGGTCTGTTGCGGACAATTGATTTTTGGAGAAGTCGGGCCAAAAACAGCGATGCTGCTGGGCCAGTAAACCTTGTGCACATTTTCATCTTTGGCAATTTCAAGCACATTTAAGAGGCTTGTCATATTCAGGCTCCAGGCGAGGTTAGGATTTTTTTCCCCGGTGGCCGAAAGGATCGCCGCCAGCAAATATATCTGTGTAATATTTTGCCGGATCACCTGAACATGCAGCATTTCCTTGTTCATGACATCAAGGCTCACATAAGGACCTGTACCCTTCAGCAATTCGTTTTCCGCACGCAGATCTGAAGCAACTACATTGGCGCCACCATAAATTCGCCTTAGCTCCAACGTGAGCTCCACTCCTATCTGGCCACAAGCGCCAATCACTAAAATTTTATCTTTTATCATTATTTTAAAATTATCAGGCAAAGTAAAATTTAAAAAATGAAAAAGGCAAAAGCTTAGAAACTTTGTTTTGCCGGAACAGGTAATGGGAAAACCGTCTTAGTCTCCTTTTTTAATCCAGGAGATAACAGTAACGCATATGCTCAATAAAGTAAACAAACAAATAACAGTGATTTCATTTTTTAAAAAGGAAAAAGACCGCGAGTATCAATAATCCGAACCCGACTAAATGATTCCATCGTAGTGGTGAATCTTTAAAGAAGAAAAGCATGAAGGTTGCGAATATAGAAAGAGTGATCACTTCCTGGATTATTTTTAACTGCCATAAAGAAAACGGACCTCCGTTTTCATCAAAACCAATTCTGTTAGCCGGCACCTGGAAAAGATATTCAAAAAATGCGATTCCCCAGCTTCCTAAAATCACTAAAAAAAGGCTCACACCCACAAGTTTATTCATCTCCTTCAATTTCAGGTGGCCATACCAGGCAAGCGTCATAAATGTATTGGAGCAGATTAATAGAAATACGGTGAGAAGGGCTTTTTTCATATTTGTTCTAAGGGCTTGTCAATTAATTATTTTCCCGTCTTTCATATGAAGCAGCCTGTCGCTGAGTTGCGCGAGTTCTTCATTATGAGTGACAATTAAAAAGGTCTGTTGAAAGCGGTTTCGCAGGTCGATAAATAAATTATGCAATTCTTTTGCATGGGCAGAATCCAGGTTACCGGTTGGCTCGTCGGCCATCACAACTGAGGGATTATTGATCAACGCTCTTGCTACGGCAACACGCTGTTGTTCTCCCCCCGAAAGTTCTCCCGGCTTATGTTCACCACGGTCTTTAAGGTTTAATAATTCAAGTAACTCAGTGGCTCTTTTTTCAACATTTTTATTTTTCTTTCCTGCAATCCATGCGGGTATACAGATATTTTCTATTGCAGAAAATTCAGGAAGTAAATGATGAAACTGGAACACAAAGCCAATATGCTCATTTCTGAAGGCGGCAAGCTTTTTGCCTTTTAAGTGGCTCACATTCACGTTATCAATAATCATTTTCCCTTTATCAGCCAGGTCAAGCGTACCTAAAATATGTAACAAAGTGCTTTTTCCGGCGCCTGAAGAACCTGCTATGCTCACGATCTCTCCCTTTGAAATTTCCAGGTCTACTCCTTTTAAGACCTCCAGCGACCCGTAATTTTTATGAATATCTGTAGCTTTTAACATACTTAAATGTAAATGTAAAATTGAAACTGAAAAATTAAAAAAAAATAAATCCCCCGAATGCAATATTATCCTTAAAAAATCCGTATCTACAGTTAAATCAGCTGTTAAAAAACAATATTTGGTTTTCTCAATATAACTTTTACATTTGCGGAAAATTAGGAAACCGTTTTTTAATTTTTTATCATGAAAATAAAAAGATAAGATAATATGTTTTGGACATTAGAACTTGCCTCACACCTCGAAGAAGCGCCCTGGCCAGCAACGAAAGATGAGTTGATCGATTATGCTATCCGCAGTGGAGCCCCGTTAGAAGTAGTGGAAAATTTACAGGAGCTTGAAGATGAGGGCGGTGACATTTATGAAAGCCTCGAAGATATCTGGCCGGATTATCCCAGCCAGGAAGATTTCTTTTTCAATGAAGACGAATATTAGTCAAAAGAAAGTTAATTAACCAGAAGCAATTGCTTCTTTAGATAGAAAGTAAAACCGTCTGTTAAGGACGGTTTTGTTATTTGTGGATATATCAAATTGTGGCTATTTCTCCATTTGTTCTATTACATCTACCGTAACGCCGGTTGAAGAAAACCCCCCGTCGTGAAAGAGATTTTGCATGGTAACATATTTCGTAAGATCGCTAAAAAGTGTAACTACATACTTCGCACAATCTTCACCCGTGGCATTACCTAGCGGACTCATTTTTTCAGCGTAATTGATAAAACCATCAAATCCTTTTACACCGCTTCCTGCTGTAGTTCTTGTTGGAGATTGTGACACTGTATTTATCCTTACTTTGTTTTTGATTGCATAATGATAGCCAAAACTTCTTGCAATACTTTCAAGCAAAGCTTTTGCATCAGCCATTTCGCTATAATCCGGAAATACACGCTGTGCCGCGATATAGGTGAGTGCAACCACGCTCCCCCACTCCTTTAAGGCATCAACTTTATAACAGGTGGCTAGCAACCTGTGCAAGCTGGTCGCCGAAATATCCATTGTTTTTTGATTAAACCCGTAATCAATTTCAGTGTAAGGCTTTCCTTTGCGCATGTTAATGCTCATACCAACAGAGTGCAAAATAAAATCAAAGCTGCCGCCAAAATGTTCTTTTGATTTTGTAATTAAATTAAGCATTTCATCATTGCTGGTAACATCACACGGAATAACGGGCGCATTTATTTTTTCGGCAAGTTTGTTGATCTCCCCCATTCGCATGGCGATAGGCGCATTGGTTAAAACAATTTCTGCGCCTTCATCATGGCATTCCAACGCTGTTTTCCACGCAATTGATCTTTCATCAAGCGCTCCGAAAATAATTCCCTTTTTACCTTTCAATAAATTGTACGACATAGATTTCTATTTTTTTACAAAGTAAGTTTTTATTATTTTATTGTCACATGGTTATGTTGCTTTTGCTGTCATAGTAAACAAACAAAGAGTGCTGTTTTTTTTTTATTTCCGTATTGCCCCCCATTGGCTAATTAGCTAATTATCACATTTTCACATTAATTACTTATATGGTATATTGCTTTTGCTGTCATAGTAAACAAACAAAGAGTGCTGTTTTTTATTTTATTTCCGTATTGCCTTTCCATTGGCTAATTAGCTAATTATCACATTTTCACATTAATTACTTATATGGTATATTGCTTTTGCTGTCATAGTAAACAAACAAAGAGTGCTGTTTTTTATTTTATTTCCGTATTGCCTTTCCATTGGCTAATTAGCTAATTATCACATTTTCACATTAATTACTGATCATTTCCTTTGCATTCTCGAACGCAGCAGCGGTGGGCTTCTTACCACTAAGCATTGTGGCTATTGCCGTTATTCTTTCATCAGCATCCAATGTTTTAATTGAAGTAATGATCTTATCTTCTTTGATTTCTTTGTACACAAAAAAGTGCGTGTTGGCTTTTGCCGCGATTTGCGGTTGGTGCGTAATGGCAATCACCTGGTGAGCCGATGAAAGTTCTTTAATGATAATTCCAACCTGCCGGGCGGCTTCACCACTTATTCCTGAATCGATTTCATCGAAGATCAACGTTGGAAGCTGTACACTTTTTGCAACAAGTGATTTTATGCTCAGCATCAGCCTGCTCAACTCCCCGCCACTGGCTACTTTGCGCACCGGTTCAAATTGCTGGTTGGACGATGAAAGATTTGCGTTAAACAAAAACTCAATTGTGTTGTTTCCGAATAAATTCAAACTTTCTTCTTCCTTTATTTCTACTTTGATCCTGGCATTGGGCATTCCTACCTGTGATAAAAGCTTATTCACTTTTTCTTCAAAAGGCGCAATTTCTTTTTGCCTTCTTTGCGAAATTATTTTTGCTTTCTTCGAAGCATCTTCAAAATATTCCTTGGTTTGTTTTTCTTTTTCCGCAATCTCGTCTGCAAGATTTGTCACTTTTTCCAACTCACTTTCAAGACGGCTTTTCACCTCAAGCAATTCAGCCGTTGTATTTACATTGTGTTTTTTCAAAAGAGCGTAACCTACAGCCATCCTGTCATTCAGCTGGTTGATCTTTTCTTCATCATAATTCACTTTGCTATTTATTGTGTCAATTTCCGAAGCAATATCTTTCAACTCAATCTGGAGAGAAGATAATCTTTCACCTAATTTTTCAATCTCCGGATACAATCTCTGCAGGCTTTGCAATTTTTGATTTACAGATTTTATTTGTTGCACCAAAGGCAACTCGCTTTCCTCCATCTGGAAATAAATTTCTGCCAAAACGGATTTTATGTTTTCAGCATTACTCATCAATTTTATTTCCGCATCTATTTCTTCTATTTCATTTTCTTTAAAACCGGCGTCATTCAGTTCGTCAAATAAAAACTGGTTGTAGTCCAATTCTTTATTCGCTGTCAACTGCTCTTCTTTAAGCTGCTCAAGCTGGCGCAACACACTTCTGTATTTCTTAAAAATTTCCCGGTACTCTGCAATCAATTTCCCGTTCCCGGCCAAAGCATCAATTACTTCACGCTGAAAATCGTTATTGTTCAATTCAAGTGTATCAAACTGCTGATGAAGATCCACCAGCAGCTGCGATAGTTGTTTTAGTTGGGAAAGTGTAACCGGCGTATCATTAATAAAGGCGCGTGATTTTCCGTTTGCCGAAATCTCGCGCCGTATCAGCATTTCCGGTTCGCAATCCAAATCATTATTTATCAAAAAATCCTTTACAGAAGAATAGTTGGTCTTGAAAATGCCTTCAATAAAACATTTTTTTTCTTTATCAAGCAGAACAGAAGTATCGGCTCTTTCACCCAAAATCAAACCCAGCGCGCCCATCAGGATACTTTTTCCGGCGCCTGTTTCCCCCGTAATAATATTTAAATTACTTGAGAAACGAATCTCCAGCGCATCAATAATGGCGTAATTATGTATATGTAACTGCTGCAGCATAAAATGGCAAATTACAATATTCTCTTGTTTTTAATGGTGGCCTTTTCTTATTTCTGCTACAAAATAAAAAAGGGCACTGTGTAGTACCCTTCAATGTTTTATATTAGTTGACTTTATTTTACTTCAATAGAACTTTCAAGATCGTCGTCCACCAAAATACGGCCACAATTTTCGCAAACAATGATCTTCTTGCGTTGTTTTACTTCACTCTGCTTCTGGGGAGGAATAGCGTTGAAACATCCACCGCAAGAATCCCTTTCAACCGGAACAACGGCAAGCCCGTTGCGGTAATTATTACGGATCCTGTCGTAGCTGGTCAATAATCTTTCGTCAACGGCACCCCTGGCAGCATCCTGCAATTTTTTGTAATGTTTTTCTTCTTTATCAGTTTCTTCTATAATTTTTTCCAACTCACTTTTCTTTCCCTTCAGGTTACCTTCTTTTACGCCGATGGCTTTTTTGGCCAGTTCGAGTTGTTTTGCTTTTTCAGAGAGGTCTTCAGTAGCATCTTTAATATGCTTTTCTGCGAGTTTTACTTCCAGGGTTTGCATTTCAATTTCCTTGTTGATCGCCTCAAACTCGCGGTTGTTCTTCACATTATCACTTTGCTTTTCATATTTTTTGATAAGCTCCTGGGATTCTTTGATGGCAGCATTTTTATCTTCAATAAACTGCTGCATTCCATTCATCTCTTCCTCAATCCTGTTTAGTCGTGCATTTAACCCGGCAATTTCATCTTCAAGATCGCTCACCTCAATGGGCAATTCACCTTTTAGAATCTCGATACCGTCTAATTTGCTGTCAACTTTTTGAAGTTTTATAAGCGATGCTAGTTTTTCTTCGACAGAATAATCTTTAACCTGTGCCATATTTTATATGATAATTTTAATTTTAACGGAGCTTTTTACATCCTGCTTTACGTAAAATAATTGACAGGATTTGTATTAATTTCCGTTTTTAGGACGGCAAAGTTACTGAATTTTTCCTGCAAAAAATCAGTTAATAGTTCTATCGAAAACTGTTCACTTTCATAGTGGCCGATATCGGCAAGGAATATTCTTTGATCGGCATCAAAAAACTCGTGGTATTTAACATCGCCGGTAATGTAAACCTGCGCACCTGCTGCGATTGCGGTTGGCAAAAGGAAAATTCCTGCTCCCCCGCAAACGGCAATTTTAGTGACCGGTTTATTCAAAAAAGGAGTATGTTTTATTACCGAAAGATTGAAAGCCGACTTTAGAAGGATTAACAATTCATTTTCAGAAACAGGATCGGGCAATTCACCGATAAGCCCGCTTCCCACCTTATCCTGTGTGTTTTTTAGCGCCTGAACATAATAAGCCACTTCCTCATAAGGATGCGCTTCTTTTAAAGCCTGCACCATTTTTTGCTTAAGAAATGAAGGAAAAACCACCTCGATCCGGGTTTCTGTTTCGGTGTGCTGCTTCCCGATTTTACCAACGTAAGGATCGCTGCCTTCGCCTGCCCTGAAGGTGCCGGAACCATCCACATTAAAGCTGCATTGGTCGTAATTGCCAACAGTTCCTGCGCCGGCTTTGAATAAAGCATCTCTCACACCTTCCGCATTTTTTACAGGGGCAAAAGTGACTAATTTTTCCAAAGTGCCTTCCTTTGGCAAAAGAGTTTTACAGTTTTGAAGCTTTAACTTTTCAGCGATCTTATGATTTACTCCTTCTAAAACATTATCAAGATTAGTGTGGATCGCATAAATGGCAATATCATTTTTTATAGCGGCAATTACGGTTCTTTCCACGTAATTTTTGCCATTTAACTTTTTCAACCCTTTAAAAATGATTGGGTGATGTGCCACAATCAAATTGCAATTCTTTTTTAGCGCTTCTGCCACTACTTCTTCAGTAACATCCAATGTGGTTATTAGCCCGGTGCATTCAATATCGCCGTTGCCAACGATTAATCCCGCATTATCATAAGACTCCTGTAAACTAAGAGGAGCAATGCTTTCAAGATATTGAGTAATCTCTTTTATTTTCATTTTTCACTTTTATTCTTAAAAAGACAGCTTTAAAGGTAGGAAGTAATGAAAATACCAATTCTGCTTTTTTGTTGGTTTACTGTTTAGTGCGAAAAAAATAAAAATCACGATTATTTATTTGTTTACTGGCCTGAAATAAATATCGAATATTGAACAAGGAATATTGAATGATGAAGTGACGAAAGCTCTAAACCCTAAACTCTCTAAACTATAAACTCTAAAACCTCGGGCATCTTACCGAATTGCTCGAAGAATTATCCCTGTCAAGGAATTTTTGATAAGAAAGAGAAAGTTCAAAACCACCGCGCGACTGGCTGATAGTTTTTAATGCAGAAATATTTACGTCATAGGATACGCCAAAAGTCAATGGCTTCATATCCATTTTTACCATCGGGATAAAAGCGTCATTCCATCTTAAAAAGCCTCCGCCTGAAATGATATATTGCGGATCATCAGGGTAAGCATCTAACTTATAACTGTAAAGCATTCCACCAATTATTTCTGAATAAGCGCCCTGCATGGAATAGTCAGCATAAAAAGTCATATAAGCATAATCATTTAAAGTTGTCTTTAGCCGGCAGAATAAACCCATTTTGGATCTATAGTAACATTTCCGTCATTGTAAAAAGAAACTTTTGCTGATTTATTAAAATGATGATAAGCTACACCAAAATAAAGATTGTCATCCGGGTTGCTCCCAACCTGGGAATTAAAGCTCAACCCTGCGCTTCCGTCAAAATATAAGAAATTATTGGCTTCCAGATTTTCTCCTGTTGCCAGGGTCGGATCTCCCGTAGTGCCATTATACTGGCTGTTAGTCGTCATCTTGGACGGATCAAATTTTCTCTGAACCATCCCTGCAGAAAAACCGGCCGACAAATACATATTCCTCTCTTCGCTCAAAGATTTATGATAATTCAAAACAGGAAGAACGCTGGTTGAAGTAAGTGAAATAGTTCCCGCCTTATCATAAAGGATGGCGCCGCCGATGGTAAGAAAGTCATCGCCATGCCCCACAGGCAATTTGTACTCTGCATTTAAAGATGAGGTTTGAAAAGGAACAGTTACCGAACTCCATTGGCTACGAAAAACTCCCTGCACTCTCACATCACCACTGAAGATACCTGCCAATGCCGGATTCCTGAGAAGTGGTGTTTCAGAAAACTGGGAGAAATGAATATCCTGTGCTATTCCTTTATTTTGAAAGAAACAAACAAAAGCAAGAACAATTATGGATTTGAAGATATCGGATTTCATAGGAGATATTTCTTTTTCTCTAACGTTTTGAGAGTTTTTATATTATCTGATGAGCGCAATATTTCCTTTAAAAGTGAGGGTGCTATTGTTATCACAAACTACCTGCAACATATAAACAAATACATCCGGCGGAAGTAGCTTTCCTTTAAAAGTTCCATCCCATCCTGCAGAGGCATCATTGGCATTGAAATTTGATTTTTCAAAAACAACTTCTCCCCAACGGTTGAATACTTTTAAGTTTAAGATTTTAAATACGCCGCTTCCCCTCGGGTAAAAAATATCATTACACCATCGCCATTTGGAGAAAAAGTATTCGGCACAAAAATGTTGGCATTGTTGCAGAGAACATATACGGAGACTTTATCTTCAGCCATGCATCCCCCTTCGTTTTTTGCGCGGACGTGTATTCGATTGATTGAGTCGGTTTTACGGTTATTGAAGGATAATTCTGAGAAACGATGCCGATGGAAGGATGTCCATTCAACACTTGTTACATCATGCGAAATCGTAGGCACGATTTCAGTACTTCTTTTCCCACATTAATCGTTTGATCGGCACCGGCATCTACTTGCGGGATCGGGTAAACCTTAACAGGAACATAAGCGGTATCTTTAAAACATCCCTTTAGTCAGAACCGATCACCTGGTAGTGGTTGTAGTAGTTGGAGAAGCCACAGGCGAAGAACTGGCAGGATTATCAAGACCTGTTGCGGGTACCACGAATATTGTTCAGTTCCCGCGCAAAAACTTGTACGCTCTGCCTTCACATAAAGTGTCAGGCTTGCTAAAGGTAAGTTTGAACGGATATTTCACCACCAGTGAAATAGAATCAAATGAAACACATCCATGCTGCTGGTACCTTTTACCTGATACTGAATCGCAGAATCCGGTCTAGAAACAGGAGCAGCACAATTTGTGCAGGAAAGATATTTTGAAGAACTCCACAATAATTTTGCGCGCCGGAAACCTGCAATGTTTCGGATGCTCCGTAACAAACAATCGTGTCTGCATCGATCGTTAACACGGGCGGTAAAGGATAAATTTCTATTGGTTTTAATGCAGTATCATTGCATCCATTGCTGCTGAAACCAATTGCCTTAACTGTAAAGTTTCCTGCGTTGGCATAAGTTTGAGTTACGGGATTTTTCTGCGTGGAAGTATTGCCGTTAGCGAAATCCCATTTCCATGAAACTGTTGATGTATCAGGATTGGAGACGATGCCAGAAAATTTTATTATGTGCAGGAACGCACGCGCCTGCAGTGCCGTTAATCACAATTTTAGGGCTGCGGTTCACGATCACCGGCTCAGGATTTTGGGTTGAGTCAACACAACCTTTTGTGTCATCACCTTTACTGATGTTTTGTAAGAACCCGGGCGATTATAATTATGTTGCGGTTGTGGCGCGGTTGAAGTAGTTCCGTCACCAAAATTCCAATAATATTTCGCGATCACATCGTTGGTTATGCTGGTATTGACAAAGCTTACTGATCCTGAATCGCAAACCAAGTTTTCCGTTGTGATCAAAAGAAGCGGTGATTCCATACACGCTGATAGAATCCTTTCCGGTGACAGCAACCTTGCAACCATTTACGTCCTGCAGTATCATCTTTGGTAAATATTTTCCGGGTGTAGTGTAAGTATGAACGACATTTGAATCTTTTGTAGCAATCGTGGTTCCATCGCTAAAATCCCAAACAAAAGAAACATTCTTTTTCGTGTGCGCCTCGAAAGTGGTTTGAAATGGATTACACCCATCGTTATTTGTATAAGATAAAACGCCGGAAGGACCATTTACTTTTATCTGCTGTGTTTTCTGCGAAGAACAACCCGAAACGCTGTAAATCGTAAGAACAGCAGTAAAAGTACCAGCCGTAGAATAGAAATGGGAAGGATTCTTCTCGGTAGAACTGCTTCCATCACCGAAATCCCATTTCCAGCTGGAATAATTAACTGAATTATTGGTAAAATTGGCAATCAATGGCGGACATGTACCAAGCGTATCACTGACTGTAAAATCTGCTTTCGGATTTCCGATTCTTACATAGGCAGGCTTTGAAACATAACTGCTGCAGCCATATTTGTCATTGATTGAAAGACTGACAGGATAAATTCCTTCAACAGGATAAAGATGAACAGGATTCTTTTGAGTAGACGTAGTTCCATCGCCAAAATCCCATGAGTAAGTCAATGAAGGACCGGAAGAAGAATTCGCAAAATTTATGGGTTGACTGGTGCACGAAAGTGTGTCAGCAGTAAAAGAAGCCACAGGTTTTGAAATAATAATTGCCTTTGTTTTTCTCAGGGTATCAGCGCATCCTTTTGTATCAGTCACAATCAAGTGAAACAGTATAATTTCCCGGCGAAGTGTAAGTATGATTAAAAGGCCCGGCATTATCATTTTCAGTTTTTCCATCACCCCAATTCCAACTCTATTGCTGAATTGGATGTGTTCCATCCGTATAAGAACTGTCAAAAAAGTTACGGTGTTATTTAGACAAGTTCCCGCTACAGTAGAATGAAAAACGGCTGTTGGACCATTTACTTGTAACGGCCAAAGGTTTTGTGATCGAATCCAAACAACCATTTACATCCTTTAAAATCAAAGTAACATTATAAGCATGATGCCCGATCATATTGATGACTTAGTGAATCCAGAAGAATCGGAAACGGAAGTTCCATCGCCAAATTTCCACGTGTATAAGATTGATATTGCCTGGATCGCTGTTGATAGCATTAAAAGTTACAGGAGTATTTCTGCAGGTTATCCGGCATTGCTTACATTAAAATCCGGCAACTTCCCGATGATTCTAACTGTATGTGCTTTTTGTTTCCGAACATCCGCTGGCCTGGTTGGTAACGGTTAATGAAACTGTATATAGTTCCTGGGTTGGGATAATCATGCGTCGGGTTTTGTTCAGTTGAAGTGGTGCCATCACCAAAATCCCATAGCCAGTAATCAGCGCCAATAGATTGATCATTGAAAATTGCCTGGCGCGGAACAGTACAGGTTTTCATAAAAGAAAAACGGGCAACCGGCGGATGAATATGCACCTGGTTGATATTGGTAATCGTGTCCGCACAACCATTGTTTATTGCGATTAAGGTTACGGAAAAATAGCCGGTATCATTGTATAAATGAGATGGGTTTTGATTTACAGCACTGCCACCATCTCCGAAAAACCAAACCCATTTGTCTGGATTGCCGCTGGTTTTGTCTGTAAAATTGATTTCTTTAAATGCACAGGCATCCAAAGGATCAGCTATGTAATTGGCGGCTGGTTTTGGCCCAACTACAATTCCTTTTATCTTTTTAACCGAATCAACACATCCGCCAGACGTCGTGTAAGTAAGTGTGATATCATAAACCCCCGGCGAAGTATAATATGTGGGTAGGTGTTGCAGAATCAGAAAAATTTCCATCACCGAAATCCCAATGATAGCCGGCTATTCGTTCCAATGAATTAACGGTTGAAGAAAATTTATGAGTCAAAGGAGCACATCCTTTTTGAGGTAATCCATTAATCGAAGCAGACGGCCTTCTTATTCTTATATAAGCCGTTTTTACAAGGCTGTCTGTACAACCTGAAGCATTTGTAACGAACAATTTTACGGTATAACTTCCTTCTTTGGTGTAAGTATGTGACGGTGCTTTGCTGGTCGGAATTGGTACCATCGCCAAAATCCCAGTAATAAGTTTGCGCAGCTGCATTTCGATTAGTAAAACTGGTAGTTCCGGAGGATTGATTTTAAAATTAACACTGAAAGGCGCGCTCGCAGGAAATTGTATCTGAAGCTGAAAAAGCAATAACAGGTTTTGCCAACACGGTTAGCGTTTTGGTAACCGAATCCATACAGGCGCCATTGTTGCTTATCATCTTAATCGTGTAATTGCCCGCTTTTTTAAAGGCTTTTATTGCGTTTACCGAATCTGAAAAAGTGCCGTCGCCAAAATCCCATGAAGCGCCTGACGGAACAGGATTGCTTGTATTGGTAATAATTACGGGAGTTTCAGCACAAACTAATTTTGGAATTTCAAAATCAGCCTTGGTACTGCCAATATTGATCAACTTTGGTTTTATTAATGTATCCGTACATCCGGTTGAATTGTTACAACAAGGCTAACGGTGATAACTTCCTGAAGAAGGTATGTGTGGGAAGGATTGGCTGCAGCGGAAGTAGCTTCCATCACCAAAATCCCATTGATAATTTAAAGTGCCAACGCCTGAAGATTTATTTATAAAATTAATAGTTGCCGGAGCATTACACGTTTTTGAAGTTGAATTGGAAAAATCAGCTTTAACCCCTGTTTGGATATTAATGATAATCTTTTATTGTTTTTGAAGTAACACAACCATAGCTGTTAGTGGCTTTTAAAGAAACATTAAAGTTCCTATCAGAAGTATAAGTGTGCTGCGGGTTTTGAACATCCGAAAAATTCCCATCACCAAAATCCCATTGCCATTTTACTTACTGTTCCGCTTCCTGCAATCACTCGAATCTGTAAATTGCGTAGTTAATGGAAAACATCCGGTAACATCAGATGCATTAAAATTAATTTCAGGAGAAGAATAAACCGTAATATATTGCCCTTTGGTCTACTGAATCAACGCCAAGTGAATTTTTAATAATGAGCTTTACAGTGTAGTTTCCGGGATCAAAATAAGCAACTGAAGGATTTTGTAAAACAGAGGTCGTGCCATTGCCAAGATCCCATTTCCATTCCGTAGGATTTCCGCTGAGGAAGAATCAGAAAATTGCACTACCAGGGGAGCACAACCTGCGGTAGGAGAGGCACTAAAATCTGCTTTTAATTGTGCTTTAACTAAAAATCCGGACAAGATAAAAAGGAGAAATAAAGCCAGGTGTCTTGAGGCTTTTGAAATAATAAAAGAAGGTTAGGGTCTTCAAGGATATAGGATATTTAAAAAACCGGATTCACTAAAATTATAACCTCTTAAAAACGAAAATCAGCCTCGTTTTATTGCCATGAATAAGCACAAATAGAAGTATTGAATTTTGCTAAGGATTAAAGAAATGACTATCAACTTTTTAAACAAAAAGAAAAATCATTGGCGCGTCATATGAAGCACTACAGGGCGCCGAACCGCCCCAGGGAGCAAGTTCTAAGGTTGGATTTGCTTTTTTGGTAAATCGCCAGCTGCGGGATAAGAAAGGGAATACAGGAATTGAATCAGGTAAAGAAATGTCAAGTTTGCTGTAATCATTGTTGGTGCTCCAGGTTCCGTAATATTCATTTGAACCATCGGTAGCCTTTAAACGGACCATGATAAAGATCGGTTTCCAAAAGAACGAATTTATAATCATCATACATCGGAAGTAAGATCAGCAGTGCTGTCTTTGGCAAGAGTTACCGTAAAATCATTTCCGATAACATACTTTTCAAAATATTTTTCCAGCAGTGACTGATCTAAGATTCTGTAATGTTTTTTTACAGGAAAAGCCAAAGTATCAGTGAAGCCAGATAAAATAAAAGTAAATAATTTTTTCATGGGTGGTCTTATAAAAGAAAACTATCATTATAAAACGACAATAACGATCTTAAAAGTATAAATTAATTAACAAAAAATTTCACCATTCTTATTTCAGGTAAAGAAAGTTTTGTAACATTAAAGATAATGGTCTAAGTTATTCGATAAAACATTTTGTTATCTTTATTTTAGAAAACGACAGCATGTTTTATTTACGAAGATTCCTGTTCATCTTTTTTTGTACCCTTCTCTTTACCCGGTCTTTTTCTCAAATATTTGCGGGAGATCCTCCTTCCATTAAATGGAAACAAATCAATACTTCTCATCAAGAGTTATTTTTCCACAAGGACTTGATTCTGTTGCACAAAGAATCACAAATATTATTTCATTATATCAAAACACCAACTGAAAAAACGATTGGCAACCAATCAAAAAAAATAAATATTGTTCTTCAAAATCAAACAATTGTTTCCAATGCTTATGTAGCGCTTCGGGCCTTTCAGAAGTGAATTTTATCTGACGCCACAGCAAAACAGTTTTGAAATGGGAAGCCTCCCGTGGCCCGACCAGCTTACCATTCATGAATACCGCCATGTAGAACAATACAATAATTTTAATGTCGGCCTTTCAAAATTATGGGAATTATTTTTGGCGAAGAAGGAATAGCACTGGCCAATAATGCAGCTATTCCAAACTGGTTTTATGAAGGAGATGCGGTTTATAATGAAACAAATTTAAGTGCCCAGGGACGGGGTAATTTACCGGCCTTTTTTGATGCCTACCGGTCACTTTGGAAAGCAGGAAAAAATTACAGTTGGATGAAATTAAGGAATGGATCATTAAAAGATTTTGTGCCCGATCATTATGCCCTTGGTTATTTATTGGTCGCTTATGGGCGTGAAAAATACGGAGATGATTTTTGGAAAAATGTAACGCATGATGCGGCCGCTTATAAAAGCCTGATCTATCCTTTTCAACATGCAATAAAAAAATATTCCGGCGTTGATTATGTCACTTTCAGAAATAACGCTTTTGATTTTTTTAAAAATGAATTTGAAGAAACGAAACCTTCCAGGACAAAAGCAAATCAGGCAAATTTAAAAATGAACAATTTCCTTCGTTTACTGAGGATGGATCCATCATTTTTTTAAAAAGCACCAGCACAACAAATTCCGCAATTTGTAATTCAAAAAGATAATGCAGTTAAAAAAATAAGAACCGAAGATTATACACTCAATGATTATTTCAGCTACCGAAACGGAAAAATTGTATACACTTCTTACCAGCCTGATATCCGCTGGGGCTATCGTGATTACAGCAATCTGAAAATTATTGATATTACTAACGGAAAAGAACAAACGCTTTCAAAAAAAAGCAAATATTTTTCACCGGATATAAGTGAAGACGGGCAAACAATAGTTGTGGTAAATGAACCTCCGGCAGGAAATTGCAATCTCTCGCCTGGTTAGATGCAAAAACAGGAAAAGTAATTCAAGCAACTGCCAAATCCTCAAAAACTTTTTTACACCTATCCGAAATTTTACGGCAACCAAAAAATAATTTCAGCAGTAAGAAACCAGGAAGGTAAAATGTCAATGGCGGAAATCAATATTGAAAATAATGAAGTGAAATACCTGTTGCCATTTACTTATAATGTGGCCGGTTTCCCCTGTATTTATAATGACACCTTTACTTCTCTTATTCTTATAAAAAAAATGACGACCTTTTTGCCTACACTTTTCATGATCAAAAATTATGGCTGATCAGATGCTGGCCATTCGATAGGAATTGGGAAATACCATCCTTTTGTAAATAACAATTTTATTGGCTGGACAACGCTTTACAGCAGAAGGTTACCGGATTGAAAAAGCTTTAAAATCAACCGTTCGTTTTACGGAAATATCAACAGGACAACTTGAAGAGAAAAATTTCTAATTTTGGAATTTCACGTCAATTGATAAAACCAACGCGGATTTATTAAACAATGTTCCCGATGATTCATTTGCCTGTCACCAAATACCACAAAACTTTTAAGCTCTTTAATTTTCATAGCATTGAGCCTGCCATCAATGATCCTCAATACACCCTAAGCCTGGTAGGTGAAAATATTTTAAATACACTTCAATCTGATCTCTCCTTTACTTATGACCGGGCCGAAAAATATAAAGAACTTTCTTTTAATGCCACTTATGGTGGTTGGTTTCCCTATTTAACTGCGGGATAAATTATTTTATCGACAGAAGCATTTTGTTTCATCAGCAGTTAGTTCACTTTAATCAATTGGAACCTTTTGGTGGTTTTAATATTCCTTTGAATCTAAGCAAAGGCCGTTCATTCACTTATCTCAATTTTGGCTCGCAATATGTTTACAGCGAGGGAACTTTCCGGGGAAAATATAAAGACACTTTATCTTCAACCTATAGTTATATCAATAATTTTTTATCTTTCAGCCATGAGATACAAAAAGCTTCCCAACAAATATTTCCTTCCTTTGCACAAACGCATTTCCCTTTCTTATAAAACAGCGATTCAAAATGTAAATGGATCTCAGTTTATGGCAAACGGAAATCTTTATTTCCCCGGATTTGCAAAAACACACAGCATTGTTTTAAATGGCGCCTTGTTGCGAAAGGACAGTATGAACCAGATCAGTTTTTCAAGCGGATTTCCATTTTCACGAGGTTACCAGTCTGTAAATTTTTATCAAATGTATAAATGGGGAGTAAATTATCATTTGCCAATCGCCTTTCCTGATAAGGGTTTTGGCAATATTGCTTATCTTGCTTCGTGTAAGAGCCAATTTATTTTATGATGATACGGAAGTAAAAGATTTTTATTCAAATAATACTCCTTATTCCGGTACTTTTCGTTCAACGGGAACAGAAATAACTTTTGATACAAAATGGTGGAATGAAGTAAATGTATCTTTTGGGATAAGATACAGCCGCCTTTTGGATAAGGATCTTTTTGGCGGAAAAGGATATGATCGCTGGGAAATTATTTTACCGGTAAATATTTTAAAACAATGAAAATAAAAATTTGCGTTATTTCTTTGTCTACTGAAACTTGTTCCTTAAAAAGGATAACCATAATTAAGTATACCGCTTTTTTTTAATTACCTCTTTTCTTAAATTGCAATATAATTTTTCGCGATGAAAGAGATGAAAAAAACTAAACCAAAAACAAAAAAAAAAGCAAAACAGGCACCGCCATTTTTTTCGTTGCCACCGCCGTAATAGTGGCCGCCGCTGTATATGTTACCATCAAGGAAGGAAGGCGTATAAAAGAAGAAAATAAATTATTGGCTTATGAGGTGTGGTAGTATAGCCATCAGCCCTTAGCTTCCGGAATGCAGTATCAAGCAACATATGCCAGTATCCGTGTATCCAGGTATCCTCTATCCGCATCAACACTTCTCAAAGATCATCGCCGCGCCCTGCCCTACTCCCACACACATGGTTGCTAACCCATAACGCGCTTCCCTTCTTTTCATTTCATATAATAAGGTAGTTGCAATCCGCGCGCCGCTGCAACCCAGCGGATGCCCGATAGCAATGGAACCTCCGTTTACATTTACTTTTTGAAGATCAAGGCCCAGATCATGAATACACGCAATTGATTGCGAAGCAAATGCCTCATTCAATTCTATCAGATCCAGGTCACTAACGGTAAGGCCTGCACGCTTTAATGCTTTCTCCGTTGCCGCAACCGGACCGATACCCATGATAGCAGGATCAACACCTGCAACGGCCATACTTACTACTTTTGCCATTGGTTTCAAATCGTATTTTTTAACCATTGCTTCATTTGCCAGCAACAGCATCGCTGCTCCGTCATTAATTCCGGAAGAATTTCCTGCAGTAACAGTTCCGTCTTTTATAAACGCCGGTCTTAAGTTGTGACAAGTTTTTCAAGTGAACTTTTCCGGGGATGTTCATCTGTATCAAAAATGATCTTTTCTGTTTTATTAGGGGTAATTTCTACCGGAACAATTTCATCTTTCCATTTACCCGCAGCCAGCGCGGCAAAATATTTTTGCTGGCTTTCAAAGGCAAATTCATCCTGCGCACGACGTGATATCTTCCATTGCTTTGCCACATTTTCTGCAGTCTCGCCCATGGAATAAGGATAGTATTTTTCAACCAATTTCTTATTCGGAAAACGCCAGCCGATGGTGGTGTCATACATTTCTTTTTTCCTGCTAAAAGCACCTTCAGATTTACCCATCACAAAAGGCGCCCGCGTCATACTTTCCACTCCGCCGGCAAGAAAAACATTCCCATCTCCGCACATGATCGCCCTTGAAGCATCCATCACCGCCTGCAGTCCGCTGGCACATAAACGATTCACCGTATTCCCGGGAACCGAAACCGGCAAACCAGCCAGCAAAGCCGACATTCGTGCTACATTACGATTATCCTCTCCTGCCTGGTTGGCATCTCCCGCAATTACATCTTCAATTTCAGCAACGTCAATTTTACCATTTCTTTTTATCATAGTTTCGATCACATCCGCAAGCAGATCATCAGGCCGGATAGAGCTCAGAGCTCCACCATACCGCCTACAGCGGTTCTTAATGCATCAATAACATAAACGGTTTCCATTATTTTTCAGTTAACGAACCTGCAAGATAAATATTTTCATTTTTCCATCTTCAGCTTACCATCTTATCTTTGCACGATGAATGCGAAAAAAAATATCCGACACTTAGCATTTGACGAACTTACTCAATATTTTTTATCAATTGGCGATAAAAAATTCCGGGCAAAGCAAGTGTGGGAATGGCTTTGGAAAAAACATGCCCAAAGCTTTGAGGATATGACAAACCTGAGTAAAGAACTTCGTGAAAAACTCTCAGATTATTTTTTACTTCCTGCGCTCACTCAATGATGCTTCACAATACAGCAGTGATGGAACGATAAAATCAAGATTTAAAACCATAGATGGCCACCTGGTGGAAGGCGTTTTGATTCCTGCAGAAAACAGGCAAACCGCTTGTGTTTCTTCAGCCAGGTGGGTTGCAGCCTGAGTTGTAAATTTTGTGCCACGGGTTTTATGGACAGGAAAAGAAACCTTCACTTTGATGAGATTTATGATGAAGTGGCTTTGCTAAATGAAATGGCAGAAAAAACTTATGGAAAAAAATTAAGCAATGTTGTTTTTATGGGAATGGGTGAGCCATTGCTGAATTACAAAAATGTGCTCAAAGCAATTGAACGAATTACTGCTCCGGATGGCCTGGGAATGGGCGCAAGAAGAGTTACGGTTTCCACTTCCGGCATTTCAAAAATGATCAGGCAATTGGGTGATGATGGCGTCAAATTCAACCTGGCATTGTCGCTGCACGCGGCAAATGATAAAAAAAGAAGCGAAATCATGCCGATCAACGAAACGAATAATATTAAATCGTTGATCGAAGCGCTGAATTATTTTTACGAAAAAACGAAGAACGATATTACGTTCGAGTACATTTTATTTAAAGGAGAAAATGATTCGATACAGGATGCGGATGATCTTATAAAAATTTACAAACAGGTTCCGGTTCACCTTGTAAATATTATAGAATACAACCCGATAGATGGAGTTGATTTTGTAAAACCGGAAAAAGAAGCTACTCAAAAATTTATGGATTACCTGGCCGCGCACCGTGTGAATGTAAGGCTTCGGATCAGCCGTGGAAAAGATATTGATGCCGCCTGCGGGCAATTGGCCAATAAAGAACTGCATGAAAAGAAAGTTTACTGCAATTTAGAATTAAGAAATCAATATGGAGAAAATGAAGGTGTTTAAATTCGGCGGCGCAAGTACCAATAGTTTTGATCGTATACACAACCTGGCACACATTCTCGAAAATCATAAAGACAGAAAAAATTCTCATCGTTATTTCAGCGATGGGGAAAATGACCAATGCTTTGGAAAAAGTAGTGGATGCGTTTTATGAAGGACGAAATGAAGACGCGCTTCAATTGTTTTATAAGATAAAAAATTATCACCTCGACCAGCTAAAATATCTAATTACGCTTCAATGGCAAAAAGCCACCAACCAGTTAAATGATTTTTTTACAGAAGTGGAATGGCTGCTACACGATAAACCGGTAAAGGTTACAACTATTATTATGACCAGATCGTTTGTTGTGGTGAATTACTCTCTTCCACTCTCATCTCCTTCTTTTTGAATGAACAAAAAATTCCCAATCAATGGATAGATGTGAGAGATCTTATAAGAACGGATGATACTTTCAGGGACGCTAAAATTGATTGGACCAGTTTCAAAAAAACAAGTCAGAAGAAAGATTACTTCCGCTTTTTGAACAAAATAATTTTGTAGTCACCCAGGGATTTATTGGAAGTACTGATGAGAATGAAAGCACCACGCTTGGCCGTGAAGGAAGTGATTTTACTGCCGCCATTTTTGCTGATTTCCTTGAATGCAGAAAGCGTAACAATATGGAAAGATGTAAATGGAGTAATGAATGCCGATCCAAAAGATTTTAAAGATGCCGCCTGCATCCCGGAACTCAGTTACCAGGAAGTAATTGAAATGGCATATTATGGTGCACAGGTAATTCATCCCAAGACCATTAAACCGCTGCAAAATAAAAATATACCGCTCTATGTGAGATCATTTCTTGATTTGCGTTTAACCGGTACCGTTATAACTAAAAAATCAGCTCTGTCATTACCTCCAATGATCGTCTATAAAAAAAACCAGGTCCTGATCACTTTACAATCAACCGATTTTTCTTTTGTAGAAGGGAAGCCGACAAACTTCTTAAACGAGATATTGGAAAAAGAAAATGTAAAACCGAACCTTACTCAAAACACTGCGATAAGCCTTGATGATATGTATTGACGATATTCCTGGAAAAACAGAGAATATCGCTCTTAAAGCTTCAGACATTTTTGATGTTCAGATACAAAAGAATTTATTACTTCTTACAATCAGGCATTATACTGATGAAATGATCGGTCAGCTTTCAAAAAACAAAGAAGTTATTCTGGAACAAAAAACAAAAGAAACCATCCAGATTGTTAATGGAAAATGAAAAATAAATTAGTTTATTTTTCGGTTGCCCCTTACGGATAAAATAGAAATCTGAATTATTTGTTGGTTTGATGCAAGAGATGACAAGCTATC
The DNA here is from genome assembly GCA_963814075.1 of uncultured Chitinophagaceae bacterium. Classification (GTDB taxonomy): domain Bacteria; phylum Bacteroidota; class Bacteroidia; order Chitinophagales; family Chitinophagaceae; genus Ginsengibacter. The sequence continues at coordinate 18,915 of CAWFBO010000023.1, read as the reverse complement.
GGTGAAAATCTGTGTAATCCGTGGCAACCACTCATTAACGACTCAATCAATCACATAATCTCCTTTCGGATCAATCATAACGATCGGAACTTCTTTCGTGGCCTCAAACTTATCATAGGCCGCCTTAATTGCAGTTCGAATTTGGCAAGAGAATGATCGTCCCTGGTATAGTTTTCAAAAAATTCCAATGACCTTTTTTTGTTATACCTCACCGGAAAAATATGAACCGGGATAAAGTCTTCCCCGTTGGCTCTCGCAGAACTTGCGATAATGTAGATCTCTTCAATATCATTGTCAGTAACGGGTATGCAACCGACAGACACACAACTACCATGGATAAAAATTCCGCTACCGGGCCGTAATGAATCACTGAGTATTTTGTCGGATGTGTTCGGGTAATTGAGCCCTAATGCAAGATGATAGGCGCTGTGCGGATTAAATTCCGTAATGTAATAAAATCCTTCAGGAACCTGGAAATCCCCCTGCATTCTTTTTGGTCCCATGGCGCCGCTTAGCAGGCATACCTTATAGGTTTTGAACAATCTATATTTTTCCTTTTCCTCATTCTTTACCCAAACTTCCAGTTGGCCGTCATATTTAAAACTGCGGATATACATGTACTTAACAGGCCATTCCAGTCCTTTCGCCTTAAATTCTTTTTGCACCGAATCTTCCCTTGCACTTAACGCACCCGGCATTTTAAAAAAAATACTTTGAGGCCATATAAGAATTCTGGGCAATAACTCAATTTGCACCGAAACAGCAAGAAAAAAAACAAGAAAAAAATACCTGGATATCGGGATGTCATTTGTGAAACAGTTGTTCGTACTAAAAGGTAAAATTAAAAATTATATGCAAAAAATTAAAGCGACCGCCTTTATCTTAACGAAGATTTATTAACAAAAAAAGAACCTCCGCAGTGAAAAGCTTTAATTAATTTATTAAGGATCTCAAAAATACAATACGTAATCTGACTGGCATCAGCTGTTTAATTGCTTCATCATCACGTCTTCAAGCATATAGATTCTCGCCACTTTAACCAACCCGTTTTCAAGATCGTATGAAACAGCCAGGGGAACATTTACCTCTTTGTTGGTCGCCGGCATTCCTGCAAATTCGCCAATATGTTTGCCTTTGAATTCCGCTTCCAGCAGTGCTTTATCATTTGTAATGATGGTGCTGATGACATTTGCATGCGCATCAAAAGCCACATTATACATAAAGTGAAGCATTTGGCCGATGGCTTCTTTACCCTTGGTTTGTTCGCCGGAACTCATATTAATAAACACGGCATCGTCGGCTACATATTTCAGGTCGTGCGTTTTGAAATATTGCTCCATGTTCTCTTTGTAGGTAGTTGTTACGGGAACTTCCTGCATAATTTCACTCATAATAAATAATTTAAAAGATGAAAAATAAATGCAATTCCTGAGGTGAGTTGAACCAGCATTTTACAAGAGGTTACTGAAAGTAGAAAGAAATTAAAATTACAAAAAATATTAATAAAAAATATTAATTGTTGTCACCAGGCAATAAAACAGCAATCTTCAAAAATTAAAGATTTCCTCTTTCCGCCTGTTCTCTTTCTATCGCCTCAAACAAGGCCTTGAAATTTCCTTTACCAAAACTTTTTGCCCCTTTGCGCTGGATGATCTCGAAAAATAAGGTAGGACGGTCTTCTACAGGTTTTGAAAATATCTGGAGCAGGTATCCTTCATCGTCCCGGTCTATAAGAATTCCTAATTCGCTTAATGGCTTCAAGTCTTCATCAATATGCCCGACGCGATCTAGAACGGTGGTATAATAACTGGCCGGTATCTTCACAAATTCAACGCCGCGGTTTCTCAATTTTGTTACTGTTTCAATAATATTATGCGTTGCCAGCGCCACATGCTGCACGCCTTCGCCGTTATAAAACTCAAGATATTCTTCTACCTGGCTTTTCTTCTTGCCTTCAGCGGGTTCATTGATCGGAAATTTTACATATCCATTGCCGTTGCTCATCACTTTACTCATTAAAGCAGAGTATTCGGTAGAAATATCCTTATCATCAAAACTGAGAATATTTTTAAATCCCATCACCTCTTCATAAAATTTCACCCATGGATTCATTTGGTTCCAACCCTACATTTCCCACACAATGATCTACGTATAAAAGACCCGTGTCCGGCGGGTTATAAGCACTTTCCCACTTCCTGTAGCCGGGCATAAAAGCGCCGGAATAATTTTTTCTTTCAATAAATAAATGGACGGTATCACCATAAGTATGTAATCCCACTCATTATTACTTCCCCGTCATCATCCTTTAAAGTGGTGGGTTCAAGATAACTTTTTCCGCCACGTTTGGTGGTTTCTTCCCATGCACTCGTGGCATCCTCCACTTTCAAGTGCAAGTACTTTTACTCCATCGCCATGTTTGCGCGATATGATCCGCAATTTCATTATTACTTCTGATGGGTGTTGTTAGCACAAACGTCAATTTATTTTGCCTTATCAACATAACTGGCCCTATCTTTTACACCGGTTTCCGGACCGGCATAAGCCAACGACTGAAAGCCAAAAGCCGTCTTATAATAATGTGCTGCCTGCTTTGCATTTCCCACGTAAAATTCTACATAATCGGTTCCCTGCAAAGGAAGAAAATCTGTTCCTGTTGTATCTTTTGCAGAAGGTGAAGAAGTTTCTGTAGCCATAAGATTTTATTTAATTCAAAGGTACAAAAAATGAAAGATCGTTAATGCAGCAGCAACACCTCAAAAAAGTTCCTTCTTAAAATTGACTAATAATAAAGGCTCCAAAATCGCAAAAAACAATTCCTTTGCGATTTCAGAGCCATATCCATTGCCTTTTGCTTACTTAGTATCCAGCTTCCGGTATCCGGCATCCCGTATCCACAATCCCAATGATCTACCCTCTCAACTCTCCTACGAAATTTCCACCAATTCAATATCAAAGATCAATTCTTTTCCTGCCAGTTCATGATTGGCATCCAACACGACCACATCTTCTTTTACTTCAGTTACCGTAACGGGAATAGGTTGGCCGGCCTGGTTTTGCAATTGCAATTTCATACCGGTTTCAAGTTTTATATCTTCAGGAACATTTGATTTTGGAAATTCAATGATCGCCTCCTGCTTCTTTTCACCATAAGCATTTTCAGGAGCAATATTGATGGTTTTTTTCTCGCCCGGTTCCATCCCAGGAATCGCATCATCAAAACCTTTGATCATTTGTCCTGCGCCAACTGTAAAAGCAAGTGGCTCCCTGCCTTCGCTTGAATCGAACTGCTCACCGCTTTTTAATTTGCCTTTGTAATGCACTTTCACGTTGTCGCCTTTTTTTGCTTTGCTCATAATTTTATTTTTTATTGATTTAATAATAGGAAACACCTATTATGAAAAAATGTTTCATGTATGGTAAAGTTGGCAATAAAATTTTATTTACCCGCATGAATTTAGTAAAAGATTAATTTTTATAATAATTTTATCACGTTTCATCCGCTTTTTTACGCTTATTTTTACCTTTTTTAAATCTCGTTCATTTCAATCTTAAGCATGATAAAACAAAAATCTGCTTTATTTGTCGGTTTACTGGTTATATGCTCTTCGGCATTTTCTCAAAAAAGAATTATTCCCGGCGCGGAAAGAATGGATGTTTACCTTCCTCTTCTGAAAGGAAAGAATGTGGCCGTTTTTGCCAATCCGACTTCTATGGTGGGAAACACTCATCTCGTTGATACCTTACTGAAAAGAGGGGTCAAAGTAGTGCGGATTTTTGGCCCGGAACATGGTTTTCGCGGAAAGGCCGACGCGGGAGAAAAAGTGGGAAATTCTATTGATCCGGAAACCGGCATTGAAGTGGTAAGCCTTTATGGAAAACACAATAAGCCTACAGCCGAAGACCTCAAAGGGGTAGATGTAATGCTATACGATATCCAGGATGTGGGCGTACGGTTTTACACTTATATTTCTTCTTTTCAACAATACATGGAAGCCGCGCTGGAAAATTCTATTCCGTTGCTCATTCTCGACCGACCCAATCCCAACGGCTTTTATGTAGACGGGCCGGTATTGCAACCAAAATATAAAAGTTTTGTTGGAGAGCAACCGATACCTATTGTGTACGGCCTCACCATAGGCGAATACGGCAGAATGCTGGGAGGTGAGCAATGGTTAAGTGAAAAAGCCAATGAAAAATATCAGTATTATCTGCATGATGCCAAAAATTCGGTTGACACCCCCTTTCATTTCCTGGTGATCAAATGCCTAAACTACGATCACAACAGTAAATATATTTTACCGGTAAAGCCTCACCTAACTTACCGGATATTCAATCCGTTTATTTATATCCATCTACCTGCTTTTTTGAAGGAACTACCCTAAGTGAAGGCCGCGGCACGCCCACGCCTTTCCAGGTTTTCGGCGCGCCATCGTTACCCAAAAATTTATATTCCTTTACACCTCATCCAACGGAAGGAGCCAAAAGCAGTAAGCATTATGGAGAAGTTTGCTATGGCTGGAATTTATCCGGAACACCTTCACATGTTTTACATACAGTAAACAAACAAATTCAGTTAAAATATATTTTGCAGGCATATCGCCTGTTTCCTGATAAAGACAATTTTTTCATTGTTCCAAAATCAGGAAATATGGAAAATTCGTTTTTTGACAAACTCGCCGGAAATAATGAATTATGGCAACAAATAAAAAACGGTGTTTCAGAAAAAGATATCAGGAAAAGCTGGCAACCGGCATTGAACAATTATAAGAAGATCAGGAAAAAATATTTGTTGTATAAAGATTTTGAAATTAGAAGTTTTCCGGCTAAAAAGATTCAACGCAGGTGGGCAAAAAAATTCTCTTTCTGCTTTTAGATAAAAAAACTTTTTTCTTCGGCCTTATTTAAATTGCTTTGTTGCGTGCTAACTTTTACCCAGGTTACCTACGCATAAAAAACTTTACATGGATCAAAATCACAAGCTTCGCATTATTTTCATGGGAACACCTGAATTTGCAGTGCCCTCCTTAAATAAACTGTTTGAAGCCGGCTATAATATCGTCGGAGTGGTAACAGCGCCTGATAAGCCCGCGGGAAGAGGAATGAAATTGACTGAAAGCGCGGTTAAAAAATATGCGCTTGAAAAAAACTTAAACATTCTTCAGCCGGAAAAATTAAAAGATCCGGCTTTTATTGAAGACATTCAAAGTCGTTGAAAGCCGATGTGCAGGTAGTGGTTGCTTTCAGGATGTTGCCCGAAGTGGTTTGGAATATGCCCCCACTGGGAACAATCAATCTTCACGGCTCTTTATTACCTCAATACCGCGGAGCGGCGCCCATTAATTGGGCCATCATTAACGGCGAAAAAGAAACCGGGGTTACCACTTTCAAATTACAACATGAAATTGACACCGGTGATATTTTGTTACAACAAAAGATAACAATTACAAATGATGAAACCGCCGGCAGCCTTCACGATAAAATGATGGAAACAGGCGCGGACCTTCTTTTAAAAACCATCAACCAATTAGCCGAAAGGATCCACTTAAAGAAATTCCCCAGCATTTAACGCCTGTCATTCAACACTCAACATTGCATAAAGCACCGAAAATATTTCCTGAAACCTGCGAAATAAACTGGAATCAGGACGTGGAAGAGATTTATAATTTTATCCGTGGCCTTTCACCATATCCCTGCAGCGTTTACTTTCCTTAACGGAAAAAAATTAAAGATCTTTTCAGTGGAAAAAGAATTAGGGTAAAGTTGAAAAACAGCCCGGAGAATTCGTAACCGATCATAAAACTTTTTAAAATTCGCTGCAACTGACGGGGTCATTTCTGTAAAGGAAATTCAGTTAGAAGGGAAAAAGAGAATGGGAATCGAAGATTTCCTGAGAGGATGGAGGGAGTGAGGGAAGAGGATGCCGGATGCTGGGAAGTAGATGCTGAAAAAGATACTTGATTTTGGATACTGGATGGCGATCCTAAATGGCGTTGATCAGTGTCTTGTAACGGGATTGAATAAGGTTTTAGGATCAGCATCAAGCACCCGGTACCGAGAATCCAGAATCCCAGCATCCAGAATCCAGAATCCCGGCATCCAGCATCAAAACACATTATGCTTTCTTTTCGACCGCCTGAAGAAAATTATTGATCTTCTTACCAAGAAGTTCTATTTTTTGATGGAGTAGTTTATAGAGATGTTCATCTTTGATTGAACCGGTTTCAAAGAGAGTTTCCGGGTGGTCTAATGTTTCGTCATTAGAGGAAAGGGAATAAATAAGAAATTTAATAAAATCAGCTTTATATCTTCTTCTCCCATACCCTTCAACAATGCAACTTTTAATGGTTTTACATGATCTTCTGATTTGTTGAGCCTCCTCAAACTGTTCAAATTTGGGAAGAGAAAGAGACATTTGATGAACTTCAATAACCACTTCCCTGGATAATTTCCAGATTTCAAGATTCTTGTAACTCATATCGGCAGTATTTATATCGGTAAATATAAGTTATTTGTCAAGTATCCACATCCAGCATCCAGTATCCAGCATCCAGCATCCTGTATCCGCTATCAAGTATCAGGCATCCATCATCTCCTCACAGCACATTCTTCGGGCAATCCCACTCATTCTTCCCACCGCCACCACCATTTCCAAATAAACTATTGCCAAGCCTGAAAGATAAAGTTAGGCCGGTAAAATAATACCAGTCTTTGTAGCCGGGGTTGCCTCTTTGTTTGCCGGTAGGATAAATAGTTGACCCCGTTTTTAGTTCGCCACCGCGATAAGAGAGTTCCACAGCTTTGGCCCCACGGTTAGCCAGTAACAAGTTGGGATCTACATAAGTAGTGCTCACGTCATCGAGGTAGTCGTTAAAGAGCTTCCTGTAGCCTATTTCAAATCCCACGTTGATGTTGTCGCTCAAAGGCATTTTTACCCCGGCGCCAAAGGGTATGGCAAATTGCGTAAGACTGTAATTATTTCTTCCTGCAATAAAACCCTCTCCTTCTGTACTCAATGGCTTCAAATAATATTTCGCCCCGGTACTGTCGTGGGTATAAGGATCAAAATGATAAATAGCGACGCCTGCAAACACATAAGGAGTAAATACATGTTCCCCCAAAGGTGTGACCAGGTATTGCAGGCCGAGACTCCCCTCTGTCACCTGCGAAGAAAAATTTAAGTTCCTTTGTTTGTTTCTGCCGTATTTGTCATCAGCAGAAACTTTTCCCAGCTTAAAGTCTGCTCTTATAGCAAAATGATTGGTAATTTCATAAGACAAGCCGATACCTCCTGCAAGATGTGCCTGGTTAAAGGTAAAGCGGTTATCCTGCAGGTCGCCGGAATAGTTGGAAGTACCTAAAAATAAATTAAGATTCAGGCTGTTCTGCGCAATTGAAGCAAGACTAAAAATGGATAAGGAAAATAAGAAAAATAGCTTTTTCATGAGGGATTTAACTTAAGGTATATTAACAAATTTACCACTACCATTTAATCGGGAGCAGTAACCATTAAAGTTTTAAGGTAAATTTATGCTTATATAATCCTGTTTAAGTGATCAAGCCGCCCATAATAACGAATTAAAATTAATGACTATTGCCAGGGGTTATTAAATCAACCGATAGTCTTTATCAAATCCAACTAACAATTCCGCACCTGATTTGCTCAAAAGCAATCTTTCAAAAATTGCTTTCAGGGAAATAAAAAGGGATAACAAAGAAAATTTCTCCGACCAGTGGTTATTTCAAAGAAATAGTTTCTATACACCAACAAATCCTACAATAGTAGAAATGGTTCCGAGTATAATTTGAATATCCATCTTCAGATTGCGATTCTCAATAAACTCGATATCATAATGACTTTTCACGATAGCACCATGAACATTATCAGTATACTTATATTTTACCTGCGCCCAACCTGTAATCCCCGGTTTCACGAGATGACGTGAATCATAAATCGGATGTTTCTTAACAAACTGGGTAACAAATTCAGGTCGTTCCGGCCTGGGTCCAATTACAGCCATTTCACCTTTACATACATTTATTACCTGCGGGATTTCATCAATTCTCATTTTTCTCAGGAACGTACCCACTTTTGTAATCCGCGTATCATCTGTCGACGCAAATCTCGCTTTACCATCTGCTTCAGCATTCACAACCATTGAGCGAAACTTATATATTTGAAAATGTTTATTATTTTTCCCCACCCGCGTTTGGGTATAAAACAGTGGACCAGGACTAAAGAAAATATTTAACAGCCAAAGAATTGGAACCGTAATAAACAAAATGACCAACAACAAAGCAGAAACCAAAAAGTTTATAAGAAATGTGACGAATAGGTAAGAGTTAGAAAAATTCTTTGAAATGTAAACTTGCCTCCACATTGGAGCAATGGTTTCCTCAACCTTCACAGTTTGAAAAACAGGTTCTACGCTAACTTCAGAATTTATTGACGCCATAAAATCGTTTATTGGTTTTCAAAATTTTAGCACTACCACATGTTCCCAAACAGAAGTAGTTTTATTAAAAGGAGTTATTACAACATTCGTTCAATTTCGTTCATCAAATGAGAAGCCAATTTTTCACTTCTCAAATTTTATTTAAGTAGGTTTTGACACTTGTTCCGGCGTTAATCACTTCTGCCAAACCTTCTGCAAGGAATTCAAAAAGCTCACTAACCCCACATGTCTCCGCTAAATCCTCAATATTCAGTTTTTTTACCTGCTTTTTATCAAAATAATCTCAATACGTTTTCACTACATTAGAAATCAAATTGGCCTTTACCTTCCGACGAAACACAGATATTTGTCATGGCCATCTCATTTTCAACAGGAGACTTGTAAATAGCAAAGTAAAGAAGGATGATTTCAGAGCACCACGTATCCCATTTATTGATAGCAGGGAAAAATAATACACAAACCCCAAAAATCAGGATATACAGCCTCAAGGTAAGCACAATGGCATCTACGCCTCTGAAATCCGGGAATAAATGTTTAAGAAAATATGTAAACAAAAAAACAAAGGTTACTAAAATAAGCTCGCGATCTGAAATCATCCATCTGTGTGCACACTTATTCCTGAAAAATCTCTCTAACATAAGGATTTATTGGGTCAACATTGAATTCATTGGGTTCTTCAGTGAACTAATGAGTTTTAAAAAACAGCCTTCAAAGGATATAGAAAAACAAGAAACGTACCACATTTAAAACGATAGGTAATTAGAGCCGCACGCTTAAACAATTGTAAATTGTTGCAAATATAATCCATTAAGACCAATGAGAGTGACGTCTAAATGCCTTGCTTTTTTCGGTTTTCCCCACCTTATCCACAATATCAAATACGGTTCCTCCCATCTTTGAAAACAAAAAACCCGCGAAAGCGGGGTTTACATTAAGAACCAGGTTTACGAAAGTTTTAGATATTAATCATCAGTTATCAGGAGAGCATTTAACATTAGTCGTTAAAAACATTCCACAATCATTTCAGGTTTTTGCTTCCTTCACTTTAATTATTTCATCAAGCATTTTTTGAGCCAGGGTATTTCGTTCAAATTGTACTTCGGCTAACCTTTTTCCGGATTCACCAGCTATTTTTACTTTTTCCGGTGATGTAAATAGCATCTCAACACATTCTACTAATTCTTCTTCATCCGTAGGAGAAACTGTGAATCCTGCACCATTACTTGTGAGAGTATCCTTAATCCAGCCGTTTGTAGTTTGAATCACGCATTTACCGGCAGCAAACGCTTCAAAAAGCTTATTAGGTGAAGAAGTGTCAATAAATGGCTTATCGGCTAAGGGCACAATACAAACGTCCGCCCTGTTTATCCAGGAAAGAAGCTTGTTCTTGGGCATTAGGTCGAGCATAATGAAATTATCTAAATTCTCTTCAGACTTTAATTTTTTAAGTTCTTCCTTTAATTGTCCTTCACCTATTAGTAAAAAAACAATATTTCTATTATTTTTTTGCTTCAACAATTTTGATGCTCTGAACAAAAGCCTGCTGTTATTCGTTTCTCCAAGATTACCTGTATAAAGTATGATGAATTTGCCTTCGGTCCAATCTGGTAAATTTATTGGAATCAGGTTCTCGAACATTTCAATATCCGATGCATTTGGAACTGTAATGATCCTGGATTTGGGAGCTTTCTTTTTGATATAAGATACCATCCCCGGCGATAACACAACTATCAGGGAAGCGGCTTTGTAACATCGTTTTTCAAGCCAATAAAGAAAACGGATTGCCCGTTTATTCGTAAGTACTCCTAATTGAATTGCACCTTCGGGCCAAAGATCTCTAACCTCAAAGATCATTTTTTTTCTACGGACATATTTTGCTATCAACCCCGGGATACCGACAGTTAAAGGCCCTGAAGAAGCAATAACCATATCACAAGGATAAAAAATTGCATACCATGAAGCCACTATCATATATGACAAATAGCTTTTAACCCTTTTGAAAGTACGATCCTTATTGGACGACAATACATTTACTACTTTGACCTTGATACCCTCACATTCCATTTCATAAACCCATTTACCTTTTCTGATTTCAAGGTCAGATTTATAAAAAACAGAGGTTACAACCGTTACTTCATGGCCTTTTGCTACCCATCTTTTTGCGTTTTCATAAACCCTTGTTCCCCAGGAACCTTTAGGAGTTGAAAAATATTGATAGAAATATAAAATCTTCATTTATTTTACCAGGCAGTTTAACTAATATGAATGATGGTTTTTAAATCTGAATTAACAGGGAAACTTATTTGCAACTTTTTTGTGGGTATTGTTTTATTATACGCTAAACAATATTCGTAATTCTGACTTGTAATTTCCAATGGCTCATCACATGAAAAGTAAAAAGAAGCAAGATTTGTTATTAACTGGTTATCTTTTATTTCAAAATCAATACCCGGTGCAAAATGCAAATGTGAAATACCCATACAGACCCTTTTTCCGGGAAACCAAATTATCCAGTGACAGTAATACTATCATTTTGCCATTCTACACTTCTTTTCGACATTGCCTTTTTTTATATCCATCATGTTGGGCTTCTATTTTATTATTCTCTTCCGATAGCTCAATCACACCCGCTTTTCTTCCCATCCTGAAAGCCCCCCAAACTTCGGAAGAATCTCCAAATTCTCTAAAGTAACTGTGTTATGAGATGCGGTCGATCGTTCTTCTATTCTTCTTTTTCCCGGTTCATAAGTTGAGATCCCTGGTACATCAACCAAAAAGTCCTGGCCTTTTATTTTAAGAACAATATTAAAAGTATCGGCATGAGCATGGCCGGGTTGATATAATGAGACCTGGTTCTCCAACATCAAAAATGCCTTCATATAATTCAGTCTGGAATTTTCGATACCCGGATTCTTTTAAATTTACTTCTTTCGGCCGAGAGAATCCCAGGAAAACAGCGTAATTCAAAATTTCCTTACTTCGTGGGAGCAATTCCACGGGAAGCATCGTTAACCATTGCAAAAGAATCATCACTGAAAGAAAAGGTGAACATCCAGTTCAACATAGCTTTTGCTTTGTTCTGTAAAAACTCTCCGAAACCTTCATCGGTAAAATTCTTATTAAACGTCATTAATTCATTCAATTCCATATCCTTTGAAGAATAATATTATGGTACATGGGGCTTAATTCAAAATGCCCTCCATCTGGCAAAATTTGCTCCTCTAATTCGTCCACAGCAATTTGTTTCCCCCTAATTAAAAACTTGTCCTCGTTAAAAAAGTAACTCCAACTATTAATGCAAAAGCATTTTCCAGGAGATGATTGCCCATTAAATGGTATTCCGGATGCCAGTATAAAAAGTTCAACTGACCAAATAAACCTGCTTCAATTTCCGCATCCCTGATTTTCTCTATGGAAAGATATCTTATTGTGTTCATTATCCTTAGCGAAACAGGATAGGCTTGAAGAGAAAACTTTCCGTTCTCAAGCCATTTGAGATTATCTTTTAACAGAGAGATTTTGGACTGAATAGAAATATCTTCCTGGAACAAATAATCAAAATATTGAAGATTGTAATTCCACAGTTTGCCTCCTTTGTCACAATTCCAATTCACATCATCCTCAAACGAAAATTGAAATATTCAAAAAATTAAATTCTTTTCCCCTGGATAATTCCTTTACAGGAACCGGGTAGGGAAACAAAAGAATCGTAACATTGGCGGAGTTAAAGCTGCCATAGTAAAACTTTAAAGTCTTTTTGGTTCTAAGCCTTTGAACAAGCTGGTATTTTACCTGGGTCCATTTTAAATCTTTAACAGTATTTAGAATTAAACTCAAGTTTTGAAGTTTCTGCTTCAACTTTATTTTTCAGCACGTAATATCAAAAAGTTTGTAACCTATCCTTGGCTGTTTTCCCGTCCCATAAAGGAGTATAGTGAGAGACAGCTCCTCTTTTCCATGTACCGGAAAAGGTCTTCTCATACTGTGCATGGCCCCGCTTCAACATTGATTTATGGGTCAGAAATTCCCGATTGCACAAAAAATTCGACTATCTTGTTGTCGTAATTAATGATCGGTAGGAGCCAAAGTTTAACTAATTTAATTACCACTCAAAGCAACTTTTTCTCTCACTAGATTGCCGAGAGCAAACTTCATGAAGTTTGGTAGGGGACGATTATTTATTTAATAAGTAACAATTATCTTTAAGTATTTTCTCAATTCTTATTTGTTGAAAAAATCAACAAAAGTCTTGAATTCTTAGTGGTCCTGAACGTTCAAGAATCTAAAATGAAAAGCATTTTTCTCAAAGTCGATGGAAAATATTTCATACAAACTAAATCTCCACCCCATCACAAAGCTTTCAACATATCATTTAAAATGTCATCAGCCAGATTGTGATTAGCAGGATCAGCCAACACCTTTTTTACCAGCGACTCAGTTGTAGGTCTTCCAAACTTCTTCTCATAAGCTTTAAAATTGAATAATCCTCAATTCCTAAACTAAAGGCTTCCCATCTTCGGCTCGAAATGATTTCCCTACCCGGCCCGTCATATATTGCAGAGTAACTGCTTGCAGGACTCGTCAACCGATTTGCAATTAAATTAAGCTTTTCATCTTTCCCTTCATTGGCATAATTCCAAAACCCAATTCCTGTTGCATCATTTGAGAAAGCTCTCCATGCCATTAATCTATAAAATTCATAAGGAGGTAACGATCTTGCAGGGCTTCCATTTTTATAAGTCCAGATTTCACTAGTTTGAGCTGGTAAATGACTAACTAAATTCTGTTTCTCCTGCACCTGTGCAATATCAATCAATGGAACGATTGCTTCCGCCGCCGGCCTATTGGATCGTTGCAAAAAATCTAATACCGGGTATCGCTTTTTTGGCCCAAATAACAAGATCTTTAAAGTCTTTGATATCTGAGCCCTCGACTTCATCATAGGGATACAAGTAAATTTGTGAATTCGGAAATCCGTTGTTTTGAATTGTCTTTGACACCAGGATTATACCAGTTAACAAAACCTTTTTTCCATTCGGTGACAAGAAGTCCTTCCCACTCCCTTGGCCTTTTGCAGAATATTTGGTAAACAATAAAATCTTATCAATCTTGTCACATAATCTTGTAAAATTAGAAAGATATTGCGTTACTAGCAGACAGATTATTGCCGTTTAATTTCGGGAAGAATCTGGTTGTTAATAACAATAGTATTAATATGATGCGCTTCCAAATCTTCAGCGGCTTCTTTCTTTCTGTCCTCCAACATTGGTAGAATTCAAATAGGCCCAAACGTTGGCGTTCAAAGGGCTGACTGCTGGTACTATTCAACGCAACAACATTGCATTAATAGTTAAACTCACTTCTTTGTTACCCGAAACAATGTTGATTACCGGGTTTAATGTGCCGCCTTTTTTACCTGACAATTTGAAAATAAACAACTTCGTGATTCCAGGATTAATACGATTTTGGATGTAACTTCAACCAAGGGATCAGGAACATAGGTAAAATTGACACCCTGAACAAATGGAACGTTATAAATAGTAAGACCAGCCAGTGAAGAATTTTCATGCATTTCGCTAATTGAATACTGCATTTCAGTAGCACTGCTATTGGTTACGGTGAAGCCACCATAACGGTTTCCATCCTGCGGTACCAGGAACTGGTAATTCAAATTACTTAAATCTTTTCCAGGCAGAACATTTGGTTCAAGGTATCCCATGGGTTAAAGGGTTGTACTACATATGAAGTATTAAAAGCATTTCGGATTTTTGTCGCGTTCTCCTTCCCTAAACTATCTTTGATTCTTACCAGATCTTCTTCAGAATATTTTTTATTCGAGGTATAATTAAAAGTCCTTTCGATATTCCGCACGTCAAATTCTATCCCTACTAATGAATCTGTAAATTTTTCAATATTATTTTCGGGAACTTTAGGCGCCTGAAAATCCAACGGAATTGTCGCCTTTAATAACTTCAATTTCGTCACAGAAAATGCGTTTCCCTTTTGGTATGACGACAATCTTGACAAACCTGCCTTTTGTATTAATATTTGTCAGGATAAATTTATGAACCCGGTAATCTCCCTCTGTATTATCCGGATTCTTCGCAATGTCACCTACATATTTAAAGATCAAATTATCATCACTTAAAAATACAAAAATATTTTGAGGATAATCCACTCCTGACTTTGTATTTCTTGCAGTATTGAATGACACTTGACCAATATTATAACTATTTGACAAGTCAATTGTGATTGTTACGGGACGGTTTTGCCAGCCATCGGTAGTCTTCGATTTCCAAAATTGACCTGCTGTATAAATTCCATCTGTCAGGGATGTTTTATCTGTTGCAAGTGCAGAATATCTATAATTCGGGGGAACAGATAAAGTATAATTTTTATTTAAAGCCAGATTTTGAGCTTTTGTTACCGAACAGCCCATCATTATCAATCCGATGAGCAGCAATAAAGTATAGTCTGTTTTCATATGATTTAATATTTCAACGAAACGATGGTATTTCCTATTAATTTCATTCGGCCAAATATTACACCAACTTGTAATTAGGAACACTAAATACTTATTCCTTTTAATAGAGCTATCAGCAATAATTTTTAAGATAAAGAAATCATAATTTCCAATGATCCAGATTTCTATTTAAATACTTGGCTAAAGACTCAATATCGTCTTCAAAAATATTGTAAACAAATTGATATTCTTCCGCAGTCATTTTTGGTTTTTCTTCATTAACCCGGGCAAAAGCTACAATTTTATTTTTTATAGCAGGCGACACCGACTGAGCTATTTTAGAAAGTGTCTCTTTTCCAAAAAGATTGTTTAATATTTTTAATCGATTTTTACTATAAGGGTTTTTTATATCAGTACTTGTCAACTCACAGTCGTCTGAAACAATAAGAAAAGAAAAAATCGATTTCATAGTGCTAGATAAATCCCGACGTAAATCATCCATGAAAAGAACATGAATTTGAGAAACCGGAAAATATTGTTCATATGTTTTTAGTTGTTCAAAATACAATCCTGCTTCAACATAAGTTCTTAATGTAATTTTATTTTTTTTGTTTAAAACCCTCTGATCTTCCAGCCATATCTTCGAAAATTCTTCTCCAGCAAAATCGACTTCTTCTCGTTGTTTTATATTTTGCTTCATAGCCTCAATAAAATCTAATTTTTCACTGCCGTTTTTTTTTCGCATTAGCCATCCGGAATGAGCCCTTTCAACCGGATTCCAAAACTGAAGATTAACTTTGCATATGGAAATTCCTTACTTATTCGTGCAGCCACAAATGGTAGAAAAGAATACGTCGGTGTAGCTTCCCCTAAAGCTATTTCTTTAGTTACATCTTTAAAGTATCGTGCATAAAATGACAGTCCGTTTTCATAATCTAAATCGAAAAAACGCGTCTCTTTTTTGGTCGACATGAAAATATCGGGATGCTGGTTCAAATAAAAATACAAAGAAGAACTTGCTGATTTCGGAGGGCCTAAAACAAAAAAATTGGGTAAATGAATTTTCTTTTCCATTAAAAAGTTAAAATTTTTAGAAATATTAGTTCAATTATTGCTCTAATATCTTTATAATTTTTTTGGTGATATTATGAGAATCAAAATCCGCAAATTTTTTATAAGCATTTTGGCAAAATAGATCATAGTTGTCTGGTTCAAATCTTTCTACTGCTTGTTTAATGGCGGATACGGATCGTGGCTGAATAAGGTAACCGGTTCGGCCATCTTCCACAATTTCCGGTATTTGTTTCCAGTTTGTAGTGATCACCGGTTTACCACACGAATATGCTTCGATTATAATTCCGGGGTCACCCCTCACCTTCATACCAAGTCGGTAAGATAACTACATCATAATTTGATAATAGGGACTGCACCTTTTCAGGCAAAAGAGTGCCTCTGTAATGAATATTCGAGTAATTTTCCATCTGTCGTTCAAGATTTTCATCATAAAGAGGTCCATAAAAATCAATGGTATATTTTTTATCAAGTTCTTTAAATGCTTCTATAAGGATACCCACCCCTTTAACAGACCTGAGCTGATTAATGAATACAAATTTTCCTGAAAACACATTTGGTTTCACTGTGAAGAGTGGTTTTTGGCGCACATTAGGAAACCAAAATACATTCTTATTTATCTCTGAAAATATTTTAACAAGCGTTTTCGATTCCAAAAACAAGCCATCCAGTTTTGGGAATAAATAACGAATTATAGGTCCCTTGATTCTGTTTTTCAAAGTTTGATTTAATTCACCGCCAAATTTCCTTAAAAAGAGTTTTTTATTGTATAAGGAATTTATCAAAAAAATTGGTGGCAAAAGATACAGATAATCGCCTGAGGAATTAATGAGAAGCGTATCCGATTTATTCAGTTTTGTTAGGACCTGATATAAAATACCAAAATACGATATTAGCCTGAAACTGTGTCTTTCTTTATTAGTATCCACTAAGTAAAACCTGACTTTATTGTCTTCAAATTCACGAATTAAATTTTCAAATAGTACCACAGCTCCTCCTGTATTGCGGTTAGTTCTAAATCTTGGCCCTTAAAGTAAAATGGTTTTCACGAATATTGTTCTGTTTTTCTCCGGTTGTCAAATCATTAATTAACCCAATGGCATGGGCGCGCTCTTAACTATCAATCAAATCTTTTTTAAAATATTGACTCTTTAATAATCTGCGATAAATATGGTTTTTCGGCTTTCGTGATCGAAGAACAATTTTTTGGATTACCAAAGGAAAAATGGGCATAAATCTGAATAGAGTCATCAAGAAGTTTATGAATACTCCATTGATCTTTGAAAGTTCTCTCTTCTGACTATTAACAAACGAAGTATTGGGTTTATAATGATTGACAAATTCCAAGTGATCAGATTATAAAATCCGCTATTCTTTCGACTATAATATTTTGCTGATGTACAAATTCGTCAAAAGAAATTGAAAATTTCTCATGGGGCAATACTCTAAGAGAAAATGTATACACATTATAATATCTGGCAGTTTGTAACAACAATGCGGGTAAAGTATTGTAAGCTTTTTGCCGTTCGACATACCGAGCACCTTCCATTCGTAGATAACTAGTCAAAGATTCTTTAAGATTTCTCTTTATGATAATATTCTTTACATTCGTATATCGCGTACTTAAGCAACTTAAGAATCTTATTCGTTCTTTTCCATCTGCAAAAAATAAAGGATCAAATTTTGTTACCCAAAACTTCTTTTTATTTTTAAGAGTATACTCATCCATAAGTTCAAAAAAAAATTCATAAACATTTGTCGCTCGATGCTCTAAATGATGTACAATATCCCCTTGAGCCAAGTTAAAAAAATCCGAAGTTGAAAACGAATAGAGGAAATCAATATACTGTTGTAAATTATCCAAGTTGCCCCAAAAACGATTCAGTTCATACAAAGGAATTTCACAAATTCCATAATGTAATTTATGTTCAACAGAAAATGACATCCTCAAAAGCGCCAACTAAATTTCCTAACTGAGTTGTACCATTCCTTGCAGCGCCTACAATAAATATGGGTTTATATGTTTTTTGTCTCTATTCATCTTTTTTCATCTTATTCTTTAATTAGTCTATAAAGAACTTATTTAAAGATCATTTTGTTTTATTGCTTTTCAGAAATTGAATTAAGAAATAGATCTTCATATTTTCTGGCACATACCTCTATGGCTATATTTTTCAATATATGTAGCAACTGTAATTCCCTTTTATAGTTTTGCTAAGCTGAACATTGAATAATTATAGGCGGTTAGAAGGGCTTCAAAATAGGCATCCTCTGTAGTATTTTTTGACAAAATCCCTCTATTGCCAATCATTTCAGGATTCCGCTACAGGCGTGCAAACAGGAATACAACCTATGCGAAGCTTTTATTAAACTAATCGGCATTCCTTCATATAGGCTGAAAAAGCAAAAAAAATCTCCTGTAAATAAATAATAAGTCCTCCATTATTGACCACTTCCTAAGCCATACTATTTTTTCATTCATCGCAGCTTTTGTTTTTGCTGATACTTCCAGACTTTCGGTAGTATTCCTTTCACCACCTATAACTATAAAAGTGCGTTAGCCCCGTAATTAATTAGTCGTTGAAAAGCCTCACAAGCATCAACTGATTTTTTTGAGGCGTTCACCGTCCAATATGCATAAACACTTTCGTTTTGGCATTTTTTTTTAAACCAGAAACAAAGCGCACTGATAGTTTCAGAAATTGAACATTAGGCTGCGGTAACCTTGTTCCATTTAATCCATTTTTGAAACTACTCCGGGTCAGCCCTCATGAAGAGCTGTCGCTATCATTTGATATAGTTATAGGAAAAATCTTGTTCTTCCGGTAAACCAGTAACGGAATTTTCTTTCTTTTCTCATTTTTACTTCTTTCCAAGCATTGTTATGAATCGTATTAAAAGCGACATACTTTTTCTTTGGCAACAATA
>CAWFBO010000022.1:0-183958 GCA_963814075.1 uncultured Chitinophagaceae bacterium | reverse complement strand
AACGTTTGCCACCTGCTTACCGTCGGGTAGGTTACACTAAAAAAATACAATAATTCTTAACCTTCATTAACATTAAAGTAATAGTGGTTAACGCCTTTTGCATTACAGCCCCTATAATTTCGTAGCCATAAAATATGACTATGAGAAAGATCTTTATATTCCTTCTGTTATTGGTTTCTTCCGCCGTGGTAACGGCGCAAAAGAAAGGAAACATTACAGGTACCCTGTTTGATACATTGGCCAAAGAGCCTGTAGCCAATGCCACGGTTACGTTAATGAGGCAGAAAGATTCTTCGCTGGTAAGTTTTACCATGACAAGCAACAGTGGATATTTTGAAATAAAAAATATTGCCAATGGCGATTACCGGTTGTTGTTCTCTCACGTAAATTATTACAATTACTCAAAGCATTTTATCATTGATGATAGCCTTAAAACTATCGATTTGGGAAAGATCGTGATGAACGACAGAACGAAGGTATTGAGTGAAGTAGTAGTGCAATCAGAAGCACCGCCGGTGACGCTGCTTGGTGATACGGTTCAATACAATGCGGGATCTTTTAAGACCAGGCCCAATGCTGATGTGGAAGATTTGTTGAAAAAGCTTCCGGGCGTGCAGGTAGATAAAAACGGAACCGTGAAGGCGCAGGGAGAAACCGTGAAAAAAGTGTTGGTTGACGGAAAAGAGTTTTTTGGAAACGATCCTAAAGTGGCAACCAAAAACTTACCCGCAGACGCTGTGGACAAAGTGCAGGTGTACAACAAGCTAAGCGACCAGGCGGAACTGACCGGCTTTGACGATGGCAACAGTGAAAAGACGATCAACCTGAAACTGAAGAAGGATAAGAAGAAAGGTTCTTTTGGAAAAATAATGGCCGGCGGCGGTAATGACGACCGCTACCAGGGCCATTTTAATGTGAACTCTTTTAAGGGCGCCAGGCAAATGTCGGTGATCGGGATGGGCAATAATATTAATGCCGAAGGATTTACTTTCGGTGATATCCTGAATTTTACCGGGGCGGCCGCAAAAATACAATCGGGTGGAGGGAATATTGATATACGAATCAATGATAATGATCCGTTAGTTGGCTTGCTTGGCTCAAACAATACCGGCATTAATACTACATGGGCCGGCGGCTTTAATTATAACAACCTCATCGGTACCAAAACCGATTTCAGGAGCAATTATTTATACAGCCGCTTTAACCCTGTTACACAAGCCTCTTTGCAACGGCAATATTTTTTACCCGATTCCTCTTATACCTATAACCAGGATGCCTACACGAACAATCTGGATAACAATCACCGCCTTAACCTGAGCGCTGATTTTCAAATTGATTCTTTTACCTCCGTGAAGGTGTCGCCTTCATTAAGTTACCAGCAAACAAACAATTTCAGCAGATCGTCCTTTAGCACTTTTGGCGAAGATGGCAGCAGAAGCAATGATGGCTTCAGTAACAATCTTTCTAAAACTGAAGGTTATAATTTCAGCAATACGGTATTGTTTCGTAAAAAGTTTAGGAAGATAGCAAGAACACTTTCTTTCAACGTTCAAACCAACCTGGATAATGCTACAGGCAATGGTTCCTTACAATCGGTTATAAATTACTATGCTTCTTTGCCCACGCCAATAAAAATCGACTCTTTAAATCAAAAGAACCATTTGGAAAACAGCCTGGGCAGCTACAATATGCGCCTCGTTTATACCGAACCGTTATTCAGGCATTCGCTGCTGGAGTTTAGCGCAGCCAACAGCAACAGCAAAAGTTCTTCCGAAAAAACCACGTATGATCTCAATTCACTGAATGGAAAATACGACCTGCCGAATCCACAGCTTAGCAATAATTTTGACAACAGTTATAATTATACCAATGAAGGAATCCGTTTGCGCAAACAGGTGCATAATTACAATTATTCGTTCGGCTTTAACCTGCAACAGGCTAACCTGAAGGGCAATGTGATTAGCGGAACAAAAGATACGTTGGTCAATACACACTTCAATAATATTTTACCGGAGGCCAGGTTCCAGTACTTTTTTTCGAAGTTTAAAAACTTTACGCTCGACTACCGGACCGCCAGCAACCAGCCTTCCGTATCGCAAATGCAGCCGGTGACAGATGTGAGCGATCCTTTACATGTAGTACAGGGAAATGTAAACCTGAAGCAGGAATACATTCATTCATTTCGGCTCAACATGTTCTTTGTTAATCCCTTCAGGAACCGTAACTTTTTTGTATTTGCCAACATGCAACAAACACAAAATAAAATAGTGAATTATACCACGTTGCTGCCCTATGGTAAAGACAGTACTACTTATGTGAACGTAAACGGCGTTTACGATATGAATGGAACCGTTAGCTGGAGTTTTCCCGTCCATTTCCTGAAAGCTACGATGCAACTGAGCTCCAACATTGGGCGCAGCCGCAATAAACAATTCACCAATTCATTGCTCAATACGATAAACATTGCTTCGCTCAGTCCCTCATGGGACCTGGAAATGGCACCCTCAGACAAACTGGATGTTTCTTTAAATGCCGGTATAAGCTTCTACAAGGCAAACTATTCTGTACAGTCTGCAGCCAATGCCAAATATACTACTCAGCAATACGGAGCGGGTGTGAGTTGGCAACTGCCAAAGGGGTTTTATTTAGCAAGCGATTTTAATTATTACATCAGCGATCAATATGCAAGCGGGTATAATGCCAGTTACCCTTTGTGGAATGCTTCCGCCAGCAAACAAATTTTAAAAGGCGGACGTGGCGAAATAAAGCTTTCAGTAAACGATATTCTTGATAAAAACACGGGCATAAGCCGTACCACCTCTCAAAATTACATTGAAGATAAAAGAACCAACGCGCTTCGCCGTTTTTTCCTTTTTAGTTTTACTTACAGTCTCGGTAAAACCGGATTGAATCATGAACGAAGGGACGGCGGAATGCGGGTTATAGTAAAGTGATAAAACAAAAAAAACCATGCGCTGCATGGTTTCAATAGTTCATCAATGAAATTGTTCTTAACCTCCGATCTGTATGCTTCTTCCCCCGGGATGATTTTCCTGCATTTCCTTCATTAACTTGTCCGTTTCTTTTTTGAATTCGACTGATGTTACTTTCTTTCCTTTAGTTGGTTCTTTAATATCTTCCGGTTTTACTTTATCGCTTATCTCAATGGCTCTGTAAGCACTTCGTCCGTTGCCCATATCCAGCGCAAGAATTAAACCCGGCAATTGGCCGGCAACCTCGGGCCCGGCTGGTACTGGTATATCTGTTGTGAACCACGCCACCAACGTCGCCGTATCGTTTACTTCCTTTCGTTCCATCACGCCGTTGTTGATATTCATCATCACTCTTTTTGTAGGATTTTGCGCTATAGCTTTTTGGCAAACGTGGCCTAAAATGGTTTCAGTTTCACCGGTAAGCTTCCAGTTTAATTTTTTTATACTATCGGTAACCAAATATTTTTTTCCGAACAATTCACGCTGGTCCACTTTTTTTGAAAGATCAAAATTGCAATAGCTTATATCATCTGCTCCCGCGCCGGGGCCCGCCATCCTGATACGAATACCGCCGCCCTCGCCGCCCATGTCGTCGGGCTGAATTTGTTCTTCTGCATGTTTCCAAAGGCTTTGATTGTCGGCAAAACTCAATATAAATTTATCGGTTAGCGTCCGTGGTATGGAGCGTTCACCCTCGCCATTGTCGATGTGCATTTGCAAATGCATTGTCCTTTCATACGTTACTTTGCCTGATGTTTGCTGTGCCTTTGCACAGGTAATACAAAAGGCAGTGAAACTGATTAATAGTAATTTCTTCATGTCTTTATTTTTTCTCAAAGCTAAAGAAGCAAAGCATCGGGCATGGTTAACCCACCTTTCTTTAAGGTTAAAAAAGGTTAATACGGTTGACTTTGCCGAAAATGAATAATTACTTTTGTTGATTCATGAAACGTCGCAATATCATACCTGATCCTGTTTTAATGCTGCTTTCTATTCTATTGGTAGCAGGCTTCCAGGCATATTGGTTGAGAAATAATTACGAGAGGGAAAAAAGAAATTTGCAGATTAAAACGAACATCGCTTTCCGGGAAACCGTTCTACACCTACAGGCAAGAAAACTCAACGTAAGCGAAACCATCCCTGATTCTGCGGAAAAAAAGCACTTTAGAATCCTGATAGAGAACGACGGTGTGAGAGATGCTGAAGAAACTGAGATTAGCCCTAAAAATGATCCGGGCGAAGAAGTAGTCGCCATGATCAATTCGGCACGGGAGGCAGCACCGCAACCTCCGCGACGCCCCGGTTTAACGATTATTACCAAAGTGAATCGTAAAACGGTTCCTGACTCCGGTTTGTTCAGGAAGAAAATCGACACGCTCGATCCCCGAAAAAATAATATGCTTCGGCTCCTTTATCGGGTAGACTCTTTACAGGATACCCTTAAACTTTCAGAAATAGCGGCCAGGTTTACCCAAAGACTGACCCGTGAAAAAGCACTGGTTCCTTTTACTGTTCATGTGATCGACTCGGTGGCGGATGATCCTGATGAACTCGATTTTTCTAATGTCGCAGTAGGTTTTGCTCATCCTAAAACGTATCACCTTGAACTTGGTAATACCTTTCCCTTCCTGATAAAGAAAATTGCCGCACCCATAATGTTTTCCATTTTTTTGGTGGGACTTACCATTCTTTCATTTTGGATATTGTACCGGAGTCTTTTGCGGCAAAAAAAACTGGCAATGATAAAGAATGAATTTATCAGCAATATAACGCATGAGTTGAAAACACCTATTTCAACCGTGGGGGTGGCCATTGAGGCGTTAAGAAATTTTGATGCCGGCCACGATCCGGTGAAAACAAAAGAATACCTGGATATTTCTGCGGCAGAACTACAACGTTTAAGCCTGCTTGTCGATAAGGTTCTCAAGCTTTCTCTTTTTGAAAACAAAAATGTTGAATTGAAAAAAGAACCGGTGGATATGCGGAGGTTAGCAAATGAAGTAATGCAGATGATGAAGCTGCAATTTGAAAAGCAACAGGCAAAGGTGGATCTGAAAACTTCAGGTAATAACTTTACAATAGACGCAGACCGGTTGCATATGGCAAGCGTTTTATACAACCTGCTTGATAATGCATTAAAATATGGTCCTGCGAATCCTGTTATAATGATAGAGCTGTCATCTCTTTCAAACAACATTCTTGAGGTGAAGGTTAAGGACAACGGTCCGGGAATCGACACAGAATTTCAGCAAAAAATATTTGAGAAATTTTTCAGAATTCCGCATGGTGACAAACACAACATAAAAGGTTATGGTCTCGGACTGAGCTACGTAAAAGAAATTGTATTGAGCCACAATGGAAATATCATTGTAGAAAATGAGGCAGCCGGTGGAAGTACCTTTATCATTACGCTTCCTTTGGTTAGCAGGAATAATAAAGTTTCAGGAGAACAGGACAGAGATGTTTAAAAAGCAAATCATAAATCGTAAATGAATTCTACCAAAGTTTTTTATTTAGAAGATGAACTGTTCCTGGCACGGATCGTAAAGGAAAGCCTTGAAAGCCGCGGCTTTGAAGTAATTATGGAAAGCGATGGTGAAAAGGCGCTGTCTTCATTTAAAAAATCTGCCGCAGATATTTGCGTACTGGATGTGATGTTGCCCGGCAAAGATGGCTTTGAAATTGCCAACGAAATTCGCCAATGCAACAAAAACATTCCTATTATTTTTCTTACGGCTAAAACACAAACCGAAGATGTGGTGAAAGGTTTTTCTATTGGCGGCAATGATTATATCCGCAAGCCTTTCAGCATGGAAGAGTTGATAGTGCGTATTCAAAATTTATTACGGTTAAACGATCAGCCCCAAAAGATTAACGGTGATTTTGTTACATTGGGGATGTATACTTTTCATCTGAACCGGCAGGTTTTGGATGATGGAAAAGAAGAAAGAAAATTATCCTACCGCGAAACAGAATTACTCAAAATGCTGTTTGAAAACAGGAATACGATCATTGAACGCAAAGACATTCTTACAATGATCTGGAACAACGATTCTTTTTTTAATTCACGCACGCTCGATGTGTACATTACAAGACTGCGCAGTTATTTAAAAAATGATCCTTCGCTGGAAATACTCACTATAAAAGGAGTGGGATACCGGTTCCTGGTGAATTTGGAAAAGTAAAATAAAAAATTCCCTTATTTCTTTGTTTACTAAGCGTTTAATTTCATTCAGGATATCGCAAACAAGGAATAATAAAATTTATTTGCTATGGATTGGCACAGATTAATCATTAGCTTTTCCCCGCGTATTTAATTACTGCAAAAAGGCAGTCATTTCGACTGCCTTTTGAATTCATTTACTGCAAACCTGTAAGCCGGATTCTGTGCTCCGCCAGGCGACGGAAGGTTATCATTTATCTGGTTGTTACATTACTGTAACAATCTTGCTGCCTACCCTTCCCGGTATTCCGCTAACGCGGAAATGTAAACGAGCAGTTTACCTTGCCTGTTTTGGCAAACCGGGATATACGTGGCATTGCAGTACACAAGGTTTACCCTCCCGGCCCGTTACCGGGCCGCGACGTGAGCTCTTACCTCACGTTTTCACCCTTACCCCGATTTTGATCGGGACGGTAATTTTCTGTGGCACTCTCTTCCCGGCCTTGCGGCCGGGACCGGCTGTTAACCGGTGTGTTGCTCTCTACTGTCCGGACTTTCCTTTCCACTGCGAAGGCAATGGAACGATAACCCGGTTTGCAGCGTCTGCTAAGTTACGATTTTAAAATGCAGCGTCTGAGTATTTTAAAGCTAATATTGAAAAAAAATTTCGGTAGCACCAAAGCCAAAATTTTCATGATATTGGTTGGCAAAAGTGCGCACTTCTTTTTTTGTTTTTAAAATTTCGTGGATCTCGTTTCGTAGTTTGCCTTTTCCTACTCCATGAATTACAATAAGATTGGGCTGATGATGTGCAATGGCGAGTTGATAGTATTTTTCGAAGTGGTTTAACTGTATGGTTAGTATCTCGAAATTGCTAAGGCCTTTCCAGTTGTCGGTTAATTTTTCAATGTGAAGATCCACTACCGATCGCGCGGGCTCCAATTTCTGCCTCGCTGCGGAAATGTCATAAATAGGGGCACCAGCTTGATATTCCGGGAGTACTTCCTCCGTTTTATCAGGGTAATGCTCAAAAAGAAGGAACGAAAAAGTAGGTTCGTTTTTCATCTTCATTTCTTCTATCTTTTTGAACAGTTGTTTGGCTTTTATTTTAAGGGAAACTTCAGCATGTTCCGCTTTCTTTTTATTTTTTTCCCTAAGTGTAAAATTAAATTCAAATTTAGGTGCGTCATTCATTTCTTCAAATGGAATATCGTGAAGGTAAAATTCATTGAAAGGCAACGACGTATTGCTCAAATGGAAATCCTCGGCGCCTCTAAAAGTCACCTGGTAAGAGAAATGATAAGTATCGGTTGTTTGATTCAGTAAATAAATTTTGAATTTTTCCACCACATCGTCTTCAAAAATGTCTTTGTCAAAAACGGGTAAAAAGGAAAGCCATACCCCGGAATGCACATGGTATTTTTTAGAAACAGCTTCCTTCTTCACATTATCAACGTATACCTTTTCTTTTTTGGGAGCCGCTAATTTTTTTTCGGAAAATCTTTTGAAGTAAGGAAAGTCGATCTGGTCGGTATAAACCGGGAAACGAACGCCTTTAACGTCTACCAGCACCAGGTCTTTATTGATGATCTCTACCACTTCCCCTTCTTCCTGTGAATGCAAAATCAGAATCGTATCGCCCACCTCGTATTTCATTTGTCAAAGATACTTTGGTTATTTTTTTGTGGCGAACCACTTTTTCGAAAAGAAGGAATGAGTTTCGGAACTCTTTCCATATAACGGAGGTAATTTGCTCCGAATTCTTTGATTAATTTCTTTTCTTCAAAAATAATTCCGGTTATAACATATAGTACTAATAGTACTGCGGCAATAAGGTTGCTTAGAGTTGGAAAAATAAAGAACAAACCACATACGAAGAGTATCGTTCCTGAATATAATGGATGACGGACGTATTGATGAATACCGTTCACTTTTAGTTCGGGAGTGGAAACAGGTCTAAAGAGAGAACGGACGCCACTCAGTAACATGAAATATTTTTTTATGGAAATAAGCACGATAACCATTCCGGGAACTACTAAAAAAATCACCGAAATATATTTTATAGCAACCTGTTTGATAAGCAACAGGCTGGTAAACGAATATTGGAAAAGAAGTAATCCAATTAGCGTCAAAAATGCAAACACCGAATACCCAAGCCTGTAATAACGAAAATATTTTCCAAGTTTTTTCCGGAAATAATCTTTCACGCCGGTGGCCGCAAGGATACTGTGAAGTGTATAATAGCCAACCCACAGAAAGATTAATATCCAGTGATTGCTGTTCAAAATTTTTTTTAAAAGGTAAAGAAATTCACAGAAAAAATAATACCGTAAAGCTGATTTCCATCAGTAGTAAACAAACTTTTAATGCATAATTTTAATTTTATCACACGCTTGCCAGTCTTTTCCTCTGGCAAGCAAATTGTGGTTTTTAAACCAAAAAAATCGAAGACATGTTTCCATTAAATAATTCCAAAGACTTAGACCATTTGCTGGAAGATATTGGTGACCGCCATGTAGTGATGTTGGGAGAAGCGTCGCACGGAACGCATGAATTTTATACCTGGAGGGCCGCTATTTCAAGAAGACTGATAGAGGAAAAAGGTTTTAATTTTATAGCGGTAGAGGGAGATTGGCCTGATTGCTACGCCATCAACCGTTTTGTAAAAGGGTATAAAGATGCGGGTGAAGATATTGAAAATGTGTTGAAAAAGTTTGATCGCTGGCCTACCTGGATGTGGGGAAACTGGGAAGTAGCAGGACTTGCCGAGTGGATGAGAGAGCACAATGGCGCGTTTTCCATAGAAAGGAAGGCTGGCTTTTATGGTCTTGATGTTTACAGCCTTTGGGATTCTATGAAAGCAATGATGCATTATTTGGAAACAGAAGATCCGAATGCGGCGCGGTCGGTAAAGAAAGCAATTCTTTGTTTTGAACCATTTAATGAAAATGAACAGCAATACGCCCGTTATACTTTAAAAGAATCAGGTTGCCAGGAAGAAGTATTAGCGCTTTTGAAGGAGATAAGGTTTAAAGCGCAGTTTCTTGATGGCGACCGTGAGGCAGGCTTTAATGCTGAACAAAATGCATTGATAGCAGTAAATGCAGAAAAATATTACCGCACTATGATCGGCTTTGATAATGAAAGCTGGAATATTCGCGACCGGCACATGATGGAAACATTAGACAGGCTAATGAAGTTTCATGGAAAGAGTGCAAAAGGAATTGTTTGGGAACACAATACTCACATTGGCGATGCAAGAGCGACCGGCATGAGCCGGGCAGGAATGGTGAATATCGGTGAATTGGCCCGCGAAGAATACGGCGAAAAAAATGTTTACCTGGCGGGTTTTGCAACTTACCGCGGTACTGTAATTGCAGGGGAAGAATGGGGAGCGCCGATGGAAGTAATGGAAGTGCCCGAAGCGCAAAAAGGTAGCGTTGAATACCATTTACATCATCAAAGTGATAAAGACCGCTACCTTCTTTTTAATGACGAGATTCCCGATGAATATTTTGAGAAAATGGGACACCGTGCGATTGGAGTAGTATATAATCCTGTGATGGAAAAATATGGGAATTATGTCCCTTCACTTTTGCCGCAACGATATGATGCGTTGATCTTTATTGATGAAACAAAAGCATTGCATCCGTTAGCGTTGCACGTCGACAGGAGGAAAGTACCGGAAACCTTCCCTTCAGACTTTTAAAAATTTATGCAAGAGGCACTCCAAACTGCATGCCTGTAAGCATTTTACTCTTTACCCTTTTCTGCTGAATCAGTACTTTAAACTTATTGCCCATATCTATCAACAATTTACGGATCCGGAGAATAAAAGCACGGTTACTTTTAGGATTTTCGAGCTCCAATTTTCTCAGGTAATTCATTAACCCGAGCGAACGTAGAAAATGTGCCTGTGTAGTAAAACCCGAACATTGCAGATCATACTTTTTGCCCCAACAACTTAGAGCCGAGAAATTTACGTGGGCCGTGATGTCCTGTTTTCCTATGTCTGAATATGGTGAAAAATTTACCTGGTGGCCTTTATAACATATAAGTGTACCCGAATTTCTTTTTGAGCTGTAGAGATCATCAGAAGGAAAACCATAATCGATGGTAAGTACGAAACCGGCTTCTAAATTAGCAGCGACATCCCTTATCCATTCAATCGCCCTTAGGTTTACTTCGGTGCAATAATTTTCGGGCAAAAAGATTTGCTGTTCCTTAAAATAATTTTTTAGCTTTTCATTGGCGGGCCTTAGCAATTCCTCAAAACCTTTGTTGTAATTGACAAAAACTTCCATCAGTTCGTTTTGCACCTTCACTTTATGGACGGGAAAATTATCAAGTACTTCATTTGACAAAATGCAGCCGGTTACAGGTGCGAGTTCTTTAATTGATGGATACCAGGAAACTTTTGAAGGCAGGGTTCTTTTTTCCCGTTTTTGCATCGTCTCACTTTTTTCGATGATACAGTATTTTAGGTCATTATAAAGTGGTTGATTTTTTTGAAGATAATGGA
Source organism: uncultured Chitinophagaceae bacterium (assembly GCA_963814075.1). Taxonomy (GTDB): domain Bacteria; phylum Bacteroidota; class Bacteroidia; order Chitinophagales; family Chitinophagaceae; genus Ginsengibacter. The sequence goes on along the minus strand of CAWFBO010000022.1, from coordinate 173,280 downwards.
GAATATCGGCACATAGGGCACCGGTTCCCGCGCCATATTCTACAATAGTAAAAGGTTTTTTATCAAGAAGATTCCACATTTCTTCTATCTGTTTCCCGATAAGTTCCCCGAACAGGGAAGTTAAAACAGGGCTGGTATAATAATCCCCTTTTTTGCCAATCCTATCCCGATCAGAATTGTAATATCCGAGGGCCGGATAATAGAGTGCCATTTCCATGAAATCGCGAAAAGATACAGGGCCTTCTTTTTTTATTTTTTTTCTTAAAATTTCTGAAAGTTCCATGAATAGCTTTGGGAATTAAATTAAAAAAAACGTAGCCCTCGAAGGGGCTACCTTTGTAAGTTTAATTTCTTAATTCTTTCAGCCGCAACGACCATTTATGCTTATAAAAGTCATCCTTAACTCATTGTTAACACTCCTTCGTGTTGCCACTGGAAAAGAAATTACTTTACCACTTTACAAGGCCCTAATTTTCATGCCAGTTTTTTTTAATAATAAGTTTAAGAGATGATAGCAATAATTGTGTAATCATTTCCACTAACATGGTCGGCAAGCTTCAATTTTACTATCTTAGTACGAATGGACGACATCTTAAATCCAAAAGCTAATTTCACATGAATGTCAATTATTTCATAAGTCGTTTGCAGTTGCAACCTCATCCCGAGGGCGGATTTTTCAAAGAAACGTATCGTTCGAAAGAAGGTGTTGCCTCGAAAGCATTACCGGCCCGTTTTGAAGGGGAGAGAAATTTTTCTACTGCGATCTATTACTTATTGCGAAAGGGGGAACATTCCGTTTTTCACCGTATTAAAAGTGATGAATGCTGGCACTTTTATGCCGGCGAAACATTGCTGATCCACATATTAGAACCCGGCGGAAAATATTATTGCATCAAACTTGGTTCAAATATTATTGCGGACGAAACTTTTCAGTTTATAGTGCCGGCAGAAACATGGTTTGCCGCAGAGCCGGCGCCCGAAAGCGAGTTCAGTCTTTGTGGCTGCACGGTGGCTCCCGGATTTGATTTCGCTGATTTTGAAATAGCAGATAAGAAAAGCTTATTAGCGTCCTTTCCTCAGCATAATGAAGTTATTTGCCGTTTAAGCAGGTAAATACATTTATATTTTGCCGTCAATTATTGCAATATCATCTTCCAGATTTCTTCAAGAGTTTGCTGGGCGTAAAAGCTTTTTTTAGCAGAAGCTTTATTGAAATTGATCAAAGCATTGCAATTCGCCATAGTATAATCAGGAAAAACAGTCTCTATGATTTTCGTATTTATTAATATTTCAATACCATCTTTTTGGGTTACCTTAATAAACTGGGCCATATAATTTTTTATTTTGAGATTTCTAAATTTTGCTCCACCTTAACTTCAATTTTTTAAATTTTGTTTGCCGGGTTCCCCTGGTTTTAAAAAAAGAACGAGGCTTGATAACCTGCTAAATTTACTAAAATCAAATAATTTTTTTGTTCGTACAATTTCCACAGCCACATTCGTATTTTTACTATTCTATACCGTAATTCTTTAACAGGAAAAAATCAGCAATAGTGCTATTGTAATCTGTACACGTTGTATCTATTTTTGTTCCTGAAGTTGATTGATGTTCAACAAACATTAATCTACCGATAACAATCGGGAAAGCAATATCCATTGAAAAAGATTTCCAATAATCCGGGAAACCAAATAAAATCTGATATCAGTCAACTTCATTTTTTATCCAAAATCTGTTGATAAACCAAACTTAGGAACACTAACCCTCAAATTCTTAGAAATTTAAGCCTGAAAAACCAAGAAACCCCAGGATTAAATTATTAAAAAGCTCCAGGAGAAATCCCGGAGCTTTTTATTTTGGTTCGGCCTTTTAATTCTTTTGAATTTAGTCTTCGGGTATCATTTGCAAACAAACCGGGCGTGGAATATGGATTTTTTTTCCTGTATCAGTTAACATGCCGGTTTCCTGGTCTCTTTTAAAAATAATGATACTTTCAGAATCCTGGTTGGCCACCAGCAAATAGTTTCCTGTTGGATCAATGATGAAATTGCGTGGATGTTCACCTTCTGTAGAAACCGTTCCTTTCAAGGTTAATTTTCCTGAAGCTTCATCTATTGAAAAGATAGCGATAAGATTGAGATCGCCACGATCAGAAGCGTACAAAAATTTTCCATCCGGAGAGATCATGATTTCAGCTCCATCTTTTATTCCGCCAAATCCTTTGGGGAAAGTGCCGATATCCTGTACCTGGGTTAGCTTTCCATCATTATATGCATAAACCGTAACATTCGCTCCCATTTCATGCATCAGGTACACAAACTTTCCATCTTTTGAGAAAGTTATGTGTCTTGGCCCTGTACTATCAGCTGACTGGGCAATGGTAGTTGATGGAACAGTAAGTGGTGTTTTGCTACCGGGATCAAATTTGTAAACGATAAGTTTATCCAATCCCAGATCGGGAGTAAGCATATATTTACCATCCGGAGAAAAAACCGTTTCATGTACGTGTGGCTTTTTATTAGAGCCCGGGCTCCTGTAAATAGTGTCATTAACGATCTGTGAATAAGGCTGAACTGAACCATCTGCATTTATTGGAAAAAGGGTTGCAGTTCCGCTGGTATAATTGGCTACAGCAAGCCATTTATTATCATCTGTTGTAGAAATATAACATGGATCATCGCCGCCTGAAGCGGTAGTATTTATAAAATTGAGTTTTACATTTTTTTTGTCAAAGGAATAGGCTGTTACACGACCGGGGTTGGCACCGTCTGTTTCATTTACCGCATAGACATATTTTTGGTCCTTTGAAATAGTGAGGTAAGAGGGGTTGGTGATGCTGTCGGTATTCCAAATTGGTTTTGCTTCGCCGGTGGCAGAATTAAAATCATAAATATAAATGCCTTTACTGGTAGTGTTGGTGTAAGTGCCGATAAAAAGATAGTATTTCTTAGAAGAACAGGAAGCTAATAAAAAAAGAAGGAAGAAGGGAATTGCTGCTTTCAGGGCATTTATTTTTTTGTGCATTGTGAATTGATTGACTTTGAAAAATAGTTGTTTTTTGTTGATTTATTTTTATCTTAGAATTTCAAACTTCTTAAAAAAAGTTGTTTCTTTTTTTGAAACGATCACTTCCTCCACGTTTGCTCTGTCAGGACCGGATTTGCACCAATTGACAAAGGCTTCCACATCTTTTTCGTTACCGGAAATCATTGCTTCCACTTTTTCATCATACCTGTTTTTTATCCAACCTTTGATGTTTAATTGTTGCGCCACCTTTTTTGAAGAATCCCTGAAAAAAACACCCTGTACTTTTCCACTGATCAATAGATGAACCGTTTCCATATCTCAAAGATAATCAACCTGTAGGAATGAAATTGGCGCTGTTTTATTTTTCCACTTTAGCTTCCTGTGACGCAAGCAGGTAAACAAGTGATGCGGTTCCGTCCATTGTTGGTTCGTTGCTACTGTAATCGCCATAATCATCATGGTACACAGCAAGATTACTTTGAAAATGCGAATATTCATCACCGCCATAAAGGGTAATGCCGATCAGATTTTTATAAATGAAGTATAAACCGGCCCGTCAACCATTCCGCCATCAATCGGATAATTTCCGATATGCGTAAACGCAGAATGCGGATCAGTCGGTGTATCTCCCCATGACGGCAATCCATAAACCATACTGGTTCCCCAGGGATTGCATCCAAAAAGCCAGTCAATATTTGCCTGCTCCAGTTGCATCAAAAGAATCGTCTCCTCGACAATTTTTGATACCACATAGCATTGAATGGCAAAAGAAGTTGTAAGATTATTGCTGCACCAGATAAAAGGAACGCCGCGATAAAAAGCATTTTGTTTTGCCCTTTTCCATACGTCTTCAATTCCTTGTTTATAATAACTGATTATCGAATCTCTTTCTTTTCCTTTTAGTTGTTTGGCCAATTCATAATGACCGAGATTGATAAAAGGATAATATTGATAATGATTCGCAGTATCGCGATAAAACCATGGGAGTAACTTTTTCTATCCTGCGAATATTTGATAGAAGAATCCAGCAGTTGCTTACGGCTGTAATTATAATTGCTTGGATGATCTTGCCATCATCGCAAAGGCCAGTTCCATATCATCTGTCCAGTTGTCTTCCGCATAAATGTAGGGCGAGACTACAGACACTGTTTGGGTGACGCCCGGTTTTATCAAAGCATAATTTATCGCACTTTTTGCATGATTGATTAATTTCTTTGCATAGGAAGCATTTGATTTTTCAAACAAAGATGCACCTAATGAAAATGCACTTGCAAATTTTGCAGCAGTAGAGCCGGTGCCTGTAGTATGATTCATAAATTTTCCGCGCTGCTGCGGCTTACCATTGATAAAATAAACGGGCCGTTCAAAATCCTTTTCCATAAAAACTATCTTCTTTCGGAATACGCATTCCCCGGTGATCGCGGTCATCTCCTATCTGGTTAAACATCCAGTCGGGCCGTGGGATGCATTTTTAAAAGCCAGTCCAGCCCCCATTTTGCCTCATCCAGCACATCCGGAATTCCATTTTTTCCATCAAGTCCGTTGGCTTGCTTTTTATCAGCAAATACTTTTGGAAAATCGCGGTAAGCCGCCAATAAATGCCAGGTGGCGTTTGCAGAAGTGGTAGAATATTGTAAATAATCGGACGCATCATGCCAGCCACCTACCACATCAATATGAGTACTGTCAGGCATTGGGCCATACATCGTATAACCATCATGTGTATGACAGGAATCTTTTAAAAAAGGATTGAAACCGCTTCGTTGCTGGCGCAAATAAAAAAGGCAAAAATCCGCGGCTCCTTTATACACATCTTTATCAATTTTAAAAGAAGGCGAAATGGCTTTTCCTGCTTTTAAATAAAATATTCCCGGTTTTTTAAAAGAAGAAAAATTAAGGCGACAGGTATTTGTAAAAGGACCGTAAGCGCCAAAAGATTTGCCGGTTTTTCCCGTAAAAACTACTTTCCCTGAAACAGAATCGACTAATTCAAAAGAACTGATTTGCGCTTCATCTTTGCTGCACCAAACGGCTACTTTTATTCCGTTTGGCGTATATCCAAGCCAGTTTATCCTGATCCATTGATCTTCATTTTCTTTTTTGGCAAAAGAAAAAAATAAAGCTGTTACTATGAAAATTAAAATAGCTCTCATGGGTTAATAATTTTTCCATTCAAAACGGTGAATTCCGGTTGATAATTTTCTGAGAATATGGTGAGGTTGGCTTTTAAGCCTGGTTCTATTTTCCCCCGGTCAGAAAGATTTACAACTTGCGCCGGATATGTGGAAGCCATGCGCAGCGCTTCATCCAAAGGAATATCAGCCTGCTCGACACAATTTTTTACGGCTCTTAACATTGTAAGCATCGAACCGGATAATGTTCCGTCAGGTAAAGTAAACCGATCTTTTTGTTTCACATGAATGTAAGCGCCTTCTTTATTTTCTTCCACGGCATCAGTGATCAAAAACAATCTTTCTTTCATTATCTGTTTACTGATCTTAAGTGTATTAAAATCAACGTGAATTCCATCTGCAATTATGCTTGCATAAACATTTTTGGAAAGATAAACCGCTCCGGGCAGGCCTGTGCCACGGTGATGGATAGACGACATTGCATTGAATAAATGTGTGTTGGTAGTGATACCGCTTTCATAACCTTTTATCGCTTCCTCAAACGTAGCATTGCTGTGGCCGGCAGAAACAATCACGCCATTATCTTTTAATAATTTAATGATTTCCGGATCGCACATTTCCGGCGCCAGCGTCATTATTTTAATCACTCCATCTGCCTCTTTTAATAATTCTTCCACCTCTTTTCTTTCCGGGCGTTTGATGTACTCAGTAATATGCGCGCCTTTTTTTACAGGATTGATGTAAGGCCCTTCCAGGTGCAATCCCAAAACAGCGGGATGTGGATTTTCCTTAACGACTTTTATCGCTTCATGAAAAATCTCCATCGAATTGGTAGCAAGTGTTGGGCAAAAGCCGGTTGTTCCAACCTTTAAAAGGGCCTCTGTCATTGCTTTTAAAGCTATAGCTGAAGGTTTGTTGGAAAACAAATATCCGCCGCCGCCATAAATTTGCAAGATCGATTAAGCCCGGGAGCCATCATCAAATTGGTACAATCAATTTTTTCCACATTTTCAGGAACCGATTCGTTTCAGTAATTTCTTTTATAACGTCATTCTCAATGATCAGTGCTTTTCCGTCTATTTTTTCTTTGCCGGTATAAATGGTAGGAATTGATAAAAGCTTTTGTCATGTTATTTCGTTTAAAACCAATACGTTATTAAAATAAAATCCTTTCAAATTTAATGATACAAAACAACAACTATAATAAAATTGTAAATCGACTCAATGAGCATTTCATTTAATTTACCTTTGCACTCATTACTTCATTACTGTTGAAAAAACAGCAAATCAATTCTCAATGAGCCAACAACCTTTTCAGAAATTTATTAATCAAAAAATAACGCTGCTATAAAAGAAAAGCACAAGCAGGATAAGAAAAAAGCTAAAAAGCAAAGAGCTGCGGATATCGAAAAGCATTTTGAAGAAAAGCGCGCAGCGCGAACCAGGGGTTTTGAAAAAAGCCTGACCGAAAAGAAATTCAATAAAAGACAAAAATATCCGCAGAGCAAAACAGAAATTCCTCAAAAAAGTTCGTTTGCTGCAAAAAAGGATTCTTCATTTTCAGAAATGCCTTTGAATAAATTTCTTGCTCATTGCGGAGTTACTTCCCGGCGTGATGCAGTACAATTAATTATTGATGGAAAAGTTACGGTGAATAAAAAAATGGTAACACAACCAGCGTTTAAAGTGAATGAAAAAGACGAAGTGTTTTATAACGGCAAAAAATTATTTGTCACCAAAAACCTTGTGTACATTTTATTAAATAAACCCAAAGATTATATTACCACAACTGACGATCCTCAAAACAGGAAAACGGTTTTGCAACTTACAAAAAATGCTACCGATCAAAGAATTTACCCGGTTGGAAGATTGGATCAGAAACACTTCCGGTGTTTTGCTTTTAACCAATGACGGCGCACTTACGCAGGAATTAACTCATCCGAGTTTTAATGTAAAAAAAGTGTATGAAGTAAAGCTTGGATAAGCCTCTTGACCAAAGCGGATTTTGAAAAAATATTAAAAGGAATAAAACTGGAAGACGGAGAAATTTTTGCCGATGCTTTGGCTTATGCCGATTCAAAAGACAAATCTGTTATCGGAATTGAATTGCATAGTGGCCGCAACAGGATTGTGCGCAGAATTTTTGAACATTTGGGTTATGATGTAAAAGGACTTGATCGTGTTATGTATGCAAATCTTACCAAAAAAAATGTAGAGCGTGGCAAGTGGCGTTATCTGGGCGAAAAAGAAATCCGGTTATTAAAATACATGAACAAACAGAAAAATATAAGTGGCGCAGGAAATAATCCAAAACCGGTAAAGCCGCTCCTGCAAATATCAGAAGAAAAAATAATTAATAGTGAAAGGACTTGACTATCGTATTTGAAAATGATGATTTTGTTGCGATAAATAAAGAGCCGGGAATGCTTACCATACCGGACAGGCATGATGATACGCAATTTTCATTGTACAAAATTTTGAATCAGAAATACGGAAAAATTTTTATTGTTCACCGGCTCGACCGGGATACAAGCGGCTTGATTCTTTTTGCAAAAAACGAAACTACTCATAAATATCTTTCTCAATTATTTGAACAAAGAAATATCGAAAAAAAATATCTTGGAATTGTTCGCGGAAGTATGCCTGAAAAAGAAGGTTCAATCAATGAACCGATTGCAGAACATCCTGTAAAAAAAGGAATGATGGTGATCAATAAAAAAGGAAAACCTTCATTAACCAATTATAAAGTTCTTGGAAGATTATGGAATTTATTCTTTGGTTGAATTTGAAATACAAAGCGGAAGAACTCACCAGATAAGGCTGCATGCAAAAACTCTTGGTCATCCGATTATTTGTGATGAAATGTATGGAGATGGGAAACCTGTTTTTGCTTTCTTCTTTTAAAAAAAAATATAAATTGAGCCAGGATGAATTGGAAGAACGGCCGATCATAAGCAGGCTGGGCTTGCATTCATTTAGTTTGCGTTTTAAAGATGCAAGCGGCAAAGATTTTTTTATTGAAGCGCCTTTGCCAAAAGATATGAAAGCGCTTTTGCAGCAATTGAAGAAGAACCGGAAACCTGTGGATTAAAAAAAGGATACAGTTTTTAAGTCAACCGTATCCTTTAAAACATATCAAGCAAATTTTTTTATAAATTTGGTTGAGGAGTATAACGCAAATAAGGTTTTACTTCTCTTACGCCTTTCGGAAATTTGGTTTTTGCATCTTCAGTGCTTATCGCAGGAGAAATAATTACATCTTCACCTTCTTTCCAATCTGCAGGAGTTGAAACACTATAATTTGAAGTAAGTTGTAATGAATCAAGCACTCTCAATACTTCATTAAAATTCCTTCCGGTAGAGGCGGGGTAAACGATCATCAACTTTATCTTTTTATCCGGGCCGATAATGAATAATGAACGCACAGTTGTAGTTGCTGAAGCATTTGGATGAAGCATTCCGTAAAGATTTGCTACCGTTTTGTCTTCATCAGCAATGATCGGAAAATCAACATTACAGTTTTGAGTTTCGTTGATATCTTTTGTCCATCCCTGGTGTTTATCCAAAGGATCTACACTTACCGCCAGAACTTTGGTGTTGCGTTTTTCAAATTCTTTTTTTAATGCTGCAGTTCTTCCTAATTCAGTAGTGCAAACCGGCGTATAATCTGCAGGATGAGAAAAAAGAATTCCCCAGCTATCGCCAAGATAATCATAGAAGTTAATTTTCCCTTCTGTTGTTTCCGCTGTAAAATCAGGAGCGGTATCGCCTAATTGTAAACTCATGATTATTTATTTTTATTATTAAAAATTTTTTGCAAATATAAGTTATCCTACAAAATTAGTAGACTTTATTTTATAAATTTGTCACTGGTTCAGTTTATTTTTACCTGCATCAAAATAATTGCCATAATGCTTTCAAAAAAAACCCAATATGCCTTTCAGGGCGCTTGTGCATCTTGCCGAAAATTATGGAAAGGAACCGGTGAAGATTTCCACTATTTCCATTCAGCAAAAAATTCCTTTAAAGTTTCTTGGAGCATATTCTTAATGATCTTAAGAAAGCAGATATGCTTGAAAGCAAAAAAGGTAAAGGCGGGGGCTATATTTTAAAAATTTCTCCAAAAAACTAAACCTTGCAACAGTTATAAGGATTATTAACGGCCCGATTGCATTGCTTCCTTGTGTAAGTTTGAATTTTTATGAAAAGTGTGTTGATTGTGATGAAGAAACCTGCGGAATGAGAAAAATGATGTTGATTGCGCGCGATGCTACTTTAAAAGTGTTGGAAAAGAAAACACTTTATGATATGATGACAGAATAACGGTTGTAATGTGAAAATGTGATAATTGAAAATGGTAATGCAGTAAACAAACAAATAAATTCGTTTTTTATTTTCCTGATGCCCTGATCACACTGCTTCTTCCAAAACGATTTTTTACTTCATCCACTGCTTTATACAAAGTTTTTTTTCTTTCAGTATCAGTAAAAAGATTTGCCTGTAAAGATTGATTGCTGAAATCGCTGAGACGCACGCCCAATAAACGAACCGGCTTTCCTTTTCTATATAATTTATTAAAAAGCGCTTTTGCAACCGGGATTATTTCATCATCGGCAGAAGTATAAGGAATGGTAGTTTGTTGGGAAGTGGTTTCAAAATCAGGATATCTTATTTTGATGGTAACACAGGCGGCAGATTTTGCTTCCTGCCTTAGTTTGAAACAAATAATTTCTGTCATTCTCACGATTTCACTCATTAAAAATTCAACATCAGTTACATTTTCAAAAAAAGTATTTTCTTTCGAAATGGATTTTGTTTCGCGGTATTGAGCAATTACAGAGGTGTGAGTTCCCTGCGCTCTGTGCCATAAATCGATATCCCCATTTGCCTAATAATTTTTCAAGGTTTTCAGCAGTGGTGTTGTGAATATCCCTGATCAATTTTATCTTATGGTATTCTAAAATTTTATTTGTTTGTTCGCCAACTCCGGGAATTTTGTTGACTTCAAGCGGCGCTAAAAATTCTTTTTCTTTTCCTAACGGAACCTGTAAAAAGCCATTTGGTTTTGCTTCATTGGTAGCCATTTTTGCCACCATTTTATTTTTAGCAATTCCAAAAGAAATGGGAAGCCCGGTTTCATTCATAATTAATTTTCGCAGTTCAATCGTCCATTTTAATGGATCAAAAAATTTATCCATTCCCTGGAGGTCAATATAAAATTCATCAACAGAAGCTTTTTCAAATAAAGGCGCTTTTGAAGCGATAATATCTGTTACCCATTGCGAATATCTTGAGTATTCGCTATAAGTTCCTGAAATAACAATCGCCTGTGGACAAAGTCGCATCGCGGTTTTCATGGGCATCGCAGAATGAACGCCGAATTTGCGTCGCTTCATAAGTGCAGGTTGTTACAATTCCTCTTTCATTTTGTCCACCAACAATTACAGGCTTTCCTTTTAATGAAGGATCTTTCAAAATCTCTACCGAAACAAAAAAAGAATCGAGATCGAAATGAGCGATAATATTTGACGGAGCGGCCATAAGGAATGTAAATTTACAATTTCCCTTTCATCAGCGCATCTTTATAAATATCCAATAAACCGTCAGGGAGATTTACATACAATCTCCGGTTTTTTTTGTCAACTTTTTCCAACGAATTTTCATGAACAGGAATCAGCACTTCCTTTCCGCCAATCATGATTCTGCATAGTACCTGGTGCGGTTGTTCAATTACTTCCAGCACTTCCCCAAGTTCTTCATTCTTATCAATTATCATAAATCCGAGAAAAGAAATTGGCGCTGAAGCTGATGCAAATTTTTTAAAATCATTTTCGGTAAGCCAAACTTCTTTTTTGATGAGTAGCCTTGCTGCTTCTTTTGATTGAATTCCTTCAAGTGAAATAAAAATTTCTTTCTCGTTTTTTATTTTGGCAGAAGTGATAAAATAAGGAAGAAAAGAATTGTTTGATTCTTCAATAAAAATAGTTTCCAGGCCTTTTAAAGAAGTTTTTTTGCCAAGATTATGTTGAAGCACCATTTGGCCGTTTACTCCAAAAGTCGCGGCCAGTTTTCCTATTTTAAAATATTCATTCATTATTACTGCAAAAGTATAATAAAGCCAGGATGAAGATTTTGCACAGTAAACCTAACAAATTGTATAGATTTTTATTTCTGCCGGTATAAACAGCCAAAAAAAGTGAACGTCAATTAAGACGTTCACTCCAACTTAAACTTTCAATTATGAGAAAACTTTTTTAAACACCCATGTAATCTCTTAAAAGATTAGATCCGGAATAGGTTTGTAATTTTTTTAAGGCTTTATCTTTTATTTGTCTTACTCTTTCTCTTGTCAGGCCATATCTTGCTCCAAGGTCTTCAAGGCTTACCGGTTCATCCACGCCAATTCCGTAAAAACAACAGATCACTTCTTTTTGGCGTGGAGTAAGCAACGACAATGACCGTTGAATTTCCTGCCGCAAAGAATCGTTAAACATGATTCTGTTTATCCGCGCTGTCAGCATTTGAATTTTCCAGCACATCGATCAAAGTACTTTCTTCTCCTTCGCTTAATGGCGAATCCATACTTACATGCCTTGCTGCTACATTCATTGTAGCTGCCACTTCTTCAGTTTCTACATTAAGATAGGTGGCTAATTCTTCAACGCTTGGCGGGCGTTCAAATTCCTGTTCCAAGATGAGAATAGGCATGGCTGATCCTTTTGGTTAATCCCACTTTATTTAAAGGTAATCTTACAATTCTTGCCTGCTCGGCCAGTGCCTGCATAATGCTTTGGCGTATCCACCAAACTCCATAAGAAATAAATTTGAATCCACGTGTTTCATCAAAACGCTGTGCTGCTTTTATAAGTCCCAGATTTCCTTCATTAATAAGATCAGGCAAGGTAAGGCCCTGGTTTTGGTATTGCTTTGGCTACTGAAACCACAAAACGCAAATTGGCCTTGGTAAGTTTGTCCAAAGCTTTTTGATCGCCTTGCTTTATCAGCCTTGCCAGCCGCACTTCTTCTTCAGGGCTGATCATTTCAACCCTTCCGATTTCCTGCAGGTATTTTTCTAAACTTTCACTCTCACGATTGGTAATCGATTTTGAAATCCTTAATTGACGCATACTCATACAGAGATAAATTTAATGTGGTTGAAGAGTTAGTTCTTGTCTTCAGAATGTTTTACTGGTGTAGTAAACGTAAGAAGGAGGGTTTAAGTATGTTGCAAAAGAATATTATTTCTTTTTCAGTATAAAATAATTTTATTTTAAAATAAATTACTAAAAAAAATGATAAATGTGGCCTGTTAGTTAATTTATTTTCTATTATTGCAGATAATGACTTTATCAATATTAAGATGAGTAAAAAAATACAATACACTGTTGAGTACCCGGTAAGATGTTCTCCTGCCATTTTGTTTGAATTTCTTTCTACTTCTTCAGGCTTGCAGGAATGGTTTGCTGATAAGGTGGAAGATGAGGATGGGATTTTTAGTTTTTCATGGTCAGGAGGCGCTGCAGAAGAAGCAGAGGTGTTGGAAACGGAAGAAAATAAGTCAATTAAATTTCATTGGGTTGATTCTCCGGAAGATGAATTTTTTCAATTTAGTATTGAAAGATCTGAAGTAACCAATCAAACGATTTTAGTGATTCATGATTTTGCTGAAAAGAAAGATATTAAAGATCAAAGCCAGCTTTGGGAAACACAGGTTAAAGATCTTTTTCACCGGCTGGGAAGCTGAGTTTTACAAATTCAATAATTTCTTCAAATGCTTCTTCTAAAAATTTAGCGGCCGAATTCCATTCAGGCAGTTCTGTTTTCTTTGCAATTTTTAAAAAGTTTTTTTCATGCAGTTTATAATTTCTCGCTCATTCAGTTCGTTGATATTTACAAAATTAGATGGCTGAAAATGATGTTGCCATTCATTTTCGTTTACTGAAACTGAAAAGTTCCTTTTTCTTCAGAAATTCAATGCTTCTTGAAAAATCTGAAATCTCTTTAAAACTTTCTCCGGAAATATGAAGGGCAATGCTAAAAAAATTTCCCCACCAAAACATGGTTCTTACCGCAAGAATTTTTTCTTTGCTGAAAATAGCCGGGATAATCAAGGATTACGTAGGGCAAGCCTTTGTAATTTTCACCTTTCGAAATTTTTCCTCCGGGTTTTGACAATGCTGGCCGGCAAAAAACTGTTTTTCCTTAGACAATCGTTTTTTTATAATTCATCGTGCAATTGCCCAAGCAGGAAGTATACTTTTTCGATTATTAATTGTTTTGTGAAAATCCATTCGGTATTATTTACCAATTCCATTTCGCGCGTTGAAAGCTGTATTTTTGCTTCTTCATTCATTTTTGAAATTTACAACAAAAGAGTTAACGCCACGGTATTTTAGCATGTTCAAAAAACTTGACAAATTAATATTAAAAGCTTTTGTAGGGCCGTTTATTGCCACTTTTTTTATCACGCTGTTTGTGTTTATGATGCAAATATTGTGGAAGTATATCGATGATCTGGTAGGCAAAGGTCTGGATATTTGTACACTGACTGAATTTTTAATTTATGCAAGCGCCACGCTGGTAACCCTTGCAATGCCCATTGCTATTCTTATTTCTTCCATAATGACTTTTGGAAAATTGGGCGAAAATTTTGAACTGGTTGCCATTAAATCTTCAGGAATTTCCTTGTTGCGTTTTATGCGGCCTTTATTTTTTGTTACCATTCTTCTTTCCGGAGTTGCTTTTTTATTTGCCAATTATATTGCGCCCGTAGCCAATTTAAAATTCGCAGTTATCTATCATGATATTTATGAAAAAAGCCCGGCCTTTGATTTGAAAGATGGTGTATTTTACAATGGCTTCAGGGGTTTTTCTATTAAGGTGGATAAAAAAGATAAAGACAGAAGCACGCTTCACAAAGTATTAATTTATGAACAAACAAATGGAGTGCAGGATAATACGATTATTTCTGAAAGCGGAAAAATGTCGATAAGTAATGATAAAAAATTTCTTCAATTCAAATTAGAAAATGGAAACCGCTACCAGGAAAATGGAAATTTTAATTATAAGAACAATGAGTTTATTGATCTGCGTTTTAAAGAATACAACAAGCTTTTTGACCTGAGCCAGCTTAATCTTCAAAAAACATCCGACAGCCTTTTCATGAACAATATCCGCATGAAAACAATGCGCCAGTTGAATGTTGATCTTGATTCTTTAAAACATGCCCCGGATTCTCTTTACAAAAGAAATCACAGCGAACTTGCTTCTTATGTGAGGTATTCAAAATTTAAAGACAGCACGATTACAAAAAAAGAAATAGCAGTTGTAGAATGAAAAGATTGCCGGAAAAAAAGGCTGGCTCTTTTGATGTCATTAATTCCTGACAGCCTTGAATCGACTGTTTTTGATCAAACCCTGAGCCAGGTGAGTAATGCACGTAATCTTTTGCAGGTTATTGTAGCCGATGATAAAGCACAAAAGGATGATATAACACAGCATCAGATTGAATGGCATAAAAAATTGTCTGTTTCTATTGCCTGCCTGGTATTGTTTTTTATTGGCGCTCCTTTAGGTTCTATTATTCGGAAAGGCGGACTGGGAATGCCTTTGGTGATGGCGTTGTTGTTTTTTATGATATTTTACCTGTTAAATATTTTTGGTGAAAAATTTACAAAAGATCATGTGCTTATTCCTATAGTCGGAATGTGGTTCCGGTAATTATTCTCTCGCCCGTTGGCTTTTTTCTTACCTATAAAGCCATGCACGATTCGCAATTATTTAATAAAGAATACTATTATCGGTTATTTAAAAATATCAGGTGGCGCATTAAACGGCGTGACAGGAGATTTTTACAGGAAAGCAGACTTGAAAGCATGAAAAATGAGTAGAAATATAAACAGGAACCTCCCTTAATTGTCTCAGCCTTTGTCAAGAAGCAACTGAATAAGAAGCAACTAAAACAAAGGCTGATAAATTGAAAAGCAATCTGGTGCAAATGTAAAGAAACCTGACATTCAAAACCAAATATTTTATGGAGATTTTTTTTCATTTTTAGTAATTATGTTTGTTATAACATATCCTTTTAAAAAAGATTTATATTCGCCCAGATTTTAATAAAAAAATACATAATTGTTATGGAAGAATGGAAAGAATTTCAGGAAAAAAATAAAGACAGATTTTTAAATGAGATGATGGAACTGCTTCGTATTCCTTCAGTAAGCGCCAAAAAGGAACACAGAGAAGATATGACAAAATGTGCTGAAGCTGTTAAAAAAAGTTTACTGGATGCAGGTGCTGATAAAGCGGAGGTAATGCCAACTGATGGATTTCCGGTAGTGTATGCAGAAAAAATTATTGATAAAAATAAACCGACTGTTTTGGTATATGGGCATTATGATGTACAGCCGGCAGAGCCTTGGAACTTTGGGAAAGTAACCTTTTGAACCGGTAATAAAAGACGGAAAAGTATTTGCGCGTGGATCTGCGGATGATAAAGGCCAGTTTTTTATGCACGTAAAAGCTTTGGAAGTAATGGCTAAAACAAATACTCTTCCAACCAATATCAAATTTATTATT
Source organism: uncultured Chitinophagaceae bacterium (assembly GCA_963814075.1). Classification (GTDB taxonomy): domain Bacteria; phylum Bacteroidota; class Bacteroidia; order Chitinophagales; family Chitinophagaceae; genus Ginsengibacter. The sequence continues at coordinate 157,546 of CAWFBO010000022.1, read as the reverse complement.
GAGGGAGAAGAAGAAGTAGGTTCGCCAAATCTTGGCAAAGTTTGTGGAACAAAATAAAGAGCTGTTAAAAGCGGATGTGATCCTTATAAGTGACAGTGCTATGCTAAGTATGGAAACGCCTTCACTGGATGTTGGTGTTCGGGGTTTGTCTTATATTGAAGTAGAAGTTACCGGGCCTGGCAAGAGATTTGCACAGTGGCACTTATGGTGGCGCAGTTGCTAATCCTATCACTGTTTTGGCAAAAATGATTGCAAGCTGCCATGATGAAAATAATCACATTACCATTCCAGGCTTTTATGACGATGTGGTGGAGGTTTCTGAAGAAGAAAGAGCATTAATGAATGAAGCACCTTTTAACGAAGATGAATACAAAAAAGAAACCGGCGTCAAAAGAATTATGGGGAGAAAAAGGATTTACAACTATTGAGAGAACCGGCATCCGGCCTACCCTGGAAGTTAATGGCATCTGGGGCGGTTACGAGGGTGAAGGGGCCAAAACCGTTTTGCCTTCAAAAGCTACAGCTAAAATTTCTGCAAGATTGGTTCCCAATCAAACGTCAGAAAAAATGACAAAGAAAGCTGATCGATTATTTTACCTCAATCGCGCCTTCCTCTGTTTCAGTAAAAGCTTTTCGGCATCATGGAGGTGAACCTTATCTTACGCCAATTGACAGCAATGGATATAAAGCGGCCACACGTGCCATAGAAACAACTTTTGGAAAAACGCCGGTTCCTGTGCGCGGTGGCGGAAGTATTCCTATTTGTACGATTCTTGAAAAAGAATTAGGCGTAAAAATCATTTTTATGGGTTTTGGGCTCGATAGTGATAATCTTCATTCGCCCAACGAAAAATATGGGATTGTAAATTTCAATAAAGGCATTGAAACGATTCCTTATTTTCATAAATATTTTGCTGAATTATCTGGCGGCAAATCTTAAAGGAACTATAATTGCGGCAAAATAAAAATCAGGTTTTTTTGTTGGTTTACTGTCATAGGTTTTGAAAAGGTATTATTGAAGAAAAGGATTTTCTTTTATCTCTTGCCCGATGGTAGTCGATGGCCCGTGCCCGGGATAAACTATTACGTCTTCAGGAAGTTTGAAAAGTTTTTGCTTTATATTTTTTAAAAGATCTTCATGGCTTCCATAAGGAAGATCGGTGCGGCCAATACTGTTTTGAAAAAGGACGTCGCCACCGATAATAAAATGTTGTTTTTCGCAATAAAAGCAAATACTTCCCGGAGAATGGCCCGGCGCATGAATTACTTCCAGTTTGTCATCTCCCAAGGTAACAAGATCCCCTTCTTTTAAATAAATCACTTCGCCCTGGTAATTATCAAAAGGAAGATCGAACATTAAACCGGAGGCAGGCGCCATTTCAAGAATATCCTTTTCCAGTTCATGACTATTTAACGTTAATTTAAATTCTTCTGCAATAAATTTATTGCCAAATACATGATCAAGATGGCAATGAGTATTTAATAAAAGTTTGGGTTGTTAATTTGTGGCTGGTTATAAAAGATTTCAGTTCTTCCTTTTCAGCATCAAAATAACAGCCGGGGTCTATTATGATACATTCATTGTCTTCATTATATAATACATAAGTATTTTCCTGCACGGGATTGAAAGTAAAAGCTTTTATCTGAAACATAAATGTATTATTGAAACATCAATAAATTCATTTTATTGATTAACACGAAACGTTTAATTTTAGGCGATATAATGTAAAGCAAAATGCAAGATCTCAAGAGTGTAAAGTACAAAAAAATAATACTGTTTTTCCTTTTTTTATTTGCGGCGGGTTTTGCAAATGCCCAGGTGAGTACAGTGCAGTTTGGCAAAAACCGGTTGCAATTCAAGAAGTTCAAATGGCAATATTACCAGACATTAAATTTCAATTCTTATTTCCATCAAAACGGACAGGAACTGGCAAAATTTGTGGCGCAGGTGGCAGAGCAGGAACTTCCCGGAATCGAAAAATTTGTAGAATATAATTTGCAGCGCCGCGCCAATATTATCATCTACAACACCTTTGATGAGATGAAGCAAAGCAATATTGGGCTGGGGCAGGATTGGCAAAATGCGGGCGGTGTTACCAAACTGGTCAATAATAAAATGATCGTTTATTACAATGGAAACCATGCAGATCCTCAGGCGACAGATACGGGAGGGAATTGCTTCAATTTTGGTTCAGAATATTTTGTTTGGCGAAGATCTGGGAGAAGTAGCCGGAAATGCGGCTTTACTTGATCTTCCTCAATGGCTTATAGATGGTTACATCGCCTATGTAGGTGAAAATTGGAGTCCACAACTTGATGATGATCTTAAAAATGAAATTCTAAGTGGCAAATACACAAACTTTTACCAACTGGCTTTTGACAGGCCATTGCTTGCCGGCCACGCTTTTTGGTATTATATTGAAGAAAAATATAAGAAAGAAAATACCTCTTATTTATTGTATCTGGCAAGAGTGTATAAAAGCTTAAAACGCGCCACACAACAGGTAACCAAGCAAAGAAGATTTAAAGACGTGCTGGCAAATTTTATGCAATATGAGGAAGAGAAATATGACAATGATATTTCTCACAGAAAAAATTATCCGAAAGGAAATGAGATCACCGATTATACGGTAGGTAAAAAAGTCGATTATTTTCATTTTAATGTAAATCCGAATAAACGAAACGGCTCTTTTGCAGTTGTTCAATATAAAAAGGGAAAATACAGTTTGATATTGAATGAAGATGGCGAAGATAAAATCTTGTTGAAGTTTGGTGTGAAAACGCAGCAGAATTCAATAAATCCAAACTATCCGATGATGGCATGGGATCCAAAAGGGCAAAGACTTTCGGTACTGTATGAAAAAGATGGACGGCTGATGCTTTTTGTCTATGACGTGATTACCAAAGTAAAGCCGATAAACAGGGATATTACTGATGTGTTTGACCAGGTGCAGGATATGAAATATATGGTTACGAGCCAGACGCTACTCTTTAGCGCCGTAAAAAACGGGCATTCAGATATTTACACCTATGACGTGGCCCATGGAACTGTAAAACAGGTAACTAATGATGTTTATGATGATCTTGATCCTTCGTACATTAATCTGCCTAATAAAAGTGGAATTATTTTTTCCAGCAACCGGCCTTCTGCAGATGCAAAAGGTGCAGATACGGCATTAATGAATAACCGGTATCAATATTTTCCTGGTTACCAATTTTGAAGCGGGCAAGCCGGGGCTTAACCAAATCACGCAGTTGACAAAATTAAAATTTGGAAATGCGCGATATCCTTCGCCATACAGTGATGCCTATTTTACTTTCTTAAGTGAAATGAGCGGCATTGAAAACCGTTATGCCGGATTTTTTACTACTCGAACCACCGGGGTAGATACTTTGGTTATTAATCGGTGATGACATTCTCAGAAATCCTGATATTCCCGAAATTGATTCAACCTTGAAAGTTTACCATAAGCAGGATGTAGATTCGATAGCGGTCGTGGCCATTTCAAAGGATTCCGCTTATGTGTTTCCTTTAAGCAATTATGCCAGCAGTATTTTGGAGACCAAAGAAGCCGGCGAAAATAACCAGGTAAGTGAAGTAACCCGCCAAAGCGATGATAAAATTCTTTATAAACTAAGGATTGATGAAAATGCATTGAGACGAAGAAATGTAACTGCGAGGGCAACTACTTATATGAAAGAAGTAATGGCTAAAAACCGGCTTGGGTCAGGCGAAAGAAATTGAAGCGCCTCGAACCAGTCTCGCAACAGGAAGATGTTTTTCAGCATGAATTTAAACCTGAGAAAAAAGATAGTGCCCGGATTGCGGAATTGAATAACCAACAGCAACCCGACCAGTCGCTGGTTTTATCAACTGCCAGATTATATCCATACAAACCGCTGAAGTTTGCGGCTGATTATGTTGTGGCAGGCTTTAATAATAATGTGTTGGGAACAAAATACCAGCTTTACACGGGCGGCTCGGGGCCAATAACATTATCAAGCAACAATGGATTAAATGGAATCATTAACCTTGGGACCTGCTGATATTATGGAGGATATCAAAATATCAGGAGGTTTCAGGTTGTCTACCAATTTGAAAGACAATGACTGGATTTTCCAGTTTTTCAAATCTGAGAAAAAGATTGGATTGGGGATTGATGTATTATCGAAATGTACAGCAGACTGAACAACCAATTACTTTTGGCGATACCGTCCGGCTATTATTACCCTGGTAAAGTTGTTTCTAACCTTTACCAGGCAAGTATCTCCTATCCATTTGATGAAATCCGAAGTCTTCGGCTAAACTTTGGGGTAAGGAAAGATAACAAGATTTTTACCGCAGTTGACCCATTTAGTCTCTGTTTTCCGAATCAGATCTTTCAACCTATGGACTTGATGCATCTGGAATATGTATATGACAATACTTTAAATCCGGCTCAAAATATTTGGGATGGAATCCGCTATAAAGCTTATATGGATTTTAATACTCAACTCAATACGCCGCTTGGCCAGGTAGGTCGAAACACATTTAATTTTGGATTTGATGCAAGAGCCTATTATCCTATTTACAGGAATTTTATTTGGGCAGGAAGGGTGGCAGGAGATTTCAGTTGGGGTAATCAGAAACTGATTTATTACCTTGGCGGTATTGATAACTGGTTTATGTTTGGAAGTAACCAAAAAACAGATAAAAATGGAAATACTACTTACCGGTATTTCAATCCTGCAAATCAACCTGCTCCCGATCAGAATTATGCTTTTCAATCATTGGCGGTTAACCTTCGCGGGTTTATCCAAAATGCAGCAAACGGCAATAATGCAACAGTTATTAATAGTGAATTCAGGTTGCCCGTATTTACTACTTTCTTTAGATAAACCTATTAATAATGCCTTTGTAAGAAATTTTCAATTGATACAATTTATTGACCTGGGAACTGCCTGGAATGGCGCTTATGATAAAATTGGCCGACCTTATATTACCTACCAGAATCCTTTAGATCCAACTGTTTCTGTAAATCTTAAAGGCACCCGGTATCGGTCCTTTCCTTGGCGGATACGGTTTTGGTGTGCGCAGCACACTTCTTGGGATACTTTTTGAAGTTTGATGCCGGCTGGCCAATGAATGGCTTTTTCCGCGGAAAACCAATTTATTATTTCAGTATGGGGCTGGATTTTTAAAATTATTTTCATTCATATAAAAACACGCCGGAGAACATTTGCTCTCCGGTGTTTTATTTTTTAGAGTAAACAAACTAATTGTTCGAATTCTTATTTGGAAAGTTTAATTTTATTATCAATTAACTATCACGTTGATGAAAAAATTAAAACGCTGGTTTATTTTTACTTCTGCTTTTCAGTCTTTTCCATAATTTGTCAACAATTATTTGCTCAACAAATACCCGGGAAAGAGGCGCTATTTCTTGTTAAACAAAATTCTTCTTTTCTGAATTTATCTTCTGATGATATTGAAAATTCATTTATTTCAGATGCATATTTTGATCATACTTCCAATACGCAATTAATTTATTTGCAGCAATCCTACCAGGGAATTCCTGTTTATGACGCCATACAAGTCAATTGCTTTAAAAAATAAACGAGCCTATCTCAGTTGAAGGAAGACGGATTGCTAAAATTGAAGAAAAAATCACCGGAACAAAAGAAGTGCCTTCTGTTTCTGCACCGCACAGGCCGTGTCTGTCGCGGCAAGGGAATTAAAATTCAACAACCGGTTTCATTGGATGTTTAAGGACAGATAAGAAGAATCAAAACGTTGAATTTTCTTCCGCCATTTCAAAAGAAAATATTACTTCAAATCTTATGTGGGTCCCGGTGAATGATGGAAAAGTAAGGACTCGCGTGGCAAGTAAAAATCCTTCCGCACAATTCAAATGCCTATTGGCTGGTACGAGTAAATGCAAATGATGAAACCGTCTTGGGAAAAGATAATCTGACGCTAAGTGATAATTGGGATCATCCTGCAAATAAAACGAAAAATGTTCATTAAAAAAGATTTTATCCCAAAAGTATTGTCAACAGAATCTAAAATTTCATTTCAAACGATTCAATCTTCTGATTACCGGGTTGTTCCTTTTCCCGCAGAAGCTATGAGTTTCCCGGGCGGAACACCGTTCATTGGTAAGCAACCCGTGGCTATCATCAGGCGTTTCCAATCCTGCAATTTCATTGGGATGGCATAATGATGGAAGTACGGATTATTCTTATACACGTGGAAATAATGTGTGGGCCAAAGAAGATCATGCGGGCAATAACAGTAATAGCGGAGCTGTTGCTACTTCTACATCTGCTGCGCCTTATCTCACTTTTGATTTTCCTTTTAACGCCAATGGACAACCTGATACCGGAAGCAATATGAATTTTGCTATCACTCAATTATTTTATTGGAATAATGTGATGCATGATGTAAGCTATCAGTATGGTTTTGATGAGGCTTCCGGCAATTTTCAAAATAATAACCAGGGACGGGGTGGAATCAGGCAATGATTTTGTTTATGCCGATGCACAGGATGGCAGCGGAACAGATAATGCGAATTTTTCAACTCCTGCAGATGGATCAAATCCAAGAATGCAAATGTTCCTCTGGGCACCTGATCAGGCAAAAAATTTAAACATAAATTCTCCCGGCAGTCAATTGCAGGACCAATGCTCTTCACTCGAAGGCGCATTAAGTAATAGTAACTTGTTGCAGGATGTGGGACCGGTAACAAGCGATGTTGTTTTATATAATGATGATCTGTCTGGAACAACCCACGAGGCTTGCGGAGCTGCTGCAAATGCCGGGCCCATTATCTGGCAAAATCGCATTGATCGAACGGGGAAACTGTACATTCGTTGCTAAAATAAAAAACGCACAAAATGCCGGGGCAGTGGCAGTGATTATGGTGAACAATGTGGGCGGCGGTTCTATCCTGGTAATGGGTGGAAGCGACAATACAATCACAATCCCTGCTGTTATGATTTCACAAAACAGTGGCGATATCATTAAAACGCTGCTGGCAGAAAGCACAGCAGTAAATGCAACATTAAGCGCTAATGGGATTCAACTTGATGGAGACTTGGATAACGGAATAATGGCCCATGAATATACGCATGGAATATCTAACAGACTAACCGGCGGACCTTCGACTGCTACTTGTCTTACCAATAATGAGCAAGGCGGCGAAGGATGGAGCGACTACATGGCGCTAATGATGACAACTAATTGGGCCACGGCTTCAACATCAGACGGAACTAACGCGCGCTCGCTTGGTACATATGTTATTGGAGAACAGCCTTCCGACCCTGGAATAAGAACGTATCCATATTCAACGGATCTGGGTATTAACCCCTGGACTTATGCTGACCTTGCTGCCACCGGCGGAGAGGTACATATTATCGGCGAAATATGGGCAGCTACATTATGGGACATGACCTGGAATATTATTCAGCAGGATGGTATTAATTCAAATTTATACGATGCAAATGGCGTCGGTGGAAATTCTGTAGCGATGAAACTGGTAATGTTGGGTTTGAAGTTGCAGCCTTGTCAACCAGGATTTTTAGATGCAAGGGATGCGATATTAAAGGCAGATACAATTTTATATAATGGTAAATACAGCTGCGCTATCTGGAATGCCTTTGCACGGCGAGGAATGGGAGTTCTGGCGCAACAGGGAAGTTCTAATAATACGATGGACCAGGTGGCTGATTTTTCAATTCCTGCGAGCGCTGTTATTTTCAAAAAAGTCGATAAGTCAGCAGCTGCTCAAAACGATTTTCTTACTTACACTTTAAAAGTGAACGCTCAATGTGCCGCAATATCGAATTACAAAATAGTGGATACACTTTTGCCAAATGTTACCTACGTAAGCGGAGGTAATTACAATTCATCTCACCGTACCGTATTTTTGATGTCCCGAATTTGTCGGCTTCTTCAACTCAATCATTCAGTTTCAGGGTAAGAGTGAACCTGAATAGTTATTTTATTCCTCAACTTTATTGAATGAAACGGTATCTTCCAATTCAATACCATCCACCTTTTCTACTTCTTCAACATCTCCATCGATCAAATGGTCTGCGAGCACAACAAACCATAGTGCTTCCTATTCATTAAAAGCAAGTGATCCCGCCAGTGCTGTTGAACAAACACTTACCAGCCAGTCATCTTACCCAATTAATGGAAATACACAACTGGCTTTCTGGCAAAATTATAATACGGAAGCTTCGCACGATGGCGCTGTGGTGGAATTGTCAACAGATAATGGTTCAACCTGGTTTGATGCGGGACCTTACATGAGCCAAAACGGCTATAATTCTACCATTAATACAAATAGTAATCTTGCGAATAAAAGAGCTTTTAGCGGAAGCAGCAATGGATTTGTTCAAACAATAATCAACCTTTCGTCGTTTGAAAGCAAGTGCCGTAAAATTCAGGTTCAGGTTTGTTACCGACGATACAAAAAGCGCCACTGGTTGGTTCATCGATGATATTGTTATTAACGAAACGCCTGCTGTGTATAATCTTGGGCAGCTAATCGATAATTCAGGAATATTAAAAAGTATATCAGATACAGTTACCACCATTACTACGCAAGTCTTGTCGCTGGCCTGGGGAGGTTTTACGGCAGAAAAAATGGGAAACACCGCTTTGCTGAAATGGTCAACCCTTCAGGAAATTGATGCTGTAAAATTTTTCGTTGAAAGAAGTAAGGACGGAATCCATTTTAACCCGATTGGTACATTAAACGCCTATGGCAATACTTCCGGCGTTACTTTTTATAGTTCTTCTGATGGCGCTCCTTTGAGTGGAAATGACTATTATCGTATCAGTGAAACTGATCGTGATGGTAAGGTTCTTTATTCGGAAGTAAAAATGGTTTCTTTGATTTTGCACCTTCAACTGTTATCATTTCTCCAAATCCTGCAAAAGACCATTTGAATATTTCGGTGCCGGGGAATCAACACACATTACATGTGTCTCTTGTAAATTCTTTAGGGCAAATAGTTTCCGATGTAATTATGAAAGATGAGTATAACAGTATTCCCATACACGCAATTCCTTCCGGAGTTTATTACCTTAAGATTTCTGGTGGTGAAATGTCAACAGTGAAAAAAGTAGTGATTGAGAAATAAAAGAATGCAGTAAATGAACAAATAATCCAAATTTTTCTTTTGCAGGCATCGGCTAAAAAATCAACGCATAAATTTTTGGTATAAAAATAATACAACCGATAATAAAAGTGATAAATAGCGGAAAGCAAGACTGCCGACGCCGACATATCTTTTACTTTTTTTATAGTAAGGTTGAATTCGGGCGAAACAAGATCACAAAGTTTTTCAATAGCAGAGTTAATAATTTCAAAACTCAAAACCACAGCGAAACACAGCAGTATTATCATCCATTCAGTAGCAGACAAACCCAAAACAAATTCCGGCAATAACCACCAGGAGAGCAAGTATATATTGTATCCTGAAATTTTTTTCGTGAAGGATGCAATCTTTTAAACCAGTGAAAGCCCATCCAAAGGATTTAATAACTCGCATGAATGTTGTGTTGATTTTTTAATATTATAAATGAGAAACTACTTTTTTTATTGCCTCACAAGCTTGCATAATTTCTTCTTCAGAAATAATAAGCGGCGGAACAATTCTTAAACATTGTGAAGCAAATAAAAACCAATCAGTAAAAACGCCTTCCTTCAATAAGCCATCAATCACTTTTTTGTTTTGTTCAAAGTTTTCAAACTCAAGCGCCATCATTAATCCGCGGCTCCTGATGTTTTTAATATTCGTTGTATTCTTGAGCTGTTTAAGAAATAGATTTTTCTCTTTCAAACACGTTTTCAATCAGCTTTTCTTCCAACAAAACCTGTAATGCTGCAAGGCCGGCCGCACAACAAACAGGATGTCCGCCGAAAGTATTAATGTGACCGAGCACCGGATTATTGGTTAAAGAATCCATGATCTTTTTATCAGCAATAAAAGCACCCAAAGGCATCCCGCCGCCCAACGCTTTTCCCAACAATAAAATGTCCGGGATCACATCAAATTGTTCAAATGCCCAAAGACTACCATTTCTTCCAAAGCCGCATTGTATTTCATCCAATACCAACAATGTACCGGTTTCTGTACACTTTTTGCGCAACGCCTGAAGCCATTTTTTATCGGGAACAATTACACCTGCTTCTGCCTGGATCGTTTCTGCAATTACACATGCTGTTTCTGATGTGATAGATTCCAGTGCATCAAAAGAATTGAAATCAAGATGAGAAATTCCGGGTAATAAAGGCCGAAACGCATTTCTCCAATATTCATCGCCCATAATGCTTAACGAGCCCTGCGTGCTTCCGTGATAAGAATTTTTAAATGCAGCAATTTGTGTTCTCCCTGTAAAACGTTTGGCAAGTTTCATTGCACCTTCTGTCGCTTCTGTTCCTGATGCGGTAAAAAAAACAGAATTAAGAGAGGAAGGTAAATTATCTGTAAGCGCTTTTGCATAGGCGGTTTGCGGCGATAAAATCAATTCGCCATTCACCATCACATGCATAAAATTTTCTGACTGCTGCTTAATTGCCTCAATTACCTTTTTATTGGCATGCCCGATATTACAAACACTTATTCCGCCGATAAGGTCGATGTATTCTTTGTTATTTATATCGTAAAGTTTGCTGCCACTCGCTTTTACAATTTCCAATGCAAGCGGATCAGGAGAAGTTTGGCCGATATGATTTAAAAATATCTGTCGGTTAGTCATTTTAATTCTAAAAATTTGAAATCGTCTAGCCCACAGTTTCTTTAGGCTTAATTTTTTCTAACACTCTTTTGTAAAGATCTTCATATTCGGGAACGATATTGTGAATGTCAAATTTCATTGCCTGCGCCAATGCATTTTTTTTCATTTTATGCAATCGCTTTTTCATCAGAAAGAATGTTAATGATATTGTTGCTCATATCATTAATATCTCCTACATCACTTGTAAATCCTGTGACGCCATTAATATTAACCTCCGGGAGCCGCCGCATTGGTAGAAATTACCGGAACCTGCGCAGCCATAGCTTCCAGCGCAACGAGTCCGAAACTTTCGTATTCACTTGGCAAAAGAAAAAGATCAGAGATGGCCAAAATTTCTTCCATTTGTTCCTGTCTTCCAAGGAAACGGATATCCGTCTTTGCGCAGGTTTTTCGGCAAAGATCTTCAATAAAAGATCGCTCCGGCCCATCGCCCACAAACAATAATTTAGAAGGAATTACTTTATTTACCTTTTCAAAAATATAAACCACATCGGATACTCGCTTTACTTTCCTGAAATTGGAAGCATGCAATAGTATCCTTTCATTGTTAGGAGCTATCACTTGTTTAAAAGGAGTGATCGGTTTTTTATTGAAGCGTTTTGCATCAACAAAATTATAGATCACCTCTATCTCTTTTTCCATTTTGAAATTACTGTATGTTTCATCACGAAGATTTTTTGAAACAGCAGTAACGGCAGTGCTTTCGTTCATTGAAAAAGTAACTACCGGCGAATAGGTTTTATCTCTTCCCAACCAGTGTAATATCTGTGCCATGAAGCGTAGTGATAACAGGAATATCAAGTCCTTCTTTTAAAAGTATTTGTCTTGCCATGTACGCTGCAGAAGCATGTGGAATTGCATAGTGAACGTGCAAAAGATCGATTTTTTGATTGATAATCACATCCACCATCGTACTTGCCAAGGCGGTTTCATAAGGAGGATAATCAAAAAGCGGATAAGTAGGAACGCTTACCTCGTGGTAAAAAATATTGGTATGAAAACTCCCGAGCCTTACCGGTTGCTGATAAGTAATAAAATGGATATTGTGTCCTTTTTCTGCCAACGCTTTTCCTAATTCAGTAGCCAACACACCGCTTCCGCCAAAAGTAGGGTAACAGACAATTCCTATATTCATATTGATTATGTTTAAAACCTATGCAATTTACAACTTCTTTTTGCCTGCATTATAAGCCTTGAATGAATTATTTTATTTTATGGAATGTTTATGTTTGTGTTTCAGACGCAAAAAATTTATTGTTTTTGGTGGTTTTTAAAAAATTACCATCAGTATGAGCCATTTATTGACCACTGATAGCATTATCAGTTTTTTTATACTTGTAATTCTTGAAATAATACTGGGAGTGGATAATGTAATATTTGTAAGCATTATCATCAACAGGCTGCCGGTTGAACAACATAAAAAAGCGAGGCTTGCCTGGGTAATTCTTGGGTCTATCGTAAGAAGTGGATTGTTGTTGGCTTTGGGATGGTTGCTGGCGCAAAAAGGAAAAGCTGTGATTACGGTTTTTGATAAAGGATTTGATTTGGCAAGCCTTGTAATGCTTGCGGGTGGCGTATTTCTTATCTATAAATCGGTACGTGAGATACATGAAAAACTGGAAGGAGAAAATCCTGATTCTCTTAAACCAAAAACAAAACCACTTAATTTTTCAAATGCCGTTTTTCAGATTGTGTTGATTGATATGGTATTTTCATTCGACAGTGTGATTACGGCAGGTGGAACGGCAAAACATGTAGAAATAATGATTGCTGCAGTTATTCTGGCGATGATCATTATGTTTTCTTTCAGCCCGTTTATTGCAGCTTTTATTCATAAACATCCGACTTTTAAAATGTTGGCTCTATCGTTTTTGGTGATGATCGGATTGAGCCTTGTAATCGAAGGCTGGGACTCCGGAAAGGCCGAAGACTTCATCTGAAAAATTATATTTATTTCGGAATGGCATTTTCATTTGTCGTGGAAGTATTGAACATGGTGATGATGAAAAAACAAAACCGGCGAGTGGTTCAACTGGATGAACCAAATTACCCTGTGGATGAAGTTAATTTGGGCGACCAGGCGAAGTAAAATTATTGCGGAGAATTTTCTTTACAATTCCCGGTCCTTCATAAATAAAGCCTGTCCACACCTGAATCAGCGCTGCTCCTTTTTCAAATTTTTCTTTGGCATCTTTCGAGGTAAAAATGCCACCGCTGCTTATGATTGGAATACTGCCATTTGATCTTTTATGAATGTATTCAGTTATCCTGGTTGATTCTTCCTGTAAAGGTTTTCCACTCAAACCTCCGGCACCAATTTTTTTAATTTCACCTGGTGAAGTAATTAAATTTTCTCTGCTTACAGTAGTGTTTGTGGCAACCAATCCATCAAGTTTAATTTCTAATGCAAGATCAATAATGTCGTCCAAATCACGTTTGATTGAGATCGGGTGAAATTTTTAACAGTAATGGCTTTTGAGTAGTTTTGGTTTTGTTGATGGATTGAAGATGGGTAAGGATTTTTTTTAAAGAATCCTTTTGCTGCAAGTCCCTTAAACCAGGCGTGTTGGGAGAACTTACATTGACGACAAAATAGTCAACTACTTCGTGTAATTCGTTAAAACAAATTTCATAATCTTTCCACGCATTTTCATTCGGCGTGATCTTGTTTTTCCCGATGTTGCCACCGATGATTAGCTTACTGCTTTTGCTTTTGAGCCTGAATTTTTCAATTCTTTCGGCAGCCGCTTTTGCTCCTTCATTATTAAATCCCATCCTGTTGATCAAGGCTTGGTCTTTTGGCAGTCGAAAGAGACGTGGTTTAGGATTCCCATCTTGTGGCAAAGGAGTGACAGTTCCAATTTCAACAAAGCCAAAACCCAGTGTTTCCAGCTCTTCCAGGTATTTTGCATTCTTGTCAAAACCGGCTGCCAGCCCAACAGGATTTGAAAATGTTAGCCCAAAAACTTCTTTGGAAAAGCCGGAATTTTTTGGGCTGAATTTATTTTTTAAAATCTTTCTAATGAAAGGAAAGCTGCAAGAGAAAGACAGCATATTCATCGCGAAATAATGCACGTCTTCTGCATCAAACCAAAATAATATGCTGCGGAGTAATTTGTACATTTTGGGCGCGAAGTTAAGGATTGAATTTTTCAATATCAGTGAACGAAGAAATATTAGGTATTTCTGTTTTACCAATTTGATAGCAAGTAACAACTTTTCATACTGGGAAAATCCAGGATCTTTCCTAAAAGATAATTAACAACTTTTTGTGCCAAGGCGTATATTTAAAAATTAGGCGTATATTTGAAAAACGAACATTTTATATGACTGTCAAGCTTAATCTTACTATAGATGAATCAGTTGCCCGGCGCATTAAATCTTACGCCGGCCGGAAAAAAACTTCTGTGTCTAAAATTGTTGAAGCCCAATTGGAGGAAATACTTAAAACAGAAAAAAAAGATGATTCTTTCCGAAAGTTTTTGGATAAATATGCGGGCTCAATAAAAAGAGACAAGCCGTTGGATATTGATGAAGAAAGAGATAACTATGTAAAAGAAAAATATGGCTTGTAGTGTTTTTTTGGACACCAATATCATTATTGATTTATTAGACCCACTTCGGCCTTTACATGACGAATCGGTGCTTCTTTTTAATATGCTGGATCAGGGAAAATTTAAGGCCTATTATTCTGGAAGCGTTGTTACAACGACTGCTTATGTTATTCGAGGGTACTATTCTAAAAATAGAATTTGTGAAATCGTGGATTCTTTGAATAAAAAGATTATTCTTTTACCGTGTGCTGCCCATAATATAAATGCTGCTACCAGCAAATCACCACCCGATTTTGAAGATGCTTTGCTGTACGAAATAGCATTGCATCATCAATTAGATTATTTTATCACATCCAATACAAAAGATTTTAAATCCATTCAAAACAATACGATGCCGGTAATAAATGCAAAAGCGTTTAATAAGATATTAGAGAAGGTTTGAAATTAAATATTTTGGAAACCGGGCATTTCAGCAAAAATTCACTTTTCATTTCTCTGTAAACTCATCCATTATTTTCATTACCAATGCAGCATCTTCGCCGCTGCATGGATTTGGGCCTTTATCTAAAAAATAATTCACTACTTTTTCTATCAAAGGTTGCTGCACATGCTCAAGCGGCATAAAAGGAATAATATCTTTTTCGCCGTTTTTATTGACTTCAATTTTTTTGTGCTCAAAAATCGGAAACGATAATTTTCCTTCGGATCCATAAATTTCACAAAGGTCTTTTTCATCTTCTTCGGCAATATTAAAACACCAAAGCCCATTAAATAATTACTCCCGATTTGAATAAAATATTCCCGGAAACAATATCATCAGCATTGTACAATTTTGCCTGGTTGGTCGAGTAACCTGACGCTTTTTCAATCTCGCCAAAAAACCAATACATAAATCCAACTGGTGTGGTGCAAGATCATGAAACAAGCCGCCACCGGCTATTTCAGGATTTATACGCCATGCAACTTTTGGAATTGACAAAGATTCTTTTTCCAATTGCCGTTTATAAAATTCAAGTTTTACAAAACGAACTTCTCCAATTATTTTTTCTTTGAGCAGTTGTTTTACTTTATTAAAAAGCGGTTGTCCGCGCCGGTAATGTGCAACCGATAATTTTATATTTTTTTCTTTAGCCACTTTCGTAATCATATTCGCAGAAGCATAATTTAATGTCATCGGTTTTTCAATATAAACAGGCTTCCCGGCATTGATAGCAGCAATCGCGTATTCTTCATGAGATGATGGCGGAGTGGCAATGTAGATAGCATTTATTTCCTCGTCATTGATCAGTTCATTTGCATCATTATACCATTTTGGAACGCCATGGCGGTGCTGCATAATCTTTCGCTTTTGCCCCATCCCTGCGCATTACAGCGACAAGCGAAGAATTATTGACTTTATTAAATGCAGGGCCGCTTTTTACTTCTGTCACGTCGCCGCAACCAATCATTCCCCATTTGATCTTTTCCATCTTTTTGTTTTTAATTAAGATAAAAATATTTAATGATAGTAAAGCAACAAATAATCAGGATTTTTATTCCGACTGAACAAATGAAGTTATTCACCAATTATTTTTTGCAAACCCGTTTCTTTTTCGATCAATCGCTGTAATAAAACCATTTGGTTTCCGGCTCGCACAAAATTCTGGCCTTCATATTTTGCACCATAATAAATGTCATTGTTTAAATGATCGGAAAGAAAACGCAATGCCTGCATATAGATCATGAATTTACCCGAATAAATAAAATGCTTTTTTTCTTCTTCATTCAATTCATTTTTCATTTCTCCCATATAACCATCCCAAATGGATTTGAAATATTCTTCCCGAACATCAATTCTGAAAAAATCTTTTTCTTCTTCATTCACCGGCGATAAATAGGTTCGCATCATGTCGCCGACATCACTGATAAAATAACCCGGCATTACTGTATCAAGATCAATCACGCACAAACCCTTTTCATTATCATCGAATAACACATTGCTGATCTTGGTATCATGATGTGTTACGCGCAATTTGAATGAAGGATTTTGTAAAATGCGTTTATAGGTTTCAACAATATTTTTATGAGATTGAATTAAATCAATTAAAGCTTCGGATTGTTTTAGACGCTCTTTATTTCCTGCTTTGAGCGCATTTAAAAATTGTTGATATCGCAAAGTAAGATTATGAAAATCGGGTAAAGTGACCTGTAATTTTTCAACGGGAAAATGGGACAACAACTGTGTGAATTCCCCAAATTTTTTTGCCGCTTCAAATGCCTGTTTCGGTTTTTCAACGGTGGCAATCGTGTGAGAATTTTTTACAAAAGGAATAAGGCGAAAATAGCTGTCGCCCGTCGCTATTGCCATCTCTTCGCCGTTTATTGTTTTAACAGGCGCAACAAACAAATAACCAGAATTTGCTTTCTCTAAATAATCTGCAATCAGTCTCACATTGGATGCAATCGCTTCGGGTTTTTTAAAAACAGCCTGGTTTATTTTTTGTAAAATAAAATATTTGTCATCGTTTTTTATTTTCCATGTGGAGTTGATGAGCCCATTTTGTAAAGATTCGATCTCTGATTTTTTTTTATTCAAACCGTAAGCCCTAAAAACCTCTTCCGGGATCATCGTACGTTTTATAATGAATTTAAATTTTCATTTATTGCTGATCAAAAGCCAAAGCTGCAGCGCCAAGAATACCGCTATTATTTAATTCAGAGATTTCTATTTTTAATTCTTCGGCTGATTTTTTAAAACCGCATGTCTTAATTTGCTGCCACATGGTTTCTGGAAAAGTACGGATACGCATGCCGCACAGAACCGCCTAAAATAATGAGTTCCACATTTAATGCATAAATAATTGTTTTTATCAGCATTTCCTAAGTGCATTCCCATTTCCTCATACATTTTTAATGCATCCTCATCTCCTTCTTTAGCCTTTTTAAAAACAATTTCTCCGTCAATATCATAAACATTTTTAAAATATTGCCCGCTTGCATAATATTCATAAATGTGATCAATATAGTCGATCATTCCAAATTCTCCCGCGCCGAAATTTTTTCCGGCAAATAATTTTTTATTCAGAATCAAACCTGCCCCAAGCCCGGTTCCGATGGTAAGACCGATAACGGAATTATAGCCTTTACCTTTTCCAAAATAGAATTCTCCCAAAGCAAAACAATTGGCATCGTTATTAATGTATACCGGTAAATGATATCGATCATGCATTAATTGTTGCAAAGGCACTTCCTTCCATGAAGGAATATTCATCACATCGTAAACCAATCCTCTTTCTGGATCAACAAGGCCGGGAACGCCAATACCGATCGATGTTACAGAATCATTCATCAATTCATCCGTTACTGAAAATAGATCCTCAAGCACTTCTTCAATTGAACCATTTGCTGTTATTTTTTTTGAAGAAATGTTATTGAGTTCATTTCCTGTTACGATTCCCGCCGAAATTTTGGTTCCGCCAAGATCAATACCAATTACCTGATTTTTCATATTTATTTTTTTAAAAGGCTTGCTGCTTCAGCATCCGCAATACACAGTGAAGTTCGGATGATTTCTTAATAAGCTTGCAGGAAGTTTTTCAGAAATTTCTTCTTCTAAAACCCGTTTCAGAATCTCAGCTTTCTTTTTACCACTCACTATCAGCATTACATTTTTTGCTTCCATCAGATTGGCAATTCCTAAAGTGAGGCCGCCGGTAATTTCTTTTTTTTCTTTAAAATATTTTTGCCCTACTTGTTGTGTAATAGGATCTATTTCCGCAACATGCGAATGTAAAGTTGCAGAAGTTCCGGGCTCGTTCATTCCAACATGCCCATTCATTCCCAGCCCGACAATTGCGATGATCAATTCCACCGTGAGTTTCAATCGCATGTCAATTCTTTTGCATTCTATCTGGGGATCTTTTGCTCTTCCATTAAAAAAAGCGATGTTGTTTTCACTTACATTCAACGGATGAAACAATTGATTGTTCAAATGGTAACGGCAACTTCCTTCGTCATTTCCATTCATGCCCAGCCATTCATCAAGACCAATAAAATGTAAACCGGAAATATCAACGTTCTTTTCATGTATTTACGCCACCAGTTTTTTATATAAACCTGAAGGAGAATCCCCTGAAGCAGTACACAGAACGCATTTTTCTTTGAATTAATAATTTGTATCACTGATTCTGCTGCTCTCGCAGACAGCTTTCATAAGTTTCGTAAACAAATAATTTCATATCATTTTTTATAAAAGTAAAATCAAAAAATTTACTAATAGGAAAATTTAAATTCCCCTAACTTTAACTGCTGCTTTAATTTTTCAAACATATTGCTTTTTTGGAATTCTTTAAAATCCTTTCATTATGGCTGTTTCCAATAACACTAAACTTTTGAAAAAGAAAGAATGAAAACTTTTTTCGGGATTGTTTGCTGCTTCCAATGATACGCAATTGCCAAAGCTTCTGCAAAAGGCGTAAGGCTTGCCTCGCTTGATTTTTATCGGGGATTGATAATGGTGTTTTTAATGCTTGAAAGTACGGGCTTTATGAACATCTTGCTTCGATATGTCAACGCATGTTCTTTTTTGCATTCACTGGCGATCCAGTTTACGCATCATCCATGGCATGGTTTGCATTTTTGGGATTTGATACAACCGGGCTTCATGTTTATTGCGGGAGTGGCGATGGCTTTTTCTTTGTATAAACAAACGGCAAACGGCATTCCATGGAACAAACAATTTTCAAAAGCGTTGAAGCGAAGTGGCTGGTTATTTTTCTGGGGTGTATTGGATTATGCGGTGAGAGGCGATCATTTATCGTTTGAATTGTGGGATGTGCTTACACAACTTTCTTTTACGCTTGTTGGTAGCGTTTCTGATTTTTCGTTGGAAAACCGGTTACCAACTTCTATTCAGTGCCGGTTTATTAATCCTTACCGAAATACTTTATCGTTATACGAATGTTCCGGGATTTAATCAGCCATTTACCGATCAACATAATTTTGGCAACTATATTGATCTGATTTTAATGAATAAAATAA
Source organism: uncultured Chitinophagaceae bacterium (assembly GCA_963814075.1). Lineage (GTDB taxonomy): Bacteria > Bacteroidota > Bacteroidia > Chitinophagales > Chitinophagaceae > Ginsengibacter. The sequence continues at coordinate 138,181 of CAWFBO010000022.1, read as the reverse complement.
ATCCCGGTGGTTGGGTAGCCATCAATTGTATTCCTACTGCTGCACATACGATTTGGGGAGCGGTTGCGGGTAAATGGTTACTTACGCTGCCTGGCAGTAAAAGTAAACTTAGCAGAATTTTTATTTTGGGAGTAATTACACTTGTTCTTGGTTTTGGCCTCGATTGGGCAGGCATTACGCCAATCATTAAACGAATTGCCACTACTTCTTTCACGCTTGCTTCCGGCGGATTGTGTTTGCTGGGCTGGGGTTTCTTTTTGGTGGATTGATCTATTAAATCATAAAAAATTACTTGAAGTTTTTTCTGATCGTGGGGATGAACTCAATTTTTATTTATGTTTTTTTCGAAATTGTGGTGAGTCGTTGGCTGGGTGATTATTTAAATGTAATTGTAAACGGAATTATTTCTCCGGTTGGTTTTTCTCAAAATTTTATTAATATCATTGCTTCGCTTGTTATTTTTGCAGTTGAATGGGGATTATGTTATTGGCTTTACAAGAAAAAAATATTCTTTAAATTGTAAAGAATTTAATTTTAAAGAAATAATGAAGAGAATTATAAAATGGTGAAAATCAAAGATAAAAAAACACCATCGGGATGCGATGGCGTTTCTAACTTTTTTCATAATCAAGTAGTCAAATCGTTGATGTTTTTTTAATCGGTCAACCTTTTGACTTTATTAGACATGTATTTTATTAATATCGCTGCATGGATTTAAAATTATGATGAAATAAGTTTGCAGCCATTAGCACAAAATAAATGAAAATGAAAAAATTGAATTGGTTGTGTTTTATTATTCTGTCGTTTCTTTTCCCTTTGACTTTATTTTCTCAGAAAGTGAAAACCGACTATTCTGCGTCCGGAAGGCAACGAATTTTTACGCTTTCAAATGATAAAGTCACCGAAAATGTTATTGTTGAAAATGATGTTTTAAAAGCAGATGAATTGATTGGAAATAATGATTGGCTTGCGGAATATCATAACAGAGAATCATGGTGTTTATACCGATGGAGATTTTGTTTTGCAAATGATGTGGACAGACTGGAGCGCTCCTGGAAAACAATTTAATGGCGACTTGCAGGTGAATTTTACCAAAAAAGATTATAAATATGTCAATTATGATTTCAATGATGCGATGAACGGCGGCAAGGAACTGAATTTATATTTTACACCTTTTGATAAAAGCAATACGGTTCAATTAAAAATAACTTACCAGTTGCTGCCGGGTAAATTTTACAGCAAAAGAAAAATTGCTTTGCAGGATACACTTTTGCAGAAAAACTGGCTGCAGGCTTTTGTTTCGAGGAAAGGAAAAATTGGCAATATTTCTTCGTCTGCTGCTGGCAATACGATGATTAGAACAGAAAGCAGTAATAATTATGAACAGGTTGCAAGCAACTGGTAATTCACAAAAACAAACAACACAAATTATTAAAAAAGGAGAATTCGGACAGCCTTGTGCCATTGATTTTGAAAATGGCGGCGTTTTCTTCGGCATTGAATATCCTACCGCAACCAATGTTGTAAAAAGAGATGAAAATCAACTGAAACTTACCTGCCGGGAATTAATTGGAAAAGTAGTTCGTAAAGATTGGGTAGAAAGTGATTGGGTGGTGGAAGGATTGGCGCCTGATCATTATGTAAAAGATTGGTTTTTTAATTATCTGCCAGATGTTCGGGTGGCGCCCAACCGGCCTTACACGCTTTATAATAGTTGGTATGATTTACGTTCTCCTGCATTTCCGAATGTGGAAGCGAGTCATGTAATGAATGAAAAAAATATTCTCAACATCATCGATCTTTTCAAAAAAAATATGATCGATAAATACGGAATTAATCTCGATGCATTTGTACTAGATGATGGCTGGGACACTTATGAAAGCGATTGGAAAATGCGCCCGGAAACTTTTCCTCACGGAGTAAAACCAATTGTAGATGCATTGAAACCATTAGGAACGACTTTAGGAATTTGGTTTGGGCCGACCGGCGGATATTCTTACAGAATGAGAAGAATTAACTGGATGAAAGAACATGGGTATGAAACTGTAGGAAGTACGCCTGATGATGAAATGATGGATATTGCCGGGCCAAAATACAGCAGCCTTTTTGAAAAGAGAACAACTGATCTGGCCAAAGAAGGTGTAGGATATTTTAAATGGGATGGCATTCAATTTTCTTCAAGTGAACCGGGAAGCGGCCATGCTGTTGGTTATCTTTCCCGGCGGGCGGCGATGGAAAGTGTGATTGCAAAATGCAAAGCCGTAAGAGCAGTTAATCCCGATGAATATTTGAATATTACTTCCGGTACCTGGATGAGCCCGTGGTGGCTGAAATATGCTAACCAGATATGGATGCAGGGACAGGATTATGGTTATGCAGATGTGCCGTCGGTAAATGAAAGAGATGGAGCGATCACTTACAAGGATTTTGTTTTGTATGATGATTTTCATAACCAGGATGTTTGGTTCCCGGTGAGCAACCTGATGACACATGGTGTAATAAAAGGCAATCTTGAAAGATTGGGTGGAGAAGATGACCCTCTGGAAAAATTTGCAAACGATGCCGTTTTTTATTTTGGAAGAGGTGTAAGTATGTATGAAATGTATATTTCTCCTGACTTGCTAAATCCTCAGGAATGGAAAGTGCTTAGCAAATCTTTAGCGTGGGCAAAAGACCGGTTCCCTGTTTTGAATAAAACCTACATGGAAGGCGGCGACCCTACCAAAGGCGAAACGTATGCATATGTGCATTTTAAAAATGACAGCGGAATTATCGCGGCAAGAAATCCTGTAATGCAGCCGCAATCAATTTCAATTAAGCTTGATCCTGCAAAAGGAATGGCTGATTCTGCGTCGTTCACTTGTGTTGGAAAGAACCTACCCGACACACTGGATATCTCCGGATCTTTATGCTGCCGGAACTACGATTACCATTCCCCTGCAAGGTTATGAAGCGGCTGTTTATGAAATATATCCTTTAAAAAATGCGCAAAGACCGCTTCTTGCCGGTGCAGACTTTGAAGTGTTGAAAAGTGATGGAAATAATTATTCACTCAATTTACTTGATAATAGCAACGATGTAAAATTTCTAAATCCCCCGATGATTTCTTCTGTGAAAATTAATAATGCCGAAGCGAATATTAACCGTTTAAATCTTTCTCAAACGTCTGTTACCAAAGGTTTACAGAAGGTGAAAAATAGTTTTGAAAAAAATGAGATCAAGACAGGGGCGACTTTAAACGGCGGCGTTGCTTTTGCCAGGTATATCGTATTTCTGAAACCTGACAGTTCGTTCCGTAGTAAAGATTTTCCTGCATTCGTATTAAAAGTTGATGGGAAAAAAGTTGAACCCACTGTGCAGCAACAAAATGGAAGTTGGGCAACATATTCCTATGAAGTTACAGGCGCAGGAGATCATAATTTCCAATTGAAAGTAAACGAAACTGATAAAGTGAAGGACTGGAAAGGAGAGGCAACTGTTTGGATGACCACACAACAAAAGCAACCAGGAAAACACGTGGATATTACAACTGAGGAAGCGATCAAAATTCCGCCAATGCCTCCATCTCCTTATGCCGAAGGATCGCTGATGCAAAATGAGTATATCGGAAAGGGCGAACTGAGCTTGTAACTATCAAAATAAAAATTGCGGGAATTTCTTTGTGTACTGCTTTAACTTTGCGTATAACTGTAATGCATACACTCAAAATAAAAAAGCTTGTTATTTATTCGTTTACTGCTACCTAAAATACCATTTCGCCATAATAAAGGTAATGGTTAAACGTTGTTTTTAAAATGGTTAGGCTGCAATATGTCTTTTGCGGTCGCTTGACGCAGTTTCTTTTCCGTAGATCGCTTTATTGGCTTCTTCAATAGCATATCTTGTAAAAAGCCGGAAAGTAAAATAACCTGTTGATAGAATGAGCCCCAATAAAAAGCCAATAATGCCATAAATGATCGGTGATCTTTTTTGTACATCATAGGGAGGCTCAGGATAATCAAGCACTTTCATAACCGGGGTTGCTTTTTGTAATTTATAGGCTGCATTTTGTTGGTTGGCAACGGCCACAGCGTACTGCTGGCGAAGCATCTGCTTTTCGGTAATTAAATTTTCGGTAGGAACTTTAAATTCCATTTTATCGGTATTGGTAAATAAAGTCGTTTTATCAATTGCGATGAGTTGGTTGTCTTTTGAATGCATTACGCCTCTCAACGAATCTACTTTCTTGGTTGCAAATTCGAAATCTCTTTTTGCTTTTTCACGTTTGAGGTCGATATAAAACGTTGAAATTTTATTAATAAAACCATAGCTGATCGTTCTTACCAGTTCGGGACTGCGACCTGTGTAGGTAAGAACAAAACTGTTATTCTTATTGATTGTTGCCGTCAACCCATCCTTTAAAATTCTTGCGGCTTTGGCAACCAGGGCGAAATGATTTGAAGGCATTTCGATTTTTGGTTCAAGAAAACTTCGGTGATCATTTATATCTTCAATTAATAGTTCACCAATCGTTTTGTTTCCCTTTGATGAATCTTTCATAGAGGCAACTTCATCACGGGCGGTGCGACTCAAAGCGAGTTCAATAATATTCACTGAAGCTTCATCGGTAAAGGAATTATTTGAATTATCTCCACCGCTGAATAAGGCACTTAATGCCGAAGTTGCAGAAGTGTTGTCACTGCCGGCCGTTAGAGGAAAAATTGTTGAGGTTGAAGTATAGGTTACAGGGGTTTTCAAAGCGAAGATCACAAGAATGACGGTAAAAACCAATGCGGCGCAAATGATAAAAACCTTATGCTTTTTTATCCTTGCAATAAATTCTATCGTTAATTCCTGCGGTGACATTGGAAACTACAATTTTGTTATTAAATAGACCAGCGCTATAGGAATAGCACTTATCAAACCCTGGGTGAGCGTAGAAGAAAATCCCTTTCCTTCAGGTTTTACCGGCACGTTGATGACACTTCCCTGTTTTACTTTTGGATAAAAATGTAAAAAGCCGAAATTGTGTGTTTTTTCACTTTTACCATTTGCATGAGTTACATAAATTCTTTTTCTCCACGGCCTTGCTGAAAATCCGCCCGCCTGGTCAATATAATACCCAAGATTAGTGTGATCTTTATCAAAATAAATTTTCAGCTGATTCTGAACAGCACCCTTAATTGCCACAACGGGATTGCTTTCGGGGACAAGAATTACGTCTCCGTCCTGGAGAACAAGGTCGAATTTTGAATCGGGGTTGTTGATGGCCTTTTGCAGATCGATAGTTATTGGTTCTGCCGGAGAAGACAAGCTATCAATTACCTGGCCGGGTGCGCGCTTCCTGTAAAGGATGGCACCCATGGCATTTGAATTTTGACTTAATCCACCACTTCTTGCAATGAACGATGACAACCTTTCATTTTGATTTAATTTCGGATACGTTCCGGGATAAACCACCTGTCCTTCTATTTTTACATTTTGTTGCAAATGGAAGCGCGGGCTCTTTCTTACAAAAACCTGGTCATAAGGTTTTAGTCTTACATTTTCAGTAACGGAATCAAGATTAAGATCCTGGTTAATGGAATAGGTTTTTTCGATGGTTCTCGTTGGCCTTAATCCTCTTTGTGAAGAATCAATGTCAACAATGCTCGAAACCACAATACTTCCATATTCTGCAGACGGTTTTAGCCCGTTGGCAAAATATAAAAGATCTTTTAAAGTCATGCCGCCATATTTCTGGTATTTTCCGGGTTTGCGCACTTCACCTTCGATAGAAATCATTTGCCTGTCAGAAAATTGGTTTTTATTAAAAACCTCGATCACATCGTTCGCTTCTATCGGGATGTTGTATTGGCTTCCCGGATTTTTATTAAGTTCAGTAAGATTTACGTCGATTTTATCCGCTTTTAAATTGGTAGAATCGCCGGCGCCTTTGTAAACATACGCCCGTTCTAAATACGAATTTGGCGTAACGCCGCCGGCGCGGTTGATTACGTCAAACAACCGGTCGCCTTTTCTAACTTCATAAACATTTGGATAAGCTACTTCGCCTTTCACAATCACTTTATTGCTTAATCCCTGGTTGATAGGATTTACCACTACCATATCACCATCGTATAACGGTTCGTCCGTTATGCTGCCGTTTGCTATAAGGCCGATAGCATTCAGATTGATTGTTTTTATTGTCTGCTTTTCATTTACATTTCTGATGATCATTCCTCCCGACGCATAGGCGTCAGGCGTAAAACCTCCCGTGAGTTTTAGAAGCGCTGCCAGCCCTTCACCTTTTTTCAATTGGTAATACATCGGCCGTTTAAATTGCCCGCTTGCAAGCACTTTTTTATCATAAAAAGGAACAATTACAAAATCATTGTTTTCAAGATAAAGATGCTTGCCAAAATCGCCGCTGCTCAAATATTTGTACACATCTATCGAATCGATAATACTGCCATTGCGCGAGATCAATATTTTGCGCATGTTTCCATATTGTGTAACGCCTCCGGCCATTGCCACAATGTTTAAGGCGTTCGTAAAAGCTGAAACAACCATCGGTCCGGGGTTGGCGACATTTCCTGAAACCTGGACAACAATAGATCGTGGCTGTCCAAGGGTAACAGAAATATTGGTCGATTGAGGAATTACCTTTTTAAACCGTTCGTAAATTATTGATTTGGCATTGGCAAAAGTCAGACCTTGTACGGTAATTTTCCCCAATCCCTGGGGAAAGATGGAGCCATCCCTAGCCACGATATAATCCTGTTCAAAATCAGCTCCGCCCCAAAGAGAAACCACGATATGGTCACCAACGCCAATCGGGTAATCAGGAGGAGGAGTGGAAAGTTCTGAGAGCTGAAGGATCTGGCTATTTTGAAAAATATTGCTTCCGTAAACGGATTGAGGCCCGCTGAGAGAATTTTTTATATTATCTTTTTGAGTACTGTCTTTCACAATAATATTCCTGTTTGAAAAAGGATTATTTGATTGCTCCGTATTCGCTTTATGAACATCTTCCCCCGCTTTTTGCTTCTGCTGGTTAAAATCCTGCAGGTAATTGATCAATTCTGAGGGAGAAGCATTTTTTAAAGAATTTGGATCTATTTGCAAATCGTCCTGCTCCGTAGGTAGCTGTGCGTATAAACTATTGCCAAGCAGCGAAAGAATTAATACGCTTAAAAACAGTACAAATGATTTTTTAAAAGCAATGCCTTTTGTTAGGGGATTCATTAAGGATTCATGTTTGTGTATCAACAACAAGAACGCTTAATTGTAATTTTTATTTTAGAGGATTTTCCAATGCCTTACTGAATTGCTGCCAAATTTCTTTAACAATTTTTGCTGCCGGTTTTATGTCTTTTATTAAGGCGCTCACCTGGCCAATCTCTAATTCCCCTTCTTCAAGATTTCCTTCAAACATCCCCCTTTTGGCCCTCCCCTTTCCTAAAAGGTTTTTAAGGTCTTCCACATTCGCGTGATTTTGCCGGGCTTTCAAAATCTCCTCGTAAAAATTATTTTTCATTATTCTTACCGGCGCCAGCTCTTTTAAGGTCAAAACAGTATCTCCTTCTGATGAATGAATAACTGCATTTTTAAAATTAATGTGTGACGAAGCTTCTTCACTTGCCACAAACCTGCTTCCCATTTGCACACCTTCGGCACCCAATATCATTGCCGCCAGCATTTGTCTTCCGGTAGCAATTCCGCCAGCGGCGATAACAGGAATTGAAACAGATGAAGAGACCAAAGGAATTAAAACCATAGTTGTCGTTTCTTCTCTTCCGTTGTGTCCCCCTGCCTCAAAACCTTCGGCAATCACAGCATCGCAGCCAGCTTTCTCTGCTTTTTCGGCAAACCGTTTACTGCTTACTACATGGATTACTTTTATTCCGTGATCTTTTAAGATGGGCGTATAAATTGCGGGATTTCCGGCAGATGTTATTACAATTTCAATTTTGTTGCGAAGAATGACGTCAAGATGATTTTCAATAGCTGAATATAAAATTGGCAGGTTTACAGCGAAAGGCTTGCTGGTAGCAGCTTTACATTTAATTATATTTTCTTCAAGAATTTCAGGATGCATGCTCCCTGAACCAATAACCCCCAAAGCACCGGCATTACTAACTGCACTGCATAAACGCCAGCCGCTCGCCCATACCATTCCTGCCTGGATAATAGGATAATCATACGTTCAGCAGTTTTGTAACACGATTGTTTTCTAAATTTTTCAATAGCGGTAAATGTATTCAGGTCAAAAAAGCAAAACAGGAATATCGATTGTTTGTTGGTTTACTAAGTTGGCACATTAGCTGATCCGCAAATCAGATCATTAATCATCCCAAATCAATTTCAGTATTGTCGCCGATGTTGAGTGATCGCGTTTCGCCAATAACCTCTGTATCATTGCCAATCAATGAGTCATCCAGCATTACATCGTATAGTTTTGAAAAAGAACCAATAATGGAAGCTTTTATAATGGAAGAATGAACAATCGTATTTTCGCCCATTGCCACGTGCGGCCCGATAATTGAATTTTTTATATCACAACCTTCCGCAATGCTTACCGGCGGAATGAAAATGGTGTTTTCAAAATTGTTAGGTTCTGCAATCGTTCCACCAAACTTTTCAAGCAAAATAGAATTGGATTGCAAAAGAGATTCTTTTCTGCCACAATCAAACCAGTTCTCTACTTTAAAAGATTTAAAAATGGCTCCTCCTGCGATCATACATTCGAGTGCGTCTGTCAAATTAAACTCATCATAGCTTTTAATACCATTAGTAATAATCTTTGAAAGGCATTTGAATAAAAGTTTTGATTCTTTAATTTTATACAAGCCTACCAATGCCATATTGGATTTTGGAATTGCAGGTTTTTCCACGACTTTGGTAATAATGCCCTCTTCATTTACTTCGGCAACACCAAAATCACGTGGATCATCTACTTTTTTTACGCCCAGCATGGAATAGGGAGAAGCCAGCACTTCCTGGATATTATACTCGCAAATTGTATCACCCAGTGCGATGAAAACTTCATCCTTTCCGACCAGTTTTTTAGAAAGATCCACCGCATGAGCGGTTCCTTTTCTTATGTTTTGATAAATGAAATGACAGGTAAGATTCGGGTATTTAGAGTTGATGTAATCCTGGATCTTTTCTCCAAGGTATCCAACGATAAAAATGAATTCGTTGATACCTGCTTCATGCAACTGATCAACATTGATGCTGAGAATCGTTTTGCCGGCCAAAGGAATGAGAGCCTTAGGCTGTGTGTATGTATGCGGCCGCAGTTTAGTGCCCGCACCTGCTACAGGTATAATGGCCTTCATGTATGTAAGTTTATCATCCGGTTTTTAAAAGGGGATGTGAATATAGTAAATGTTTTGGAATCAATTTTTTGGCATTCAGCTTTTAGCATTCGGCTTTCTTTTAGTAGGTTTGCGCAAATTTTATTTCATGCCAAAAGACACGCAAATTTTTGATATTATTAATAAAGAATTAAACCGCCAGCGCGAAGGAATTGAACTGATTGCTTCAGAAAATTTTACTTCTCCTGAAGTGATGCAGGCTATGGGAAGTGTGCTCACCAACAAATATGCAGAGGGCTATCCCGGAAGAAGATATTATGGTGGCTGCGAATTTGTTGATGAATCTGAACAACTGGCGATTGACCGCGTAAAAAAGATTTTTAACTGCGAATATGCAAACGTGCAACCACATAGCGGAGCGCAGGCAAATTTTGCTGTAATGTTTGCCGCGTTGAAACCCGGTGATAAAATTTTGGGCCTGGATCTTAGCATGGGTGGCCATCTTACACACGGCTCTCCGGTGAATTTTTCGGGTAAATTATACGAACCCCATTTTTACGGGGTAGTAAAAGAAACCGGCCTCGTAGATTATGATATGCTTGAAAAAAAGGCGAGAGAGGTAAAACCGCAAATGATCGTGTGCGGGGCATCTGCCTACAGCCGCGATTGGGATTATGAGCGCATCCGCAAAGTGGCCGATGAAGTAGGCGCTTTTGTGTTGTGCGATATGGCTCATCCCGCTGGCTTGATTGCTAAAGGGTTATTGAACTCACCATTTGAGCATTGTCATTTTGTAACTTCTACTACGCATAAAACGCTGCGTGGTCCTCGCGGGGGAATCATCTTGATGGGGAAAGATTTTGAAAATCCTTTTGGATTAAAGACGCCTAAAGGGGAAATAAGGATGATGAGCCATTTATTGGATATGGCTGTATTTCCCGGTTCGCAGGGAGGACCGTTGGAGCACATTATTGCAGCAAAAGCGGTTTCATTTTATGAAATTTTAACCGAAGATTTTACTGCTTATGCAAAACAAATACAGGCGAATGCGCAGGCAATGGCAAAAGCTTTTAATGCAAAAGGTTATGATCTTATCAGCAACGGAACAGACAATCATTTGATGTTGATTGATCTTCGAAATAAAAACATTACCGGAAAAAAAGCGCAGGAAACACTTGATAAGGCTGCAATTACGTTGAATAAAAATGCCGTTCCTTTTGATGATAAAAGCCCGTTTGTTACTTCAGGAATTCGTGTTGGTGTTCCCGCAATTACTACGAGAGGTTTGAAAGAAACTGATATGGCAACTGTTGTAAATTTTGTCGACAAAGTTTTGATGAACATTGATGATGAAAAAACGATTACTTCGGTAAAAAATGATGTAAAGGAATTTATGACGGCATTTCCTTTATATCCGGGATTGCAGCAGTAAAATTGATTTAATTTTTTTCATCCTTAACATATTGTTTTTACTTTCGTACTATAATTTTTTATTATGATACAACGTGTACAAACTTTCTGGATGATTTTTGCAGCAATAGCTGCTTTTCTTACCATCAAATTTTCTTTTTACAGTGGTACGCTTGCTATTCAGGAAGGTGCCAATGCGGTTACTTCAATGGCAACGGATGGAAGTTATCAACTGGTAACCGCAAGCTGATAATTTTTTAATCTTAATTCTTACAAGCGCTCTTGGAACGGGAATTGTGATCAACATTTTTTTGTTCAAACACCGAAGTATTCAAATCCGCATTATAATTGCCACAATTATAATGGAATGCCTTATTATCTTTTTATATTTTCGGGAAACGCAAAAATTTTCGCAGGGAAATTTTAATATCTGGGCTATTCTTCATATTCTCATTATTGTATTTTTGATACTGGCCGCGAGAGGAATTTATAAAGATTCAAAACTGATCAAAGAAAGTAATCAGGTTAAGATAAATGAACTTTTGACTACTAAATATATTTACCGGTATAACTTTCTTTCACTTTTTTCAAATCCGCATGGAACTCCTGCATAAACTAAATTTCCGCCTTCATCTCCTGCTTCCGGTCCAAGATCAATTACCCAATCAGCAGATTTTATAACATCAGTATTATGTTCAATTACAATGATAGAATGGCCTTGTTCGATCAACGCATTAAAAGAAGCAAGCAATTTTTTAATATCATGAAAATGAAGGCCGGTTGTAGGTTCATCAAAAATAAAAAGAAGGTTTCCCTGTGCCTTTTCCCTTTCCTAAAAAAGATGCAAGTTTTACGCGCTGCGCCTCGCCACCTGAAAGTGTATCAGAAGATTGCCCTAATTTAATATATCCCAGCCCAACGTCACTTAATGGTTGAATTTTTTTAGCAATATCGGCGCCGGAACTTCATTTTTCTTTGGAAGATTTTTCTTTTGCAAAAAAAGCGATCGCTTCATCTACACTCATTTCCAATACGTCAAAAATACTTTTGTCATTATATTTCACTTCAAGGACTTCTTCTTTAAATCTCTTGCCATGGCACACGTCACAAACCAAATGAACATCTGCCAAAAACTGCATTTCCACCACCTGCTCGCCTTCTCCTTTGCATGCATCGCATCTGCCGCCATCCACGTTAAATGAAAAGTGTTTTGGTTGATATCCGCGAATCTTGCTTAAAGGTTGCTTGCTGAAAAGTTCACGTATTTCGTCATACGCTTTTATATAAGTAACGGGATTGCTTCTTGACGATTTTCCAATTGGATTTTGGTCGATCATTTCCACTTCTGAAATAAAATCCACATCGCCTGAAATGCCTTTACTTAAGCCCACTTTTTCAGTAAATTCCCCTTTCATTTTTTTTAAAGCCGGGTATAAAATTTGTTTTACCAACGTTGTTTTTCCGCTTCCGCTTACGCCGCTCACCACACATAAAACATTCAAAGGAAAAACAACATCAATATTTTTTAGATTGTTTTGCCGGGCACCTTCTACTTTTATAGAACGATTCCATTTCCGGGTATTTTTTGGAGGCTCTATTTTTAATTCACCTTTCAAATATTTGCCGGTGAGACTTTCCGGATTTTTTACAATTGCATCGTAATTTCCTTCTGCAATTACTTCTCCTCCCAAATGGCTTGCCAAGCGGCCCCATGTCAATAATGTGATCGGCTTTTCTCATCATCATTTCATCGTGTTCCACCACTACAACGGTATTTCCCAGCGATTGCAAATTTTTTAAAACTTCGATCAGGTTTTCTGTATCGCGGGAATGCAAACCAATAGACGGCTCGTCCAAAATATACAATGAGTCAGTAAGATTACTGCCCAAACTTCTTGTCAGTTGTATTCGCTGGCTTTCGCCGCCACTCAATGAATTGGCCAACCTGTTTAAAGTAAGATAACCCAAACCAACATCTAATAAGATTTTTAATCGTGTATTTATCTCAATTAAAATTCTTTTGGCAACTGTTTTATCAAAATCGGATAATTCAATTTCTGAAAACCATTTCCGCAAGATCCTTTACCGGCATTTCACAAAGTTCACCAATGTGTTTGTGGGCGACCTGAACATACAAAGCTTCTTTTCTTAAACGATAACCATTACATTCAGGACACAAGGTTTTTCCACGATAACGACTTAATAAAACACGATATTGAATCTTGTATAAATTCTGCTGAACTTCTTTAAAAAAATCGTTGATGCCTTCAAAATATTCGTTGCCTGTCCACAATAAATTATATTGCGCAGTCGTAAGATCAATAATTGGTTTGTGAATAGGAAAATCAAAATGCTTTGCTGCACGGATTAACTTATCTCTATATTGTCCTGATTTTTCCCCACGCCATGGAGCGATCGCATTTTCATAAACACTTAATCTTTTATCAGGAAAAACAAGATCCGGATCGATGCCGAGAACGAGAGAAAATCCCCCACAAACCGGGCAGGCGCCATAAGGATTATTGAAAGAAAACAAATTCGGAACCGGCTCTTCAAATTTGATTCCGTCCAATTCAAATTTATTAGAAAAATGGAGATGTTCTTTTCCGTTTACTTCCAAAAGCAATTCTCCTTCGCCTTCATAAAAAGCAGTGTTTACTGAATCTGCAATGCGATGATTATCTTCTTCATCAGCCCCGATAGCTATCGGGGCTTTTACCACCAAACGGTCAATTAAAACATAAACTAGTTTTATGAGAAAAAAACGATTCCAAATCTTTTTCTTCCTGTAGTTCTTCTATACGAACAATTTCCATTCCTCCTCCCTTGGAGGGTTAGGAGAGGCAACTCGTGAAAATCCTTTTTGCATTAAAATATGCAACTCTTCTTTTATATCGCGATGATGCATTTGCCGGAAGGCTACCAGTAAAAGAACTTTATCGCCATTTTTTAAATTGTTAATTGCGTTTACTACATCAGTTACATCATCTTTTTTTACTTCCCTTCCTGAAACAGGCGAAATGGTTTTACCGATTCTTGCAAATAACAGACGCAGGTAATCATAAATTTCCGTCATGCTGCCAACGGTTGATCGCGGCGTTCTTGTAATTACTTTTTGTTCGATGGCAATTGCAGGGCACAAACCTTTTATATAATCGACATCGGGTTTATTCATGCGCGCCATAAATTGCCTTGCATAAGCGCTCATGCTTTCTGCATAGCGTCGCTGGCCTTCCGCAAATAAAGTGTCTATGGTTAATGAAGATTTTCCTGAACCGGAAACACCTGTTACGACTATTAATTTATTGCGCGGGATTTCAACATCTATATTTTTAAGATTATGAACTCTCGCGCCTTTTATATAAATATTATTTGCGTTCGTTGATCCTTTTTTTTTGTAGAAGAAATTTTTTTTGTTTTCATTTTCGGGATGGCAAAATTAGTGAATAGTAAATTTACGGTAAAGATAGAAAAGTGATATTGCGTGAGTTTTTAAGTGGTTTTGCCCTTTTTTTCAAATATGATAAAAAATATTAGCATTTCATTTGGTTAAATGGATTTTAGTTCTAATTTTAGCATTCCAATTTTCCAGAAAGAATGAAGAACCTCCTGCACTTCGCACTAAGTTGCCTCATCGTTTTCTCTTAAATTGGAACTTACACAATATCCCTAAACCTAAAACTCAAAACAGGTTATGAAAACCATGAACAGTTTAACCGATCAACAACTGATCCACCTTTATCTCGACGGAGATAGCGAAGCCCTTTCAACTCTTGTAGAACGCTACAAAGACAAAATTTTCACCTCCATTTATTTACTCGTTAAGGATAAATTTCTTGCCGAAGATATTTTCCAGGACGCCTTTATCAAAGTAATTGATACTATCAATGGTGGCCGTTACAATGAAGAAGGAAAATTTTTACCATGGGTAATGCGTATTGCACACAATCTTTGTATTGATCATTTCAGAAAGGTGAAACGCAGCCCGTCAATCAAAACAAGTACTGATCATGACATTTTTGAAGTTCTTAATTTTTCTGAACCAGGAATGGAAGAAAAAATGATCCAGGGACAAAGCCATGAAAGAGTAAGAAAAATGCTCGACATGCTTCCCGAAGATCAAAAAGAAGTAATCGTAATGCGCCATTTTGCTGATCTTAGTTTTAAAGAAATCGCGAATATCACAGGATGCAGCATTAATACTGCTCTTGGCCGCATGCGTTATGGCCTTATCAATCTGAGAAAAATGATGATTGAAAAACAAATTGCTTTATAATAATATGCTTCTGAAACCACAAGAATATAAATCCCTTTGCAAAACGAAGGGATTTTTTTTATTTGAGAAAAATAAGAATTGTTTCTTTTTGTTCGTTTACTGATTTTTGGTAAACGTGCGATCCGAAGGGAATTCATTGAAAATAAAAATTCTATATTATTTGTTGTTTTACTGTCTGAACAAAAGGTAAGCGATAAAATCAATTAATTGAAAATAATTCTTTAAAAACTTTTTTACCATCAGTATTGCCAAGTGCAGGACTGCAGGCTCTTTCAGGATGAGGCATCATTCCAAAAACATTTCTTTCTTTATTGGATATTCCTGCGATGCTGTGAATTGAACCATTGGGGGAATGATCGATATGGATTTCGCCATTTTCATCACAATAACTATAAATTACCTGGTTGTTTTTTTCAATTTCTTCCAAGCTCTTTTTCTTTTAAGAAAAACCTTCCTTCACCATGAGCCACCGGTATTTTTAGAACTTCATTGGTAAAGTCATTTTTTATAAAAGTATTTTTACAGGCAAATTTCATTTGAGCATTTTGCAATAAAACGCCCGGTAGCAAACCACTTTCGCAAAGAATCTGGAAACCGTTGCAAACACCGAATACCTTTCCGCCTTTATTTGCAAATTCAATCACACTTTGCATCATTGGGCTAAAACGGGCAATGGCGCCACATCTCAGGTAATCGCCATAACTAAATCCACCGGGAAGCACAATGCAATCTGAAGTGTCAAACATTGAAAGATCTTTATGTTTGTGCCATAAAGTGATCACTTCCTGGCCCAAATCATTTTGAAGTGCATCAATCATATCCCTGTCACAATTAGAGCCCGGAAAAATTACCACACCAAATTTCATTGTCTGTATTTTATTTGGCTGCAAAATTAAACATTCCGCTGCTTTTATTTTTTGAAATACTGCATATAAATTGCAAAACCTACCATCAGCCATTGCATCACCATTGGAATCCATCTTATTCGCGGATAATAAAAAGCACATCCTATAAATGCAGAAGCCGGAACGAGCGCCAGCAACCAATAACCAATGCTATGAGTTGATAATGATAAATGGAATTGCTAAAGCAAATAAGTAAATACAATAACATTTGCCCCCAGTTTTTCCTTACCTGCAATATCTGTTTGTTCATAAAAGACTGTACAAAAATTGCTCCTACAAGAATCATAAAAACAATCGACCCGATTCCTATCCATTCATTATAAGAATAAATTATAAGGGGTTGGGAAATGCCAAAACCGAAAAAATGAAAAGAATATAATTTATTAGTTAAAAACAACCATGCGCGCCAGGAAGTACCACGGAGTAGCGATACCAAGAAAAGTAATTAGCCATTCTGCCACTTTTGGAGGCCTTGTTATGATAAGGGAAAGGATTACAAACAAAGCAAAAGCAAAAGATGGGAAATATAAAAACGAGGCGAGGCCAATCGCAATTCCGACATTGAAGAGTGTGCCTTTGGGATGATGATTGTTATTAAGGTTGCTCATTTTAGACCAGACCCAAATAAGAATTGAATTAATGATCAAGGGAGCGCTTAATACATTCCATTCGGGAAAAAAGGAAGTAATTAAAAGATAGCTCATTGCCGGCAGAAAATTGGGCTTTTGCATCATCCTGCGGCTGATGATGATTTGATTAAAAGTAACTGCCTGCGAAAAGAGCAATAAATAAGCAATGAGAAAATAGATTTTGGAAATGATATCTAAATAAGGTTTGATTGTTTGGAGAAGTATCATAAAACAAAAAACCGTAAGACTTATGAATTACCGGAATTTGGCGGATGAAGAAGCCAAACAAATTTTAAGAAAATTCCATACACAAGAAGCAGGAAAGTATTAAGTGGATTATTGGTCCTGAAAATTCCTGTCACAATAAATAGTTAATTGAAAAACAAAAGTAAAAAATTAAAATTGTTTCCCATAGAAAATGGAGCATCTACATTCTACGGAAATTCGATTTTTGCGAAGCAAATATAATTGCGGTAAGTACAAGGAATAATGATTTGCGAAGCGCTTACCTGTTTGCCATAGCGCGGCATAAATTCATAACCCCGGTCAAGAGTTTTAAAAGGAGGATTGACAGTAACTTTTCCGGAAGCCGAAACACTATGGTCCACCAAAAGAAATGAACGCCTTTCAATTGAGTTGAAAAGAAAATGCAATTGTCCGCCTGTAAGCATTATTGCGTAAGAAAGAAAATTATCTGTTTGATCATCATATTGGGTTTTATTGATGACCGTTGCCCAATCAGTTCTGCCGGTTTTATCCATATCAAGGATAAGGATATTATTGTAATAATACCGGTTTTGTCCACCGGAATTATAATAAGGATACCGGCCGTCATAATAACCATAAGAATAAGGAGAATACATATAATAATTGTATGGAGAAAATGACGGATATCCATAAAGATAATCGTAGCGGTTCCAAGGATTGTAACGCGATTGTGAATAAAAATCTTCGGCAGTTAAAATAAACCCACCATCTTTTTTCAAAACTACATCACGGATAAAATAATTATTTAAAGCCACTTTATTATTGCCATTTGATTTCGCAATTGACCGGATAGAATCCCCCAGGTTTTGAAATACCTGCGTAATAATATTTTTATTATTGACATCCCAAACTGCGGTATAAATTCCTTCAACATTTCCGTGCCTTTTTTCGTAATACAAAGAGTTAATAATATAATGTTTATTTACATTATCAATTTTCAGTTTAATGGCATCAAGATAATTTCCTGAAAGGTCAAATGTGTTTAATATAAAATTGTCTTCATCCGGTTTTTTGGTTACCAATGCCAGGTCCTGTATGAAATCTTTGGTATTGGATTTATTTCCTTTTGTAAAAACAAAATTGCCTTCATTATCTACATAAAAATCGCTAAACAAATCTTTTCTGTCATCAAAATCAGTTGGGATGCGTGATTTATGAAGAAGCTGTAAACTGTCATTAAATAATAATGTAGTGAAATTGAAATTACCGTTCTTTCTCTGGATCTTATAGATCATGATCTTCGACTTGTCTTCACTGTTTATGGTACTGTATATTTTATTGTCAGCAAAAAAATTGATGTGAGTAGTATCAAGTTCAATTGGATCGCTTAATAATTTTCCCTCCTCATTTATTTTTACAGCCATGCAGTGGATGATGCTTCTTTTTTGATATTGATAAATAAGCCAGCAAAAATCCGGGTAAGTAACAAAATCAACATTCAAAGTGTTATCAGGCATAAATTGAAGGTCAATATGATTTAATAATCTCATTGAATTATCATAGGAGCAAATCGCATAATTGATTCCTGATGTTTTTATAGATCAGAAAGTTATCATGGATCTTTCCGATAATCTCAAAGTTGAGCGCCCTTGAATCCTGCGATTCCGGCTGCGAATAAGTGATTTGTTGCGAAAAAGTGGAATTATAAAAAGTGAGAAATATTAAAAATAAAAAAAGGTTTTTCATAAACTGTCTGTGATTTTTCTGATTTGTCTGAACCGTTTTTTGTTGTAATAGTTTTATATAAAGCTATACTAATTTATGAAAAATAAACATGACACAGATGCCAATGTTTTATTAAGTAATCTTTTACGCCCCATTTTTAACAAGGGGTTCACCAAGATAAAAAATAAATCAATATTCTATCTTGGCAAAACAAAGATTGTCGTGATATATAGCCGGAATGATAAATTCATTTTCTGAAATCTGCTTGCCCTGGGAAGGCATAAAAATATATTTTTCTCTTAAATCATGCATCAAAGAGTTCGCTATCACTTCACCTGACGGTGTCACACTTTGGTTTTGCAACAACCAGGTTTGTCTGTAAGGAGCATTATAAAGAAAGTTAAGATTGCCGCCCCGAAAAACAGTCGCAAAAGAAAACCAACCAACATCAGTACTTCCGATCTGGTGTTTGGGAACAACATTGCCCCATGCAAGGTTCCCGCTGCTATCAATATCGAGCAAAAGAATATTGCCATAATCTACCCCGGAGACATTGGTATTTAAATGTGTCGGGCTACCGGTCAGGTATTGCCTTCCAATTTTTTGATAGGTATCATATAGGAAAAAATACGTACTACCGGAAGGAAGACTTGGAAGCCCGGTTTTGTACGTTGCAACTCTTTCTTCAGCAGCTACTATAAAACCTCCATTCTTTTTTAATATAATGTGGTTAATATAAAAGTTGTTTAAAGCTGATACATTTCTTCCATGATCGTTGGCAAGCGTTCTGATTGTATTGCCCAATTCAGACACTTTTGTAGTTGACCAATTTGTATCTTTTTCATTCCAGCTGGCTGTATACAATCCTTCGATATTTGAATTGGAAGAATAAAGTGAATTTACCAGGATATGCTTGTTTTCATTGTCGACTTTAAGCACCAGCGCATCCAACAATTTACCACCGGTTGAAAGATCGTTTGTCCTCAAAGTATCTTCATTGTGATACTGAACACACAACTGACTACTCACAATATAAGAGCCGGGATAACTTTGCTGATTAGGTCGTTTCTCTCTTGTAAAAATCCAGTCGCCTTCATTATTAACAGAAAAATTATTAAAAAATTCTTCATGTTTTTTGTAATAAGTTATATTTTCTGCTTTATGAAGCAGTTGCAGGCTGTCATTGTAAACCCAATTGGTAAATTGAATTTGATCAACCTGCCTTTGGTCTTTATAGATAAGTATCTTCGATTTATCCTCGCTTGCAACAATATCCATAAACACATCTATGCCAACCCTTTCAGGAGTGGTAAATAAGAGTCTAGGTTTACCGATCAATTTTGCATCTTCATTAAGTTTTGCAGTCATACAATAATAAGTGTTGCTTTTTTCATACACGTAAATCAACCGTGCAAAATCAGGTAGGCAATAAATCTGGCATATTCCAGATTGTGCGGAATAAAAGAAAGATCTGTGTTTTCCAGTAGTTGCATAGAATCGTTGTAAACACGCAGAAAATGATGTGCTTTTTCATTTTCAAAAACTAAAAGATGGTTATCGACGGTACCAACAATCTGAAAATAGCGAATGTTTCTTACTCTTTCTCCGGAAGTGTTTTCAGAATAAACAACTCTTTGTGCAAAGGTGCAAAAACTCATAAAGGAAAGCAAGACTAGCAGTAGTGGTTTCATTATTTTTAATTTAAGATCAAATTCAAATCGTCTAAATTTGAAACTCTAATTTAGTAAAAAAAATTTTATGTCTGTTTGTCCTAATTTCGGGAGGCACAGGATTAATTGGCTCACATCTCACGAATCACTTGGTCGAAAAAGGATTTGATGTTATTATTCTTTCACGGCACGAAAATTTGACTTCAGATAATTCGAAAATATCTTACAGCTATTGGAGTGTGAAAGATAAAATCATAGATGCCGACAATTGTAAAAAAAGCAGATCATATTATACATCTCGCTGGTGCAGGTGTTATAGATAAAAAATGGACAAATGATTATAAAAAAATAATTGTCGACAGTCGTACAAAAAGTGCCGAATTGATCATTAATTGTTTAAGAGAAAATGATCACAAGGTAAAAACATTTGTTTCGGCATCTGCAATTGGCTGGTACGGAGAAGATTCGAAAACTTCTGGAAAGAAAAGAAGGTTTTGTTGAGACCGATTTGCCATCCAAAGATTTTTTGGGCGAAACCTGTGTGTTGTGGGAAGCAAGTACAGAGCCGGTTACAGCGCTTGGAATTCGATTGGTAAAACTGAGAACCGGAATTCTGCTAAGCAATAAAGGTGGGGCATTTAAAGAATATAAATCACCTTTAAGATTCGGAGTAGCACCTATTCTTGGGAAGCGGAAAACAAGTGGTGAGTTGGATTCATATTGATGATCTTTGCCGTATATATTCGGAGGCAATCGAAAACCCTTACTTAAATGGAAGTTATAACGCCGTAGCGCCGGCGCCTGTTACTCAAAAGGAACTGATTCTTACTTTAGGGCAAAAAATGCGCAACAGGTTTTTTATACCCGTATATGTGCCATCATTTATTTTAAAACTGGTGTTTGGAAAAAGAAGTATTGAAATCTTAAAAAGCGCCACCGTTAGTGATAAGAAAATAAAAGCGACGGGCTTCACTTTTTTGTATCCTTCAATTCAATCGGCGATCGATGAATTGGTGGCCAATTTTTCAAAATAAAAATCCGGGTTGTTTGTTTATTTACTGTCAACCTTGTTTAAAAACTATAAGTCCTCTGTAGTAAATTTTTTCAATGCAAAGAAATAATAACCACCAATATACACCAGGCTGGCCAATACCATGATCCAAACATCCGGGGCTCCTTTATAAATTACTTTATCGCCAAATGGTATTGGAAGCATTACGTCTGTTACCTGGAGCGGCAAAAAATATCCAACAGGAGACAACTCAAATTTAATATTGATCAAAAGCGTGATAAGCCATTCAAAAATTAATCCGTATAAAAAAAACACGGCGATGGCAGCGCCGCTTCTTCTGAACAGAATGGCAAGGAACATGGCAAAAGTTATGTAGGCAAAGGTTTGAATAAATATATAACCGATGTTCTCAATTCCCGCAAAAGAAAAATGAGAGCCGGTAGTGATCATTCCAAATAACAGCGCCACTAAAAAATTAAAAATGGTTGCAGCAAGAGAAAACAACAGCGCAAAAACGAACTTTACGGTAACGAAATCTTTTCTTGTCCAGCCATCAATAATATTCTGCCGGTGTGTTTTAAAATTAAATTCATTGGTAAGCAGCATTATAAAAAGTATGCCCGGGAAATATAAAAGCCAGCTGCTCATAAACCCAACTGTTTGCCACACTTTTGGAAAAGCATAAGGGGTTCCAAGTAATACCTGGCTGGCGGGCATGCTTTCAACAGTTAATTCATTTATATAGTAGCCAATGTAATTGATACCAAGAATGGCGAATAAATACAGAATGATAAAGATCCAGAACGCTTTGTAATTTTTTACTTTAAGCCATTCTATTTTGAGCAGATGTAACATAAGAATTAATTATTGGTCAGTTCAAAAAACCTTGCTTCAAGGCTTTGTTTTTTTAGTGTCAAATGATTAAGCACAACACCGTTATTGAAGCAATAACTGTTTACTGCCGAGAGATCGGCTTTGCCGACAGGAAAGAAAACTTTAACTACATTATTCTCATCAATTATTTTTGTTTTTTCAGGCATTCCATTCAATATTTCTACCAATTTTGAATGATCTTTTGCGGCAACTTCCACCATATCTTCGTTCGATAAAATCTCATTTACTTTTCCTGAAACGATCAGTTCTCCTCTTTTCAAAATGGCCACATCAGTACAAACTTTTTCCACTTCGTCCAACAGGTGACTTGCCATAATTATTGTTTTTCCTTCACGGTATAGCCTTTTCATCAGCTCTCTTATTTCAGCAATTCCTACCGGATCCAGGCCGTTTGTCGGTTCGTCGAAGATCAGCACAGACGGGCTTCCCAGGAGGCACGAGGCAATTGCAAGACGCTGTTTCATTCCCAGCGAATAAGTACTGAATTTTGAATCTTTTCTTTTGGTAAGATCTACCATTTCCAATACGCGGTCAATATCGTCCTTACCATGTTGTTTTATTTCAGCGGCTATTTCCAGGTTTTTTACGCCCGACAAATAATGATAAAAATTGGGCGTTTCAAGTAATGTTCCGATTTTTCTGCGGTTTTGTGCTGAAGCGGGCTCACCAAAAAGTTTATAAGTTCCTGATGTAGGTTTCAAAATGTCACAGATGGTTCCAAGAGTGGTCGTCTTTCCGCTTCCGTTCGGCCCGAGGATCCCAAAAACGGTTCCTTCCGGTACAGAAAAATTCACATTTTTAAGCGCCTGTATTCGCCCGTAAGATTTGGAAAGATTTTCGACAGTAAGTATCGACATAAGCAATGATTAAAAAAATATTATGCAATATAAGGGAAGTGTGAAATAAAATCCTAATTGTTTGGTTGAATGGTAAATTCACGCAAAAACGCAAAAAAGAGAACAAGGATAAACGATTCAGAATAAAAATCATTATTATTTCTTCGTTCACTGTTCACCGAAAGAAGCTTAACAAAAATCGACAAAAAAATCCGGCTATTTTTTAGCCGGATTTTTTTTATAAAAGAGAATATTATTCGCTTAAAGAGGCATCCATTGAAATATCAATGTTTGTATTAAGTGATTTGGAGATCGGGCAATTTTCTTTTGCGTTTTTTGCACATTCATCAAATTTTTCTTTGGTAATACCGGGAATTTTTGCATTTACTGTCAGATGAGATTTTGAAATAGCGCCATTGGCCAAGGTGATCTCGCATTTCGTTTCAATTTTATCCGGCGTAAAACCGGCTTCGTTCAAAACAAAACTTAATTTCATGGAAAAGCATCCGGCATGGGCTGCAGCTACTAATTCTTCAGGGTTGGTTCCATCTTTGGCTTCTCCAAAACGAGTGGCATAAGTATAAGGTGTGTTGTTTAAATATTTGGTTTCGGTAGTTAAAGTTCCTTTACCTTCTTTTCCTGTTCCCTGCCATTCGGCGTTTGCATATTTGCTCATTTTTTTATTTGGTTTTATTAATGAAGAAAAAAGTTTCTGTTTTTCAAATTTCCTAAAAAAAATCTCCCGTCAAAATTACTCAGGAAATTCTGACGAGTTTACTCTCACAATTCCCCTGCCATTTATTAAATGCCAGTTACGAAAATCTTGTGGTGCGTCAAGGCCGTCACCGTTGAGGATTTCAGTAGGCGTGCGGATGCGAACAGGTTTATCGGTATAAAATTCTTCGCCGGTTCGTTTTCGGTCCCAATATAGTTCATTGCAATAAAGCGTATCGCCTTTGGTATTAATTACCACAACACTGTCTTTCAAAAAAACTTTGCTTTCTGTTTCATAGTATTTCGCGTAATGTGCGTCCATGGTACTTTCTATGCCTAAAGTATCATCGAAAAAATCGGCATGAATGGTTTTTGTAAATTCGACGTAGGGAACTGTTTCTTCGTGACGAAGCATTAATGGAGCAGTAATACGCGATTTGGTTTGACTTCCGATACTATAAATAATTGTTACCCCTTTTGCCGTCTCCACGCCTATTCTTTTGGCAGTAATTCTATTAATATCTTCTAAAGAATTTTCGCATGAAATAAGAAGGCAGCTGAGAAGGATCATTGCCGTAAAAAAAAATGAGGTATGGGATTTCAGAACTTTCATTTGCAAAATGTTGCATGAAGATAAACATTGATCATGCAGGAATGCATTCTCAGCTATTGATATTTTTGCCTGAGGAACCAGATATCGCTGAGAGAAAAGCCAAGACTTATTTTGTAAATGCTTTCGGTAAGATTGTTATTGTTGTTACCGCGGTTTCCATACTCAAATGTAAAATTCATGATACTGTATTGGTGGTCATAAAAAGTATGCTTCAGTTTCAATGGAAATGAGCCGCCGATACTTATTGTGTAAACGGGAAGCGAATTTTCTATATCAATATAATCCTGCCCGAACGAAACGCCGGCCCTGTATTTTACAAAATTAAAATAGCCTGTGGAATTTGAAGTAGCCGGCCAATATTGAAGCCCGACTTTTGCGTTCCAACTATTTTTTACATAATCTTTTTGCCCAAAGAAGCGATATTTATTCCATTGAGTAGTTTCATAATCTGCACCAATGAGTAAATGTTGGTTTGAAAAAGCTATACCACCTCCATAAGTAGATGGCATCACTACTTTTCCCTTTTGACCGGAAATATAAGAAACGGTATCAATTGGCTTGGGGGCTCCTGTTTGTACGTCGTAGTTGAAAGTTTCAAGCAGGTCGTCTTTTGAACCGCTATAGCTTTTCTGAAGTGTTCCGTAAAGGCCAAAAATCAAATTGGCATCTTTTTTTATTTTCGCCACATACTGCATTCCTGCATCCACGAATACGCCTCCAAAAAGGGTTTGCGAACCGTAGTGCGTTTTGGAATAATTCAAAGAATCGTTATTAAATAGTAAACGGGTATCATAACTTTTATCTCCAAAAAGATAACCGGAATTGAAGCCAATACTAAAATTATGCAACCTTATTCCGGTACCGACAAAAGCCTCGTTAACTCCGCCTGATCCTTCATAGCTGGTCACTGAGCTATCAATTGAGAAGGTGCTGCTTCCTACTTTATAATTAATTCTCGAAATAGGTTTCAAGCCAAAAGTCATTCCCCACGAGATCTTACTTTTTTGTGCTTTTTTATTGCCTCGCAATAATGGAAAGCCAAATTCCAGGTAAGGAATAATGCCGTTTTTTGATTTAAATGTTCCCTTGAGGATTTGTGCTTTTTAAATTCAAACCATCATATTCCAGTCCTATATCGAGCGTTGAGTAAATCAAATCACTGTAACTGGCCGGGTTTACGGTGTTAATGGAAGCAGGATCAATATATGCTGCAGAAATACCACCCATAGCACGGTTGGCAATATTTCCCTGTGGAACGAGGTTGCCGATTCCATATCTTGAATAAGGTGAATTAAGCTGTGCAAAGCAAAAGAGCGGTAACGCAGCCAGTATGAAACAGGTGAATTTAATTTTCGATATCTTCATTGTATTTGCTGATTGCATATAGGCCCTTAAGAATCAACCAGGGGTCGGCAAATATCTTATTTTTAAGATGCCTTACAAAATTGGCAGTATTCCCGCCGGTTAAAAGCACGTTAAATTTCACAAACTTTTTTTTGTACTCATCGATTATTCCATCAATTTCTGAAGCCATTCCCTGCAAAACACCACTCAATATATTGGTAGTGGTATCATAACCAATCAACGGAAAATTCCATCCGACAGCTATCGGATCAACTTTTACCAATGGCAATTTAGCAGTATAATGATTCAAAGCCTTAAAACGCATTTCCATTCCCGGAGAAATACTTCCGCCAATGAAACTGTTATATTTATTAATAAAATTGTAAGTGATACAGGAACCGAGGGCGATAATCAGCGTATTTTGATCTCTGTAAAAAAAAGAGGCAAAAGCAGCCAGCGCTAACCGGTCTGCGCCGATTGTTTCCGGTTTGCCTACCGGTGTAGAAAAAGGCAATTTAACGGAAGAATCGAGTTTTAAAAATTTGGTTCTATCTGCAAGAATTTTTTCAATTTCAGCATTGTGGTTCACCACGGAAGAGAGAATGGTGTGCTGCGGGTGATATTTGTCCAATAATTGAGTGATAGTTTCCGGCGCATCATTGTCTACAGTAACAACTTTAGTCAACTGGCCTGTTACAAACACGCCACATTTCAAAAGTGTATTTCCAAAATCAAAGCAAAGGGTTGTTGTACTCAAAACGCTATTTCAGTTTTTTGAATGGCAAAGTAAACGTTCTTTATTAAATGACTAAAATATTCTAAATGAAATCATTTCTTTAGCTAATATTAAATCCTGAAATATTTTTAAAATGCCCGTTCAGTTTGATCTTAGCTTTTAAAGATTCCATCTCTGCCACCACCGGTATCACTTTTTGCAAATGCCTTTTTAAATATTCTTGCCGCTGAAGCTCATTCATCAATGTGAGTAATTCATATTCTTCTTCCAAAGTTAAACCAACTGTGTGGGCCACATCATAGCTCCACAATTCTTCCCGGTTTTTTTGTAATGGTTTTTCGACCTTTAATAATTGATGAAGTTGTTCAATGCCATTAAGCACTTTATTCATCAGCAATCTCTTTCCATGCTCATGATTGGGAGGATAATTTACAATGGCGCCACTGTATAACTTTTCAGGAACAGACCCAATCACTTCGAGCACACGAAAAACCTTTGTTCCTTTTGTTTTGATATCCACTTCCCCGTTTTCATACTTTTTGGTAATTTCTGTTATTTCTAAAAGGGTTCCCAATTCCTGCATTTTATTATTGATTACCACGGGCATTCCAAACGACTTTTTTTGTTCAAAGCATTCTTTTATCAGTTGCTTATACTTCGGTTCAAAAATGTGAAGATTCAGGTTTTCGTGTGGATAAACTACAATTGATAACGGAAATATGGGAATAAAATTTGTCATAGAATAAAAATAGAATTCGTCATTATTTGTTTGTTCACTATTGGCACTTAAAAAATGCGTTAGTTGCAAATTACATTTTAATGCACTTTCAGAAAAGCGCTGAAAGCGGTTAAAAACTTTGTATTAACAAAATAAAAAAAATTATTTTAGCTTTCTTGATAATGCGAAAGGATGAATGAAAATGACGATCATATTGATTTCAAAAAACTTGCGCGTGGCATTTCTTTAATAGAAAACCAGGTAGAAGGTTTTGAAGAACTATTGCTGAATCTAAAAATTTCTTCTTCAAAGATAATTGGTATTACCGGGGCTCCCGGCGCCGGCAAAAGTTCACTTACTGATGCATTGATAGGAGAGATGATTGCTGATAAAAAAAGAGTAGCTGTTCTCTGTGTTGATCCTTCATCGCCATTTAACAAAGGAGCCTTGCTCGGCGATAGGATTCGCATGAGCGAATGGTACAATCACCCAAATGTGTTTATTCGTTCTCTGGCGAGTAAAGGTTCATTAGGAGGTCTACATCCGCAAATTTTTGAAATAGTCGATTTTGTAAAAAGTTCAGGTTTTGATTATGTAATTGTCGAAACGGTTGGTGTGGGGCAAAGCGAAGTGGATATCGTTGCAATTGCAGATATCACCGTTGTAATGCTTGTACCTGAAGGAGGAGATATTATTCAAACGATGAAAGCGGGACTGATGGAAGTGGCAGATATGTTTGTGATCAACAAGTCAGACAGGCCCGGCGCCGAAAATTTTTATCATAGTTTGATGCAAATTCTCGGTCCTGCTTTTACTCATTCTGAAAAGAAAATTCCTGTTTTAAAAACAATAGCTACTGAAAAAAAAGGAATCGCTGATTTATACAAAAAAATCAAAGATTGGAAAACCGAAAACAATTCTCATTATAAATTAACCCTGCTTGCAGAAAAAATTTGGACTTTGATCCAAAATGAAAAGATGAAAGAACTGGATAAAGAAACGATAAAGAATGAAATAAAAAAAGCGATTTCAATAAAGGATTTTAACTTATATGCTTTTGCTAAAAATTATGAGAAGTAAAGAAAAATAAACGGTGATCAGGATTCTGATTTTGATTTCCTTTTTTCGTTTTGCCACCATTTAAAACCAACCGCACCAACTACCAGATAAGGAATTGTCATCAAATATAGAATGCCGTTGTTAAAACCTTGTGCAGGCTTGGTGCCTAATTGCATTACTGTCTTGGTACAAATAGAACATTGCGCATTAGCCTGAGATGCCGAAAGCGAAATGGCAAAGGCCAAACATAATATAGATAGTATTTTTTTCATCGTTCCGGGTTGCAAATATACAATCTATCTGGGAAAATTTGAAAACGTTTAGTGTTTTTTGATTTAACTTCATCGCGATTTTTTATTAAATTAAGTTATTGTTTTTTCAAATAATTTATTGAATATGATGGAGCATCATTCGTCGCAAAGTTTGGAGAATTTTAAAAATTATGTTGGTATAAAATTTCAATTGTACAACAGCCTTTTTACTTCCCTTCCTTTTTACAGGATCGAGAAAACGGGAATGCTTTTGTCGCTGTTTTTAAATATTTGTGAAGAAGGATATAGAAAGAAACACAGTCCTGCTCAGATTATTGAAGAGTTTTTCAGGAAGGATACTTCTTTTAAATCTGAATCAGAAAAACTGGATCTTCTTTTTCAGGTTTCATACAGTTT
Source organism: uncultured Chitinophagaceae bacterium (assembly GCA_963814075.1). Classification (GTDB taxonomy): domain Bacteria; phylum Bacteroidota; class Bacteroidia; order Chitinophagales; family Chitinophagaceae; genus Ginsengibacter. Next base: position 109,484 of record CAWFBO010000022.1, on the reverse strand, counting down.
GTAGAGCGACAGGTGGTTTTGTTTGATGCGCTGGAAGACGCGGCTTTTAAATTTATTCATGATACTACCGGCCCGGGCACTTTAAAGCAATTGGAAGTTGAAGCCGTTCAATACAAAAAAGAAAAGGAGCTGGTGAAAAAGCTTGACAATTTTTCGGTAGAGATTGTGCTTACAGCCCATCCGACTCAATTTTATCCGGGTTCGGTGTTGGGGATTATTAACGATCTTTCCAAATCGCTGTCTGAAAATAACACCGGTCGCATCAACATGTATTTACAGCAGTTGGGAAAAACGCCTTTTTTCAAAAAAGAAAAACCCACACCCTACGATGAAGCAATGAGCCTTGTTTGGTATTTGGAAAATGTGTTCTTTGCAGCAGTCGGCAGAATCGTCTCGTTTTTGAAAAATCAATTTCCCGAAGCGGATTTGCAAAACAATGCTGTTTTGAAAATGGGCTTTTGGCCTGGCGGCGATCGTGATGGAAATCCTTTTGTTAGCACAGATACCACATTAAAAGTTGCCGATGCTTTGCGCGGTGCCATCATAAAATGTTATTACCTGGAAATTCGGAGGTTAAGGCGCAGGCTTACTTTTAAAGGTGTTGATGTGCTTTTGCTTGATCTTGAAAAGCAGTTGTACAATAATATTTTTATTCCCGGAAACAGGACAGACATCAGTAAAAAAGATATCCTGAAAATATTGAATGATATCAGGGAGATATTGATTTATCGTCACAACGGTTTGTTCTGTTACCTTATTGATGATCTTATCAATAAGGTGCATATTTTCGGTTTGTATTTCGCTTCGCTGGATATAAGGCAGGACAGTTCGATTCACAAAAAAGTTTTTGCGGCTATGGCAGCGGCTGATAATTTTTTTCCGGCCGATTATGCAAAAATGAGTGACGAGAAAAAAATTGAATTTCTTACAAAAAACACAAAGGTTCTTCCTGAAAACGATTATGGAGACCCGATCATAAATGATACTTTTGAAAGTATAAAGGCCATTAAGCTCATTCAACAGTATAATGGTGAAGAAGGGTGTAACCGCTACATCATAAGCCATTCAGCTTCTGCACTCAATGTTTTTGAAGTGTATGGTTTGTTTATTTTGTGCGGCTGGAAGAAAGAAAAAATGAAAGTGGACATTGTTCCGCTGATAGAGACCATTGAAGACTTGCGCAATGCCTCTATTATTTTGACCACGCTTTTTGAAAACAAAGAATACCGCGAACATTTGAAACGTCGTGGCGACAAGCAAACAATCATGCTTGGCTTTTCTGATGGCACAAAGGATGGTGGTTACTTGATGGGGAATTGGGCCATTTACCAGGCAAAAGAAAACCTCACAACAGTTGCCAGAAAATATAATATAAACGTAGTGTTCTTTGACGGCCGTGGCGGTCCGCCGGCAAGAGGAGGTGGTAAAACACATAAGTTTTATGCGGCAATGGGGAAAAATATTTCGAACAAAGAAATACAATTAACTATCCAGGGGCAAACGGTAAGTTCCAATTTTGGAACCATCGATTCGGCACAATACAATATGGAGCAATTGCTGCATGCAGGTATTTCCAACGATATTTTCTCCGACAGGCATATTAAGCTCGAAAAGGAAGAAGAAGATTTGTTGCAGGAACTGGCTGAACAAAGTTTTGAATCGTACAGTGCTCTCAAAAATCATCCTGATTTTATGGATTACCTGGTGCAGGTGAGCCCGCTTAAATTGTACAGCGAAACGAATATCGGCAGCCGCCCTTCCAAAAGGAAAAAAGGAAAAATGAATCTTGATGACCTTCGTGCCATTCCGTTTGTTGGTTCGTGGAGCCAGATCAAACAGAATGTAACCGCTTATTACGGACTAGGAACAGCCCTTGAAAAATTGCAGCAGGACGGAAAATTTGGCCGCCTCAAAAAGTTGTACAAAGGTTCTTTGTTCGTTAAAACTTTGATCGATAACTGCGAAATGGGTATGAAGAAGTGTTACTTCCCGCTTACGGAATATCTTTCAAACGATAGTAAGTTTGGCGAAATATGGAATTTAATTTATGAAGAATATGAGCGCACCAAAAAATATGTTTTTAAACTTACCGGCCACAACGAACTGATGGCCGATTATCCTGTGGAGCAGCTTTCTGTTGATATGCGTGAAAAAATGATATTACCGTTGGTAACGATTCAGCAATACGCGATGATCAAAATCCGTGAAACGGAACAGGAACAGGTAAAAGATCCGCTGAAACCAACTTACGAAAAGCTGGCCATGCGCTGTTCGTTTGGAATTATTAATGCGGGGAGAAATTCGGCGTAGAGAGATTGTAGTGAACGAAGAAATTTAAGGGATTTTTATTCATTTGAATCGGCGCTATCTCTTTCCTTTTTATTTCTGGCTTGCAAAACTGAAATCGTATTTTGAAATCTTTCACTATTTCTGATAACCCGGTTTGTTTTTTTGTTTTCGCGTACTTTTTTAAAACTATTTATTATCACGATGGTTATTGCAAAAGCAAGTATACCATAAGGAATGTAAACGTAAACCATAATTGGGTGTTTGGTTCTTAAACGTGCATCTTACTTTTTTTATTTTTTAACAGCGAACAAACAAATTTCAAAGATTTTTATTCTGCCTACGCAGGCTTCTCGTCTTTCCTTTTCACCAATAAATACCAGTCGTTGTCCAAAGGCATATAACCAAGATCGTAACAGAAATAGTAAACGTGGCCTCGTTGCGTAGTGTAAGTGTGGGTGATGTATTTAAATTGAAATCCCTTTTCGAGCAGTTTGTCTTTGTGAATATTAACCTTGTCTTCTTTTGGTTTAAAAAAACTTTCCAGTATCCTTCGATTTTTTCCGAGTGCGTTATTAATGTTTCTAACCAAGTTATTTTTTGAAGCTTTTAGCTGGTTGTTGTAAGAATTGCGACAATAATCATCGCAGAACTTCTTATCTGTGCGGCCTTTCAACGGTTTGTTCGCAGTTGAGGCAAAGATTAGTTTCGGTGGCTGTCATGCTGATTGGTATTGATTTGCAGAAGAAAGATACTATTTATTTTTCAAGTACAAGCGTTTACAAACGGTTATATCCAACTATAAACGAATAAAAACCGAATAACGCTTTTCGCCAAATGCATCTTTGCGGTGTTGATGAAACAAACCAAATCATCAACTGAAATAAAAACAATTTTAAAACATGTCCATTAAAAAATGATGGGCGCAAAACTCAAAGTCATGAATGCATTAAAAAACAAAGTTCAACTGATTGGAAACTTAGGAAATGCTCCTGAAGTTAAAAACACAGAAAAAGGAAAAAAACTGGTAAAGTTTTCCATCGCCACCAATGAAACCTATCACAACGCCAAAGGTGAAAAAGTGGTAGAAACCCAATGGCACAATTTAATAGCCTGGGGAAAAGTAGCAGATGTGGCTGAAAAATATTTATCAAAAGGGAGCGAAGTAGCGATCGAAGGAAAACTGATGAACAATAATTACATGGATAAAGACGGTAATAAAAGATACAATACTGAAGTAGTGGTTCACGAATTATTTTGATGGGAAGTAAGCCTTCGGCTTAGTTTTTTTGGCCACGGATTACACGGATCCGTGGATTTTCATTTGGTGATTAATTGCCACGAATTACACTGAATTTTCACGAATGTATTTTTGTTTTAAATGGAAGAGATTGTCTTTATAAAACATGAAGCTATTTGAAATCATTCTGAGTCGTGCATGAAAGTGCACAGTTACTTGGGAAATGGTTTCATGAAGTAGTTTATAAGGATGCAATGAGTTTGGAGCTTTTCAAAAGGCAACTCTGCTTCGAAAGAGAAAAAGAATTTCAAAATTGAATTACAACAGGCATAATCTTGCAACATAAATTTTATGCAGATTTCTGTGTTTTTTGATGAAATAATTATTGAAATTAAATGTACAATTGAAAGTGTTATCAAATGATATTATGTTGCGCAAACTATTAATTATTTGAAAGTTTCAGGATGCAAGATTGGTTTGGTTGTTAACTTTGGAAAGCCTTCTCTTGAATATAAAAGGCTTATTTTTTGATTTTATTATTCGTGAAAATTTGTGTAATTCGTGGCATAAAAATCAGCACCCTGCAAATAAATAAAATGGATAATCTTGTAATAGAACATAATGAAGTTTTTGATCTTGCTTATCGCTTTGTGACAGAAACGAGCGAAAATATTTTTCTTACCGGAAAAGCCGGAACCGGGAAAACAACTTTTCTTAAATATCTAAAAGAAAATTGTTCAAAAAATATTATTGTTGCGGCGCCAACTGGTGTAGCCGCTATCAATGCTGGAGGCGTTACGTTGCATAGTTTGTTTCAATTGCCTTTTACTCCTTTTTTACCCACCGCAGCAAGTAAAAGTGAATTGCTTGGCAAAACTGAAATATAACAGGCAACGACAGGAGCTTTTACGGAAGATGGAATTGTTGGTAATTGATGAGATCAGTATGGTGCGTTGCGATGTGATGGATGCGATTGATACTATTTTAAGATCGGTACGCAGGAAACATGAACTTCCTTTTGGTGGCGTACAATTATTGTGTATTGGCGATTTGTACCAGTTGCCGCCGGTGGCACAAAGGCAGGAGTGGAGCATTTTGCAGGAATATTACAGCTTCACCATTCTTTTTTGACAGCGTGGTAATTAAAGAGCAAATGCCGATGCTGATCGAACTGAATAAGATTTACCGTCAAAAAGAAGATTCGTTTGTTTATCTTTTAAATAAAGTGCGCAACAATCAAATGGGTGCAGATGATTTTGAAGATTTGCACCAAAGATTTTTTCCGGATTTCGGCCTGCATTGGAAGAAAAATATCATTACCCTTACTTCTCACAATAACCAGGCAGACCTTATCAATCATCGTGAGCTGCAAAAATTATCAGCGCCATCTTTTTCTTATGAAGCGGAAATCGAAGGTGATTTTCCTGAAAGTATGTACCCGGCAGAAGGTAAATTGATTTTAAAAGAAGGCGCGCAGGTAATGTTCTTAAAAAATGATACGTGGAGAAAAGATATTTTAATGGTAAGATTGGTGTGATAAAGAAATTGACAGCAGGAAGAAATTATTGTGGATTGTGATGGCGAAGAGATTTATGTTTCACCGGAAACCTGGGAAAATTCCCGCTATACTTTGAACCGGCTGATGGTAAACTGGAGCAGGAAACTTTGGGAACGTTTACCCAGTTTCCATTAGGCTTGCGTGGGCAATTACCATTCATAAAAGCCAGGGACTTACGTTTGAAAAAGTAATGATTGATGCCGGCGCGGCCTTCAGCAGCGGACAGGTTTATGTGGCGTTAAGCCGCTGTACAAGCCTGGATGGAATTGTGCTTTTATCTAAAATTCCCTCAGCGGCAATTTACAGTAATGAAAACGTAATTAAAGGACAACAAACTCTTACTCCAAAAGGTTCATTGGCAGAAAGATTTGAAGGAGCGCGGCAAATTTATACACAACAATTGCTGGAAGAGATTTTTTCTTTTAATGAAATAAATGCGTTGGTAGAAGTGTTGGATTTTCAGAATCAATGAACAGAAAGAAAAACTTAATGCCGAATCTTTGAAATGGATAAATGATCTTAAAAGTTCGTTTACTGCAGATAGAAAAGTCGGTTTTAAATTTTTAAGCCATATCGGCCCCTTCATGAAAGAAGAAGCAATTATTGAAAATAACAACGCTTTGCAAAAGAGAATTAACGATGCGGCGAATCATTTTGCTGCCGAAATTTTCAACGTTGCAACAAGCCATTCAAAACCACCCTTTGGTGACGGAACACAGGGAAACGGCTAACATTATTAATGAATATTTAAACCAGTTGTTGCTTGCTGTTCATCTGCAGAATTATTATTTGCAATATTGCAAAGAACCTTTTTCTGTTACTTCTTTTTTGCAGCACAAATTAAAATATTCACTTCCACGGCTTAAGGTTTCCGCTTATGCAAGCTGGTAAAAAGCAGGATTTTTCGGATGTAGCTAATCCACGAATTGTATAATTCTTTAAAAGCTTGGCGCGACAAAATAGTGGAAGAAAGCCGAATAGCCAATTTATATGGTGGCCAATCAAAATGCTTTAAAAGAAATCGCTACTGTATTTGCCATTCTCTAAAAAAGATTTGATGAAATTAAGTGGATTCGGAAAAGCCAAAGCAGAAAAATATGGTGATGAAATTCTGGATTTGGTTTTGGAATATTGCAGCCGGAATAATCTTGAAAGTAATATAGAGGCAAAAGAAGTAAATCCTAAAAGGGAGCGAAAAGAAAAATCTGCTGAAAAGAAAACGCCTACAAATCTCATTTCTTTCGATCTGTATAAAGAAGGGAAAACGATTGCGGAGATAGCCAAAGAAAGAAATTTGTCAGCATGGTACTATTGAAGGACATTTAGTTGCCTTTGTTGCCAGTAAACAAATAAATATTGATGATTTGGTTTCTGCTGAAAAGCAAAATCTGATAAAAGAAGCTATTAAAACACATGGCAAGGAAAGCCTAACTGTACTGAAACGAAATTTACCTGAATCTATATCTTTTGGCGAGATAAGACTGGTTTTGGCAGCTGAACAGGAAGAATAATTTATTTTGATAAACCAGTAAACCTACAAAAAAGCAAGATTTTTATTTTCCTTAAAACCAGCAAACAGGTTATGTTAAAGAGATATTATTGACAATTTTTTATTTGTTATTTGTATTAATTCACCTACTTTTGCACTCCCAAAAAAGTTCTTTATAGAAATCATTCGTTGGGAGTTTAGGCGAAAGCCTGAACGTTAACACCAAAAATTTAATTATGGCAAAAGAAATTACAGGCTATGTCAAGCTCCAATGCAAAGGAGGGCAAGCCAATCCTGCACCGCCGATAGGCCCTGCACTCGGTTCCAAAGGAATCAACATCATGGAGTTCTGCAAACAATTCAACGCAAGAACCCAGGATAAACAAGGGAAAGTTCTTCCCGTTCTCATTACAGTTTATGGCGATAAATCATTTGATTTTATCATTAAAACCCCTCCCGCTGCTGTTCAGTTAATGGATGCTGCTAAAATCAAGTCAGGTAGTAAAGAACCTAACAGGAATAAAGTAGGCAAAGTTTCGTGGGCACAGGTAGAAGAGATCGCCAAAGATAAAATGGCTGATCTGAACGCCTTTCAGCCTTGACAGCGCCATGAAAATGGTTGCCGGCACTGCACGCAGCATGGGTTTAACCGTTGAAGGAAATGCCCCTTGGGAAAATTAAATTGTAAATGAGCTCCTCCCGGTAGCCATCGGGATTCGCGAAAAACTTTCATAAAATGATTACTAAAAAACGAAAAGAAGCCAACGCTAAAATTGAAGCGGACAAGGCTTACTCATTAAAAGAAGCTTCTGCGCTGGTAAAAGAAGTAAATACAACCAAATTTGATAGTTCTGTAGATCTTCACATCCGTTTGGGTGTAGATCCTAAAAAAGCAGACCAGGCTGTTCGTGGTACGGTTTCTCTTCCTCACGGAACAGGTAAAACAAAAACCGTTTTGGTTCTTTGCACTCCTGATAAAGAAGAAGCGGCCAAAGAAGCAGGTGCTGATTATGTAGGCCTTGATGAATATATTACTAAAATTGAAGGCGGCTGGACTGATGTGGATGTGATTATCGCTACTCCTTCAGTAATGCCTAAGATAGGTCGTTTGGGTAAAGTATTAGGTCCAAGAAACCTGATGCCGAATCCTAAAACCGGAACAGTAACTAACGATGTAGCTGCGGCAGTAAATGATGTAAAAGGTGGTAAGATCGCTTTTAAAGTTGACAAAGTAGGAATTGTTCATGCTTCTATCGGAAGGGTAAGTTTTCCTCCTGAAAAAATTGAAGCCAACAGCCAGGAATTGATCAACGCAATCATCAGGTTAAACCTGCTACATCAAAAGGAATTTATCTAAAAGGTCTTGAGTATGGCAAGCACCATGAGCCCCGGCATTATGATCGATACAAAATCAGTTCAGAACTAAATCAATTATTTGCTTCGGATTGTGATTCACAATTCACAGCACAAAACAAATAACATGAACAAAGAAGAAAAACAAGAAGTAATAGAAACACTGAAAAATAAATTTTCTCAGTATTCTAATTTCTATATTACAGATACAGAAAGCCTTTCAGTTGCACAGGTAAATAATCTTCGCCGCCATTGCTTTCGACAAGCAGGTTGAAATGAGAGTGGCAAAAAATACGCTGATCAAAAAAGCTTTGGAAAGCCTTGACAGTGAAAAATATTCGGGCGTTTACGATTCTTTGCATAAAGTGACTGCGTTGATGTTCAGCGAAAGCCCGAAAGATCCGGCTGTGATCATCAGCAGTTTCCGTAAAGAACAAAATGGTGAAAAGCCGCAATTGAAAGCTGCATTTTTAAACGGAGATATTTTTGTCGGTGATAATCAGTTGATCAACCTTACCAAGATCAAGACCAAGAATGAATTGATCGGTGAAGTAATTGGGTTGTTGATGTCTCCAATTCAAAGAGTAATTGGCGCATTACAAAACAGGCCGGAAGAAGCTGAAGCAAAAGCTCCTGAAGCGCAGAGGCAAAAGCAGAAGCTGCTCCTGAAGCGAAAGCTGAAAATGCTACGGAAGCAGCACCAAAGCTAAAGCGGCAACTTCAGAAGCGCCGAAGGCAGAAGCTCCTAAAGAAGAAGCCCCAAAAGCAGACGAAGCAAAACCGGCATCCGATGATGCAGAAAAAGCTCCGGAAGCATAATTGTATTTCATTAGCAGATTAGCAAAATGATTAATCAGCTCATTAAATAAACAAACAATTTTTTTAAAACCCTCCACCGGATCAGTAAATGAAAAGAAGGTGGAAAAAATTAAACTAAAAATCATGGCAGACGTAAAAGCATTAGCTGAAAACTTAGTAGGCTTAACCGTAAAAGAAGTTCAGGAATTAGCTGAATTCTTAAAAACAGAATATGGTATTGAACCCGCAGCAGCAACTGTAGTTGCAAGTGCAGAAGGTGCAGGCGGAGCAGCAGCAGCTGAAGAAAAAACATCTTTTGATGTGATTCTGAAGGCAGCCGGCGCTAACAAACTGGGCATCGTTAAGATCGTTAAAGAACTTACCGGCTTAGGTTTGAAAGAAGCAAAAGAATTGGTTGACAATGCACCAAAACCAATTAAAGAAGGTGTAGATAAAGCAACTTCTGAAGAAATTAAAACAAGGTTGACTGAAGCAGGCGCTGAAGTTGAAGTGGCTTAATTTTTTTAAATAAAATTTAGAAAGCCGGAGGTTAATCTCCGGCTTTTCTTTTTTAGACGAGCCTTTTCGTTAAAACCTTCAGTATAAGTTTAATAAAAAGAACAAAAAGCCTACATTTATTTTAAAGATTTGGAAATGAAATATATAAAATCAACCCTTGTATTCCTTTTTATGTTTTTTATTGTTGCTAGCGTTAAGGCGCAAACGAAACCTGAAGCAGCTTCAAAAATAATCAAAGAGGCAAAGGCTGAAGCGGCTAAAACCCATAAAAATGTCTTCGTGATTTTTCACGCATCATGGTGTATCTGGTGCCACAGGATGGATACTGCGATGAATGATGAGGCTATAAAATCTTTTTTTGATAAAAGTTACGTGATTGAACATTTGACTGTTGATGAGAGCAAGGATAAAAAAGATCTGGAAAATCCGGGAGCAACTGCTCTCAGAACTAAATATCATGGTGATCAACAAGGGATTCCTTATTGGTTTGTTCTTGATAAAAACGGCAAATTACTCGCTGATTCCAGGTTACATTCGGATGATGGAAAGATTACAGGAAATAATGTTGGTTGCCCGACGCAGCCTGATGAGGTAGCTTATTTTATAAAAGTTCTTAAAAAGACTTCTGATCTTACGAACGCGCAACTTGAAATGATCAGGGAAAGATTTTTGAAAATAGGGGGATAATTTGAGTTCAACCATTAATAAATCAAAAGCCATCTTTTTACAGATGGCTTTTTCTAAAATTAAACAACAAACGATATCAGGCTAAAGCTGCACCGGAAAATCCAGCCAGTTCCAGGCTTCTTTTTTTCAATTTGGCAATATCAAGTGATTCTATTACCGGGTCTGGCAGTCAGGATTAATGAAACATTATTTTTTTTCCACCAATCGTTTTCCTGTAATTTTTGGAAATGGATAATGCCAATTAAATAATTGCTTTGTTCATTTGAATGCCATTCTTCTATGCTTTCAAAATCCTCCTTTCGCACATGATCCCAATCGGTAAATGCCACATAAGTTTTTACATAAAAATCATTGGTGAGTTCGTTATGCTGTGTGCTATTTAATTTTTTATATTCATATTTATAATCGTAGCGCAACGCAGAAATATCGCTAAGCACGGCAGATGCGGTAGGGAAACTGCCCGCGCCTTTTCCGTAAAAAAATTGTTTATCTGCAAAAGAACTCTCGATAACTACTCCGTTATATTCGTTTTTAACAAATGCAAGTTGGTCATCTTTTTTTACAAACTGAGGTAATACAAAGGCTGAAACTTTGCCGTTTTTCATTTTCTTTGCCGATCCAACAAGTTTGATTACACAATCTTTTTTATCTGCCTGCAGTGCATCCTGGGAAGTGATATTTTGGATTCCTGTAAAAACTATTTCTTCTTTTTTTGCTAAAATGCCATAAGAATGAGTAAGTAAGAAAGTCCATTTATTCAATGCGTCAAAACCCTCTACATCCAATGTTGGATTGCTTTCTGCAAAACCCAATTGCTGCGCCTGGATCAACGCATCTTTAAATGAAAGTTTTTCTTCAAACATTTTCGTAAGGATATAATTCGTAGAGCCATTTACTACTGCACTGATCGAATGCAACAGATCATTGTCGTAGTATTCTTCAAGATTGCGGATAACCGGAATGGAAGCGCAACAAGCTGCTTCGTAAAGAAAGGAGTTACCTGTTTTTTGGCTTAGTTCCAGTAATTCGGGCAAATGCTCTGCAATCATTTTTTTACTGGCACTTACTACGGATTTCCCGTTTGCAAAGGCAATTTTTACAATTTCATAAGCCGCGTCTGCATCATCAATTAGTTCCACGATAACGTTAATTTCGTTGTCGTTTAGTAATACTTCTTTGTTTACTGTAAACAATTCTTTAGGCGCGTTTCTTTTTTTGTTGCCATGTTTGATGCAAACTTTTTTTATCGTCGCATTCAGCGAAGGTGTTTGATTAAGTACTTTGTAAAGCCCTTCACCGACTACTCCAAAACCAAAAATTCCCAAAACCAATTTTTTATGCGTTTCCATTTGTTCTTTTATTTACTTTTTAAGATTCATTAAACTGATCTTTAAGATTCATCCAAAAAAAAACTCACCCGACAGATCAGGTGAGTTAATATATTAAAAGGCATGCGCCAAAATTATTAATCAAAAACCGGAGTCTGTCTTATCTCTCCCAATCATTTATTGGGATGGAGTTAGCACCTTTTAAATCTTTATGAAGAGATTTTAGGTTGCTAAGGCGTCATCGGGCCATTTCCCTCTGCCTTTCTTGATAAGTGAATCACAAAGAACTGGCGCAAAGTTGAGTTGATAAGTTCATTTTACAAAATCTTTTTTGCAGTAAACCAACAAATAACAAAGATTTTAATTTTTTCCTCCTATATAAAAAAGCCATCTTTTTCAAGATGGCCCTTTATTAAACCCCAATAGAAAAAATAGTTAGCTGCAACCCATGCTGTTTCCACAGTTTAAACATTTGTAACAGGTACCGCTACGAATGGTAATGTGTCCACAGGTGTTGCAGGCTGGTGCATCGCTTTGCATATTTTTTGAAGCTGCATTAACAGCGTCTAAATCTGAACTTGCTTTTTTTACATGCTCTGCCCTGTAAGATTTTTGTGTTTTTATTGCTGATGTGCCGGTTACCCTGATTTCACTTAATTCAGGTTTACGTTCACCGATAGTTGGCGTATTTTCATCCCAAGGCTGGTTGCCTAAATTTTCTACTTCCGGTTTGTCCAAAACGTGTACTAAGTCATTTCTTCCTAAATATTCATAAGCTAGTGACCGGAACATGAAATCAATTATGGAAGTAGTGGTTTTGATATTTGGATGTTCTACCATTCCTGATGGTTCGAAACGGGTAAAGACAAATTTTTCTACAAATTCTTCCAAAGGCACGCCGTACTGCAGACCTATCGAAATTGAGATCGCAAAACAGTTCAACATACTGCGCATTGTTGCGCCTTCTTTGGCCATGTCAATGAAGATTTCTCCTAGAGTGCCGTCACTATATTCTCCGGTTCTGAGGAATAACGCCTGGCCATTAATCTTCGCTTTTTGTGTAAAGCCCCTTCGTTTTGCCGGTAACGACCTTCGTTCTACGATCATTGCCAATTGGCGTTTTAGTGAAGTATCTGCGCTGTTTTGAACTCTTTTGTTTACTTCTTCCAGCAAGTCATCGATTGTCAGCTGTCCCATGTTTACCAAAGCTGTTTCGTGTTGTTTTTCTACACTTTCCTCTTCAACTTCTTCGGTTTTCTTTTTCTTATCGCTTTTATTGCTAAGTGGCTGCGATAATTTAGATCCATCGCGATAAAGCGCACACGCCTTTAATCCCATCTTCCAGCTTAATAAATAGGCTTCTTCAATTTCTGCAACTGTAGCTTCATTCGGGAGATTGATCGTTTTAGAAATAGCGCCGCTTAAGAAAGGCTGAGCTGCCGCCATCATTTTTATGTGACCACTATAGTGAATATATCTTTCGCCGATGTTGCCACATTTATTGGCGCAATCAAAAACCGGCAAATGTTCTTCTTTTAAATAAGGAGCGCCTTCAACAGTCATGGTTCCACATATATAAACATTTGCTTCATCAATTTGCTCATCTGTAAATCCTAAGGCATTTAATAAACTCCATTCGAAATTATTATACTCTTCAGCTTTAAAACCCAGGCGCTGTAAACATTCTTCACCAAGATTGAAAGCATTGAAGACGAAACCGATCTCAAAGGCTGTAGGCAAAGCTGCTTCTATCTTTTGAATATCTGCGGCATTAAATCCTTTTTTTGCAAGCGATTCAAAATTGATGTGAGGTGCATTTTTTAATGTAGCGTGACCTTTTGCATAATTTACAATTTCTTCAATTTGAGTTTCGGAATATTTTAAATTACGCAAAGCCTGTGGAACACTTTGGTTGATAATTTTGAAGTAACCGCCGCCACTCAATTTTTTAAATTTAACCAAAGCAAAATCCGGTTCTACTCCGGTTGTATCACAATCCATTACCAAACCGATGGTTCCTGTCGGTGCGATTACAGTTGTCTGTGCATTTCTATAGCCGAATTTTTCTCCAAGCTGTACTGCGTCGTCCCAGGCTTTTGTGGCTGCTTTCAATAAGTAATCGGGACAATCTTTTGCATTAATTCCCTGGGGTTTTATTTCGATTCCTTCATAAGCGTCCATTGCATCATAGGCCGCAGCGCGGTGATTGCGCATTACGCGAAGCATGTGTTCTTTGTTTTCTTCATACCTGCTGAAAGCTCCCAAATGTTCAGCAAGTTCTGCTGATGTTTTATAAGCAATGCCGGTCATGATAGCAGAAATAGCGCCGGCAATTCCTCTTGCTTTGTCGCTATCATACGGAATTCCACTCACCATCAACATGCTTCCCAAGTTGGCAAATCCTAATCCCAATGTTCTGTAATCATAACTTAATTGAGCCACTTCCTTACTTGGAAACTGCGCCATTAAAACAGAAATTTCCAAAACAGTTGTCCATAAACGAACGGTATATTCAAAGCCTGCAACATCAAAACGGTTATTGTCTTCATTAAAAAATTTGCGAAGATTTACTGAGGCAAGATTACAAGCTGTGTTATCCAAAAACATGTACTCACTGCAAGGATTGCTCGCTCTTATTCTGCCTCCTTCCGGGCAAGTATGCCATTCATTAATGGTAGTGTCGTATTGAGTTCCCGGATCAGCGCAGCGCCATGCAGCATAATTAATTTCGTCCCATAATTTTTTGGCTTTGATGGTTTTCATTGTATGACCATCGCTTCTTGCTTTCAGTTCCCAGTCGCCATCTTTTTCAAGTGCATGAAAAAATTCGTTGGAGATGCGAACAGAATTATTACTGTTTTGTCCGCTTACTGTTTTGTAAGCTTCTCCTTCATAATCGCTTGGATAACCAGCTGCTATCAACGCAGCTACTTTCTTTTCTTCTTCTACTTTCCAGTTTACGAAACTTTCAATTTCAGGATGGTCAATATCCAGGCAAACCATTTTAGCTGCGCGTCTTGTTGTTCCTCCACTTTTGATTGCACCTGCTGCTCTATCGCCGATTTTGAGGAAACTCATTAAGCCGCTTGAAGTTCCGCCTCCACTCAGTTTTTCACCTTCTCCACGAATGCTGCTGAAGTTGGTTCCTACGCCGCTACCGTATTTAAAAATTCTTGCTTCGCGAACCCACAAATCCATGATGCCGCCATCGTTTACCAAATCATCTTCTACACTTAAAATAAAACAAGCATGAGGCTGAGGTCTTTCGTATGCTGAAGTTGATTTTTTTAATTTTCCATCTTTCCCATCTACATAATAATGGCCTTGTGGTTTTCCGGTGATGCCATAAACTTCATGCAAACCGGTATTAAACCATTGCGGAGAATTCGGAACACAAGCCTGATTTAAAATCGCGTAAATCAATTCATCATAAAAGATTTGTGCATCCTTTTTTGTGGCGAAATAATTATTTCTTTCGCCCCAAACGCGCCAGCAATGAGCCATACGATGCGCTACCTGTTTGATAGAAGTTTCTCTGCCGGTGCTTCCATCTGGTTGTGGAACGCCGGCTTTTCTAAAATACTTTTGGGCTAAAATATCCGTAGCAATCTGGCTCCATTGCTTCGGTACTTCAACATTATCCATTTGAAAAACAACCTCACCGGTGGTATTTTTAATTACCGACGTGCGATAATCATATTCGAACATTTCAAAAGGAGAAATTCCTTCTTTTGTAAAATGCCGGGAGAAACGAATGCCGGCCTGAGCTTGTTTTTTTCTAGCCATGGGTAATAAGTATTTTTGTTTAAAATTATTTTTTTTAGCGTGCGGGACAACGAAAATATTTTTTATAAACCAGAATAAATATTCAAAATATCAACACGTGTGGATAAGAATTGTGAATAAATTTTTAATGCAGGCGGGTATTGATTTACCCCGATTTTTGATCGATGTGATAAATAAAAATAATTGCTTTTTTTACATTTTTTGGCATTTTGATTTATTGTTAATATATAATAATTGTGAAATTATGAAAGTGGTGATTCAAAGAGTAAGCGAATCTTCTGTAACCATTGATAATACTGTAAAATCTTCAATAAAAGTTGGTTTACTGGTATTGGTTGGTATTGAAGATTCTGATAATGAGGAAGATATAAAATGGCTGAGTAATAAAATTGTGAACTTGCGCATTTTTGATGATGAAAATAAAATGCCAAACCTCTCGGTAAAAGAAATTAATGGCGATATTTTACTCGTCAGCCAGTTCACTTTGCAGGCTTCAACTAAAAAGGGAAACCGGCCTTCTTATATAAAAGCGAGTAAACCCGACATTGCCATCCCGTTGTATGAAAAATTGATTAGCCAGATAGAAAGTGATTTTTCAAAAAAAATATTTACAGGCAAGTTTGGTGCTGATATGAAAGTGCAATTAATTAATGACGGACCGGTTACCATTGTGATTGATTCGAAAAATAGGGAATAATTTTATTGCACTAATTTTAGCGAATTACACTAATTAAAACATATCTATTAAAATTCGTGGAATAAACAATAACTATGAAATCTCAGAAGCACAAAAAAAATTGATGAATGGATAAATACTACCGGCGTTCGTTACTTTAATGAACTCACCAATCTTGGTATTTTAATGGAAGAAGTGGGAGAACTTTCAAGAATGATAGTGAGAAAATTTGGAGAACAATCTTTTAAAGAAAATGAAAATGAAAAAGATCTTTCAGATGAAATGGCTGATGTACTTTGGGTTTTAATTTGTCTTGCTAATCAAACCGGGGTAGACCTTACTGACTGCACTTGCAAAAAATTTTGAAAAGAAAAATTTGCGCGATGCTGAGCGGCACAAAAACAATCCGAAATTAAAATGATTGATTTTTTATTCAACCGAAATAAAAATTCGCATTTTTTCTTCGTTTACTACGAAAAGTTTCTGATTACTTTAAAATTATTTTTAACGAGCGTTATTTACCTTTATCGCTTCTTGCATATTGCTATGCCGGTAAAAATTTCATAAACGTGTTTCGGAAATTTGCTTTGTTTGTTTTCATTTTTTCATCTTTTGAATTGCCATCTTTTGCGCAATACAATGTGCCGCTTTACACTTCTTACACTACTGATGCAGCACGCGCAAAAATGAAGGAAGGCCTTATCAATTACAGTATTTCAAAAAATTTTTCATTGCCGCTTACCGATTCAACAGAAGAAAACTGGCAGGAGGCTTTTGATGCTATGGAAGTGATTGCAATATAATACGACCGATTTACAGAAAGAAAAGTGGAATCAGCATTTGTAAGATATCGAAATAAGAAGTATCTCTTTTCAACGCGCTTTGATGGAAGTGGCTTACAGCAATTATCCGGGAAAATTTTTGACACAAACTTCCTCTTTATTAGAAAAAACAAATGATCCGAAAATATTCGCGATGTGCGCAGAATATTTAATCCAGGGAAATAAAAGCGCGAGCAGAAAAAGAAAGTATTTCAAAAGAACTTGCTTGCAAAAATTCAGTGATACTGCTTATAAAAATCCAATACTTTATATGTTGCAAACAAGACTGTCGCCAGATAAAGTAACTACGCTGACATGCTCATGAAATTTTACCGGAAATCTTTAGCAACAATTTTCTTCCTCATCAGGAAGTGATGTATAGTTTGCAAAGAAAAAACCGCGATTATCCGGGAATGGTTATAATAAGAAATGCAGATGGAAGTTTTATTACAGATTCTTCAGGAAAAATATTTACAGTAACACAACTTGCAAGAAGCATCACCAATTTACCTTGTTATTTAACGAATGGAAACACACCGCAGGGAATTTTCAAAATGTATGGCTTTAAAGTTTCGATGGGAAATTTTATTGGCCCAACAGCAAATGTGCAAATGGGAATGCCCGTAGAATTGAGTTTGCAGAAGTTTTTTGATAATGATACTATTTCAGATTCTACCTGGACAATCGATTATTACAAAAATCTGATTCCCAAAAAACTTACAGGATTTTTTGCCACTTTATGAATCGTATTATGCCGGCCTTGCGGGAAGAAGTGAAATTATTGCTCATGGAACTACTATTGATCCTCATTACTATGCCGGAAAACCATATTATCCTTTGACACCGACCGAAGGTTGTTTGTGCACCAAAGAAATCTGGAATGGAAAAAGAATTTCAAGTGATCAGCAAAAACTGGTAAATGGATTGTTGAAAGCCGGCGGCGCCAATGGTTATTGTGTGGTGATTGAAATTGATGATAAGAATGCGCCGGTGACTTTAAATGATGTGCTGCTTATCTTCCCAAATGAACGGATAATTAATTTTAAATTTGTGAGAAGGATTGAGTTCTGTCAAATAAGCTCAATCTTCTTATTTATCAATTCACTATTCACAATTCACCATTGACTACTTCAACACCTTTGGCAGAAAGGCTTCGGCCTGAAAATTTGGATGAACTTATCGGTCAGCAACATCTTACCGGCAAGGGAAGTATTTTGCGTACTGCATTGGAGAACCATAAAATTCCATCGATGATTTTGTGGGGGCCGCCGGGCGTGGGAAAAACAACGATTGCCAATATTATTGCTCATACATTGAATGTTCCGTTTTATACTTTGAGCGCTATTTCATCAGGAGTAAAAGAAGTGCGCGAAGTAATTGAAAAAGCAAAACATGAAGAAAATGCAATACTTTTTATTGATGAAATTCACCGGTTTAATAAAGGCCAGCAGGATGCTTTGCTTGGCGCTGTAGAAAAAGGAACGATCTACATTAATTGGGGCTACAACAGAAAATCCTTCTTTGAAGTAAACAGCGCTTTGCTCAGCCGTTGCCAGGTTTATATTTTAAAATCTTTGAAAAAAGAAGATCTGATCGATTGATGAACCATGCAATAAAAACAGATGCCATTCTTTCTAAAAAAAATATTGAGATAAAAGAAACAGAAGCGCTGATAAATTTGTCTGGCGGTGATGCACGAAGATTATTGAATCTTCTGGAATTAACGGTTGATCAGCTTTCTTCAAAATAAGAAATGAAGAAATTGTAATAACCGATGAAGAAGTAATAAGTGCGGCGCAACAAAAAGTGGCGCTGTATGATAAAAAAGGAGAGCAACATTATGATATCATTTCGGCATTTATAAAATCTATTCGGGGCAGCGATCCGAACGCGGCGGTTTATTGGCTGGCGCGAATGATTGAAGGAGGAGAAGATGTGAAATTTATTGCAAGAAGAATGGTGATTCTTGCCAGCGAAGATATTGGCAATGCGAATCCTACAGCGTTGGTTTTAGCAACAAATACTTTCCAGGCGGTGAATATGATCGGTTATCCTGAATCAAAAATAATTTTATCGCAATGTGCTACTTATCTTGCTTCTTCACCAAAAAGTAATGCAGCAGTTGCGGCAATTGGAAAAGCTGAAAGTTTGGTAAAACAATTTGGTGATTTGCCGGTGCCTCTTGCAATCAGGAATGCGCCAACAAAATTGATGAAGAAGCTGGATTATGGAAAAAATTATCAATATGCACACAATTATGAAAACAATTTTGTAGAAATGGAATTTTTACCTGAAGAAATTAAAAACACCGTTCTGTACAATCCCGGGAAAAATGCACGCGAGGAGGAATTGAGAAAGTTTTTGAAAGCCAGGTGGAAAGAAAAATATGGTTATTGAGAGCGATAGTAAACAAATAAAAATTGCTTTTTTTATTTCAGTTTTGGAGATAAATGCCGTTTCCTCAATATTTTTGACCAGCCAGTAAACGAATAAATTTGTTCGATTTTCTATTTCTAAATTTATATTGCAACTTTCATTCTTTTTTCAGATTTAATTATGATAAACTGGCAATGCAAACATTTTTCCGATTTAAGCAATTTTGAATTGTATAAAATACTTCAATTGCGAAGTGAAGTTTTTGTTGTGGAACAAAATTGCGCTTACCAGGATTTGGATGATAAAGATTTAGAAGGCTTATCATTATAGCGGCTGGGAGAATGAAAATCTTGTTGCCTATACGCGGTTGCTTGCCAAAGGTATTTCGTATGAAGATGCAGCTTCCATCGGACGTGTAGTAACTGCTCAATCAGTAAGAGGAAAAAATATTGGTAAACAATTAATGACAAATTCAATTGATGAAATCTATCGTTTATTTGGAGAAGTCCCTATTCGCATCAGCGCTCAACTTTATTTAAAAAGTTTTACGAATCCTTTTCATTTGTTCAAAAAAGCGGCGTTTATATGGAAGACGGTATTGAACATATTTCCATGTTGCAGGAAAATCAAATAAGCAATAAAGCATATAGTTTGGCGTTATGGATACGTTGCCCAAAATCATTTTTGGGCATCATATGAATTATTATCCATTACAAAAACAATTATTATTGCTATGAAAAAACGTATTAAAGCTTTAAGGCTGGCGTATTTCATACTAATTGCATTCGGTTGCGGAATTTCTCATGAAACGCTATTCTCAGTCATTAATATTCCATGGTCAGGACCAGGCACGTTTTGAGGTGGGTTTGAATGTTGGCCCTTCGTTTTTCCTGGGCGATTTAGGTGGCCATCATGGAAAGGGCAAGCGTTTTGTAAAAGATCTCAATTTGCCACTTACCGAAATAATGATAGGTGTTTTTGGTACTTATTATCCCAATAATTGGTTCGGTGTTCGTTTGGCAGCTCAATATGGAAAAATATCGGGAGAAGATAATATTATCAATACAAAAGGTAACGATGAGCTTTACCGAAAGCAAAGGAATCTTGATTTCAGGTCAAATATTGCGGAAGCTTACCTGGCTGCTGAAGTTTTTCCGTTGGCGCTTTTAAATAAAAATAATCCCGATTATGCTCCACGAATTTCGCCTTATGGCGTATTGGGAGTTGGATATTTTCATTTTAATCCCCAGGGCTCTTTAACTGATGCTAACGGGAAAAAAACCTGGTATTATTTACGGCCTTTACATACAGAAGGAGAAGGTTTTCCGGAATATCCTCAAAGAAAAATGTACTCGCTTTCACAGATCAATATTCCAATGGGAGTCGGATTGAAATATTACATTTCTGACAGGGTGAACGTGAGCTTTGAAATTCTGTTGAGAAAATCCTTTACAGATTATATTGATGATGTAAGCACAACTTATATCGATCCAAATTTGTTCGATAAATATTTATCGCCACATGATGCAGCAATTGCAAGGCAGATATCTGATAAAGTTTATGCCATTGTAAACCCGGGGCTTACAAGAAATTCTCCCGGTACCCAAAGAGGAAATCCAAATCAGAATGATTCTTATTTTACTACGTTTTTAAAATTTGCAATCAGGCTGGGGCCTATTTTTGAAAGCAGTTATGATAGAAATGTTGCAAACAGAATGCGCTGCCCGCACAGGTTTTAAAGATTTTAAGTTCGGATTTTTGCCTCTGAATGGCAAAGTATATAATAAAAGCTAAGACTGGAAAAACATTGCATATTCTTGTGCGCCGTATAACCCCTGAAACCACAACATTTTTTAGTTTTGTTATTATGCTTTGCCTTTTTTACTTGGCTTTAATTCCGCTTTTAAAAAAGCAGCAGTAAAGCTTTCTTTGTTTTCAAGCAATTTTTCAGGTGTCCCTTCAAATAAAATTTTACCACCGCCGTCGCCACCTTCAGGGCCAAGATCAATAATATAATCCGCAATTTTTATAATGTCCATATTGTGTTCAATTACCAAAACTGTATTTCCCCGGTCAACTAATTTATTAAGTACATCTGCAAGGTGTTGAATATCCCTGAAATGAAGCCCTGTAGTAGGTTCATCCAAAATGTAAAATGTTTTTCCTGTATCCCTCTTACTTAGTTCAGTCGCTAGTTTTACACGTTGTGCCTCGCCTCCGCTAAGCGTTACTGCACTTTGACCTAAAGTGATATATCCAAGCCCCACTTCCTGCAGTACTTTTATTTTTCGATACAGGTACGGTACATTTTGAAAAAAATCTACCGCTTCATCCACAGTCATTTCCAAAACATCACTGATTGATTTTCCTTTGTATCGAATTTCAAGTGTTTCACGATTGTATCTTTTGCCATTGCATTTTTCACATTCCACATACACATCAGGAAGAAAATTCATTTCTATCACTCTCATGCCACCTCCCTGGCATACATCACATCGCCCGCTTTTTACATTAAATGAAAAACGGCCGGGTTTGTAACCGCGTATTTTTGCTTCAGGAATTGCCGCAAAAAGTGTTCGGATATCAGTAAAAAATCCGCAATAAGTGGCCGGGTTACTTCTTGGCGTACGGCCAATTGGCGATTGATCTATTTCAACTACTTTATCAATGTATTCCAGTCCTTCAATACTCTTGTACGGTAAAGGCGTCATTTTACTTTTATAAGCATGAATGCTTAAAAGAGGATATAAGGTTTCATTGATCAATGTAGATTTTCCACTTCCGCTTACGCCAGTAACGCAAATAAATTTTCCGAGAGGAAAAGTTGCAGTTACATTTTTTAAATTATTTCCTGATGCTCCTTTTAGAATGAGTGAATGGCCGTTTCCTTTTCTTCTTTTTGATGGAATTTTAATTTCAACATCGCCATTTAAGTAAGAAGAAGTAAGTGTTTCAAGTTTGAGAAAGTTTTTGGGAGTTCCTTTTGCTACTACTTCGCCACCATGCTTTCCTGCATCAGGGCCAATATCAACAAGATAATCTGCGGCAAGCATAATATCCTTGTCGTGTTCAACCACCAAAACGCTGTTGCCGATGTCTCTTAAATTTTTCAGCGCTTTTATTAATTGGTGATTGTCGCGCTGATGAAGGCCAATGCTTGGTTCATCTAGAATATAAGTAATGCCCTGAAGCTGCGAACCAATTTGGGTGGCAAGCCTGATTCGCTGAGACTCTCCGCCACTCAGGCTTTTGGAAGGCCGGTTTAAAGAAAGATAAGTTAAACCTACATCCAGCAGAAATTGGATCCGTTCTCTTATTTCTTTGAGAATATCTCTTGCAATAATATTTTGTTTTTCAGTTAACCTGTTTTCAATTCCATCAAACCACGCCAATAATTTTACCAGGTCCATTTCTGATAAATCTGCAATATTTTTTCCATCAATCTTAAACCACAGGCTTTCTTTTTTCAATCTTTTTCCATCACATGACGGACATTTTTCAAGAATCATAAATTTTTCTACCCAACTTCTTAAACCTTCATTTGTATTATCAGAATGAAACCAACGCCTGATCATATTTACAATCCCTTCGTATTCATCCTGAAGAATATTCCTTGTCCGTTGGGTTATTGAATTGAGTATAAGTTTCAGTGTTCTCTTCATCGTTTGTGATTTTCAGTTCCAAACAAAATCAGGTTCATGATTTTTTCGGGCAAATCCTTTACCGGTTTGTCTAAACTGAATTTATGTTTCCTGGCAAGTTGCTGCACTTGTTTAAAAACGTAAGCTTCTCTTTCTTCACCCAAGTGGAGCGATAGCACCATCATTTATACTTAATTTTTCGTCAGGGATAATTGATTCCATGTTTACCTGGTACACATTCCCCAGCCCTTTACAAACCGGGCAAGCACCATAAGGAGAGTTAAAAGAAAATGCATTTGGCGATGGTTCTTCATAGCTTATTCCTGACTCTTCACACATAAGTTGGCGGCTGTATTGAACTAACTCGGTTTTCATCATTCAGCAATAAAAACAATAATCCATTTCCTAATTGTAACCCTTTTTGCACACTTTCACTTAGTCTTACTTTTTGTTCTTTATCAGCTGCCAGCCGGTCTACTACCAATTCAATATCATGAATTTTATAACGATCGGTTTGCATTTTAGGAACCAAGTCTTTTATTTCTCCGTCAATTCTTATTTTTAAAAATCCTTTTTTTCTTACATCTTCAAATAATTCCCGGTAATGGCCTTTTCTTCCACGAACAAGTGGAGCAAGTACCACTATTCTTTTCTCCGGAAAATCTGTTTAAAATATTTTCCACAATTTCTTCCTCACTCCATTTCACCATTTTTTTCCCGGTATTGTAACTAAAAGCTTCGCCAATACGGGCAAATAGTAATCTTAAAAAATCATATACTTCAGTAACTGTTCCTACTGTGCTTCGTGGATTTTTGTTGGTAGTTTTTTGTTCAATAGAAATAACCGGGGAGAGCCCGGTAATTTTATCCACATCCGGGCGTTCCATATCTCCTAAAAACTGCCTCGCATAGGCAGAAAAACTTTCCATGTATCGCCGTTGGCCTTCAGAAAAAATGGTATCAAAAGCGAGTGAGGATTTTCCGCTACCCGAAATTCCGGTAATAACCACCAGTTTATTTTTTGGAATAGCAATATCAATATCTTTAAGATTGTGTTCGCGTGCGCCAAATACCTCTATATTCTCATTTTCCGTAAAAATTTCTGAAGATTTTGATTGCTTTTTTGTGGCCATATGAAGGCTGCAAAATTACAATTTAATAATACTCGTTTCATTTTCATTAACACTTCTTTTGGAGAGTATTTGGTATAGTAAAGCAACTTTTAAGGTTGGTTTTTGGTTTGTTATTTTAACGTTAATAAATTTTTGATAAAATAGTGGTTCGCATGAAAAATAAAATATTAAGCGGATGTAAAAACATTTGTAACACAATATTTAATAAAAAATGAAGTTTTATAAGAAAAAGGGTGAATTTGGAAGTGGAAGTAAATAAGAAGGTATTCTTTAGTAAAAAAAATTTTACTAGACGATTTTTATAATTGTTTTTTCGTAGTTTTATTTTTTGATTTAGACTACTTAAGTTAACTTTTATATAAAAAGCATTTTTCAAATTGTACTCATATAGATTAGTTACTTTGTTTGCTTCTTTAATTTAAAAGATATTTAGATAAATTTGATTCTTTTTTACAATAATTAAAACTCTTGCCCGTTTATTATAAATCGCTTCTATCTTCGTGTGAAGTGATAAGTTAGTAGAGTAGAGCAGGAAAGAATTTTTTAAATAAATATTACATTTGTCCTTACCCTCAAAGTAAAAAATAATGAAAATCACTTTTTTCACTTCTCTACTGATAGTAGCATTCATCCTGTCGGGTTGCGGTAAATTTGGTAAATCCAAAGGCCTGCCCGATGATGGACAACTTCATGGAGTTGCGCCGGCAGGCCGTTATATTTTACCTAAACCTCCCGGCATGGTATATATTCCACCGGGAACTTTCCATATGGGACCAAGTGATGAAGATATAAACTATACTTTTACTGCAAGAAACAAGCAAGTTTCCATAAGCGGTTTTTGGATGGATGCAACCGAAATTACCAATAATGAATATCGCCAGTTTACTTATTATGTTCGTGATTCAATAGCTGGTAGACTGATGGGATATGTAAAACAGGATGCAGATGGAACCGAAATTCTTGATTGGAAAAAAATTAAGACAATTAAGTGGGACGATAAAGCCACATTAGAAAAAATTGATGCTTTGATCGTTACTCCTGATAACCGGATTTTCGGTAAAAAAGAAATTGATCCAAATAAATTAGTCTATCATTCTGAAACTTTTGATTATGCAGCAGCTGCCGGCAATAAAGATCCTAATGTGCCACGCAGTGCTTTTATAATTAAAAAAGATATTCCTATTTATCCTGATACGTTAGTTTGGGTAAGGGATTTTGCATACTCGTACAATGAGCCAATGGCCAAACAATATTATAGTCATCCTGCTTTTGGAAATTATCCGGTTGTAGGTGTTAACTGGAAACAGGCCACTGCTTTTTGTGAATGGAGAACACAAACTTTAAATTCCTGGTTAGTTGGTAAAAAGAGATCAATTGAAACAAATTTCCGCTTGCCTACAGAAGCACAATGGGAATATGCAGCAAGAGGCGGAAGATCTCAATCTCCGTATCCATGGGGTGGCCCGTATTTAAGAAACCGGAAAGGATGTTTGTTGGCCAACTTTAAACCTGGCCGTGGAAATTATCCTGAAGATGGAGGATTTTACACAGTTCGGGCGGATGCTTATTGGCCTAATGATTTCGGTTTGTATTGTATGGCAGGAAATGTGGCTGAATGGACTTCTTCTTTGTACTATGAAGGAGGGTATAATTTTCAACATGATATGAACCCGGATATCCGCTGGAATGCAAAAGATCAGGACGCTCCGCGAATGAAGCGTAAAGTAATTCGTGGCGGAAGCTGGAAAGATGTAGGATATTATTTGCGCACAAGTACACGTACTTTTGAATATCAGGATACTGCCAAATCTTATATTGGATTCCGTTGCGTAATTGATTTGCCACCTGCAACGTGACAAAAAAGGTAGAAAATAATTAAGTAGAAAATAATTAAATATAACCCCATAGAAAAATTTTAGTTCAACATTTTACTGCCTGTATTAATTGTTATTTCAATGTAATTAATATGGGCATTTTTTGTGCGAACCTAAAAGCAATAACTTAAAACAAATTTTAAAACCAACCCTGTTATGATTCAACAACCTAAAAGAAACTTTTTGACACTGGTAGATGTACTGGTAAGTGCCGGTGCCGCAGTTGTAATTTTTGCCGCCTGGGCAAAATTGACTCACCAACCTTTTGCTGATACAATGTTAACTGTCGGCATGTGGACAGAAACCGGAATATTCCTGGTGTATGCCTGTATTGAATGGGTAAAACCAAAACCTCATGAAGTGGCTCATGCTCCGTATCACATGCGCCTGAAGGAAATCCGGCTTTGCAATCCATGGAAAAAATGATGAAAGACGCAGACATTACACCTGCAAACATGAAAAGACTAAGCGAAAATTTCCAGAAACTCGGAGTAACCGTTATCGCAGATTGGCGAAGTAGGCGATGTAGTAAAATCTACCGGCGACTTTTCTGCCAAAACAAAAGAAGCTACCAATGCTCTTGGACTGATGAAAGATGCTTATACTAATTCTGCAAACACAATGAGTAATTTTAATAGTGCTGCAGATAGCGCAAAAGGATTTCATGAGCAGGTTCAGGTGCTTACCAAAAACCTCGGTTCATTAAACAGTATTTATGAACTGGAATTGACTGAAAGCAATAACCATCTTAAAACTTTAAATAGTTTTTACGGAAAAATGGCTAAGGCCAGTGAAGTAATGGTTTCAACTGTGGATGATGCACAGGCAACAAAAGATCAGATAAATGCACTTGCAAATAACCTTGGTAAATTAAACCAGGTGTATGGCAACATGTTAAGCGCTATGCAGGGAAGACAATAATTTGAAAATACCGAAATTCTAAAACTAACACCAAAGTAAATTTAAATAACATGGGACTACCCGCAGAACCACGGCAAAAGATGATCAATGTAATGTACCTGGTACTTACGGCCATCCTTGCCTTAAATGTATCTAATGAGGTAATTACCGCATTTAAAGTTGTAAATAATAGTTTAATAACTTCCAACACAAACATTTCAGCATCTAATAATACTTTGTATAAATCTCTTGAAGAAAAATTAGCTGATCCTAAATCGCAAGAAAAAGCGCGATTTGGGAACCTAAGGCTATGGAAGCGCGCAGACTTATCTGCTGCTATGGATACTTATCTTGATAGTTTGAAACTTGCCTTAAAAAAGGCAGCTGACCTTAGGATGAAATGGGATGGCAAAGATAGTATAGAGGATTATCGTACAGATAATCTTGATGCTTCTACGAGAATGTTTGAAACAAATGGTGAAGGTGAAAGACTAAAGAAGAGACTTGAAGAATATAAACAGGCAATGCTTAATATTGATCCAACAATCAAGCGCAGTTTGAAAATATTTTCCCTGTAAATACCACACCGCCTAAAACTGAAGAAGGAAAGCAAAAGGATTTTACGCAAACTTTCTTTCACATGACACCAACCATTGCAGCATTAACCATTCTTAGTAAATTTCAAAATAATGTGAAGAATGCGGAGAATATGATCGTTACTTACTGTCATTCTCAAATTGGTGCGGTAGAAGTTCATATGGATAAGGTAGGTGTGTTGGTAGGACAAAACTCCAATTATCTGATGCCCGGGCAGAAACTAACCGTTACTGCCGGTGTGGGAGCTTATAGCTCAAGTGTAAAAAGCAATCTTACCATTAACGGCCAGCCTTTAAATATGGTAAATGGCCAGGGAGAATATTCAACGACCGTAGGTGGAGCAGGTGAACATACCATCCAGGTAAATGGTTCATTTATTGGCGAAGACGGAAAACCGGTTCCGGTTCATCAAACAATAAATTATACGGTGGGCACTCCTGGTGGTGCAGCAGTGATGCTTGATAAAATGAACGTATTTTACATTGGCGTACCAAATCCTGTAACCATTTCTTCAGGTACCGGCTGGGATAAAACTCACGTGTCAATGTCATGGAGGAACGTTAAGTCCTTCCGGCGGTCCCGGTAAATATACTGTGAAAGTGAGTTCAGTGGGTAAAGCCGCTATCTCTGTCAATGCAGATGGGAAAGTAAGTACCTACGATTTCAGGGTGAAAAGAATTCCTGATCCGGTTGTGAAAGTTGGCCCAAGTAGTGGAGGAGAGGATTCAATCTGTGGTGTTTAAGAATCAAAATTTTGCACGGGCAGATTTGGAAAATTTCGATTTCGATGCTCATTTTAACATTGTAAGTGCCACACTTTATTTTTCAGGTGCTAACTTTCCAAATGTTCAGTCCGCGGAAATTCGCGGAGGAAGTCTTGATCCGGTAAAAAGTTTTCTGCAAAGATCAATACCCGGCACTTCGGTTACTTTCGATAATGTGAAAGTTCAGGGGCCTGATGGGATTATAAGAAGTATTCCCGGACCAGGATTTATATTGTATTAAAAAAAGAATAAAATAAAAGGCTATGAAAACTATTGTTATAAAGTGTATGATGCTGGTACTTTCGCTGGGAATACTATGCAATGTGGCGGATGCGCAGACTACAAAAAAGCGGTCAGTAAAGAAAAGAACCACAGCAAAGAAGACGACTGCTGCAAAATCAAATGCCGACTGTTACACCCACGATAGTTGATACTGCGGTCGTAGTCGCTCCTCCTGTGAATGATAGCCTTCCTATACCTAATATTAAACCATCATTACGGCCTGAAACAGCCCTTGATATTCACAATGGATTGATTACTGACAGGACTCCTCTTCCTTACCAGCAAGCTGAGAGCGGAAGATGCAGCTTATGATGAAAGGCTCTGGCGTGAAATTGATACACGTGAAAAAATCAATCTCCCTTTCAGGTATTCTGCTAATGAAGATAATGGTAACCAAAGGTTCATTTCTATTCTTTTAAAAGCGATACAGGATGGCCCGGATAACGGTGGCGTTACTGCTTTTAGCCCCATCGACGATCGGTTTACAACCCCAATGACTAAGGCAGAAGTGGCGAAGGCGATTTCCGGGGGAACCATTTCAGTACCTATTTATGATTCTTTAGGAAATGTAATTGGTAATAAAGAAACTATGCAGGAAGTAAACCTTGATTCTTTTTATAAATTCAGGATTAAAGAGGAAGTTATATTTGATAAACAAAGTTCAAGATTGTTCTGGAGAATTCTGGGAATCGCACCTGTAAAACGTGTGATTACTGCCGTCTGGTGTTGATCTTGGTGATACAGAACTTTTTTGGGTTTATTATCCGGACATGCGGTCGATTTTCGCCAAATATTATGTGTACAATGGGAAAAACTACGGTGCAAGAATGACATGGGAAGATCTTTTTGAATCAAGAATGTTCCATGGAAGAATTATTAAAAGTACGCTTGATAATCCATTTGATACTTATTTAAAGGATCAGACCGGATTAAAAGACAGGCCGATCCTTCAATTGCTTGAAGGCGAAAAGATACAAGAACGAAATATTTGATTACGAACAAAATTTGTGGAGTTATTAATCATTAATTTTCATAAACAAAAACGGGGAGCCGAAAGGCTCCCTTTTTTTATGTTTATAGTAGAATAAAAATCGAAAATATTTGTTGATTTACTGTTCAGGAAAAATTTCTGCTAATCTTTATTTCAGAAGAAATTATTCTACAATTTTTCTGCAAACGTGACGTGTAAAAATATTAGAAGACTTTTAACATAGATTCTGTATGAATCTAATTTAATCATTGATTTTCCTTTTCATTTTTTTCTTTTAAAAATTAATTCTCTTCTCTTTTTTTCATCTACATTTTCAAAATGAAAAGGACAATGTCTGCATCCATTGCCACAACAAAATCCCCTGTCCAAATGATATTTTTCTGTCATTACCATTAAACCAGATTCATCAAAATAAAAATCAACACCTTCAATAAATGCTTCATTCTTCATTTTCTTGTTTTAGAATCAGTTTAAGTTCATCATCGTTTCCAGGAAATTTTTCCGGCAATGAAAAACATAGATAAAAAATACAATTGCTTCTGGCAATGTCAAGTTTTTCATAATGAGTTTGTATCGCTAATTCTTCTGTCAATATTTCCATTTTATAAATATCACCGATATCTGAAATAATTTTAAGATTGTAAAGTCTGATCACCAGTTTTGTAAATTCATAAAGGTCGGGAGAATCGGTTTTTAAATGAATTTTTGCACCAGGTTTTAGTATTTCTTGATACAATCGCAGAAACTTGGGATGCGTTAATCTTTTTTTTGCTTTTGAAACTCTTAGCTGTGGATCAGGAAATGTGATCCAGATTTCTTCGACTTCATTTTGCTGCAAAGTAATTGCTAATCTTATCAATTTGCGTTCTTAAAAAAGCAACATTTTTTAAATCATTTTGCAAAGCGCATATTTTGCGCCCACCCATAAGCGGTTTCCCTTGATATCAACGCCAATAAAATTTTTATCCGGATACAATTGTGCAAGTCCTGTCGTGTATTCTCCTTTACCACAGGCAAGTTCAAGCACCATTTCGTTTTCGTTACCAAAAAAATCCTTCCATTTTCCTTTTATATCTTCGGGATATTCCAAAACATTTGAAAACGTTTTTATCTCCCCGAATCTTTTTAATTTCTTTTGCGCCATAGCTTGCAAATGTAATTGTGTAAATTCAAATGAAGAAAGGAATTGTAGTGAACAAATAAATAACACGAATAATTATTTAGTGTTGTTACAATTTCTTTACGAATTTCGGCAGGTTTATTGTCGCAAAATTATTGTTATGAAAAGATTAATATATTGTTACGATGCTTATTGCGGCTGGTGTTACGGTTTTAGTGAAGTAATGAAAAAGATTTATTCCCAATACAAAAATAAATTGGATTTTGAAGTGCTTTCGGGAGGGATGATTTTGCCGGAAGAGCCTGTTTCCATAGGTGCTACCGCAAAATATATTGAAGGCGCTTACAAGCGGGTGGAAGAAATTACGGGAATTAAATTTGGCGAAGATTATTTATGGCACATCAAACATCCGGATGTTAGTGACTGGTTTCCCAATTCTGAAAAACCTGCGATTGCCTTATGTGTTTTTAAAGATTATTATCCGGACAAGCAAGTGAGTTTTGCTGCCGATCTTCAATATGCACTTCATTTTGAAGGACGTGATCTTACCGATGATGAAGCATATCGTTTGTTATTGGATAAATACAATATTCCTGCTGAAGAATTTTATGAAAAGCTGGAGGATGAAGAGTACAAAGAGCAGGCGCACTATGAATTTGCTTTATGTAAACAATTAAATGTTACCGGCTTTCCGGCTGTTTTTATTCAACTAACCGATACCAAATTTTATTTAATTGCAGAAGGGTTTACAGATTTTGAAACACTTGAATCTTCGGATTGAAAATGTGCTGAAGGAAAATAATATTGATCAATATAACAGTGATGCATAAACGCAATTATTTTACATGTTCATTACGCCGTTTCGGTTTTTGCTGGCGGTCCCCGTTGTTATTCTTTGGATCAGTTTAATGGCTCCGAAAATTATTGCTCCGATGCCCAATACTCATAACAATATATCCTAATGCCTCAGCGCCGGAACAAGATATATTACAGGCAAGGCCGCCAATTAAAAGGAATCGCAAAATCGCGCGCAATTATCAACCAACACAATTAGAAAGCTTTTCCGGCCTTCGTAGCCTCTTTATATTTTTTTCTTACTTCTTTTATGACGGATCGAAAGGCATGTTTTCTTTGATACATTTTTCTTTTTTCGCTTTAAAATTATTTTCAGTGTTATGATAAGGAACTAGCCGGTCTGATAATGAAACCGCAAAGACAGGCTTTAGAGGATTTAGAGATTCTGCCTTGGTTATAGGAATTGGCAGAATACACAATAAAGAGAAAAGTTGCAACTAATAATACAACATCTGTTAGCTTTTCGCCTGCAGATAAAAATTTTTATAGTTATGTTTTTATTTTTTTTGGGGGATAAAAAATGAAACCAGTAAAAACAAACAAGCGACTAAATAGAAAAAAGCGGCGAAAACGCGACGTTCATTGAATAAAGCAGATCGCCAAAAATCCAGCCTATAAGTTTAAAAATAAATAAACCAGCACAATTATAATACGTGCGGCAAGTTTGTGTTGTAGAGCCCAAAATGAAACCCGTTTCATAAAAACTTATTTACTTACATAAATCTACATATAAATATTTTTATAATAAAAAAAATTTTAATAAGAGTTAGAACTGCGGAACTTCCACTCTGTGTATTCAATAGCATTTGCTGCAGAAATTTGAAAATTTGTTTCATGGTTTTTATTTCCTTCACTATCAATATACCATTTCTCCCTACCTGTTTGAGTTTGGCTTTGTTGGTTTTGGTTTGAATAAAATCAAGAATTCTTTCAAAAGTTTTGCTGGTGAAGTAGGCAGAGTCAGGATTGGCGACAAAGAAGCATTTCAACGTTTCATTTTTCAGGATCAGTTTTTCAAATCCCAAGTTCCAATGCTATTTTACGACAGCGCACTGTTGTAAAAAAATCTTCCACTTCATCCGGAATCGGCCCAAAGCGATCGATCATTTCTTTATGAAGTCGCTTCCAGTTGCTTTTTCATTTTCGCAGTTGTCGAGCCTTGAATAAAGACTTAATCTTTCAGTGATGCTTTCAACATAATCATCGGGAATCAGGATTTCCAGATCAGTATCAATGGTACAGTCAGAAACATAATCGTCCTGCTTTTGAATTTCTTCTTTAAATAAATCTTTAAATTCATTTCTTTTTAATTCGCGAATAGCTTCATCCAGAATTTTCTGGTACATTTCAAAACCTATTTCCGCAATAAAACCACTTTGTTCGCCGCCCAGCATATTTCCTGCGCCACGAATATCAAGGTCGCGCATGGCAATCTGGAAGCCACTTCCAAGATCGCTGTATTGCTCTAATGTGGTTAATCGTTTGCGGCTGTCAGAAGTCAACGTACTCATCGGCGGCGCAAGCAAATAACAAAATGCTTTTTTATTACTGCGGCCCACTCTTCCCCGAAGCTGGTGAAAATCGCTTAAACCAAAGTGGTGCGCATTATTTACGATAATCGTATTTACGTTCGGAATATCAACGCCGCTCTCTACTATGTTTGTACAAATCAAGCACATCATATTTTCGATCCATAAAATCAAGAATCGTTTCTTCCAGTTGCCCGCCTTCTAACTGGCCGTGGGCATGAGCAATGCTA
Organism: uncultured Chitinophagaceae bacterium; assembly: GCA_963814075.1. Taxonomy (GTDB): domain Bacteria; phylum Bacteroidota; class Bacteroidia; order Chitinophagales; family Chitinophagaceae; genus Ginsengibacter. The sequence goes on along the minus strand of CAWFBO010000022.1, from coordinate 76,651 downwards.
AGGTCAGGGCATAATCCCTGTATCAGAGTTTTCATTTCCTGCAAACCATGAACACGATTATGAATAAAGAAAACCTGTCCGCCTCTTTCCACTTCATAATAAATAGCGTCTCTGATAAAATCCTGGTCAAAAACGTGCACTTCGGTTTGAATTGGTTGCCGGTTTGGAGGAGGCGTATTAATAATGCTAAGATCGCGGGCGCCCATCAAACTGAATTGTAAAGTTCTTGGGATAGGCGTTGCCGTTAGTGTAAGTGAATCAACTGTTGTTCGTATCTGTTTTAATTTTTCCTTTGCCGCAACACCAAATTTTTGTTCTTCATCGATCACCATCAAACCCAGGTCTTTAAACTTTACATCTTTTCCCAACAAAGCATGTGTTCCTATAATGATATCAATTTTTCCTTCCTTCAGTTTTTGTAACGTTTCCTTTTTTTCTTTTGAAGATTTGAAGCGGTTAATATAGTCAACCGTAACGGGAAAATCACTTAACCGGTCACCGAAAGTTTTATAATGTTGATAAGCGAGAATCGTTGTGGGAACCAGTACAGCCGCCTGTTTTCCATCCAGGTTGGTTTTAAAGGCGGCTCGTATGGCTACCTCCGTTTTACCAAATCCTACGTCGCCACAAACCAACCGGTCCATTGGCGATTCCTTTTCCATATCCGCTTTTACATCGGTAACCGCTTTGCTTTGATCGGGCGTATCTTCATAAAGAAAGGACGCTTCCAGTTCCGTCTGCAGATAATTATCGGGCGAATGCGCAAAGCCTTTATGGCTTTTTCTTTCCGCGTATAGTTTTATCAGGTCAGAAGCAATATCTTTTACCTGCTTTTTAGTTTTGTCTTTTAATTTGTTCCAAACATCGCTTCCCAGTTTGTTCATTTTTGGAACTGTTCCTTCCTTTCCACTGTATTTACTGATTTTGTGAAGAGAAGAAATATTTACATACAAGCAGGTCTTTATCTTTATAAATAATTCGAACTGCTTCCTGCATTACACCATTTGCTTCAATCTTCTGCAGCCCACTAAAAACGCCAACTCCATGATCAATATGAGTTACATAATCGCCCGGCTGCAATTCGCGAAGCATTTTTAAAGTAAGCGCTTTATTCTTGCTGAAAGCCTGTTTTACCTTGTATTTATGATAGCGCTGAAATATTTCATGATCCGTATAACAAACGAGTTTCAGATCGTGATCAATAAATCCTTCATGAATGGAAACCGGAATGGGAACAAAATTGATTTCTGTATTCTGGTCCCTGAAAATTGAATGCAATCTTTCAAGTTGCTTTGGATTTTCAGCAAAAATGAAAATGTTATATTTTTTTGCTTCGAATGATTTCAGGTTTTCGATCAACAAATTGAATTGCCTGTTGAATGCCGGTTGTTGCTGAATTGAAAATTGAATTTCATTGTTTTTTGAAAAAAAACTTTTCTTTCCCATCTCAATTACATGCCGTTCATCAATTTGATTTTCCAAAACGGAAGCATGTACAAAATCTTTTTCTGAAATTTCCTTTATTTCATTCAATTCGTTTTCTTCATTGGCAGCAGCTTTTGGCGGATTGGCAATTGCTTCTTTCAGATCTTCTTCCTGCTGCTCAATTATTTGTTTTATAAATTCCCAGTCTTCCGTCCAAACCACCGTATTTTCAGGCAGAAAATTTAATAACGATACTTTTTCGCCGCTGGAAAATTGTGTTTCTACATTCGGAATAATATTTACCTGTGAAAGTTTGCGCTCGCTTAATTGTGTTTCCGGATCAAATAAACGAATGCTGTCGATTTCGTTTCCAAACAATTCAATGCGATAAGGTTTTTCATTTCCATAAGAATAAATGTCAAGAATTCCTCCACGCACTGCAAACTGCCCGGGCTCGTAAACAAAATCAGCGCGGCTGAAACCGTAATCCACAAATCGTGAAAGCAACTCATCAACTTTTATATTTTCACCCTGCTTTAAAAGAAATAATATTTTCAGAAAGAGATTTTGATAAAACTACTTTTTCAAAAAGAGCTTCGGCATAAGTAACTAAAACTTTCTTGTTTCCACCCGCGCTTAATTTGGTTAAAGCTTCCGTTCTCAACATTACGTGGCTGCTGTTGAGCTGGTGAAAGTTTTTTTTATTTTTAAAAGAAGAAGGGAAATAAAAAACATCAAGCGCGTTGGTTAAATTTTCAATCGTATTGTGAAAATAAGCCGCTTCTTCGGCGTCTCTCAAAATAACGAGATGGTTTAGTTTGGAAGAATGCGGGATGATTGAAAACTGCAGAAAAAATAAACTGTGAAGCGCTGCCAAAGAGGCCGGAAAGGTGTATATGCTGCGGTTCAGGCAAAACGATCTTATCCGCAATTTTAAAAATGCGGGGATCATTTGAATAACTATTCATCAACACATCAAGATTCATTCCTCTGCTTTTTCTAAACTTTGCAAAAATAAACTATGATTTTTAATTACCCGTTTGATCCATAGTTGCCAGGATTTATAACAAGTTTTTGGCAATTCCGGTAGAGTAAACGTACAAATTCCGAATTTTTTTATTTTGTTTTAACTATCTGCCGTTGCCACCTATATAGTATTTAATAATAAAGTGTTATTTTAAGAGTACTTTTATGAAGGAATTTTTAAGACTGAAGTACAATTTGAATTCGTGTATGAGCGGTACCATTATTGTACGTTAAAAAAATGTTTTATTGATCTCTTTAAAACTAACTATGAATAAAAGATTTAAGCTTTTATTATTTTTTATTACAGTATGTTTTTCGGCTGTTCATCTGATCAAACGACTGTGCAAATTATTCGTTCTCCGCTTTTGCAGTTTGATCTCAGTTCTTCTAACTCGTGGAAAGCAGATGATTATTCGATTACCAACACTCAAAGTCGTGGTATATCCACAGGACACAACTCTTCCTGCTCAATTTTATGACCGATATACTTTGCAGGGTTCGGGCAAAGATGAATCAGGGCATACTTACCAGTTGATGATCAATTTTGACCTTTCGGAGGATAATCAACTGGTAGGTATTTATAAAACCGACTATACTTCACAAAGAGGACTGGCGAGGTTCAAGTGTTTGATATTACCGATAAAAACAATCTGGCTGTTTATAATCTTTGCGCCGATAATTTGCAAAATGATGTTTTGCAAATAGAAAAAGAAAAACCGGATGAACAAATAATCACCGGTGTTTTTCAAATGACACTTTGTAACTCGCGTGATACGACCCAAAAATTGAACATAATGAATGGAACAATTAAAGATCTTAAAATATTAAAAACTTAAAAATGATGAAAGGACTTTACCCTAAAAATATAAATCCTTGTTATTTGTTGCTTTACTGGTCATTTCTTTTGCAGTAAAAAGCGTCTATGCTCAAAATGATACAATCACGAGTTCCTATTCCTCATCCAATACAACAAAATGCGGGGTTTGATGTAATTGTAAAATTAAACGGCGACCTTGTTTATGGATTGTAAAAGAAGTAGGCCCAATTATATTTCCTATCAAAGAACCGATATTCCCGATGGGCCGATTTATACCATTCCGCGAAATGAAGTGTATGTAATCAGTTATCGTAACCAGGTGAAAGATTATATAAATGGCAGAACTGTTGCACCGATAATGGATACATACCGACTATAGATACTAGCCACATTAATTATAAAAGCCAGGATTTTTTTGAAAACGGCAATATTCAACTGGGGCTTGGATTTTTAAGAAGTTTTTCAAAAGTGAAAAATGTAAATAATTATTCTTCTGCAGCTACTTTCCCGGTTGTTTCTATAGCTTATGAGGTCGGCTTATAAAAATAATTTGCAATTGGGCGCAATGATTGGTTTTGGTTCGCATAAATTCTCTGATCAGCAATTCAGCACTTATGACAGTACGAATAACAACATCAAATTAACAGAAAATATTTTCGGTTTATATGTGTATGGGAAGTATAGTTTTGCAAGTGATTCGTCACGCTTGCAACCTTACATATTAGCTGGCCCGGGCATTACCAGTTCAAATATTCATTCTGAAAACACGATAAGTTTTACCAATGATAACTCGCAGGTAATTCTTGTAAAATCAGGAACGCGTAATACGCAACTTGGAATAATTGCAAGAGCAGGAGCACAGTATTTTGTAAGCAATCAGTTCCGTGTGTATGTGGATGCGGGCGTGGGTTTATCGGTAATTAAACTAGGCGTAACGTTTGCCTTAGAGTAAGAAAATACAAAATAATTTATCATGAAAAAAAGCATATTCTTTATTATAATTTCTTCCTTTTCTATCCTTTCTGTAAAAGCACAAAATGATTTTAGAAGTGACAACCAGGATAACGGCACAAAAAAGAACAGCGGTATCGTCATTTCGCTGGGTGCTGAAGCCAATTATTATTATGGTCCCGGCAGTCGCAATTTTGATAAATATGAAAACGACCGGCTGAACTGGCAGATAGATGGAATGCTGGGATTAACAATAGCGCGCAGACAAAAGTGGCCACAGAACAATGCTTGCGGGTTTTGGCAGTTTTGGAATGAATAATGCTCAAACAGTAGAACATATTTTTGAAGACCAGGGATATATAACTACTGCCACTGATCAGAATTCAAATAATAATGTTTACCAACTCGAAGGCGGCTTATTAATCGGCGAAGTTTTCAGGATCAGTACAGGCGTTGGACAACAAATTTTTAATAAACAAACTATTCTCTCCGATAATGGAGTTACCACCCAGGCAACTTCATTAAAATACAATTCAACTACAGTCGGTTTTAACTTCAATGTTTCTGCAGTAGCAATTATTATAAATTGCTAGTTTGCATTACGGCCAGGATTACACGAAAACCGTTATCAAGCCATCCGCCGGATTGATGTTGCGGTTTTAAAAGAATCGATTTCATTTTTAGAACGCTGGTTGCGATTGCGTAAAAATAATTTTCCATTTAACATATCAGTTGTATTTTCCACAAAATTTTTTTACATGGCAGCAGCACCCTGGCGCACCGGAACTGTAATTCGCATTGAAGATGCAACTTATAATACCAAACGATTTTTTATCCAGGTAAACGAAGCGGAATCTTTTGATTTTAAAGCAGGACAATTTGTAACCCTTGATCTTCCTATTCATGAAAAATTGAATAAAAGATGGCGCAGCTATTCCATCGCCAGCTGGCCTGATGGTTCTAATGTTTTTGAGCTATTGATCGTGCTTTTGGAAGGTGGCGCAGGAAGTACCTATCTTTTCAATGAGGTTAAAGTTGGCTCTGAGCTTACGTTTCGTGGTGCACAAGGTGTATTTACTTTACCTGAAACTATTGACAGGGATTTGTTTTTTATTTGCACCGGAACAGGCATTGCTCCATTTAGAAGTATGTTGAATTATATTAAACTTCATAATATTCCTCATCAAAATTTATACCTGATTTTCGGCTGCCGCACCAAAAAAGATCTGTTGTATTATGATGAAATGAAAGCGCTGGAAAAAGATCTAGACAATTTTCATTATATGCCAACCTTAAGTCGTGAAGAATGGGAAGGGCACAAGGGTTATGTGCACGATTTGTATGAATCAATTTGTAAGAAAAATAATGAAGCGTGTACAGATCTTCAAAACCTTAAAGCTGCTTCGTTTTATTTATGCGGATGGAAATTTATGATTGACGATGCGCGACAAAAAATAGCAGCTCTTGGTTACGACAGAAAAGCGATTCATCTTGAATCGTATGGATAAGCTTTATTAAATCAAAATTAGAATCAGTAAAATTTGTTTGTTTACTGTTGAATCGATTAGTTTTCAATTTTTTCATTCACTATTTTTCTCACATCCGCGAAAGCAATTCTTTCCTGTGTCATTGTATCCCTGTAGCGAATGGTAACAGTATTATCTTCTTTGGTTTGATGATCAATCGTTACACAAAAAGGAGTGCCGATGGCGTCCATTCGCCTGTAACGCTTGCCAATACTGTCTTTTTCTTCATAAAAAGTATGGAAACTTTGTTTGCATTCGTTCAATAAATCTTTTGCGATTTCCGGTAAGCCCGTCTTTTTTTACCAAAGGAAGAATCGCCAATTTATAAGGAGCAATTTTTGGGGGAATTCGCAAAACTACGCGGCTGTCTTCATTTCCATCTTCTTTTGTCCATTTTTCTTCTGCATAAGCAGTGCTTATAACGGTCAGGAACAAACGATCCAAACCTACAGAAGTTTCCACCACGTAAGGAATATAATTTCCATAAGGCTTGCCATCTTCTTTAAGTTCGTTATCGAAATATTGCAATTTCTTTTTGCTCAGTTCCTGGTGTTGTTTCAGGTCGTAATCAGTTCGTGAATGGATTCCTTCCAGTTCTTTAAATCCAAACGGAAATTCGAATTCAATATCAACCGCAGCATTCGCATAATGCGCCAGTTTCACATGATCATGGTAGCGAAGTTTTTCTGCAGGAAGGCCAAGGCTTTCGATGCCATTTTAATCTTTCTGCTTTCCAGTAATTGTACCATTGCATTTCTGTGCCGGGGCGAACAAAAAACTGCATTTCCATTTGTTCAAATTCGCGCATACGAAAAATAAACTGGCGTGCTACGATTTCATTTCTGAAAGCTTTTCCTGTTTGTGCAATGCCGAACGGAATTTTCATTCTTCCTGTTTTTTGCACATTTAGGAAATTGACAAAAATTCCCTGGGCTGTTTCCGGGCGTAAATAAATTGTATTTTTCAGCATTCTCCGACAATACTTCCAAATTTGGTTTCAAACATTAAATTGAACTGGCGAATATCAGTCCAGTTGCAGGTTCCGCTAACTGAACATTTTATATTATTTTCTTCAATTAATTTTTTAAACCTGCAAAATCATCTTTTGCCAACAATTCATCCATTGACGTTAATGAGTGTCATTTGCCAATCGCTCATTGCCAATTCAAGTGCTGTTTTTCCGCATAAGTTTCTATCAAGTGATCAACACGATAACGTTTCTGGCTGTCTTTATTATCGATCATTGGATCGCTGAAATTATCAACGTGACCACTTGCCTTCCATGTAAGCGGATGCATAAAAATAGCGGCGTCAATACCAACAATATTTTCATGCAATTGCGTCATGCTTTTCCACCAATAATCGCGGATATTCTTTTTTAACTGCGCACCATTTTGCCCGTAATCATAAACTGCACTTAATCCATCATAAATTTCACTTGAAGGAAAAATGTAACCGTATTCTTTACAATGTGCTATTATTTCACTGAAATTGTTCAATTCGTTTGCCATAAGGCGGCAAAGATAATGAGTGTATTTTTTTAATGTTATTAACTCCATTTTATATATTGGTTTTTCAACATTTGCTAAGAAGTCGTATGCCGAAAACATATCTTAACTTCAAGAACATGAAAATCTGGAATTCAATATGTTTAGTATGCCGTAAGGCAATATGAAGGCTGTTCAGCTATCACTGGCTAATGGAAAAAAGATTGTCCACAAGCTTAAGAAATATGAACAGGCTTTAAATTCAGAGTTGATTTGATTGTAAGCATATGAATTCATAATATCGGATAATCTTATAATATTCAATCAAGTTTCTAAAACAATTTCGTTCATGAACTTTTAATTGATCGCTTCTCCAGATTTATTCCGGTGTCGAAAAGATATAGAAATATAAAAGATAAAGCCTTTTGCCATGCATATTAATGTCATATTAATAAAATTTAGTATCAAGAAGACAATTAATTCCATTACAGTTACCTTAAACTGCTTTCTCAATTATGTAATAAACTTCATAATTTCAGTTTGCTTGATAAGTATTGCGAAGGGTAAAATGTAGTCAACGAATAGAACTTTTTTTTTGCACTAACTTGCATTTATTTCTCACAATATTTGACGCAGTCTAAACTTGATTATTGGATTACCTTAGTAAAACCAGTTCATTGCGACTTTATATGTTTGAATCGTGCAAATGAATAATCATCTTGTACTTAAATATACATCTTTTATTTCAAATCCAACTTAATCTGCAACTCATCCAACTGCTTTTCATCAATAGTTGAAGGCGCATCAATCATTACATCTCTGCCGCTGTTATTTTTTGGAAAAGCAATAAAGTCGCGGATAGATTCGCTGCCTCCCAAAATCGCACAAAGCCTGTCAAAGCCAAAAGCAATACCACCATGCGGAGGAGCGCCATATTCAAATGCGCCCAATAAAAATCCGAATTTATGTTGTGCTTCTTCTTTGCTCATCCCCAAAGCAGCAAACATTTTTTCCTGCAAATCTCTCTGGAAAATCCTGATAGAACCGCCGCCAATTTCATTGCCGTTCAAAACCATATCGTAGGCATTGGCTTTAATTTTTGAATAAGGATGTTCCAAATATTTTTCCGGATTTTCAATCTTCGGATTGTTATTAATCATTACTTCAATGTCTTCCGGCTTTGGTGAAGTAAATGGATGATGGCGTGCTACCCAGCGATTACTTTCTTCATCATATTCAAACAAAGGAAAATCAGTAACCCATAACAATTTGAATTCATCTGGCTTTGCGTAATCCCAATCTATCGGCCATGTATAAACGCAAATCGCTGATCGCTTTTCTCGTTCGTTCTTCCCTGCCTGCAAGAATTAAAATAAGATCTCCTGCTTTTGCTTTCGCAAAATCGGATAACGATTTTAATTGATCGGCTGTAAAAAATTTATCAAAACTGCTTTTCAAAGTTCCGTCGTTATTCACTTTTACAAAAGCCAATCCGCCCATTCCTATTTGCGGACGCTTTACCCATTCAGTTAATTCATCAGTTTGTTTTCTTGAATATTCGCTGCAACCCGGAACAGAAATTGCCAAAACTGTTTCCGCATTTTTAAATACAGGAAAATCAGTTTCGTTCAATACTTCAAAATGATTTTTGCCTTCTACTTTAAGGTTGGCCACTTTCATTTCAAAACGAATGTCAGGCTTATCATTTCCATAATTCCACATGGCATCTTCCCAACTCATTCTTTGAACCTGTTCTGTGTAATCAATATTTTTTACTTCTTTAAAAATATATTTGATCAATCCTTCAAACATTTGCAAAATATCTTCCTGTTCTACAAACGACATTTCGCAATCTATCTGTGTAAATTCCGGTTGCCTGTCGGCACGCAAATCTTCATCGCGAAAACATTTTACGATTTGGTAATAACGATCATAACCGCTTACCATCAGCAATTGTTTAAATGTTTGCGGAGATTGAGGAAGCGCATAAAATTCTCCGGCATTCATGCGGCTTGGCACTACAAAATCCCTGGCACCTTCCGGCGTAGATTTAATTAAAAAAGGTGTTTCAATATCTACAAAACCTTGTTGATGCAAATAATTTCTTGTAGCACGATTTACTGCATAACGTAATTCCAAATTTTTCTTTACAGCATTTCTTCTCAAATCTAAAAAGCGGTATTTCATCCGAAGGTCTTCTCCGCCATCGGTATCATCCTGTATGGTAAATGGAGGAACAGCCGATTTATTCAACACTTTAAATTCTGAAACTAAAATTTCAATATCGCCGGTAGGAATATTTTTATTTTTATTGCTTCTTTCAGAAACAGTTCCTTTTACCTGTATTACAAATTCTCTTCCCAACGGATTTTTATCCAGTTGTTCCGTAAGTTTTTCATTAAAAAGTAATTGGGTAATTCCATAGCGATCGCGAAGATCAACAAAAGTAATACTGCCAAATTTCCTGATGGTTTGCACCCATCCGGCAAGCGTAACTTCTTGATTAACATCGGTAATTCTTAGTTCACCACATGTATTCGTTCTGTACATCCTCTTATAATTATAATTTTAAAATATTCGGATTGCAAATATAAGCCTGTTACGGAAAGTAAAAGCCCCGCCAAACGGCAGGGCTTTAGAATAAAAAATCGGCTATAAAGTTGGTTTACTGTCTGCATCTTTGTTTGCATCCATCATTTCCATCAGTTTCACACCCAGCAAACCATTGATGCCTCCGTCAGTTCCATTGCTGCCACCTATCAAAATATCCGGCATTACTTTTATACGCGCCTCTGCCAATTTCTTCTGTGATTTTAAATTTGGTAAAATTATCACCACCCATTGCTTTCACCTGCAACTCGTAAGCTTCGGCTGTGCTTTTTCCTATTGCCATAATTTTTTCGGCTTCTGCCAAACCTGTCTTGCTAATCATTTCTGCATCAGCACTTGCATTTAAGCGTGTGGCTTCGGCCTGTGCACCGGCTCTTGCTTTGGTTGCTTCGGCTTCTGCATTGGCGCGCATTTTTGTGGCAGTGGCTTCCGCATCAACCTGCAATTTTAAACTGCGTGCATCACCTTCTGCTTTTTTCACAACAGCATCTGCAGTTCTTTGAGCGATTTCAACACTTTGTTGTGCTTTCACAATTTCCTTTTGCATATCTGCGATGGCAGTTTCCTTTTCACGGCCCTGTCTTTTTTCCTGTGCCATTTGTTGGGTGGCATAAGTTTTTTCTTCTTCCTGCGCAATTTTCCTGTCGGTCAATGTTTTCATTAATGATTCAGGCGGAACGATATCGCCAATCAAAGTATCCACAGCATTCACATTGTATTCATCCAGCACTTCTTTCATATTGTCTTTTGCTGCCTGTTGCCTTTCTTTACGTGTGCTTAAAAAAGCGATCACATCACTGTCCTGCGCAGAGTTTCTGAAATAGTTGCCGATAGTTGGTTCCAGCACCTGGCTTACCAAATTGTTCATACTTCCAAACCTCGCAATCACTTTCGGAGCTTCATTTGCAGGAATATGTATGATCTGCGAAACGTCCAGGTTAAACGGAAATCCGTCTTTTGACCGCACCGTAATGGTACACAAATTTTTATCCAGTTGATGAGCTTCACTTCTTGTGTTGGCCCAATTCAGTACCAGGTTGGTTGTTGGCACCAGTTCTACTTTCATAATGTATTTATTGAAAGGATATTTCCCCGGACCGTAAGGTTCCATCCACACACCGCGTTGTCCTTTGCTCACGATATTGCCGTGTTTAAAACTTTCACCGGTAACATCTTTTCCATCTACGCCAATATAGGAAATCACGACGCCCACATAACCAATCGGCACTTCAGTCATTGGCACCTCTTCAATTTGGATGGCCCATGGATTGATATTGTAGCTTCCTGCTAAAATGATAGAAGGTTGCAAACCACGATTGCCATTGTTTTTTAAGAAAGTATCGAAGTCCTGGAAGTTGTTATGTCCTTCCACATATTTGCCGGCTATTTGCCCGGTTTCAATTGGTTCGCCGTCCAATGTGGTAACGATACCCACCATGTTTTCATGGATGATTACCATGTCTCTAACGGTATACCGTAAACGCATATGTGTTGATACGATAAGTTCCGGCAGTGATGTAAGCGGTCTGCCTTCCTTTTTGTCCGCCATTTTCCAGGAATTTTTTTGCATCCTGGAAATTATCGCATTCCACTTTCCTTGCAAGAATAGCACCTGTAGGAATTTCAGCGCCGTCGTTACTCAACACCACACCTATTTTTCCTTCGGGAATGATAGTAAAAGGCTGCATGTCGATAACATATTGCCATGGCCAAAGATTCCAATATAGGCCGGGAGCCAAAGTTTGCGCCTGGAAACCGGCTTCACCTTTTGTAGCAATAATTCTTCCATCCGGAAGTTTACGATCAGTGCCTACCAGCACAAATTTTTTGGTTACAAGACCAATCCTGTTTTCGGGAACGATGACCATTCCGAATAGAAAACGAAGGATAAGCTTGTAAAGAAATAATGAGGCAAAAATTGCCAGTACCCACCAATAATTGGCGATAAAATTTGAATAATTCATTTTGTTAGTTGTTAGTTTTTAAAAAAATTGTTTGCTTGTTTGGTATTTCTATTTACGATTACTGCATAGGCGGAGCCGCATAACGCAATCGCGCTATATCAATCATTAATGCTGCTTATTATCATCATAGGTAAACAGTTTGCCCGCTTACAAATTGCGATAAAAAGTGTAATGAAATTTAGAGAGATAGCAGTTTCTGGTGGCTTTACTCTCTGGCGAAAATTAAATAAGAGAGAAGCAATAATGTGGTTCATTTTACATGGGAGGCATCGCTCCGTTTAAATTTGAATAACAAAGATATATCGCCGGAAATTATTTTGCAAATAAATCGGTATGAATGGTTTTTTAAATCAACAGTAAACCAACAAATAAAAGGAATTTTTATTTTGATGAAATCTGGTATTGGCAATAGTTTCTGGTTGCTGATATACAAAAACCCTTCAAATAATTCGTTTTATCAAAACTATCTGTTATTTTTAGATTTTAAATTTTATTTGTTTACCAAAATTGCCCCCAAATGAAAAAATACCTTGTTGCCATTTTAATGGTATACACCTGCAACTGCTTTTCCCAGGCTAACCCTTATGAAAATGCATGGAAATCTTTAAACGAAAATAAAAGAGCCGAAGCTGAAAAATTTCTTGAAAATGCCATGAAGGATCCTTCGCATTACCAGGATGCTTTCATTACTGATCTTTATCTGAAAACTTATAATGGTAAAGAAGACGCAGGTAAATGATTTTGTCAGATTCCTTTTATAAAAAATCAACAGATCCTTATCCCTACATTTTTGCGTTGTGGTCAAACAAGGCCGTTGTTGGCGCCTCTTGGCAAAAAAACACACGCGAAGAAGTTGATCTTATGAATGATCTTGTTGCAGATAAAAATGCGCCGGGAACTTTGGTGGCTGCTGCCAATTACAATGAAAAAATGCATTATCTTTTTTCCGGCGAATTTGAAAAAACAAAATCTTTTTCCGATGCAATTGGGAATATAAAAGAATGGCAATTTGCCGGCCCTTTTGAAAACTTATCCCAAAGCGGATTTTATAAAGATTACGGTCCGTTGGAACACCCGGAACCAACGGCAGTTTTTAAATCAATTATCCAATGCAGATGTAAAATGGTTTACACCCGAAACTGAATCCAAAGACGGATGGACACCTATTGTTTACCAGTTTAATAAAAGTACCGCTGTTGTTTATGCACAAAGTTTTGTTACAAGTCCCGCAGGATCAAACAGTATATTGCAATATTGGTTGTGCAGGATCAGTAAAAGTTTGGATAAATGATGAACTGGTAATTGCAGAATCAAAAGAACGAAGCACAGAATTGGATAATTATTCCGTAAAGTATGATTTGAAAAAAGGAGTGAACCGTGTGTTGGTTCAACTTGGCTATACCAATTCTTCGTATCCGAGTTTTTCTTTGAGGATCACTGATGACAAGTACAGGCCAATTACCAATCTTACCAGCTTCAGCCGCTTATGCTTCTTATCCAAAAAACACGGATAGACGGAAAAAAATATGAATTGATTCCGGGTTTTGCCGAAAAATATTTTAAGGCAAAAATTGAAAAAGAAAAAACCAACCTGGTAAATTACCTGTTGCTTGCCGATGTGTATTTAAGAAATGAAAATCTTTTGGAAGCTCATAATACTTTGACAGATGCACTTAAAATCGCACCGGATAATTCGTTTGATCAGAATGAAGTTGCTGGAAGTTTTAAATAAAGAAAATAACAAGACTGCTTACCTGGAAGAACTGGAAAAAATAAAAAAGGCTGATCCTGAAAGTGTTGATGTATATGATCTTGAACATCCAGGAATTATACAAAAACGAAAAATACCAGGAATGTGAAGCAGAACTTCAAAAAAGGATAAAAGCTTACGGGGAAAATGAAGTTACATATGCCTACGAACTTATGCTTTTGGGACAGGATAAAAAGTATGATGATTTGGTAAAAGTTGCAGAAAAAATGTATGCAAAATATCCTGCAAATGCCAAGCTGATCCCAATGATGTATAATATCAAAAAAGAAGTTTATAAGGATAATAAAGGAGCGATGAAAATCTATGATAATTTTATGAAAGATAATTACGATTATGACACTTACATAAAATTTGCCGATTTGCTCATTGACCAGGGAAATACCAAAAAGGGGTTGGAAATAAAAGAAGACCTGGCAAAAAGATTTTCGTATGCGCCATCGCGGTTTTTATAAATTATCACAGTATTTCTTTTCAATGAAGGAATATGATAAAGCAGAAGATTATATCAAAAAATCGCTGGTGTTATCACCCTATGATGAAGATTATTGGGAAGAACTGGGCGATATAAAAAGTGAAAAAAAGAATATAGCCGAAGCGTTGGATGCGTATAACCAATCTTTAAAATATGATCCAAACCAATATGATATCATCAGCAAGATCAGGAAACTAAATAACAAGCCTGAAATATATAAATTGTTTCCGCAGGTAGATATTGATAAGGAAATAAAAGACGATAATCCTGATGAAGCACAGAACACAGATTATGGATGGTATTATATTCTTGATCAGCAGGATGCGGTAATATATCCTGATGGAGCCAATGAAGAGTATTGCACAATAATTTTAAAAATTACCAATGACAAAGGTGTTGAAAGATATAAGGAAACCTCCATTGGATATGACAACAGCCAGTCGTTATTAATAGAAAAAGCGCAGATCATAAAGAAAAACCAGGCAAAAATTGACGGAGAAAGAAATGATAACGAAATCGTTTTCACCAATCTTGAAGCAGGCGATGTTATCGTGTTGAAATACCGGCTACAAAGCTATGCCGGTGGCCGCTTTGCCAAAGATTTTTGGGATAAGCATTATTTTAATGGTAAAATTTATTGCAGGGCAACCAAATATAATTTACTGATTCCTGCGAACCAGAAATTTAAATATGTTCTTACGAATTCCGATATTCAACCGACAGTTAAGAATGTCGAAGATTTTAAAGAATACAGTTGGGTAATGCCAAAAGCGCAACCATTGAAAGATGAACCGCTGATGCCTTTGGTAATTGATGCCGGCGCTATTTTGCATATTTCCACTGTGGATTCATGGAAAGATATTGCCGACTGGTACAGCGATATTTCCAACAATAAATCTGAAAAGGATTTTGAAATACTGGCGCTTTATAAAAAGCTGTTTCCCTGATAATAAAAAATCAATGACGCAATTTGAAAAAGCAAAGATCATTTATGATTATATCGAATCGAATATCAGGTACAGTTCTGTTTCTTTCAGGCAAAGTGCTTTTGTTCCGCAAAGAGCTTCTGAAACATTGGTCACAAGGCTGGGCGATTGCAAAGATCTTTCCAATTTATTTGTAACGCTGGCGCGCATGGCCGGTATCAACGCGCAAATGGTATTGGTAGATACAAGGAGACAACGGGCAAAACGATATGATGCTACCATCTGTTGAATTTAATCATTGTATTGCAAAAGCTACATTGGATAACAAAAGTTATTACATTGAACTTACTGATAATTATTTGCCTTTTACCAGTTTGCCCAATGATTTAAATGGCGCTTTGGCACTTGAAATTCCTGTAAAACCTTCTAGCTGAAAAAGAAGAGTTGATTCATATTAAAGCACCAACAGGAAAAAAGATATTATCAAAAGAATTATCGATATAAAACCTGTTGATGAAGATCTGAATATTTCTGTCAAAAGTATTATGTATGGCGAATTTTCTTCAGAAACACGCGCAGGATTATCGCAATCTTGATAATGAAAAACAAATGCAGGATCTGGAGAAAACAATTGCCGGTAAGTATAAAAATAATGTTGCATTGGAAAAAGTTGAATTTACAGGACTTGATAAACTTGATGATTCTGTAACTTATAATTACGCTTATAAAGTAAAAAATGAAATATCAGAAATCGGGAGTTTAAATACTTTCAAAATTGTGTATCCTGACATTGTTGCCACTTTAGATAACTTTTCTGCAGATAAAAGAGACTTCCCTGTTGAATATTGGAACTATGAAACTGCGGATGCATATGAAACCACTGTTAACATTACAGCGCCTGAAGGAAAAGCTTTTGTTGAACTGCCAAAAGGAGAATCGATTTCATTTAAAGACATGAAATTTTCCATTGAATATACTTTAAAATCGCCCAATAAATTGGTAGTTACACGCAAATTTTCTGATGGAAGAGATCAACATGATTTCCCCGGAAGATTATGTGGCTTTTAAAGCTTTTTTTGAAAAAATAGTAAAGGCAGAGCAAAAATTTATTGCCTATAAATAAAGCTTTTGGTTTCCAAAATAAAAACAGGAAGGTGATCGCCTTCCTGTTTTTTATTTTCTTACACTGTAACCAGTAAACAAAGAAATTTTACCGATTTTTCTTTATTTCAAATTGTGATACACTTTCTGCACATCTTCGTCCTGTTCAAGGTTATCGACCAATTTTAAAACTTCTTCCGCATCTTCGTCTGAAAGTTCTACAGTAGTTGTTGGAATCCGTGTAAGTTCTGCTGTTATCACTTCGATCTTTTTTTCATCCAGCGCTTTGTTCATATTGCCAAATTCAACAAAAGGTGTGCGAATAATAATATTTCCTTCGCTGTCTTCACCAATTTCTTCAAGGCCGTAATCAATCAATTCCAGCTCCAGTTCATCCATATCCAGGTTTTCATTTTTTATTTTAAATTCTCCCATATGGTTGAAGAGAAATGAAACGCTGCCGCTGGTGCCAAGCGATCCGTTTCCTTTATTAAAATGCATGCGCACATTGGCCACCGTTCTTGTAGGATTATCGGTAGCAGTTTCTACCAATACAGCAACGCCATGCGGCGCATATCCTTCATACACTTCTTCGTGGTAATCTGATTTATCCTTGCCCATTGCGCGCTTGATCGCTGCATCCACGCGGTCTTTCGGCATGTTTACCGCTTTCGCGTTGATGATGCAACGGCGCAGTGCTGAATTATTATCAGGATCAGGGCCGCCTTGTTTTACCGCAATATCGATTTCTTTTCCGATGCGCGTAAACTGCTTGGCCATCTTATCCCAACGCGCAAACATGGTGGCTTTCCTTACTTCAAATATTCTTCCCATTACGTTAATTCATTAAATCTTTTATTCGATTATTTCTCAACGGGCAAAACTAAAAGGTAAAAACTATAATTAAAAATTAAAAAAAGATTCCATGGCTTTTGCAAAAGCGCGTCACTATTCTTTTTGGAAAGTTTTTTTATATAAAATAATTTTGCGCGCGTTTAAAATTTAAAAAAATCCTGTAAAGATTTATAGTTATGAAAATAATGAAGTTTGGCGGCACGAGTGTGGGGAAGCCGGAAAGAATGGCGGAGATCAGGAAACTGATCACCAAAGATGACGAAACAAAAATAATTGTTCTAAGTGCTTTGAGCGGAACTACCAACGCACTTACAGAAATAAGTGATGCTTTATCAAAAGGAGATCGCGACAACTGCAAAAAAACGAATTGATGCGCTGGAAAATCATTACCAGAATTTTATAGTTGATCTTTTAAAAAGCGAAATTTATTTTAAAAAAGCGAAAGATGTTCTTGCGGAGCATTTTGAATTTTTGAATATCATTTTAAAAATATCTTACAGTGAAGCACTGAACAAAGATATTTTGGCGCAGGGCGAATTGCTGAGTACCAAACTTTTCAGTATTTATTTAAATGAACAGGAAATTGCTCATGTGTGGCTTGCGGCGCTTGAGTTTATGAGTATTGATCAAAACAGTGAGCCACAGGTAGCCGCAATAAGAGAAAAATTAACCAAATTGCTGGACGCGAATAAAGGCACCAAACTTTTTGTAACTCAAGGATACATTTGCCGCAATGCAAAAGGCGAAATTGATAACTTAAAACGCGGCGGAAGCGATTACAGCGCTTCGTTGATTGCCGCAGCAGTTGATGCATCCGTTTGTGAAATTTGGACCGACATAAGCGGAATGCATAACAATGATCCGCGTATTGTTAAAAACACAAAACCTGTTAAACATTTATGTTTTGATGAAGCTGCAGAGCTTGGCTTATTTCGGAGCTAAAATTTTGCATCCGGCGAGCATCTGGCCGGCGCAATATTTTAATTTTCCGGTGAAGTTGCTTGAATACAATGGAACCTGAAGCGCCGGGCACTTTGATAGAAAGAGATTCTGATACGGAAGGCGTAAAAGCCATTGCGGCAAAGATTCTATTACGGCGATAAAAATAAAAAGCAGCCGGATGTTGCTGGCGTATGGATTTTTAAGAAAGATTTTTGAAGTGTTTGAAAAATATGAAACTTCCATCGACATGATCACCACTTCTGAAGTGGCGGTTTCTCTCACGATTGATAATGATTCTAATTTGAATCAGATCGTTAAAGAACTTGAAATGTTTGGAAATATTGAGATTGATAAAGATCAAACGATTGTTTCCATTGTTGGATATCATATTCCAAAACAGAAAATCTTTTGGCCAAAGTGTTTAACAGTTTAACAGAAGTTCCTGTAAGGATGGTAAGTTTCGGCGGAAGCCAGCATAATATTTCTATTCTTGTTTCGCACGAGCATAAAGAAAAAACGTTACAGCTTTTGAATAAAGGACTGTTTGAGTGAAATAAGACGATTAGTTTAGATGGTTTAGAAAGTTTAGATTGGTTAGGGATTTAGAGTATAGGAGCTTGCAGTGAACCAATAAATTTTCCTGATTTTCATTTTACGATTTCGAAGTTTTGAAGGCCGCACTTCAATCTTGCTTGGTAAAGTTCTTGCAGGCATTTGTAAAAGATCAGTTACCATTTGGCCGATATCTTCCGGCTGAATTTTCCACGAATCCGCTTCATTTGGCGTATGGTTATTAAAATGTGTAGCCACAGAACCCGGCATTATCGTAGTCACTTTTACATCATATTTTCTAAGATCGAGCATGATAGCCTGTGAAAAACCAACAAGGCCGAATTTACTGGCATTGTAAGCGGCACCGTTTTCAAAAAAATTGGTTCCGGCAAGGCTTGCAATAGTAATAATGTATCCTTTAGATTTTTTTAATTCTTCTACTGAAGCTTTTACACTGTTAAAAACACCGGTAAGGTTGGTATCAATCGTATTTTTCCAGTCTTCTTCGCTCATACTGTCAATTGGAGCAAATTGGCCAACGCCTGCATTAGCAATTAACACATCCAGTTGCCCAAATTTGTCAATCACTTTTTGTACAGCATTTTTTTCACTTTCCATCGAGCTAACATCAGATTGCAAAGCAAGTATTTTTGAATCATCTTTACTTAATGAATCAGCTGCTTCCTTTGCGCTTCATCAGATGACGGCTTGTGATTGCGACTTTCATTCCCAAATCAAGTAAGGCTTTTGCAATTCCATATCCGATTCCTTTGCTTCCTCCGGTTATATAGGCTACTTTATTGTTGAGTGAATTCATTCTGATTAAAATAATTTAGATAAAATAAAAATCCTGGTAATTTGTTTGTTTACTATGCTTCCGGCGGCTCTTCATCCAGTTTATTGTCTTTAATAAATTTGTCTTTTGCTTCTGTAAATTCTTCCACTAGTTGAGAAGCCGTATTCAATGTTTCATCAGCGTTTGAATGTATTTCAGGTAATTTTTTTTCTAAAAGGCTATTGCCGAGATTAATATTTTCTGCTTCCAACTGGGAAATTTTTTTCAATAAAGAAGTCTGGCTGTTGACGATATCATCCAACTCACGAATCATCTTTTCCATCGAGTTGAGTTTTTCTCTTTTATCCATAAGAAAATTTTTTGTTTCAACTTATTGAATCAAATATTGTTCCTTATTTATGTTTAGAAGAGTTTAGTGATAATGTTTAGAAGTGTTTAGGATTCAGACAGTTAAACAAGATGAGATAATTGAACAGATATTTTATTTAGTTCTTTAAATAAAACATCGTCATATTCCCCAATTCACAATTGACTATTCACAATTGACTATTCACTATCATATGCCCACTTCACCAATGTAGCGCCCCAGGTAAATCCGCCGCCAAATGCAGCCAGAACAATCAAATCATCTTTCTTTAATTGTTTTTCCCATTCCCATAAACACAATGGAATGGTTGCGGAAGTAGTATTTCCATATCGTTGAATATTGATCATTACTTTGTCCATGCTCAATCCCATGCGGTTTGCTGTTGCATCAATTATTCTTTTATTAGCCTGGTGGGGAACAAGCCATGCAATATCGTCACCTGTAAGATGATTTCTTTGTAATAATTCATAAGAAACATCTGCCATTCCTTTTACCGCAAATTTAAAAACCTGTGGCCCTTCCTGGTAAATATAATGTTCTTTGGCCAATACTGTTTCTACAGAAGCAGGTTTTGCTGAACCGCCGGCTACCATTTTCAAATATTCACAACCCACGCCGTCAGTTTTTAAAAGGCTATCCTGTATTCCATATCCTTCTTCATTCGGTTCTAATAAAATAGCGCCTGCTGCCATCGCCAAAAAGTACACACGTTTTCCGGTCGCTATAATCTACAATGCCACTCATTTTATCAGTGCCCACCACCACAACTTTTTTATAACGCCCACTTTCAATTAATGAAGCGCCGGTAGTAACGCCAAATAGAAAACCGGAACATGCCGCAGAAAGATCAAATCCAAAAGCGTTGGACGCGCCCACTTCGTAAGAAATAATATTGGCAGTTGCCGGGAAAGGTCATATCGGGAGTAACTGTGCAGCAAATAAGGCAATCAATTTCGATCGGATCTATTCCTCTTTTTTTACAAAGTTCTAAAACCGCAGGCACCGCCATTTTAGAAACACCCATGTTTTCTCCTTTTAAAATTCTTCTTTCTTCTACACCGGTCCGGGTTTTTATCCATTCGTCGGATGTTTCAACCATGGTTTCAAGTTCAGCATTTGTAAGTCTGTATTCAGGTACGTAAGCGCCTACAGCTGTGATAGCTGCGGAAATTTTATTACTCATTTTTTATAAAAAATATTTTAATTCAGGCGATAAAAATACGACATCCCGTGTTATTCAATGCCGAAAGATAATTTTTAATTGATAATATGGAGGGTCATTAAGTCGAATTACTTATTTTTGAGCCATCTTTAAAAAGTTATGATCGCATATCTGTCTGGAAAATTTTCCTATAAAAATCCCGCTGTGGTTTATGTAGATGTTCACGGGATTGGTTATGAAGTAAATATCAGCCTAAACACCTATGCGCATATACAAAATTTGGAAGAAGGGAAACTTTACACGCTATTTGCAGATAAAGGAAGATGCTCACACTTTGTACGGATTTTTTGATGCAATGGAAAAAGAAATGTTTGTATTGTTGATAAGTGTTTCTGGTGTAGGTGCAGCAACAGCCAGAATGATGTTGTCCGGTATGAAGCCGGATGAAATAAGTAATGCGATTGTGATGAAACAGACTTCTGTGTTGGAAGGAGTAAAAGGAATTGGAAGAAAAACAGCAGAACGTTTGGTGCTTGAATTGAAAGACAAAGTATCAAAAATATCTTCTGCTTCAGCAGGAAATATATTGGTTGGCAATACTTTCGACCAGGATGCGTTAAATGCATTAATAGCTTTAGGAATTTCGCGTCCGGTGGCAGAACAAGCCATCAAAAAAATTATAATGAATGAACCTTCAATTAATTCCCTGGAAATTTTAATAAAAAAAGCACTAAAAGCCATTTGATAGAAATCTACCTAAAATAATTTGCCGGAATGGTCATAAAGCGAGAAGCGCCAAATTATATTCGGTTAGTATTTTCCTGGATGCTTTCAATAGTATTGGCTGTTGCAGGGCATTTTTATGCCTCAGCACAAGATTCTTCAGTAGTTATCAAATAACGACAGCCTTCCTTTTCCGCTTCATGATACCCGGGGTGATTTTCTTTCTGCCAGGCCAAATGTTTATGATTTTCAAAATCCGCCAAATATCAATGATTCTGTGGCTTATGATCCGGTTACAAAAACTTATACGGTTTATGAAAAAGTAGGAACCCATTATTATAGAACACCTACCACTTATACGGCTGAAGAATTCAGGGCGATGGAAGCAAAAAAAGCGGAGATAAGTTATTTTCAAAAAAGAGCCAATACGCTTAGCATATTTAATCGCGGGCAGATAAAACCGAAACTGAATGTTTATGATAATTTATTTAACCGGCTGTTTGGAAATGGAAAAGTAGATATTCAGCCACAGGGAAATATTGATGTAACAGCCGGCTACCAGGGTCAAAATGTAAAAAATCCGACATCTTCCTGAAAAAGCAAGAAGGAACGGAGGATTTGATTTTAATATGGCAGCGCAATTAAATGTTATTGCCAATATTGGTGATAAAATGAAATTTCCGATCAGTTATAACACACTTGCCAATTTTGATTTTACCAACCAACTGAAACTTGATTATACAGGCACTGAAGATGAGATTTTAAAACGCTTTGAGGCAGGAAATGTATCTTTTCCTCTAAGAAGTAATTTGATTCCCGGAGCTCAATCACTTTTTGGAGTAAAAACACAATTGCAATTTGGAAAATTATATGTCACCGGTGTTCTTGCCAATCAAAAATCACAGACGCCAATCGATGAATTTGCAGGGCGGAAACACTGCAACTCATTTCGAAATTAAAGCCGATGAGTATGAAGAAAACCGTCACTTTTTATTAGCCCAATATTTTCGCGAGAATTACGATAAAGTGATGAGCAATGCTCCGGCAGTTATTACGCCGGTTCAAATATTAAGACTGGAAGTTTGGGTTACCAATAAAAACGGCGCTACTACAGATGCAAGGGAAGTTGTAGGTTTGATGGATCTTGGAGAATCAAATCCTTATCATAATTTTACGGTAACCGGCACTTTACCTGATAACAATACCAACAATGAATATTCTTCCATTATTCACAATGCCCGGCAGCCGCAATTCTACGCTTATCAATAACCAATTGATATCAATGGGATTAAATCCGGTACAGGATTTTGAAAAAACTTTTGCAAGAAAATTAGATTCATCCCAATACATTTATAATAAACGTGCAGGATTTTTATCATTAAGTCAGCCGCTGCAGGCCGATGAGGTGTTGGCCGTTGCATTTCAATATTCTTATAACGGGAAGATTTACCAGGTGGGTGAATTTTCGCAGGATGTACCACCCGATTCTTCATCAAGCAATCAAAAAGTATTGTTTTTAAAATTGTTGAAAGCAACATCTCAAAGGCCGCAACTTCCTATCTGGCAACTGATGATGAAAAATGTGTACAGTGTAGGTTATGGTTCACTTGACAGGCAGGATTTTCAGTTGAATGTATTGTATCAACAACCCGGGTTTGGGGCAAAAAGATATTTGCCTTTTGGGGATTTAAACCAGGGAACCCCTCTGTTAACACTCGATAATCTCGACAGGCTGAACAGCCAGAATGATCCTCAACCGGATGGTGTGTTCGACTATATTGAAGGCTATACGGTTTTATCTCAATACAGCAGAATTATTTTCCCTGTTTTGGAACCGTTCGGACGGGCACTTGCTCCAAAAGTATTTAGTAATCCGGCAATAGGGGCTGATAGTTTGTATTATCCATTTGTATGATTCCATAAAAACGATCGCACAGCAACAATTTCCCAACCTTGACCGGTTTGTGCTGGAAGGAACCGCGAAAACAACCTCCACGTTCGGATATCAGCATTGGCTATAATATTCCTCCGGGTTCGGTTAGTGTCACTGCCGGAGGAAGGCAATTGACCGAAAATATAGATTACACGATTAATTATGATTTGGGAACTATCAAAGTAATTAACCAGGCAATTATAAATTCCGGAATTCCGGTCCAGGTAAATTATGAGAACAATGCTTCTTTTGGTTTGCAGCAAAAAAGCTACATGGGATTGCGACTGGACTATATGCTTAAAAATACTGCCAAAGAACAATTTTCATTGGGCGGAACAATGGTGCGACTGAGTGAACGGCCTTTTTTTACAAAAGTTGATTATGGCGAAGATCCGATAAGAAATACGATGTATGGATTAGATGGAAGTTACCGGAGAGACATGCCGCGGCTTACCAAAATTTTAAATAAACTTCCCTTTTATAATTCCACTGCTCCTTCATCAATAAATGCTTATGGAGAAGCTGCCTTTTTAAAACCCGGCCATGCTCCACAAATAGGAAAAGGCAATAATGGGGTTGTTTATATTGATGATTTTGAAGGAAGTAAAAGCGATATTGATCTTCGCTTTCCGCCAATAAGCTGGGCGCTGGCTTCTACGCCTCATGGCGCTACGGATAAAAACGGAAATCTTCTTTTCCCTGAAGCTGACTCAACAAATAGCCTTGTGTATGGGAAAAACAGGGCGAGAATAGCGTGGTACCAGATTGAACCCACTTTGCAGGATCCTAAAAATATAAATAATCCACTACGGGGAAACACAAAACTTCTTATTGATCCAAGAGTTCGATCAGTCAGGCAAGATGAAATTTTTCCTCAACGAACTACTGATTTTGGCCAAAATCAATTGGTAACTTTTGACCTTTCTTATTATCCTTCTGATCGTGGTCCTTATAATTATGATGCTTCAAGATTAGATCTGAATGCCAATGGCAAATTCCTAAATCCAAAAACAAAATGGGGCGGATTGATGCGTAGCCTTGACCAGACAGATTTTGAAACCGCCAATATTCAATACATCGAATGCTGGGTGCAGGATCCCTTTATTAATGATCCAACAAGTACAGGCGGCCAATTTTATATCGACCTTGGAAATGTTTCAGAAGATGTTTTGAAAGATTCAAGAAGGTTTTATGAAAATGGATTGCCGACTCCGAATTTGCCTGCGCAGGTTGATACTTCTGTTTGGGGGCTTGTGCCCAGAAATCCTATCCAGGTTACCAATGCTTTTAGTACCGATCCTGCTGACAGGCCCTACCAGGATGTGGGTTTTGATGGATTGACCGATAGTGCTGAAAGGTCTTTTAGAAGAAATGATTACCTGGATATCCTCGCTGCTAATTTTGGAACAAATTCTAAAGTATACCAGGATGCACTGGCTGATCCTTCTTCAGATAATTACCAATATTATCGTGGCGCTAATCTTGATGCTGAAGGTGCGGACATACTTGCACGTTACAAGTATTTTAATAATCCACAGGGAAATTCTCCTATAGCAGATAATAAGTCGCAATATTCTTCGGCGGCTACTTTATATCCTGACCAGGAAGATCTTAATCGCGATAATACATTGAATGAGACGGAAGAATATTTCAATATATTGTTGACCTGAAACCGCCGACAGATCCGGAAATGAATGTTGGTCAAAATTATATTATTGATAAAAAAGTGGTGGCGGCAAAATTAGTTGATGGTACAACGAGGAATGAAACATGGTACCAATTGAGAATACCGATTGATTCTTATAATAAAAAGGTTGGAAATATTCCAGATTTTAAATCCATTCGTTTTATGAGAATGTTCTTAACCGGCTTCCAGGATAGTGTTACAGTTCGCTTTGGAACATTGAGCCTGGTAAGAAATACCTGGAGAAAGTTTCAGTATAAACTGGATTCTTCAGGAAATTATTCTCCAACCTCTGATAATGATTTTAATGTAGGTGCTGTAAATATTGAGGAAAATGATAAACGAACTCCGTTGCCATATCGTACTCCAAGTGATATCCAGCGTGTTCAGACATTAAGTAATAATGGCGTAAATCTTTTGCAAAATGAGCAATCACTTACTTTACAGTTTTGCAATCTTGCCAAAAATGATGGTAAAGCCGTTTTCCAGACTTTTGTGAATAAAGATCTGCGGCAGTTCAGAAAGACTACAAATGTATATTCATGCGGAAAGGAATCAGAACTACCACTTTAAATAATAATGACCTTACTGCCGTAATAAGAATCGGAAGTGATTTTGTAAACAATTATTATGAAATAAGAATTCCTTTAAAACTTACACCGCTCAATATCGGGCTTGATCCGAACAGCCAGGCTTATAATGATACCTTGTGGATACAAAGTAACAATCTTGATCTTGATCTTTCTGCGCTTATTGCTATTAAAACCCAACGAAACTTATCCAATTCGCCAATCAATGTTTTGTATTCACAAGCGGAATCCAATGGGCAAACTTATTCGATCATGGGAAATCCAAATCTTGCGGAAGTGGGCGGAATTTTGATGGGTGTTGAAAATACAAATGCCGTTTCTGCCTGTGGCGAATTATGGTTTAATGAACTTACGTTGTCCTCCATGGATGAAAAAGGAGGCTGGGCTTCTTTAGGGAGAGTCGATGCGAATCTGTCAGATTTGGGAACTATTTCAGTTTCTGCAAATACACACAGTAATGGCTTTGGAACGCTGGAGCAGGGAATTAATGACCGGTTTAAAGATAATTTTGTACAGTTTGATGCGGCCGCCAATCTTGAATTAGGAAAACTTTTACCTAAAAGTGCCGCTATGTCAATTCCTGTCTATGCAAGCATTACCAACTGCAACAAGCGCTCCGCAATATGATCCTTTTGATAAAGACATTACTCTAAAGCAAAAAATAAAAGATGCCACTACCAAAAGTGCAAAAGATTCAATAAGGAATAATGCTATCGACTTTGCTTCTATTAAAACGATTAGTTTTACGAATGTTCATAAAAACCGAACGAGCAATAAAAAACCTCAATTGTGGGATATTGAAAATGTGGATGTAAGTTATACGTATACAAAAACAGAAGCGCACAATCCACTTATTGAATATAATAATGTAACGAAGCAACAGGGAAGCCTGGGTTACAATTTTATGCCTCAGCCAAAATTTATTTCTCCGTTTAAAAAGTTGTTTGGCAAATCAAAAACTCATTGGTTTGACCTGATAAAAGATTTCAATATCAATCCGATTCCGTCTCAACTTACTTTTAAAGCAGATGTGTTCAGGCAATTTGCAGTTTTAAAACCACGTAGTATTGGCGAGAGTAAATTTCAAACTCCTGAAACTTTTGATAAATATTTTACTTTCAACAGGAACTATATTTTACGTTGGGAACTTACTCATTCGCTTACGCTTGATTATTCTGCCTTGAATAATGCGGTGATTGATGAACCGGCCGGAAGGCTTGATACCAAAGCCAAAAGAGATACCGGTAAGACAAAACTTTTTCTCAGGCGGAAGAAATACGGTTTTTAACCAGGTAATCAATTTTTCCTACAATGCACCTTTGTCCAAATTGCCTCTAACAGACTGGATGAATTTGCATTTGGATTATACCGCCACCTACAACTGGATTGGCGCTTCACGGCTTGCCGTAAACCTTGGGCAACTTTTTAGAGAACGGACAACAGGAAAATGCTACACTCCAGCTTGATTTTTTAAGATTATACAGCAAATCAAAATGGTTGCGGCTTTGGATCAACCATTGCAACCAAAGCAGCCGACCGATACTTCACAAGGTAAAAAACCGAACATTGCGCCAACAGCGAAACCTTCAGCCAAAGATCTTCCGCAGGTAACAGGCGTGTTGCGTGTTCTTGGGAAATTACTGACAAGTGTAAAATCGGTAAATGCCTCAGTTTCTAACATCAGCAATACAAGACTGCCGGGCTATACTGACAGTACCAAAATTCTTGGGCCAGGATTTTAAAAGCATGGCGCCGGGATTTGATTTTATTCTAGGAAAACAACCTGACAGCATCTGGCTTAACGATGCAGCAAGACGTGGTTTGATAACGCAGCGATTCTAATTTCAATGATTTGTTTGTTCAAAATTTTGATCAGAAAATAACCGTTTCGCGCAACTTGAACCTGTAAGAGATTTGACTATTGATTTGAACCTGCAAAAACGTTTACAAAAAATTATACGGAAACTTTTAAAGATACCACAGGAACCGGAAATAACTTTGCCCATTTAAGCCCTTATGTAAATGGTGGCTTTAATGTATCTTATATCGCTTTAAATACTCTGTTTGGCAAATACGATCCCAACCGGATTTCTGCAAACGTTTTTAAAATTCCAGGATTACAGGAAAATTTTATCGCAAAGGTTGGGAGCACAAAATACCTATAACAAATTGCAGGGCAACCCGACGGGAGCAGACGGTTATGCTTTGGGATATGGAAGGTATTCTGTTGATGTATTGGTTCCCGCATTTATCGCGGCTTATACAGGGCAAGACCCGACGAAAGTGGCACTTATTAAACAGCAAAATCAAAATATTAAATCCAATCCATTTAGTGGAATTATACCCAAACCCAACTGGAGCATTTCATATAATGGTTTAAGCCGTATTCCGGGTTTAGATAAAATTTTCAGTAATTTTTCATTAACGCATGCTTACAATGCCAGCCTGGGAATGAATAATTTTACTTCGGCGTTGTATTATAGAGATGTATCGCATTATGGATATCCGTCTTTTATTGATACCACGAGCGGCAGCAATAATTACATTCCGTACTTCCTCGTTCCTAACATTACCATCCAGGAACAGTTTGCGCCGTTATTTGGTATTGATATGACATTTACCAACCAGCTTAGCCTGAAATTTAATTATACGAAACAAAGGCAGCTAAGTTTAAGCCTTATCGACTATCAACTGAGTGAAGTCCGTTCTAATGAAATTACTTTTGGCGCTGGGTTCCGTAAACGCGGATTGAAACTGCCTTTTAAAGTTCCTTTTTCAAAAAAAGATACAAAACAACTGGATAACGAAATAAATTTCAATATTGCTTTCAGTATCAGGAATAATGTAACTTCCAATAGTATTCTTGATCAAAACAGCGCTTTTGCTACCAACGGAAGCAAAGAAATTACCATCAGTCCAACGTTGGATTATTACATAAGTAATCGCATCAATGTGAAATTGTATTTTGATCAAAGAAGAGTAAATCCGTATGTTTCTTCTTCGGCACCAACAATTGATACCAGAGCGGGCATGCAGGTGAGGATTTCTTTATCACCATAACGTTCCCTCCTGATTGAATATTAAAATAAAAAATCAGGCTATTTGTTGGTTTACTGTAAAACAAAAATCTTCCAAATTTCTTCGCTTACTGTATACAAAAAAAGCAGCCATTTTCGTGGCTGCTTTTTTTGGTATAGAATTTTGAATCTATTTATGGTTCTGCTACGATCTTTCCGTTCATAGTACCGAAGTGGCCGGGGAAAGAGCAAATGAAATCATAAACACCGGGATCAGGAAGCGTAAAAGTGATTTGATCGCTTTCGCCTGGCCCTAACAATTTAGTATGTGCAATCACATCATCTGTCATTGATGGAGGAATATGCGCCGGTGCTGGCTGCAGGAATCGCTGCTTCTCCAAATTTCTGAACATCAGTTCCTTGTTGTAAAATAACTACATTATGAGACATAGCGGCTGCAGGTTGTTTACCCACATTTTTAAAATCTAAAGTCACCTTTTGCCCGGCTTTCACCTTAAAAAGTGTTTTGTCATACTTCATATCGTCGCCACCTGTAAGATTAATATGATCTGTAACCGAAACAGTATCAATTCCCGGAATGTCAGCGCCCGGTGCTTCCGTAGGCGGTTGAAGCGGTTGTGGTGTCCTCTGTAGCTGTAGTATTTTCATCATTCGAGTTATTTCCGCCGCAAGAGGCAAGGAAAAACATCGCTGCTGCTGCAGGTACAAAAAATAATTTTTTCATGTTTTTATTTTTAAATGGTTATTTAAGTGTGCTGCAAAATTAACGCATAATAATCCATTATAAAATTTACAAATTACTTTTCACTTAACTATTGCAATTAAAAATCTGTTTGTACCGTTAAAAGAAACTTTTTAATATGAGGTTAAAGACTATTTTTGAAATGTTAAAAAGAATGGTTAAGGTTTCATAAAGATTTATTCAGTTTCAAAAAAATGTTTACTTTTGCAATCCTTTAAATTTCGGTACGTGTACAATTTAATATAAAAAGCCGGTTAAAGGACTCTCTCATTTTAAAATATTTTAATTAAAATATGCCTTCAACAAAAGTAGCTCCAGCACAAAGAATCAGTTTTGGAAAAATTGAACATTTGGCGGAAACACCAGACCTATTAGGAATACAAATCCAGTCCTTTAAAGACTTTTTCCAGTTAGAAACCACACCCGACAAACGTAATGTAGAAGGGCTTTTTCGTGTGTTTAAGGAAAATTTTCCTATTAATGATACACGTAATATTTTCATGCTGGAATTCCTTGATTATTTCGTGGATCCCACCGCGTTATACTATCGAGGAATGTATCGAAAGAGGATTGACTTACGCGGTTCCTTTAAAGGCCAAACTTCGCCTGAGTTGTAATGATGAAGAACACGTGGATTTCCAGACAATTGTTCAGGATGTTTTCCTTGGAAACATTCCTTACATGACTCCCCGCGGGTACTTTTGTTATTAACGGAGCTGAGCGTGTAGTTGTTTCCCAGCTTCACCGTTCTCCGGGTGTGTTCTTCGGTCAAAGCACTCATCCAAACGGAACTAAGATTTATTCTGCAAGGGTAATTCCTTTTAAAGGAGCGTGGATGGAATTTGCTACAGACATTAATAATGTAATGTATGCATACATTGACCGTAAGAAAAAATTTCCTGTAACTACCTTACTTCGCTCTATTGGTTACGAAACTGATAAAGACATTCTTGAACTTTTCGGAATGGCCGTAGAAGTAAAAGCTGATAAAAAAACGTTGAAAGCTAATTTCGGAAAAAGGCTTGGCAGCAAGAGTTTTACGTAGTTGGGTTGAAGATTTTGTGGATGAAGATACCGGTGAAGTAGTAAGCCTTGAAAGAAATGAAATTGTTCTTGAAAGAGATACTATTCTTGATGAAGACAATATTGACATGATTCTTGAACTGGATGTAAAGAGCGTTTTCATCCAGCGTGAAGAAGTGAGTGGTGATTATGCCATTATCTATAATACATTAAATAAAGATACTTCCAATAGTGAGATTGAAGCGGTGCAACATATTTACCGCCAGTTGCGCGGTGCTGATGCGCCGGATGATGAAACAGCAAGAGGTATTATTGATAAATTATTCTTTAGTGACAAGCGTTACGATCTTGGAGAAGTTGGCCGTTATAAGATCAACAGGAAGCTTGGGTTGGACTATCCGATCACTAAAAAAGTATTAACAAAAGAAGATATTATCGCGATCATTAAATATTTGGTTTTATTGACCAATGCAAAAAGTGAAATTGATGATATTGACCATTTGAGCAACCGTCGTGTACGTACAGTGGGAGAACAATTGTATGCTCAGTTTGGTGTTGGTTTGGCACGTATGGCGCGTACCATCCGTGAAAGAATGAACGTAAGGGATAATGAAGTATTTACTCCGGTTGATCTGATCAATGCAAGAACACTTTCTTCTGTGATCAATTCATTCTTTGGAACTTCTCAGTTGTCACAATTTCTGGATCAAACCAATCCTTTAAGCGAAATAACACACAAACGTCGTATTTCTGCACTCGGGCCCGGTGGTTTAAGCAGGGAGCGCGCAGGATTTGAAGTTCGTGACGTTCACTATTCTCACTATGGTCGTCTTTGTACGATTGAAACTCCTGAAGGACCAAACATTGGTTTGATCTCTACACTTTGTGTACATGCGAAGATTAACGAAATGGGTTTCATCGAAACGCCGTATCGAAAAGTGCATGACGGACATGTAGATATGAAAAAGGTGTTTTTCCTGAGTGCGGAAGAAGAAGATACTGCAAAAATTGCGCAGGCAAATGCGCCTTTGGATGAACATTCCAATTTCGTTTATGATAAAGTAAAATCCCGTGAAACCGGTGATTTCCCTATCCTGGAAAAAGGCGAAGTAGAATACATGGATGTGGCTCCCAACCAGATTGTTGGTTTGAGTGCTTCTTTAATTCCGTTCCTTGAGCATGATGATGCCAACCGTGCATTGATGGGATCAAACATGCAACGCCAGGCAGTTCCGTTGATTCTTCCGCAGGCACCAATCGTTGGTACAGGCCTTGAAGGAAAAGCAGCAAGAGATGCAAGAATCCAGATCCATGCTGATGGTGATGGTGTGGTTGAATATGTTGATGCAAATGAAATTCATGTTCGTTATAACAGAAGCCATTCTCAAAAGATTGTAAGTTTTGAAAATGACCTGATCGTTTATAAACTTACCAAGTTTATTAAAACCAACCAAAGCACCTGTATCAATCTTCGCCCTGCGGTTAAAAAAGGACAAACAGTTAAAGCCGGCGATTTCTTAACGGAAGGATATGCTACCAAAGATGGTGAATTAGCATTGGGACGCAACCTGAAAGTGGCTTTCATGCCCTGGAAAGGTTACAACTTTGAAGATGCGATCGTGATCAGTGAAAAAGTGGTAAAAGAAGATTTGTTTACTTCTATTCATATTGATGAGTTTGAACTGGAAGTTCGTGACACTAAATTAGGAGAAGAAGAATTGACGCCGGATATTCCAAATATCAGTGAAGAAGCTACAAAGGATCTGGATCAAAATGGTATGATCCGTGTGGGTGCTCATGTGAAAGAAGGCGATATCATCATCGGTAAGATCACTCCAAAAGGTGAAAGCGATCCTACTCCTGAAGAGAAATTGTTGCGTGCGATTTTTGGTGATAAAGCCGGGGATGCAAAAGATGCTTCTTTGAAAGCGCCGAGTGGAACTGAAGGTGTGGTAATTGATAAGAAATTGTTCCAACGCGCCAAAAAAGATAAAAATGGTAAAGTAAAAGAAAAAACGCATTT
This sequence comes from uncultured Chitinophagaceae bacterium, assembly GCA_963814075.1. Classification (GTDB taxonomy): domain Bacteria; phylum Bacteroidota; class Bacteroidia; order Chitinophagales; family Chitinophagaceae; genus Ginsengibacter. The sequence goes on along the minus strand of CAWFBO010000022.1, from coordinate 44,145 downwards.
TAGAAAAGATCGACAGAACTCATGAAAAAAATGATGCGGACCTGTTGGAACTTTTGATCAGTAAACTGCTCGTGACTTTTTGAAAGATAAAACATCTGCCGGCGTGAGCAACAACTTTGGCGAGATGTTGATTGGTAAAGGCGCTAAGTTTACTCAAAAAAACCTGGGCAACATCGATTATCAAAATGTAAATCCGCTTGGTTGGACAGGTGATACAAAAACTGATGAACACATCAATGTTCTGTTGCACAATTACAATATTAAATACAACGAAGAATTAGGAAGATACAAGCGTGAGAAATTCAATATTTCCATTGGTGATGAATTGCCTGCGGGGGTATTGAAACTGGCTAAAGTTTATCTTGGTGTGAAGCGTAAGCTGAAAGTGGGAGATAAAATGGCAGGCCGCCACGGTAACAAAGGTATCGTTGCAAAAATTGTAAGGCAGGAAGATATGCCGTTCCTTGAAGATGGAACTCCGGTAGATATTGTATTGAATCCCTTGGGTGTACCGAGCCGTATGAACCTTGGCCAGATTTATGAAACGGTTCTTGGATGGGCAGGCGAAAAACTGGGAAAAACTTATGGTACTCCGATTTTTGACGGAGCTTCGGTAGACGAAATTGCACAGGAAATAGAAAAAGCAAAACTTCCAACATTTGGCCATACTTACTTATATGATGGTGAAACCGGCGAACGCTTTGACCAAAAAGCAACTGTGGGAATTATCTACATTATTAAGTTGCACCACATGGTTGATGACAAAATGCATGCACGTTCTATCGGGCCATACAGTTTGATCACTCAACAACCTTTGGGTGGTAAAGCTCAATTCGGTGGACAAAGATTTGGTGAAATGGAAGTTTGGGCATTGGAAGCTTATGGCGCATCTAACATACTCCAGGAACTGCTCACCTTAAAATCTGATGATATAATCGGAAGAGCAAAAACCTATGAAGCAATTGTAAAAGGAGATAACATTCCAAGGCCAGGCGTTCCAGAATCATTCAATGTATTGGTTCATGAATTGAGAGGTTTGGGATTAGATCTTCAGTTTGAATAATTGGATCGCTGAGGGTTCGGCTTTTCGCGCAGTAAACCAACAAATAATTAAAATTTCGCTTTTAGTCCGTTAAAACTAAGAGCTCAAAGCTTAAAAATATATGCAAAGAAAGGAAAATCGTCCACGTCCAACGTTTTCTCAAATTACCATCGGCCTTACTTCCCCTGATTCTATCTTGAAAGAAGCTACGGTGAAGTTTTAAAGCCTGAAACCATTAACTACCGTACCTACAAACCAGAAAGAGATGGTTTGTTCTGCGAAAGGATTTTCGGTCCTGTGAAGGATTATGAATGTGCTTGCGGAAAATACAAGCGTATCCGTTATAAAGGAATTGTTTGTGACCGTTGTGGTGTTGAAGTTACAGAAAAGAAAGTGCGTCGTGAAAGAATGGGACACATCAAACTGGTAGTTCCAGTGGTTCATATCTGGTATTTTAAATCATTGCCCAATAAGATTGGATACCTGCTGGGAATGAGCTCTAAAAAATTGGAGACCATTGTGTATTATGAAAGATATGTGGTAATCCAGGGCGGTATCAGGGCTGATAAAGGACAAAATTATGGTGACCTTTTAACTGAGGAAGAATACCTCGATATCTTCGATACTCTTCCGAAAGAAAACCAGATGCTTCCTGATGAAGATCCTGATAAGTTCATTGCAAAAATGGGCGCGGAAGCAGTTCATGATATGCTGCAAAGAATTGATCTTGATCAGTTGTCATTTGACCTTCGTAACTCAGCTGCTAATGAAACTTCGCAGCAACGTAAAGCAGATGCTTTGAAACGCCTTAGCGTAGTAGAAGGTTTCCGTGATGCCAACACAAGAATTAATAACCGTCCTGAATGGATGGTGATGCAATACATTCCTGTAATTCCGCCGGAACTTCGTCCCTTGGTGCCTTTGGATGGCGGACGTTTTGCATCTTCTGATTTGAATGATCTTTATCGTCGTGTTATCATTCGTAACAATCGTTTGAAAAGATTATTGGAAATTAAAGCGCCTGAAGTGATTCTCAGAAATGAGAAACGTATGTTGCAGGAAGCTATTGATTCCCTGTTTGATAATTCCCGTAAATCAAATGCGGTGAAAGCAGAAGGCGGACGTGCATTAAAATCTTTGAGTGATGTATTGAAAGGTAAACAAGGACGTTTCCGTCAGAATCTTTTGGGTAAACGTGTTGACTATTCAGGCCGTTCGGTGATTGTTGTTGGTCCTGAATTAAAAATGCACGAATGTGGTTTGCCAAAAGATATGGCTGCAGAATTATTTAAGCCATTTATTATCCGCAAACTTATCGAAAGAGGAATCGTAAAAACAGTGAAGAGTGCCAGGAAACTGGTTGATAAGAAAGAAGCGATCATCTGGGATATTCTTGAAAATATTTTGAAAGGGCACCCGATCATGCTGAATCGTGCCCCGACATTGCACAGATTGTCTATCCAGGCATTTCAGCCTAAATTGATTGAAGGAAAAGCGATACAGCTTCATCCGTTGGTAACTACAGCATTCAACGCGGATTTCGATGGTGACCAGATGGCGGTTCACGTTCCTTTGAGCAGTGCAGCCATTTTGGAAGCTCAAATGCTGATGCTTTCTTCACATAACATTTTGAACCCTCAAAATGGTACGCCTATTACGCTTCCTTCGCAGGATATGGTATTGGGATTGTACTATATTACAAAGGGTAAAAAATCAACTCCTGAAGAACCCGTAAAAGGTGAAGGGAAAACTTTTTATTCTCCTGAAGAAGTGATCATTGCGTATAACGAGCGTAAAGTTGATCTTCATGCAGGTATTAAAGTAAAAGTGAATATACGGAATAATGACGGTTCTCTTACCAATAAGCTTGATAGAAACAACAGTTGGCCGTGTAATTTTTAACCAACATGTTCCAAAAAGCGCAGGTTTCGTAAATGCATTACTTACCAAGAAATCTTTGCGCGAAATCATCGGCGACATTATAAAATGGACAAATATTCCTACAACAGCTAAATTCCTTGATGATATTAAGCAACTTGGGTTTCCGTATGGCATTTAAAGGAGGTTTATCCTTCAACATAAACGATCTTATCATTCCTGAAACTAAAGTATCAATGATTGAAAATGCATCAGGCGAAGTAGATGAAGTGTGGGATAACTATAATGCAGGTTTGATTACCAATAATGAAAGATACAACGGTATCATCGATATCTGGAGCCGTGTGGATACACGCCTTACAGAAACTTTGATCCAGGAACTGGCAGCAGATAAACAAGGATTTAATTCAGTTTACATGATGCTTGATTCAGGTGCCCGTGGTTCTAAACAACAGATCAAACAGCTTGCAGGTATCAGGGGATTGATGGCAAAACCACGTAAGTCAGGAAGTACAGGAAGTGAGATCATTGAAAATCCGATCCTTTCCAACTTTAAAGACGGATTGAATGTATTGGAATACTTCATCTCTACACATGGTGCCCGTAAAGGTCTTGCAGATACAGCGCTGAAAACTGCGGATGCCGGTTATCTTACAAGAAGGCTTGGTGGATGTGGCCCAGGATGTGGTGATCAATGAAGAAGATTGCGGTACTTTAAGAGGAATTACAGTTTCTGCATTGAAAGATAATGAAGATATTATTGAACCATTATACGACAGGATTCTAGGAAGAACTTCATTGCACAATGTATATGATCCTCTTACAGATGAAATTCTGGTTGAAGCAGGCGACAGCATTACGGAAGATATTGCAAATGCCATTACAGAAGCGGGCGTTGAAAGTATGGAAATTCGTTCTGTTCTTACCTGCGAAAGCCGCCGGGGTGTTTGTGTAAGATGTTATGGTAAAAACCTTGCTTCCGGATATACTGCTCAGAAAGGTGATGCGGTAGGTATTATTGCTGCACAATCAATTGGTGAGCCGGGAACACAGCTTACACTTGCGTACCTTCCACGTGGGTGGTGTTGCAGGTTCTGCTTCAGTAGAATCTACCTTGACTGCTAAATTTGACGGAACCATTCAATTTGATGGATTACGTACAGTAGATGCTGTAAATAATGCAGGAGATAAAGATAAAAGTGGTTATCGGGCGTACAGGTGAAGTGAGAATAATGGATGTAAAAAATGACCGGTTACTGATTAATAATAACGTTCCTTATGGTTCTACATTGAATGTAAAAGACGGTCAAAAAGTGAGCAAAGGCGATGTGATTTGTACATGGGATCCGTTTAACAATGTAATTGTTTCTGAAATTGATGGTGAATTGAAATTTGAAAATATTATTGAAGGTGTTACCTATCGTGAAGAAGCCGATGAACAAACAGGGCACAGGGAAAAAGTGGTTATCGAAACAAAAGATAAAACACGTATTCCTTCTATGATCATTGAAGGAAAGAAGGATTCTAAAGAGATATAACCTGCCCGCCGGTTCACATATTACAATGGAAGAAGGCGAAGATGTAAAAGCAGGACAGGTAGTGGTGAAAATACCTCGTGTGTTAGGTAAACTGAGAGATATCACCGGTGGTTTGCCACGTGTTACTGAATTGTTTGAAGCAAGAAACCCGGGAAACCCTGCAGTAGTTTCTGAAATTGATGGTGTGGTTTCATTTGGTAATATCAAGCGTGGTAACCGTGAAATCATTGTTGAAGCAAGAGATGGTGTTATTAAGAAATATTTGGTTCCTCTTACCAGGCAGATTCTTGCTCAGGAAGGCGACTTTATTAAAGCAGGTGTTGCATTATCTGACGGACAAATTGCTCCTGCGGATATTCTTTCTATCAAAGGACCATTTGCCGTTCAGGAATATGTAGTGAATGAAATACAGGAAGTTTACCGTTTGCAAGGTGTAAAGATCAATGACAAACATATTGAAGTTATCGTTCGCCAGATGATGCGTAAAGTAACCATCGAAGATGCAGGCGATACCAAATTCCTTGAAGGAGATACTGAAGACAGGTATGACTTTAATGCAGAAAATGACTGGATCTTTGATAAGAAAGTAGTTACTGATTCCGGGGAAAGCACACAAAATGCGTCCGGGAAAGATTGTGACTCTAAGAGAAGTAAGAGAAGAAAATTCAATCCTTCGCCGTGCTGATAAAAAGACTGGTTGAATTCCGTGATGCACATCCTGCAACTTCATCTCCGTTGTTGCTGGGTATTACAAAAGCTTCATTGGGAACTCAAAGCTGGATATCTGCCGCATCCTTCCAGGAAACAACCAAAGTATTGTCTTCTGCTGCTATACAGGGAAAAACAGATACTATGCTTGGCCTGAAAGAAAATGTAATTACCGGTCATCCGATACCTGCAGGTACAGGATTAAGAGAATTTGAAAACATGATCGTTGGTAGCAAAGAAGAATATGAATTGCTGATGACTACCAAAGAAGCGATGGCATTTGATGAAGAAGAATAATATTTGAACTTTTGTTTAATAGAATATAAAAGGAGTAGGAGTGAATCTTACTCCTTTTTTTGTGCAACTTTGGACATACACTAAATAAAAATCTCTTAAGAAAACTTTGTTTACTGTTTTTTCTTACTGTATTTCTACCGTTTTTGAGCTAACGGTATTTGCGCTGAAATAACCCAATGCGCCGCCACTGATATTACTTTCAGGATTGGCTGGTGCTGGGCTTGAAAAACCGCCACCATTCCCGGAAATTTGCAACAATTCATTTAGATAGTTAAAAACCGAACTATCAATGCAATTCATTTGAACTCTTCAGTGTAACGCCGGTTTTTATATCCGCACTATCATCATATAAAGGTTCTTGTTATATATCTTCCGTCAGAAAGCCGATCATCAAATACCGAATTTCCTCTTCCATTTCTTAAATTTTTTCCGTTTACAAATTCGATAAACTGGTAATAATTATGTTCATCCGACCGGATCCTGGAAATTGGCTACGGGATAAATCATTTTACTTCTTCCCTAATAACAAAGTTCAACGAATCGAGCCGCACTGGTTTCGGCATTACAGAAGTAGCAGTATATGTTTTTCCATCAACTGAAACATTAAGGGTATAGCTTTCGCCGGGTTTTCCTTTTATCTTTTCTTGTAAAATAATTGCCCAGGTTCTTTTTCCTTAAAGTTTTTCCGTAATTCTACTGATTCTGTTATAGTCACCAAAGCACCTGAAACAGGCGGAAAATCATTATTGGAAGTGAAATTTGCTGACTTTGAAATGGTTACTTTATAAGGCCCTGGGAGGTTGTTGATTTCGCCGGTGATCACCAATTTCGGAATCCGCATTTTTGAGATTTACATCAATTACTTTTTTACAACTCCAGATAATGAGCAGAAAACCAGGCAAAATAGAGAAAATTTATTTTGTCAATTCTCATCTGCCTTAAAATTTAAAATTATAAGTAACTGATGGAACCCATCTGAATAATGAATATTGCACTGCCTGTGTTTTTTCCGGATTGGCCGGATCATCCTGGAACTGGACAAAATAAGGATTTTCCCTGCCATAGACATTGTAAACTGAAAAGGTCCAGCTTCTTTCAAATTTCTTTGTTTTCTTTCCTTCCAGAGTGGCGCTTATATCAAGCCGGTGATTGTGGCTGGCATCCTGTATCCGTTTCTTTCGGTATAATAAAAAATTGTTCTTCCATTTACATCATATTTTCCCGAAGGCCATGTGACCGCGTTGCCGGTATTAAAAACAAAATCAGAAGAAAATGTCCATTTTTTGTTAAGCTGGTAAATGGCCACAATAGAAAGATTATGGGTTTGATCCTGTGTGGCAGGATACCACGAATTGTTATTGACTCCATCAATTTTTCGTTCTGTTCGTGAAAGTGTATAGCTTATCCAGCCATTTAATTTACCATATTTTTTCTTGAAATATAATTCCAATCCATAAGCGCGTCCTTTTCCAAAAACCAATTGAGATTCTACCAATTGGTTGGCTACCAACAACGCTCCGTTTTTATAATCAATTTGGTTTTGCAGGTATTTATAATATACTTCTGCTGAAAAAGCAAATTTGTTGTCGCCGATATTCCGGTAATATCCTCCTGAAATCTGGTCTGCAATTTCGGGCTTTACATTGTTGCTGCTCGGTATCCATAGATCAGTGGGATTGCTTCCTGTAGAATTAGAAAGCAAATGGAGATTTTGGACGTTTCGGGAATAGGAAGCTTTAACCGAACTAAAATCATTTAATTGGAAGTTAGCTGCAAAACGCGGCTCGGTATTTAGATACGACTTTACAATTTTGCCTGCAGAATAAGTTGCGGTGTTTTTTATGTTACCACTACTATCATAAGTGTAAAAATCACCCGGGCCAACCATAGCAAATGAAGAAATGCGCAAACCCGCATTTATTTTGAGCTTGTCATTTACGTTCCATTCGTCTGAAACATAAGCAGCCGCATCAAACGCGTATTTGTCGGGAAGTATTAAAGAATTATAAGAAGAACTATTCTGAAGTTTTAAAATTGCCGGGCGTAAAAATGTGGCGCGTAATATTGAAACCAAAATTGACTTTATTTTTGCTTCCGGCATAATACTGCAGGTCTTCTTTTAAGCTCAAATCTTTTATTCTTGAAAGAATGCTAAGTTTATTGATTGTTTGATTTATACTGATGTTATAATTGTAATTGCTGTAAATAAGTGAAGTGTTGGAAAACAATTTATTGTTGAAAATATGATTCCATCTGAATGTGCCGGTGCCGTTGCCCCAGTCTGATGCCAAACTGGTGGCCATAACCTAAATTATCCTTGCCAAAATAGCCTGATAAATAAATCCGGTTATTTTCATTGAACTGGTAATTGGCCTTTGCATTCAGGTCATAAAAGTAAAGTATGCTTTGGTTCACATCGCTATCGTGGGAAAGCTTTAAAAATAGATCAGCATAGGTTCTGCGGGCACTTATCATAAAGGATCCTTTGTTTTTTACGATCGGCCCTTCAACATTTAATCGTGAAGAAATCAGCCCGATGCCGCCACTAAATTTATAATTCTTTATCATTGCCGTCTTTCATTTTTATGTCCAGTAATGAAGACAAACGGCCTCCATATTGCGCCGGCATATCGCCTTTATAAACAGTCACATCTTTAATGGCGTCAGAATTAAAAGTTGAAAAAAATCCAAGCAGATGTGAAGCATTGTAAACAGTTGCTTCATCTAACGATATCAGGTTTTGATCAGCGCCTCCGCCACGAACAAAAAAACCTGAAGAACCTTCCCCAGCCGATTTTATTCCGGGAAGTAGCTGGATGGTTTTTAAAATATCTTTTTCACCAAACAAAACCGGAACATTCTTTATTTCATTCATAGAAATCTTTTGCATGCCCGGCAGCGTTTGTGTGATATCGTTTCTTTTCTGCATTTATAACCACTTCCTGCAATTGGGTTGCCTGGGGTGTTAATGAAATATCCTGCACTCTATGCTTTGTAAGGGAAATTTTTAAAGTATCATTCTGGTATCCTGAAAAGCTGGCAAGAAGAAAATAATCATTTTCGGGGGCTGTAATCGAATAAAATCCATAGGCATTGCTTAACACGCTGTAAGTTCCGTTTCCAACTAATACAATAGTAGCGCCAATGAGTGTTTCACCACTTTTCTGATCCCTGATGGTTCCACTGATAGTGTACTTTTTCTGGGCAAAAGAAGAGATGGCTATAATTAGAAGGTAACGGTTAAAAAAAGCGCTTTCTTCACCAAAATAGGTTTAAATAATAGATTGGTTCGGAATTACAAATTTACTTGTATAATAACAGATATCACGGTAATTTGTTGTTTTGTTGTTTGAAAAAATTCTTACTATAAAAATTGTCCTTTTCAGGCACTTACCAGGTTTTGATTTTTAAGCTTTGCAGCTTCCCTGAAAATATTGATCCTTTTCGCCCAATAAGCCGCTCTTTTTGACAGTCGCATCATCATGTAAACATCATCGTTCATTTCATTATAAAAGGGTAAAATCTCTTCCTGTTTTTCTTTATGCCTGAAAATGCATTGCAAATAAATACGGTTCACGTGGCCCGATGTCGGGTTTCTTTCTTTGATCAACCGGCAGTCTGCAAGATCTTTAAGACGTATCAAAAGAAATTTCTTTGTTTTATTATCTAAAAAAACCACTACAAAGTTTAACCGGTCGATTCCAATTATATTTTTATTGAATCTTTGTTTGCTATCAATCGTCAGGTTATTGTTAATCACAAAATCATTGAACTTTTGGAGTTGCTTTTGTTTTTCCCTTTTCTTTTTATAACTGTTGAACCACGAAATTGCTGCCGCGACAATAAGAATAAAAACAATAAATCCAATAGCGATATAAACAGAAGCACTCATTCAATAAAATTTTTGAATTTCTCTAAATAACAGCTTAGAATAGCTGTAGACAAATTAAGAATCCGCAGTGGCTTAAATGTACGAAATAAAAGCGTACGCGGCAAAATCGCCGGTATTAAATAATGATTACTCTTTTAGTAATTGTCTCTTATATTTTGAATAAATCTTTAAATTCCTTTTCTTATTTCAGTGGCTGAACTTCGATGATTATTAACCAAAACATAAAAGATAATGAGCTTGTTTTTCCTCGTATATAAAAATCAGCTCAAGGCAACAACGTCATTTAGCATTCAGTGGACTTTTTTCATTGATTTAAAATACAAAATAAATCGCTGCTGCAAACGAATTGGGTTTTCCACTCCACTAAATTATATTAACGTATCGTTTAAAATTCGTTCGTTTAAATTCGTTTTATAATAGCAGCGGAACTGACATAAATTTGTACCATGAAAAAAGTAATTATCTTCTTATTAATACCCATTTGTTTACAGGTTAGTGCGCAAACGAAAGAGCAACCACCGAAAGAGAAAAGTAGCAAGTTTCAAAAAGAAAGATTATTTACCGGCGGAAGCGCCAATCTCGGTTTTGCGAGCGGTAGTACCATGTTGGGAATCACGCCACAACTTGGCTATAGTGTTACTAACTGGATGGATGCCGGTATCACTTTTAACCTCAATTATTTATCTCAAAAAGATTATTATTCGGGAGATAAACTCAGGCAAACCACCTATGGACCCGGCGCTTTTGTAAGATTGTTTCCTGTAAATTTTCTTTTCGCTACGGCTCAATATGAATATAATTCAATACACCTCAAATACATTCCTAACCTAGCTGGCAGCGGTGCCCAAAAAAACAGCGTGGACGCCAATAGCTTCTTAATTGGTGTCGGATATGCCGGTGGAAGGGAAAGAGGCGGCAATAGTTATTATTATTTGTCCATCATGTGGGATGTTTCCGGCGATCCCAACTCACCCTACCGCGACCAGCATGGCTATATAAGTCCTGTAATCCGCGCGGGATATAATATTGGTCTGTTTCAGAACAGGTATAAAAGAGAGTATAGGTAGTAAGCTAAGCCAAAATAAAAATCTTTCTTAAAAGTCGCTTTACTGGCATAAGTATCAGAAACTTTGATCGATACGGCCCCTTTCCTTATGAATGAATAGCTAAAAGGAATAAATTTTTTAGCTCAAATTTTATATATTTACTAAATTCTTTTTGTTCTCGCCGCGACTTATTCTGTGAAAAATTATTGCTGTCCCATTTGAAAATACACATGTTGTATTTTGTAACCGTTCAAAAAATATTTATGAACAGGCCCTGCTTTGTAAAGACCCGGAAACCATTTTTTAAAAGCATCTTTGCACTTTTACTTATCTTATCTGCATTTGCTTCCAGGGCCCAGCCGGGGACAGAAAAGGGTTTGCCCTTTATTACCAACTACAGCGCCAAAGAATACAATGCAAGTGCAACTAACTGGAGTGTTATCCAGGGCGATAACGGTATCATGTATTTTGGGAACACCACCAACAAAGGCAATATCCTGGAGTATGACGGAGTGAACTGGAACAAAATTGCAGCGCCGGCTTCATCGGTAATCGTGAGGAACTTTGATAAAGATAAGAATGGAACGATTTATTATGGGGCTTCCGGAGATTTTGGTTACCTGGAAAGCGATGAAAAGGGAGAAACTGTTGAGCACTCCCTTTTAGAATTTGTCCCAAAAGATAAACGTGATTTTTTTGATGTATGGTCAATTCATGCTACTGATAATGGTGTTTACTTCCAAACCAGGGAAAGATTATTTAGGCTCACCAAAATTGCCGGTGGAAAAAATGAAAAATGGAGCATCAAAACATGGGATCCGGAAACGCATTTCATGTACAGTTTTTATATTGATAATGATTTCTATGTGCATGAACAAGGTGTAGGTCTTTTGAAAATGGTAAATGATTCCCTTACCTTAATTCCAGGTAGCGAATTTTTAGGAAAAGACAGGATGCAGATAATGTTACCTTATTCCGGAACCGGCAACCAAGATGGCCCCAAGAAATACCTCCTGGCCAGTTTTACTCATGGGCTTTATCTTTTTGATGGAAAAGACTTTACTCCTTTTAAAACTTCAGATGACAAAATTTTTACCAGCGGTAATACTGTTTACAAGGGCTTGCAGATTGGTGGCAACTATGCCATATCAGTTTTAGGGATAGGCCTGGTAATTATGAATCCCCAGGGAAAAGTATTGCAATTAATTAATCGTAGTTCCGGCTTGCCGAGCAATATTATTTATTCGCCCTATATTGATCCTAAAGGGGATTTATGGCTGGCAATGGATAACGGAATTTCAAAAGTAGATTACAATTCGCCATTCACTGTCTTCGATTTGCAAAGCGGGGTAATAGCACAACCTCTCTCTATGGCACGCCTTCCTAATGGAGATTTATATGTGGGCACGCAAAATGGTTTATTACGGTATAACTCAGAGACTTCGAAGTTTGAAACAGTGGATAATGTGCCGCGAAACCAGGTTTTTGATTTGGTCGTGGACAGGGAAACTTTGCTTGTGGCAAACACTGGATTGTATGAGATAAAAAATGGAAAGGTGATTCTGGTGCATCCTTCCATCAATAATAATTTTCAGATTGCTGCTTTAACGATATCAAAAAAATACCCGGATTTATTGTATGTCACTACTACTTTTGGAGTTAGCTTATTTGAGCGAAAACCTGAAACGGAAACTGGTTGGAAACTTCTTGGTTACATCCCGGACGTAACCGGTGAAATCCATTTTATGGAGGAGTCACAGAACGGTGATATATGGGTGCTTTCTCAAAACGGCATTCCCTATCGTATTACACCTTACTTTGATTCCAATGGCGCTCCTGAAGTTTCAAAAACCATTGTTCAAAACTTTTCGAATGCACCTGGTTTCGATCCTTCTTTTAATATTTTGTTTACAATGAATCATCGGGTTTATTTCCGTTCTGATTCTGCAACTTATACTTTCGACGGAGCTAAAAAACAGTTTGAAAAAACACCGTTTGCAGGTTTCAAAAACTTTTATGCAACGGAGGATTCTTCCGGAAAAATCTGGTTAGCTGTAAGGAAAAGCGCGGATAGTGGACAGGCTGTAATCGCAATACCCAAAGCAGCCGGAGGATATCAATTAGATTCAACAACCTTGTTACCGGTTACAGATGAAAACCTTTCCCGGGTTTTTCCAGACTTAAATAAAACGGCATGGTTTCTTTTTCCGGACGGGCTCATTCATTTTAATGAAAAATTAAAAAGAAACGTGGATGCCCCTTATCAAACTTTGATCCACAAAATTTCGTCTGATACTTTGCGGCTTGATCCAGTTGTTGCAACGAATACGACGCCTGAAATAAAATTTGATCACAATTCATTGCGCTTTGAATATGCAGCTCCTTTTTATGAAAATGAAAATAAGACACAGTACCAAACATGGATGGAAGGCTTTGATAAAGGCTGGAGCTCATGGGGAAAGAATACCTATAAAGAATATACTAATCTTTCGTCTGGCAAATATGTTTTTCACGTAAGAGCCAAAAATATTTATAACAAGATCAGCAAAGAGGCTGTCTATCCTTTTACGATTCTTCCTCCGTGGTACAGCACCTGGTGGGCTTATTTGATATACGCGCTTGTGTTTTTATTTATCGGATTCTTAATTCTCAGGTGGCGCACACGCAAACTGAAAGAAAAACATCGCGAACTGGAAGAAACTATTAAAGAAAGAACTTCAGAGCTAAGCGACCGGGTGAGCGAATTAGCGGTAATTAACAGTGTTCAGGAAGGACTGGCTAAGGAATTGAACATGCAGTCCATTTATGAGTTGATTGGTAATAAGCTAAGTGATGTAATGCATACGCTTGATATAGACATTCGTATATTTTCTCCTGAAACCAACCAGGTTTTTTATCCTTACGTCCGCGACCAGGGGAAAATTATTGATGTCAAACCGTCGCCGATGGGGGGAATGTCAAAATATGTTTATGAAACAGGTAAGACACAAATCATTAACGAGAAACTGGAAGAGAGGATGCAAGAACTGGGTTCTTATAATTTGCCCGGAACCCAAATGGAAAAATCTTTTATGGCAGTGCCTATCATGGCTTCCGGCAAGGCGATAGGCATGGTAAGCATGAGCAATTATGAAAAAGAGAATGCATTTAATGATTCTGACGTGCGGCTGCTTCAAACCGTAGTTTCAGCAATGAGTGTGGCTTTGGAAAATGCAAGGCTTTTTGACGAAACCACACGCCTGTTAAAGGAGACCGAACAGCGGACTGCCGAATTGGGCGTTATTAACAGTGTTCAGGAAGGGTTGGTGAAAGAAATGAATATCGAGGCAATTTACGAGCTGGTTGGAGAACGTTTGTGCGAATTATTTCCTGATAGCCAAACCCTCGTTATCAGAACATTTGACCATACAAATGATCTTGAGAACTGGCAATTTGCAATAGAAAAAGGAGTCAGGCTTCACAGTGAGCCCAAACCTATCAATTGGATCAACAAAGAGTTGATCACATCCAGGAAGCCGATCCTTATTAATGAAAACTTTATTGAAACAGCAAAGAAATACAGTGGTATAAATGTTACCATTGGTGAGCCGCCAAAGTCCGTAATATTTGTTCCGATGATAGTTGGAGATGTAGTAAAAGGATCGGTCAGCCTGCAAAATGTAGATAGCGAAAATGCATTTTCGGAATCAGATCTTCGCTTACTAACAACGCTTACCAATAGTATGAGCGTAGCCCTGGAAAATGCCCGTTTGTTTGATGAAACCAATCATCTTCTTGCCCAGGCAAAACAACGGGCTTCAGAATTGGCAACAGTAAACAACATCAGCAAAGCACTGGCATCAAAATTAAATGCGAATGACCTGATCCACCTTGTGGGTGACCAGTTGCGCGATTTATTCAATGCTAATATTGTTTACCTCGCATTGCTTAATAAAAAAACAAACATTATCTCCTTCCCTTATCAATTTGGCGATAATATGGCGCCCATGAAATTAGGCGAAGGACTTACTTCAAACATTATTTTAAAAGGCGCGCCTTTGCTGATCAATAAGGACGTGGATGAACATACTGATCAGTTGGGACTCAATAGAGTAGGCATTCCTGCGGCGTCTTACCTGGGTGTACCTATCCCCGTCGCCGATGAAATTGTTGGTGTGTTGAGTGTGCAAAGTACCGAGCAGGAAAATCGTTTTGATGAAAATGACCTGCGGCTGCTTTCTACTATTGCTTCTTCTGTTGGTGTTGCTTTAAGAAATGCGCAGTTGTTTGAAGATGTGGGGAACGCAAAAATGGAAGCAGAAAAAGCAACTAAAATTGCTGAGAAGGCCAATGAAGCCAAAAGCGCTTTTCTTTCTACAGTCAGCCATGAATTAAGAACACCACTTACTTCAGTGTTAGGCTTTGCTAAAATTATCAGTAAAAGGCTTCACGATAAAATCTTCCCGATCGTAGATCAATCAGATCCCAAAACAGCAAAAACTGTGAACCAGGTAAATGAAAACCTGCAGGTAGTTATTTCAGAGGGAGAAAGGTTAACTCATCTCATAAATGATGTGCTTGACCTTGCAAAGATCGAAGCAGGCAGAATGGAATGGAACCAGGAAAATGTATCTCTTGCAGAAGTCGCAGAACGAGCGGTTTTGGCTACCACTTCTCTTTTTGAACAAAAAGATATTGAGCTCGTCAAAAAAATTGATGAAGGTGTTCCCTATGTTGTTGGAGATACTGACAAACTAATCCAGGTGGTGATTAACCTCTTTTCCAACGCAGTGAAGTTTACGGAAAAGGGTGATGTAACCTGCCGTGTTTATCAAAAAGGTGATGAAGTGATAGTAAGTGTTAAGGATACCGGCATTGGGATAGCGCCGGAAGACTACGGGGCCGTTTTTGAGCAGTTCAAACAGGTAGGTGGTGATACGCTTACTGATAAGCCCAAAGGTACCGGGCTCGGCTTACCCATTTGTAAAGAGATTGTGGAACATCACGGAGGCCGGATATGGGTTGATAGTGAAGTGGGCAAAGGAAGTACCTTCTCTTTTGCAATTCCTTTTAATCCTTCTGAAAATAACAAAGTTGGCCAGAAGAAACCTATTCATCTTGAAGACCTGGTGAAACAATTGAAAGAACAAATGGTTTTTCCGGAGCTAAAAGCCAAGGGAACTAACTCAAGAATATTGGTTGTTGATGACGACGATTCTATTCGCTCGCTGCTTGAGCAGGAATTGAGTGAAGCGGGTTATTTAATTGAGCAGGCAACCAATGGAAAAGAAGCTTTGGAATGTATCCGGAAAAATCGCCCGGATCTTATTATTCTCGACGTGATGATGCCCGAAATGAATGGGTTTGATGTAGCTGCGATCCTCAAAAATGATCCTCAAACGATGGATATTCCTATCATTATTTTGTCAATTGTACAGGATAAAGCGAGAGGTTTCAGGATTGGCGTTGACAGGTATCTTACCAAACCAATTGATACAGCACAACTTTTCACCGAGGTTGGAAATTTACTGGAACAAGGTAAATCGAAGAAAAAAGTGATGGTGGTGGATGAAGATGCAGCGGCGGTACGTTCTCTTACCGAAGTATTACAAACTAAGGGATACCAGGTGGTAGAATCTGACGGAAAAGAACTGGCTGCGGAAGCTATTGCGGCAAAGCCGGATATTATCATTTTAAATTCTTTCTATTCGGGTAAACAGGAGATAGTAAAAACATTGCGCTTTGAGAAAGGATTGGAAAACGTGTTGTTTTTCATTTATCAGTAGGTGACGCATAAGGCAAAAGCGAAAAGCTGAATGAAGCAGATTGCCCCAACAGTAAACGAAGAAATAATGATAATTTCTATTTCTCTTTTTATGGCAGATCGTATAACTAAGAACTAAAAACTAAGAATTAAAAATGGAACAAAAACTTTTGATCGTAGATGATGAAGCACACATCCGGATGTTACTTGAACAAACACTCGAAGAATTGGAAGATGATGATGTAGAATTTTTTTCAGCTCAAAATGGAGAAGAAGCTTTGGAAATTATACAGGCCGAAAATCCTCAACTGGTTTTTTTAGACGTGATGATGCCAAAAATGAATGGAATGGAAGTTTGCCGGCGGGTAAAAAAAGAATTACAACTTAACAAAGTATTTATAGTACTTCTTACCGCAAAAGGCCAGGAATTAGACCGGCAAAAAGGCCAGGAAGTTGGCGCCGATCTTTATATGACAAAACCTTTTGATCCTGAAATGATTTTAAACAAAGCAAAGGAAGTTCTGGGGCTTTAGTTCCCATTGATACAAGTAAAAAGATTATGGCTAAAGCAACTTTAAAAAACATTTTTTCGAAGAAAAATAATACGGCTGATCTCCTCGCAGAGATGATTAGCCGTATTGATTTAAATGTGTGCGTTCAAGATCCCGGCGGGAAAGAATTATTCGTTTATGGGCAACCATTATATGGTTATGAAGTTCCTGTTGTGTTTGAAGATGAAGTAATAGGAATTGTAAAGGATAATAAAAACCAGGGTGAATTTATAGCGAAGTTTTTGTTGGTATTATTACAGAAAGACCAGGAAAGAAAAAAGTTGGGTAGCGAAGTATTGAATCTCTACCAGGAGATAAACCTGATCTTTAATTTTTCTGATAAGCTGGCTCAAACAATTGGCGCCAATGCTATTGCCCAAATTGCGTTGGAAGAAGCGATTCATGTAATTAAATCTGATTTTGGCGTAGTAGCATTGTGGGATGAAGAAAGCAAAGTGATGAAAGTAGAAGCTTCAGTCGGTACACTTTTTTTTGACCAGGGAAAAATTAATAAGGAACTGCCCCTTTTACGCAAAATAGTTTTAGGCGGCCAGTCAGAAATTATTGGCGATATTTCGATATTGAAAGAGGCAGGAATTATTTTGCCTGAAGTTCAATCTGTTATTTTTTCAGCACTAAGGGTTAAGCACCGTATCATGGGTGCTATTATTCTTGCCAGTAATGAAGCTGATAAATACACAGCAGGCTCGCTAAAACTGCTTACCACACTTGCTTTGCAATCTTCATCAGCAATTGAAAGCTCTTTACTTTATGAAAAAAATATCCGTGAAGCGAATGAAAGAGAAGAGGCAATGCGCAGGATTTTTGACGCAACGGAAAAATTTGTACCGCATGAATTTTTAAAATCACTGGGACACCAGGTAATAACAGAAGTAAAATTGGGCGACCAGGTGGAAAAAATTGTAACAGTATTGTTTACCGATATACGCAATTATACCAGCTTGTCAGAACAAATGTCGCCTGAAGAAACCTTTGCTTTTATCTGCTTGTTTAATGAAAGAATGGGCCCTATCATTCGTGCGAATAACGGATTTATCAATCAATATCTCGGAGATTCTATTATGGCTATTTTTCCGTTAAATGCGAATGACGCTTTGCACGCTGCAATAGCTATGCAAAAAGAAGTGGGCCAGTTGAATAAAGTATTAATTCAAAACAATAAATCACCGATTCAAATCGGAATCGGTATGCATACGGGCCCGCTTATAATGGGCATTACCGGTGATTTCCACCGAATGGATGCATGTACTATTTCTGATACGGTAAATACTGCTTCGAGAGTAGAAAGCCTTACCAAGCATTTCAAAGCAAGCATTTTGTTGAGCCAGGCAAGTTTGAATCAAATTGACAATAAATCAGATTTTCACCTGCGGAACCTTGGCCTTGTTCAGCTAAAAGGAAAGCATCATTCCATAAATGTTCATGAATGTTTTAGTTGTGATGAACAACAGCAAATGGAAAACAAGTTGAACACGCTTTCTGTTTTTAATGAAGGCGTGACTAATTATCTAAACAAATCTTTTGAAAAGGCAAACGAAGCTTTCAAACAAGTAACAGAAATTGACCCGGATGACCGTACAGCCCGTTTTTTCTATAGTATTTCGAGCCAGATATTAGAATCAGGACATCATGAAGATAAAGTGGGTATTGTGGAAATGAATGAAAAATAAGATCAAGGCGCAGAATAAAATTCTGTAATAATTCTTCGTTTACTGTTCACCGTTAGTAGTCATAAATTCTTTATCTTATTAAGGTAACACTTCCTTTCCTTTAGAAGTGTTTTTCCTAAATAATCCACGCCTTCTGCAATCCATACAAACACGCCCGGATCTTGCGGCTGCCCTTTAAAAGTCCCGTCCCATCCTTGTTTTTGAACAGTTGTTGAATAAATTAATTGCCCCAGCCGGTTATACACCTTAAAATAATTCAGTTTTTTTATACCAATAGGAATCGGCCTGAAAATGTCATTGACGCCATCACCGTTTGGAGTAAAAGCGTCAGGGACATATAAATCCGGGAGAACTTTATAAACAGTAACATGATATAGTATCTTCCGCCGTACAACCAGCCAGGCTTTTTACTTGTAAGGTGTACTTCTGGCTTTCTGTTAAAATAGCAACGGGGTTTGCAATATTCGGATCATTTAAACCAGTTGACGGAGTCCAGGAATAAAACTGTGCGCCTGTTCCATTTAATTGCAGCGGCTGATTTACAACAATGGCAGTGTCGGCAGGGCCTGCGTCCGCGACTAATTTTTCGACTGAAATATTGACCACTGCGTAAGCAGGCTTTGGGCATCCCAAGACATCATTAACTTTTAAAAGATAACTGATTGAAGCCTGTGGAGAAGCTGAAGGATTAGCAATATTTGGATTGCTCAGGAACGTAGGTGGCGTCCATTGATAAATACTTCCTCCGCTTCCGTGCAACTGAATGCTTGTTCCAAAACAAATGGTTGTATCGTTAATTGCCTGTGCCTGTGGGTAAGGAACTGCTTTTATATTGATATTGGCGGACGTGCTACATTTTCCAATGCTTGAAACCAAATGATAAGTCGTGTTTTGAATGGGAACCACATGTGCATATTTTGCCGTATCATTTAAAATGGTATTTGGCGGCGTCCATAAGTAATGTAATCCGTTACTTATTGGATTTAACCGTACTGTGTCGGTAAGGCAAACCGTCGTATCATGTGCCAGACTTAAACTTACTTTGTTTACTACATTTACAAAAACAGAATCGGTAGCAATACAGCCACGACTTTCATTTAAAGTAGCATAATACATTGTTGGTACATCCGGGCTTACCAATGGGGTAAAGCTACTTGTATTGTTTATATTATAAGCCGGTGTCCACGAGATGCTTCCTTTACCACTTGCAGCCAACTGAAGTGTATCTATAGTACAGATAAGCGTATCATTGGTTAAAGAAAAATCTGGTTGTGTTTTAATAGGAACTGTTTTGGTTAACGTTTTTGAACAACCTTTGCTGTTGCCAACAGTTAACTGAACATCATAGTTCCCTGTTTGGGTATAGATGTAGGAAGGATTTTTATTGTGTGATGTATCCGCCAAAGTGACCGGATCACCAAAATTCCACGACCAGTCTGTTGACAGTTCCATAATTGGTTGTCGTTTTATCTGTAAATAAAATAGTTGAATTGATACATTGGCCGTCAACATCAAACGCAGGAAAAAAACCAGGATATAACTTTAAAACCTGTGTAGTTGAATCCGAGCAATCCTGGCCACGATTTACAACAAGTTTGTACACAAAAACACCGGTATCTGTATAAACATGATTAGGTGTTTGCAAAGTGGATGTATTATTGCTGCCTGATTTTGGATCGCCGAAATCCCAATAAAAAGTATGGTTTAAAGTGGAACTGTTATCATTTTGAAATGCTACATTAAAGCTGTCACAAATAACCGGTTTAGGGTTCAATTCGGCTCCGGCAAAGTCACAATTTGAAACATTAATAATAAAATCTTTCAGATGTTCATTGATAAGAACTCCATTTCTGTAAGAAGAAACTTTTACACCTAAAACATACTTTCCAACAGGCGGGGCAATACCGCTAATAATACCTGTTTTGGAATCTATAATGGCTTTTAACCCCAGCGGAAAATTTGGAGTGTAACTATTGGTATAGTGAACTGAATTGTACGGCGGCGATTCAGGTTTGATAAGCGAATCCGCTCTTATTGATCCACCATCATAAGCATTTGTAAAGCTATAAACCAATGAATCATTATCCTTATCGGTAGCGGAATAATTTAATTGAAACGGCCTTCCGGCACAAACAACATCTACTGTTGTAACAAATTCCGGGGAATTATCTTTGTATTGATTGGCAGGTATATCAGTGGTAAAAGTGGAACCCGTTTCATTTCCACCAAAATTTTCAACGTTTGCTATATTATCCACCCTGCAGCAGGTTTGATAAGCAGCAGTATATCCTTTTGTATTATCCGGCAAATCGACAATAAGCTCAAAAATTCCTACATGATAGTCTCAGATTCGGGGCGTTTTGAATGCACGGAGGCAACGTGCCAACAGGCACTGGCTGATTCACTTTTTTTTGGAATTATCTTAAAAATTGCTGAACCGTCATCTTTATTAAATACTCCTATATAAACCTGTGATGGCATAGGTGCACCATTTATAGTATTCTGATCGCGGAAAATTTTTAAAGTAATGAAGTATTTACTTGTATTTGCAGCGGATCCTTTGCCCAGGTATTGATAAGTCATTTCACCACCAACAATATGATGCGCCCGGCAGTTAAATGCGGCGAGCAATATCGCAGTTATTATTAGTAATGACTTTTTCATGAAATTATATAAATGCAAATTACTTTTTTCTCATTGTCAATTAGCAATAGAAATGATCAAGGAAACTTTAAAGTTCTGCAATTTTTAACGCAAATCCTTCAAAAAATCGATTAAAAATGAATTTGATAATTCAACTTCTTCCCACATCCCCATGTGGCCGGAATGTTGTAAAATATGAACGGTTGAAATAGCAGGCATACTCATTTGTTCAAGCGAAGCCCGCAAGGGAACAGCAGTATCGCTTTTCCCGGCTATAAAAAGAACGGGTTTCGGAAATTTTTTTAAAACAGTAGTTCTATCAGGCCTCTTTATCATTGCTTCGTAATACTGAATCAAGCGCAGCAGGAGAAATACTTTTGCCAATATCGAATAGCCGTGTTATCAATTCCGGTTTTTCTCTTTTTGTTTCTTCACTGAATAAATTGGGAACTGAAGTTTTTAAAAAGGCTACCGTTCCATTTTTTCTTATAAACTCAATTCCTTTTTTTCTTGTTGCCATTTTTTCTTCAGTGTCTGCAAAAGCGGAGGAATGAAAAAGCCCGAAAGAATTTAAAAGATTCGGAATATTTTTCTGCAAAAGCCAGCGTAATATATCCCCCCATACTGTGGCCTATCAAGGAAAATTGCTTATGATTTTTTTCTTCTTTTTTGAAAAATAACTTCATCGGCCAGCGCTTTTAATACTTCTGCATAATCTTCTATCGATACTTTCCCTTCAAGCATTTCTGAAGAACCGCTGCCGGGCAGATCGGGAATGATTAAAAGATTATTTTCTTTAAGTGCTATCAACCTGTCTGTTCCACACATTTCCGTCTTCGGCAAAACCATGCACCAACAGAACAGGCTTGCCTTTTCCTTCAATGCCGGTAGAATATTTTTTTATTTTTAAATTGGATAGAAGGCATTCCTTACTTTTTTCTGAAGATAAAAATTAAACTTCTGAAAATCAAAATAGCAAGAACAGGAATTAGGGCGATATTTAAATGTTGGGGAACCACTCTCCATAAAATAATGAGAAGGATATTAAACAGAGAATAGAAGAGAAAATATTTTTTTGCCCAACTTTTTTTCGAATGAATGTAAAATGCTGCAACTACATTTGTTGGCCACGCCCATAACAAATTGTAGTTGTCGCGGCACATGATGTGATCGGTGCCAAACCACATAAAAAGTATTAAGATGCCCAATAAGCCTGTGATAAAAAATAAAAATCCATCAAACGAAGCAAGGATTTTTTGGACACTTTTGTTTTTGGAAAAACTTAAGAAAGCAATAATCACAAAAAGACAAATAAAAATAAAAAACGGGTGAGTTAAGTTATCTTTTGTTTGCTGGCCGTAAGCTTGCTCTTACCAAAGTGTGTTTTTCCGATACTAAAGGCTTTCCGGCAATTGAAGAACTATCAAATGGTTTTCATCAAATAATCCGGTAAAAACATTACCTGGTAAGGAGTGGCAGTAACATCCATTCTGCTTCCCAGTAAAATATCGATTCCCAGTTTGCTCCATTGTTTATCATTGTAATTCAAATAAACATAAATGAGATCCCGGAAAGTTCTTTTCGTTTTTAAAACCTCGCCAAAATGAACGGTGGAATCAGTGGCTTTTTCAATAAGATCACGAAGCCGGGTGGTGCAATTATCAAAAGTGAAGTCATATTTGTAAGTTCTGTTTTGCGCCATCATGTTTGTCTCGAGCAGCATGATAATGTTTCGTTTTTGCTCACAGGTGAGATTTAAAATCTGCTCGGTAATACCGCGTTGTTCTTCCCGCGTTTCTGCTACGAAAGAATCATAATTGTCAGGGGATAAATAAAAAGAAAGTTTTCCTCTTACGAACTTCATATAGAAATTGGGCTCCTCGAAATTGAAAGTACCATAGTTATAAACGATATCCTGGTTAGTTACGGTATCGCGTATACGTATAGCGCTGTGCCCAAAAGTGGAATAAAGTTCCTCTCCCGGTGTTACTGTTAAGAGACTTACCTGGAGATTACATGAATCCTGCTGGGCAAAAGTTTTACTGATGGAAAAAAGGAAGATCGAAAAAATCAGTATCCCGATCTTAGCGCTTTTTCCAATTATTTTTGAAACGAAGGATGGCAAGAGGTTTTAATATTTTTGTCAGTTTAAAAAATAAAAAAAAGAAATAAAAGTTTGTTTACTATAAAAGCGTTTAACGAGAACGCTTGAATGCATTTTTACCTGCTATAATTCGGCGCTTCTTTCGTGATCTCCACATCATGAGCATGACTTTCGCGCATTCCGGCATTGGTTATCTGAATGAAGGTTGCCTGCTGCAACGAACGGATATCTTTCGCGCCACAATATCCCATTCCTGCTCTTAGTCCGCCGGTAAACTGGTGAGCCACTTCTGATAAGAAACCTTTGTAAGCGATTCGTCCTTCAATTCCTTCAGGAACGAATTTTTTTACCGGCGCGTCTTTTTCCTGGAAGTATCGGTCGCTGCTACCCTGCGCCATTGCCCCGAGAGAACCCATACCGCGGTATTGTTTAAATTTTCTTCCTTCATAAATGATGGTCTCTCCCGGGCTTTCCTCTGTTCCCGCAAATACACCTCCCATCATCACACAATCAGCTCCCGCTGCAATCGCTTTAACCATATCACCCGTATACCGGATTCCTCCGTCTGCAATGATTCCGATATTCTTATTGGTTATCGCTTTTGAAACTTCCAGTAAAGCGGTTATTTGCGGAACGCCGGCGCCTGCTACAATCCGGGTAGTACAAATGGAGCCTGGCCCTATGCCCACTTTTATCGCATCGGCGCCGGCAGTTGCTAATGCTTTTGCACCAGCTGCCGTTGCTATATTACCTGCAATTACTTCAAGGTTTTTGAATTCTTTTTTTATTTTCTTTAATGCATCAATAACTCCTTTTGTGTGCCCGTGAGCACTATCAAGGGCAATTGCGTCTACGCCTACCTGTTGTAAGTGCATAAACTCGTCTGAAATATCATTGGTAATTCCTACGCCGGCGCCCACCAACAATCTTCCGAAATTGATCTTTGGCAGCAAGCGGATGGTTATGTACCTGCAAAATATCACGGTAAGTAATCAGCCCTTTTAAAATTCCTTTTTTATTTACAACCGGTAATTTTTCTATTTTGTATTTCCTTAAAATCGATTGTGCTTTTTTCAAATCAGTTCCTTCAGGCGCTGTGATTAATCCGTCTTTTGTCATTAATTCACTCACGGGACGTTTCATATTGTCTTCAAACCTGAGATCCCTGTTGGTTAAAATTCCAACCAATTTTCCACCTCTGTCAATAATCGGTATGCCGCCGATTTTATTCTCTCTCATCAAATGCAAAGCGTCGCCAATAGTTGCATCCAGGCTTAAAGTGATCGGATCCAGAATTAATCCACTTTCACTTCTTTTCACTTTACGCACCTGCGCTGCCTGCTGTTCGATGCTCATATTTTTATGGAGAAAACCAAGGCCGCCTTCTCTTGCCAAAGCGATTGCAAGGTTAGCTTCTGTTACGGTATCCATTGCTGCGCTGAGCATGGGAATGTTGAGTGTAATATTTTTGGTAAGTCGTGTTGATGTGTTTACATCACGTGGTAAAACTTCGCTGTAAGCGGGAAGCAACAGCACGTCATCAAACGTTAATCCTTCACCAAAAATTTTTTTTGCGGGAGAAATAGGTTTATTTAGTGTAGCCATGTGCAAAGGTAATAAAAGTCACAATGCGGTCAAAAGGAAATTTTGAATAAGTTGTGAGTGATGAGTTATAAGTGCAATTAGTTGAAATCAGTAAAATAAAAATCACTGAAATTTATTGGTTTACTGATATTCATTCCTCCATGCATTTCAGCATTCACTACTTCCATTCACGATTCACCATTCACTCATATAGCTCATCTTATAAATTTTGCCGGGAAACGAAGAAACAACGCCCTGCATTTCCAGCATTAGCAAAGCCTGTGCAACCGCACTGCTACTTAGTTTACTTTTAAAATACAGGTCGTCAATTTGTACCTGTTCAGTGAGTTTGCAAAATATCAACCACAATCTTTTCTTCCGCAGAAAGTTCAATAAAAAGTTCTCTTTGTTTTTTGGGAGAAGGTTTTTGACTTTTTTTCCAACCCATGTTTTCCAAAAGATCATCGGCAGAAGTGATCAATGCGGCTTTGTTATTTTTGATAAGGTAGTTGCAACCTTCACTTTTAGTATCATCTGCCCTTCCCGGAAAAGCAAATACATCTTTATTATATCCGTTGGCTAATTCGGCTGTAATCAATGATCCACCTTTTATTCCTGATTCGATCACAATAATAGCGTCAGCTTATTCCCGGCAACTATCCTGTTTCTTCCGGGAAAATTTTGTTTATCAGGAATCGTGTTGCTTTTAAATTCAGTAAGCAATCCACCACATGAAATCATTTGTTTTGCCAGCGCGTATTTTGGGCTGGATAAACCCTGTCTAAACCATGAGCCAAAACGCCGACTGTTTTCATATTGTTTTTAACAGAACTCTTATGTGCAATACTGTCAATTCCAAAGGCAAGTCCGCTCACTATCAAAACATCTTCATTCACCAAGTCTTCCACCAGTTTTTCACAAATCTTTTTTCCATATTCATTGTTATTCCTTGTTCCTACAATTGCAATAATTCTTGAAGAATTTAAATCTGGCATTTCCCTTGAAATATAGCAATGGCGGGCTATCGTAACAATTTAATAAGCGTTGCGGGTAATTTTTATCGGTTAAAAAAAGAGGGGTGATTTTATATTTCTTTATAAATTCAATTTCCTCTTCTGCCCGGCTGAAATCTTTAAATTGTAAAATTGAGTTTATTGCTTTTGACCCTAATCCTTCTATTCCTTGAAGCTTTTTTTGGACGCATTAAAAACCGCTGCTGCATCTTTAAAATGATTGATCAATGCTTTAGCTCTTACGTCTCCAATATTGGGAATAAGCGTTAGTGCAATTTGGTAAAGCAGTTCTTTTCCATGCATGAAATTTAGCTGACCAAAATACGGAAATTCTCTTAATTTGAAATTTCATTGCTTGTAAAATAGATAGCAGAGATATTTATCAGGTTTGGGTAAACCGGGACAACATTTTTTAATTCTTAATTACTTATCACCCTCAGTTCAGTTCTCCTGTTGATGCGCTCGCCCTTCTTCTGTGTCGTTTGTTGCAACCGGGTTTGTTTCACCAAAACCTTTGTAAGATAACCGGCTCTTTTTTCACTCCTTTTGCTATAAGATAATTTACAACAGAAAGCGCGCGGCCATTGGAAAGTTTTAAATTATCAGCAGGCGTCCCGACATTGTCTGTATAGCCGCTTATCTGCACTTTCATGTTTGGATTTTCATTCATCAACCTAACCACATTATCCAATTCGCTGATTGATTCCGGTTTGAGATCCGTTTTTTTAGTATCAAAAAATACATTTTTCAAAACCACTTTTGCATTGGCTTCAATTGGTTCCAAAGGAATATCGATATTATAAACCGAATCAGAAGAAACGTTGATTCATGTCAAAATTCTCTGAGTAAAATAGATACCCTTTCCGGTGAACATTGAAACGCATAATTTTTTCCTACGGGAAGCGTGATCAGATAATTCCCATCTTCATCAGTTTGCAATCTGCTTACCGTTTGTTGTGTATTTACGTCAGTCAAAAGCAATGTAGAAGGTAAACCTGTTCCTGTTTTCTTATCATACACCTTTCCTTTTGCCCAAAGTGTTTTTAAAGGCCGTAAATCTTTGCGCAGTTCAAAAGTGTAAATATCCAATCCGCCTTTTGAATCAATTTTGTCACTTGAGTAATAAGCTGTTTTACCATCAGCATCGACGATCATCGAACCTTCATCGCCAATAGTGTTAATTGGATATCCAAGATTTTCGGGTTTGCTCCATTTGCCGTCTGCCTGTTTTCTTGTTACAAACAAATCAGGTTTTTCACTATAGCCCGGAAGGCCTGAAGAATTAAAATAAAGCGTTTGATTATCTGCATGAATAAAAGGAGTGCTTTCATCGCCGGAGTATTTATTTCAGGGCCAAGATTTTCGGGTTTGCTCCATCCGTTTCCATTACGATGCGCCACCCAGATATCCCTTCCGCCATAACCGCCGGGCCTGTCACTGCTGAAATACAAATCTCTTTTATCCGGGGAAAGTGACGGAGTAGATTCCCAGAATTCTGTATTTACATCCCAACCTAAATTTTGAGGTTCACTCCAGCCATTTTTGGTGAGATAAGAAATATACAGATCGCAACTTCCATTTCCCTGCGGAAAATTGCAACCGGTGAAAACCAGCCATTCTCCATCCTGTGAAATATTTTGAGCGCCTACATTAAAATCATCCGAATTTATTTTACCTGATAAAGGAAATGCTTTTCCCCATTTCCCATTCACCCTGTCACTTTCATAAAAACTTTCTTTATCTTTTATCCTTTTAGTGAATATCATTTTTTGTCCGTCAATCGTCAACGAAGGAAAATATTCCAGGTCACTGGTGTTGATACTGTCACCAAGGTTTTGGGGAGCAAAAACATAATTTTTTTCAGGATGCGATTGTGCATAATCAATCGCAAACTCATAAGTTTTTTTTCTGAACTGCGCCGGCTTTAATGCTCCGGTCATTCAAATGGGGCGCGGATAAAAAAGTATTTACGGCATGAATGCATCTTCAAAACGGCCACAACCTGCCAAAGAAATAGAGTACGGCAGATAATAATCCTGTGCAAATGCCGAATCAATCGCAAACGCTTTTTGAAAATTGGAAACGGATTGCTGATAATCATTTAAATCGGCATAAATACCCCCCAAGGATAAATAAGCATCAAGGTAATTCGGTTCTATTTTTAAAGATTCATTAATCATTTTTATGGCTGAACCTAATCGCCATTTTGTGCTTTATTGATAGCAAGTGTGTAAATAGTAATCGCTTTATGATTCACTTTCATCGGATCATACCCTTGTGAGCGGGATTGAAGAAAAAATGCTGAAAATATAAGGACTAGCAGGAATTTTTGCATCCGGAGTTTTTTTTGAGGTAAACGAATTTACCACTCGAATTTATTTAATGCCTTGTTATTATTTGCTAAGGCACATTAATGTACTTATGTATCTGTAACGACAATTGCCATTGAGGATTTTTCTTTAATGTAATCGATGATCCAGGGAGTTACTTTGGACGCTTTTTCCCACTCGGGCTGAAGATACAATTTACAGGAATCTGAAACTTGTGCAGCGTATTCCTCTGCCCATTTAAAATCAGATTTATTAAATACGATAACTTTAAGTTCATTGGCTTTCTTAAGTATTTCCGGTAATGGCGGTTTAAATTTTTTGGGTGAAAGGCATATCCAGTCCCATCGTTCCGGTTAATGGAGAAGAACCTGAGGTTTCGATGTTGGTAGCAAAACCTGCTTTTTTTAACCCGGCTGTTAACGCTTCCAAATTATGCAATGTGGGTTCTCCGCCGGTAATTACGGCAAGTCTTGCAGGGTTTTCATTTGCTTTTGAAACAATTTCTTCAATACGTTTGTAACGGATATTTTTCTTCATCCCAGCTTTCTTTTACATCACACCAAACACAGCCCACATCACAACCGGCAAGCCGGATAAAATACGCCGCTTTTCCCTGGTGAAAACCTTCGCCCTGGAGCGTGTAAAAGGCTTCCATTACTGGGTAAGTGGTGATTGGTGAATTGTGAATGGTCAATTTTGAATTATGAATTTTGAATATTGAACTGTTGTAGGTGTCGAATGTCAGTAAACCAACAAATATCACGGATTTTTATTTTACTTATTTGAACGCCTGCTTATAACTTATGACTTATGACTTATGACTTCTTATCGGCGCGCCTGGAAAGTATTCATCAACAAAGCGGCGATGGTCATCAATCCTACGCCTCCGGGAACCGGAGTAATATAACTGCATTTTGGTGCCACATTTTCAAAATCCACATCACCTTTTAATGCAAATCCGCTTTTTTTTGTTTCATCTTTAATACGGTTAATGCCAACGTCAACCACTACTGCATTTTCTTTTACCATGTCCGCTGTTACAAATTTAGGCCTCCCGATCGCGGCAATTATAATATCCGCCTTGAGGCAAACGGATTTCAAATCTTTGGTGCGCGAATGACAAAGCGTAACTGTTGCATTTCCATATTCATTGTTATTTCTGCTTAACAAAATACTTAGCGGAGTTCCTACATTGTTGCTTCTGCCAATTACTACTACATTTTTTCCGGCAGTTTCTATTTTATAATGCTGAAGCAACAACAAAATTCCATAAGGAGTAGCCGAAATAAAAGTTGGAAAACCCAGCACCATATTTCCCACATTTAAAGGATGAAAACCATCTACGTCTTTAGTTGGCGAAATGCGTGAGGATCACTTTTTTCTCAGAAATATGTTTTGGCAAAGGAACCTGCACAAGAATTCCGTCAATTTTTTTGTCACTATTTAATTCCTCAATTTTTTGCAAAAGCATTTCTTCAGAAATCGAACTTTCATAACGAAATAAGGATGATTCAATTCCTATTTCTTTACAATTTTTCACTTTTGATGCCACATAAGTTTCGCTTGCAGGATCGTTGCCAACTAGGATTGCTGCAAGGTGCGGCACCTTTTTGCCTTCTAGATTGTAAAGCTGAAATTTTGTTTTTTAAATCTTCTTTAATGGCTGCTGAAGCCACTTTTCCATCTAATAATTGCATGGCGCAAAATTAACTTACATGAAGTGAAATTTTTATTTTTTATGGGTATTGATCCAAATCTTAAGTATTATTTATATATTTATTGCTACTAAAATACCTGCTGTGAGAAAAATTCTTCCTTCTTATATTTTTTATTTTTTTCCTTCAATTTTGGTGATGCCCACAACATGTACGAAAACCAATTGCAGCTTCTTATATAAGTTTAGGGGCTTATAGTCTTCATCATGTAGATGTGTTTTCTGTCACCGCAAACCAGGCTTCGCTTGCACAAACTAAAAAAACCGGCATTTGGAGTGTATGGAGAAAAAAGATTTTTGCTGGCAGAAACGAATATGTATTCTGCTGTTGTGGCTGTTCCGACCGGCGAGGGCAACTTTGCTTTCCAGGCAGATTACTTTGGTTTTAAAAATTATAATGAATCACAACTTGGGCATTGCTTATGCACAGAAACGTGGGAAACAAACTAGATCTGGGAATTAAATTCAATTATTATTCTTTTCGAATTCCCGGGTTATGAAAATCCTTCAACTGTCAATTTTGAGATTGGTGCAATTGTGCATGTGAGTGAAAAACTAAATGCCGGAATTCATTTTTATAATCCTGTTGGTGGCAAATTATCGAAAACCGAAAATGAAAAATTAAGTTCGGTTTATTCCCTTGGCTTAGGTTATGAGGCTTCCGAAAATTTTTTAATAGCGGTTGAATTGGAAAAACAGGAAGATTTGCCGGTAAATGTAAATGCAGCTGTTCAATATGATTTTACCAAAAAATTCTTTGCGCGTTTTGGTATCGCTACTGAAAATGAAACGCCCTTTGCAGGCGCCGGTGTTTCATGGGATAATTTTCGCATAGATGTTTCAGCTTCTTATCATCCGCAATTGGGATTAACTCCCGGTCTACATATTCATTATGAATTTAAAAGCAAAAAAAGTTGAAAGCAACTGAATCATAGTAAAAATTCATTTATATTTGTCTGTCATAGTTATTTTACAAGCGTCTCCATTTTTTGTAAAAGCCCAGCAAACGCCTGATGAACCATCAACTATTGTAGAACAGCAATTGGAAGATATTGACCGCTGCCAATGAAGATATTGAAACGGAAGATGATGCTTACCTGCAGCAGATGCATCATTTTTTAAAAGATCCGATCAATCTGAATTATGCTGATGCAGGCGTTTTGGAACAATTGAATATATTGAGCCCTTTACAAATTGCCAATTTTCTTTCTTACCGAAAATTGCTTGGAAATTTTTTAAGTATTTATGAGTTGCAGGCAATACCTTCCTGGGATTTGAACTTGATTCGACGGATTCGTCCATATGTAACGATTTCGCAAAAGACGGAAGTTTTTCAGTCATCTGCATAAAAGATTACAAAAGGGGGACAATCCTTATTAATCAGCGCAACGCAGATCTTTGAAAAATCAAAAGGTTATTTATTGGATAGCAGCGAGGCAAAAAATTATTATCCCGGTAGCCCTCAAAAATTATTAGTACAGATATAAGTACCGATCGGGAAACCTGCTTCAATATGGATTTACTGCCGAGAAAGATGCGGGCGAGCAATTTTTCAGCGGCGCACAGAAGTATGGATTTGATTTTTATTCTGCTCATTTTTTTGTGCGCAACCTTGGAGTTATCAAAGCACTGGCTATTGGTGATTTTGCGGTTAATATGGGCCAGGGATTAACGGAGTGGCAAAGCCTTGCTTTCAATAAAGGAGCAGAGATCACCAATATAAAAAGGCAATCTGATGTTTTAAGGCCTTATAATTCTGCAGGAGAAATAGAATTTAACCGTGGCATTGGAATTACGTTGCAAAAAAATAATTGGGAAACAACCGTTTTTGCCAGTTACCGGAAATTGGATGCTTCTTTGAATGCTGCAGAATTAAATAATGAAGAATTTGTTTCTTCACTGCAAACTTCCGGTTATCACCGGACAGCAAATGAAATTGCAGGCAGGAATGCGGAAGGAATGTTTTCAGCAGGAGGAAATCTTTCTTATTCCGGTGAAAAATTTCATATTGGCATTAATGCAGTTCATTATAGCTTTGATCATCCAATTAAAAAAGACCGCTTACTTATATAATAAGTATGCACTAAGCGGAAAAACAGGCGGGGAATTATAGTGTCGATTATAGTTATACCTATAATAATATGCATATTTTTGGCGAAGCGGCATCGATGAACATTTGAACAAGGCATTTGTAAATGGCCTGTTGATCAATACCGATTCAAAAGTAGCAATGAGTTTCCTGTACCGGAATATTTCGAAAGGCTACCAGTCACTGTATTCAAATGCATTTACTGAAAACACACATACAGTTAATGAAAGCGGCTCTTTATTCAGGAATTACTGTTACGCCCTTCCGTAGCTGTAAAAATTGATGCGTATGCTGATTTTTATCATTTCCCCTGGTTGAAATACCGCACTGATGCGCCTACATCAGGAAATGGTTACATGATTCAGGTTTTTTACCAACCAAATAAAGAAGTTGAACTAACCTGCCGGTATCGGTATGAAAATAAGCCCATCAATTATAATCCATTCAATCTCATCTTAAATCCTGTAGTGGGAAGGCCGAAGAAAGCACTGCGAACTCAATTAAATTATAAAATAAATAATGCTTTTACTATTCCGTTCCAGGTTCGAATTGCGTTTGGTTTGATGAAAATGGATACTGAACCACAAAATGGCTTTCTCACGTTTATGGATGTGATTTATAAACCATCTTTAAAGCGATTTAGCGGTAATATCAGGTTATCCTATTTTCAAACCGATGGATATGACAGCCGGATTTATGCTTTTGAAAATGATGTTTTATATGCTTATTCAATTCCTGTATTTTTTGATAAAGGGTATCGGTATTATATAAACCTGCATTATAAGATAAAACGGAAATTAAATCTTTGGGGCAGGTTTGCCCAAACTATTTATTCGAATAAAAATGAAATCGGAAGCGGCCTTGATATGATTGATGGCAATAAAAAAACGGAGATAAAGTTGGAGTTTGATTTATAAATTTTAATCATAGTTACAGTTTTATGATAGTTTATCTTAAAAAATCGCGAATATTGTGGCTTGATTTTTAGTATGAGTCGCGCAAATAATTTTAACTTTTTTGTTAAATAATGCAGCGAAAAGAAAATAAAAAGTGTCATTATATGGTTATATGGGTTTTGCCAAATGTCAAAACTTATATTAATTAACATTTTTTTTGGTTGTTTTGAGAAGAACCATATATTTGCAACCTTAAAATTAAACTATACACATGAGAAGATTTCTTGCACTATTTGCAGTGCTGATGCTCAGCGGAGTATTGGCATCTGCCCAAGACCATTCTGTGAAAGGCCATGTTACCGGGCCGGATGGCAACTCTCTTCCGGGTATTACAGTCCAGGTTCAGGGGAGTAATACGGCAACGGCCACCAATTCAAACGGCCAGTTTGAGCTTACTGTTCCTTCAAATGCCACTTTGGTTTTTACCGGTGTAGGTTTCACTACACAGACCATTAAAGTTGGTAATCGTTCTACCGTTGATGTAACACTGGAAGCCAATACCAAGAGACTGAATGAAGTGGTGGTTACCGCCTTGGGTATTAAAAGGCAATCGAGAGCACTGGGTTATGGTACTACTAATGTAGGTACCAACGAACTGAATGTTTCCAAACCGGTAACCGTTGGAGAAGGGTTTGACCGGCAAGGTAGCAGGCCTTCAGATCAACACAATTAACAATGGCGTTGACCCGGGTATCCGCGTGGTACTTCGTGGTTACCGTCACTTAAATGCCGACAACCAGGCGTTGATCGTAGTTGACGGAATTGCGGTACGCAGTAATTTTTTAAGCTCACTCAATCCTAATGATGTCGAAAGTATTAACGTTCTGAAAGGTGCGAGCGCCGCAGCCCTTTATGGGGTGGATGCTACAAACGGTGTGTTGGTAGTCACTACCAAAAAAGGTGGGGAACGTGGTAAGCCGGTTATTGAATTCAATAACACGACCATGCTTGAAAGCATTTCTTATATGCCGAAACTGCAAAATACTTACGCACCGGGTAGTGGTGAAACAGGAGCGTATAATTGGGATCAGCCTTCATTTGTGCCTGACCCCAACAAAGTATATTATTTTCAAAACCCGTTAACCGGTGCAAATACAATATGTGCCTTACGAGAACCAGAACTATGGTATGCCTTTCAATGGCGACCCGAACCTGGGATATATCGGAGGCCCCGGCCCTGACAGTACTTTCTTTAAAACACCATTTAAGGCGGTAAGCCCGGATCCAAGAAGGGCTTTCTTCCAGACAGGTTACCGCATCCAGAATAACCTTACCTATTCGGGGGGTGACTCTAAAAACTCTTACTTCTTGTCAGTACAGGATGTAAGTACCAAAGGAGTTGTTCCAAAAGACCAGGGACGCCGCACCAGCTTATATTTTGCAGGCAGGAAAACATACGGAAAATTTTCAGCCAACTGGAATGTGAGCTATGCGCAGCGTTATTCCAACACAGTGGGCGGTGATTTTGGGCAGGGACGCCCGGTTTACTGGAACCTTTTGAACCAGGGTGCTAATATCCCGCTGGAAGATCCAAGGATCAAGGATCCAAGCAGTCCTTATTTCCTGGATCGTTATTATAATGCTTATTACCCCAACCCATGGTGGCAGATATACAATTCACGCGTGATCAACAAGACCAATTATTTTACCGGTGTATTGCAGTTGAATTTACAGGCCACCGATTGGTTGAACCTGCCTATCGTGCAGGTACCCAATTTACTGATTTTAATAATAATAGTTATGTAGCGGCAGTTAATTTTTCACCATGGGCAGTAACTGACCCCTGGAGCGCGGGTAATATTGCTTCAAGCGTAGGGCTGCATCAAAATGGCTCTGCTGCTTATACCAATGCGAATGCAAAAAACATTTCACAGGATATAATCGCAACCCTTCAAAAGACTTTTGGTGATTTTGATGCAACCTTGATTTTGGGTAATAACATAACAGAAAAGCCTTACGGAAATGATTATTCTTCCCAAACAAATGTAAATTCATCCCAACTGTTTATTGATAATTTTTATAATACTAATTATCGCATTGGTGAACTTAGCGGCTCACACTACATTGAGCTGACACGTTTGGTGAGTGGTTACGGAGATTTGACATTGGGGTATAAAAACTACTTATTCGTTCACGGAAGTTTCCGTCGTGACTATTCTTCTTTATTACCTAAAGGAAGTAATGCTTACAACTTCTGGTCAGCGGATGCGTCATGGGTATTTACCGATGCGATCAAGTCATTGCAGAACCAGGATGTGGTTTCTTATGGTAAGTTGAGAGTGGCCTACAGTAATACCGGGGATATCACCATTGGACCATACAATGTGCAAAATGTCTATGATGTGGCGGGCGGTTTCCCTTATGGAAGCCAGGCAGGTATCAGTTTGAATGGTGCCTATCGTAATCCGGATCTCGTTCCTGAAAAAACCGTTGAAAAAGAAGTAGGGCTTGAAATGGGATTCCTTAACGGAAGAATCAATTTGGATGCGGATTATTATTATTCTCTCACGAGTGGACAGACTTTCCCCGTTAGTGTTTCCCCAACCACAGGTTATACAAGTGCCTTCGTAAATGCAGGTGATGTGGTGAGCCAGGGGATTGAAGTGGGAGTAAATGCAACGGTAATTCAGAACAATGCCAGCAGGCTGAAATGGGAAGTAGGCGGTAATTTCACCTGGAACGGTTCAAACGTACAGGACTTATACCAGGGAAGTAAAGACTTTAATATAGGTGGATACGGCGGATTAACCGGTTCAGACCACGCCGTTGTGGGATATCCTTTCCCTGTTATTGAAACAGTAGATTTGAGACGTGATGACCAGGGACGTGTGATCATTGATCCTGCGAGCGGGTTTCCTATTTTGGGAGATACGCTCCAGATCGTAGGGCAGGTGAATCCCAAATATATGGTGAATGTAAATACTACTTTAAGCTGGAAGAACTTTTCCTTCAATGCGCAGGCGTCGTACCAGGGTGGAAATGTGTTCTTCGCTTATGTGGGCCAGCAACTTGATTTCACCGGTGCGTCTGCGTTCACTACTACCAACGGTCGTCAAAGTTTTATATTCCCTAACTCTGTTATTGGATCACAGGATCCGACAACAAAGAAATGGAGTGGTACCGGCGTAAACACCAGTATTTACACCAAAGATGGAAACATCGCATTCTGGACCAACTCGGCCTATTCCCAGGCAGGTACGTCTTTCATAGAAAACGCGGCCTTCTGGAAGCTGAGAAATGTTAGCCTTACTTATGACTTTAAGGACGTTATCCAGAACATACACTGGTTACACGGCCTTACTTTCTCGATTATCGGTAAAAACCTAATCATGCTGAGGCCTTCTGAAAATGTTTGGACAGATCCTGAATTTAGCTATACCACCAGTAATTCACAGGGTATCACCAACTACGACCAGTTGCCTCCGACACGCCAGTATGGTGCAAGCTTGAATGTTAAATTTTAACTTTAAAGATTAGATTTAAGTAATAAATTGAATAACTCAGTAAATAAGGTTAATGCCTTTAAAAAATAATAAAATGAAAAAACTACTTTATATTAACTTGATTTTTGCTACCCTGTTGTTTTCAACAGGGTGCAAAAAAGGGTTTTTGACTGACCTGGCGGTTAACCCTAACCAGCCTTCACAGGCGCCGGCTTCACTGATATTGCCTCCAATCCTCACCGGGTACGCTTCCAACGTTTATTTTTCGGAAACTACCATTGGATTGTGGATGGGGTATTATTCTATAAGTGGTGGGTATTCCACTACCGAGAATGGCGAAACCTATTATGTAAGTGCGGCTGGCCCTGATATCTGGGATGGCACTTATGGTATTCTGAAAAATGCCCAGTATATGGAAAACACTGCGGCAACCGATCCGAACGGCCAATACTCAGTAGCGGCTGCTAAAATTCTGAAAGCATGGGGCTTCCAGGCGATAGTGGATGGTTATGGCATGGCTCCCTATTCCCAGGCTTTTAAAGGATCTGAAAATTTCTTTCCGGGATATGACAACGGGCA
Organism: uncultured Chitinophagaceae bacterium; assembly: GCA_963814075.1. Lineage (GTDB taxonomy): Bacteria > Bacteroidota > Bacteroidia > Chitinophagales > Chitinophagaceae > Ginsengibacter. The sequence goes on along the minus strand of CAWFBO010000022.1, from coordinate 7,304 downwards.
GGCTATTTACGATTCCAGCATTTTGGACCTGGATGCTGCGATCGACATCATTAACAATGCGCCGAGCACTGCCAGCAATCTTGGAACAAATGATGTGATGTTTGGTGGCGATATGACCATGTGGGCCAAATTTGCCAATACCCTGAAATTGAGGTATCTCATCCGCCAGTCCAATGTAATATCTGCTTCTGATGCCCAATCTGAAATAGCTAAAACCGCCTCAACGGGCTACTTAACAAGCGATGCACTTGTACAACCGGGCTATGTGAATACAGATGGTAAGCAAAATCCTTTGTGGAGCAGCTATGGCGTTAGCCCCGGCGGAAGTCTGTATTCTGACGGGTTTAATTATGTTAAAGCCGGAGGAGCAGCCTTCGATTTCTTTGGGAATCAAAATGACCCCAGAATGTTTTATGTTTATGCACCTGATGGCGTACAGCCAAATACAACGGATTACTTTACCACAGATACTGATCCTTCCGATTACCATGCTGTGTATTATGGTGACAGGACCACAGCTTCCGCGCAGGGAACCAATGGCACCGCCGGTGTGGGACATGGTATTATGAGCGGCCCAACCGCTTCTGTACCCCTGATGCTGGCTGCTGAAAGTTATTTCCTCCAGGCTGAGGCCGCCTTCAGGGGATGGACAAGCGGTGATGCCCAGACACTATATGAAGATGGTATTACAGCTTCTTTTGAATATTTATATACTGCAGCCGGTGAAAGCGCTTCTTCTGCTGATGCAGATGCGGCCGATTATATCTCGGCTAACGCAGGTACTGCTAGTTTAAAAAATATTATTGATCAAAAATGGGCGGCTTTAGCGGGTATTAATCCTTATGAAGCATGGAACGAATATCGCCGTACGGGATTTCCGGACTTATCGATTTTGCCGTTAAGCATGTATCCTGCTAACTCCAGGCATATTCCTACAAGGTTAATGTTCCCCACTTCAGAGCAGAATACGAACCAGGATAATTACAAGGCTGCAGTGGCACAGGGAAATGATCCTCAGAGCACCAAGGTTTTTTGGATGCCATAAGTAACCTTATTATTTAAAAAGGAATCACCTTTATATAATTAAAAATGAAAAAAATGAAACAGATTAAAAATAAATATTTAGGGCTACTCCTGGCGGTAGGATTGGTTTTTTCGCTGCAGTCTTGCCTGAAAAACGGTAAGTTTTACGCGGATTTCTCAAAGGGAAGCCCGGCCGTTGAACTTCCGCTTGCTGCTCATTATGTAAACAAGCCTTTTGCTTTGGCGCTGGATGTATCACAGACACCAACTACTTATTATGTGGTAGTGAATGTAGCTTCTGTTGATATTCCTTCTTCTCCCGTGACAGCTACTTTGCAGGTTGACCAGGCCTACCTGGATCAATACAATTCAGATCATGGAACCAGCTACGAACTATTACCCGACAGTGCTTACAGTATTCCTTCATTGGATGCTACCATTCCTGCAGGGCATAGAGAGGATTCAGTTCCTATAATGATCAACACAACAAAAGTGGCATCAGGTCACGCATGGATTTTGCCGATCGGTATTGCCAGTTCGTCTGTCAATATCAGTAACTGGAGCCACCTGATGATAAATGTTACTGCTAAAAACGAGTGGGATGGCAAATATGATATTCATGTAGAAATTTCAGGTGCTAATGCTTATACAGGAACCGTATTTGATGACAGTGGCTACCCTCTTTCTACTGTGAATGCAAATAGTGTTGCGCCGCCCTATATTGGAGACTGGTTTGGGGGTTATGAACAATTTACTTTTAATTCAGACGGTACCGTGACAGTTCTTGTCGGAAGTGGTCCTTCAGATCCAAACAGTTATGGGGCTGTTGTCAATTCGAGCAGTTATGACCAATCAACTCATAGCTTCCACGTAAATTATTCTTTCCTTGGTGGTAAGTATGTGTTTGATGAAACTTATGTAAAAGAGTAAAGTCAATAATTATTGTTTTAAGACTTATCGTTTGATATAGAAAAGGCTGTCGATACGACAGCCTTTTTGTTTCATTACTTACAGGGAAATGCCGGTAACAGGAAGGTTCCTTATGTCTTGTTTAGCCTGTTGCATTCATGACAGATATTCAAGCTCTTAATCATATTTTTTAAAGCTGAATGTTTGTTTTACTTTTGAAAAAAACAAATATGCCAGATCAACAAGCCGCACCCAACCAGCTAAACATCGAAATATCTGAGGAAGTTTCTGAAGGCCAGTATGCCAACCTTGCCATAATTACCCACAGCCATGCAGAATTTGTGATTGATTTTGTAAATGTGATGCCGGGAATGCCCAAAAGCAAAGTTAAAAGCCGTGTTATTTTAACGCCTACACATGCAAAGCGTTTTATGAAAGCGATGATAGAGAACGTTAAAAAGTTTGAAGCATCGAATGGTACCATCCAGGATATAGAAGCAGTGGAATTACCGATGAATTTTGGCGGTCCCACAGCACAGGCTTAAAGTTTTACTTGCAACCCTGGCAAAGAAGAAGTTGAGTTAAGATTTGAACGAATTATTTTTTTTAGTACAGAAACAGTAAACCAACAAATAAGGAGTTTGATATTTTAATAGTAGAAAGTCACCTCTTCGACTGCTTTTTTCTTTATATCGGGTACCCAGCATTCTGCGGCGGGGTAGCCAACTGGCAAAAGTAAAAACGGCTTTTCATTTTCAGGGCGGTTCAAAATTTTTGAAAGGAAGTTCATTGGACTTGGGGTATGCGTTAACGTTACAAGCCCTGCATTATGAATAGCAGCTATTAAAAATCCGGTGGCAATTCCTGTACTTTCAGATACATAGTAATATTTTTGTTTTGTGCCACCAGGGTGGAGCTCATAGAGTTTTTTGAAAACTACAATGAGGTAGGGTGCTTTTTCAAGAAAATGTTTTTCCCAATTGGTTTGCAGAGGTGCAAGATCTTCGAGCCATTCCGGCGGCATTCTCTGGTTGTAACTTAATTTCTCCTCGTGTTCGGCCATTTCACGAATTTCTTTTTTGATATTCTCATCCCGGATGAGACAAAAAGTCCATGGCTGCTTATTGGCGCCTGAAGGTGCACTGTTGGCAACAGTGATTATGTTTTTAATGATTTTTTCAGAAACAGGCCTCGCACTGAAATGTCTTATGCTTCTTCTTCTTACCATCAGATTTTTGAAGTTCTCAGAATTCCCGAGACTTTCGTCTTCGGTTAAATATTGCTCTTCAAAAAGCATAAAAGGGTAACCGTTAATTAATTTGGTTTGGATCATAATTTTAATTTTTGGCACTTGGATATGAGCATATAACAATTCAAATAACCTTCATCCCATTGGGAAACTAAATCATACCTTCATCGGCAAAACTATAATACCCTTCATCACTGACAATCAGGTGGTCTAAAACCTGTATATCTAAAAGTTTTCCGGCGTCTTTAAGTTTTCGGGTAATCTCTTCATCCGCTTTGCTTGGTCTCAGATTACCGGAAGGGTGATTGTGGCAGAGCACAATTGAAGTGGCCTGAACTTCAATGGCTTTTAAAAATACAATTCTCGGATCTACGATAGTATGCGTTAAGCCACCTTTACTAAGGATTTCAAAGTGTTTGATTTTATTAGACCTGTTTAAAAAAACAACCGCGAAAACTTCATAAGCATGGTCTTTTAAGGAGGCCTTTAAATAAGCCGCAAGTTCATTGCTTGAATGAATTTGCTTTTTATCAAGCAATGAAGCTCCGTGCCGCCGTCTTCCTAATTCAAGGGCCGCCACTAAAGTAACTGCCCTTGCTTCACCGATTCCTTTTAGAGACATTAAATCCTTTATAGAAACTTTCCCTAATTCATCGAGGTTATTTCCTCCTAATTTTAAAACTTTTTTGGCTACGTCTATGGCGCTTTCCTTTCCGCTTCCACTATTGATAAGTATCGCTACCAGTTCAGAATCGCTGAGGCTTTCTTTTCCCTTCGATAAAAGCTTTTCCCTTGGCCGGTCGCCCACCGCCCAATTCTTAATTGAAGTGGATGACTTGTTAGAACTTTCCATGAATTAGAGTTTAATTCCAAAAATATTAATTATAATTTCGCTAAACTAATTATCCTACAATTATAATAATATGCATCCTAACGTAAAACTCTTTTCGGGAACAGGGTCCCAATATCTCGCAAAACAAATTGCTTTGAGATTTGGTGAACCACTGGGCAAGATCAATATTCAAAAATTCAGTGACGGCGAAATAGGCGTGGAATACCAGGAAAGTATCCGTGGCCAGTTTGTTTTTTTGATACAGAGCACTTTTTCTCCAACCGATAATTTAATGGAATTACTATTAATGATTGATGCCGCTAAACGGGCCTCTGCTTATAAAGTGATTGCGGTAATTCCCTATTATGGATATGCACGGCAGGATAGAAAAGATAAACCGCGTGTGGCTATCGGTTCTAAATTGGTTGCCAATATGCTCGTTGCAGCAGGTGCAGACAGGATAATTACAATGGATCTTCATGCGCCACAAATACAGGGTTACTTTGATATTCCAGTAGACCATTTGGATTCGTCTGCTATTTATATTCCTTACATCGAAGACCTGAATCTTGAAAACCTCACTTTTGCTGCGCCTGACGTGGGAAGCGCCAACAGAATTCGCGAAATAGCCAGCTATTTTGAAGTAGATATGGTTATTTGTGATAAGCACCGTAGGAGAGCCAATGAGATTGCAAGCATGGTAGTGATAGGCGATGTTACTGACCGTGATATTGTGCTAATAGATGATATCTGCGATACGGGCGGAACGCTGTGTAAAAGCGCGGCATTGTTATTGGAAAAAGGTGCCAGGAGTGTCCGGGCGTTCTGTACACACCCGGTTTTAAGTAACAATGCTTATGAAAATATTGAAAACAGTGTCCTGGAGGAATTGGTAGTTTGTGATACAATTCCGATAAAAAGGAAGATTGACAAATTGAAAGTGGTCTCGGTAGCTGATCTTTTTGCGGTTGCTATTCGCAATGCTTATGAAAATAAAAGTATTAATAGCCTCTTTATAAGAAGCAAAATACACAAGAAAAACCTGGCGTGATAAGGTTGTATATTTTGCAGTAAACTAACTTTTAAAGCGTTTTTTTGTTTTCCTGAAATTCTGCCCGGGATTGAGAATAATCAAAAGAATTTTTCAGGAATTTACCCTACCTTTGCGCCTCAAAAAAAATTAATCATGGAAATGAAATCAATTACAATCGATGGACAACTCAGGACCGGTTTTGGCAAATCAGCCACCCGCCAACTTCGCTCTGAGAACAAAGTGCCCGCTGTAATTTACGGAGGTGCAAAAGAAATCAATTTTTCTGCTCCCGCATCAGCTTTTAAAGGCATTATTTACACGCCGGAATTTATGCTGGCAGAAATTAAAGTGGACGGAAATACTTACAAATGCGTATTAAAAGATCTGCAATTTGATAAAGTGAGTGATAACCTGATTCATGTCGATTTTTTGGAACTGGTTCCCAATAAAACCGTTTTAGTAAATATCCCTTTAAAATTTATCGGTGTTCCGCAGGGGGTGAAAGAAGGAGGTAAATTGGTAGTAAAAATGAAATCCTTAAAAGTGAAGGCCTTGCCAAGGCACTTGCTGGAACATATTGAAGTGAATATTGACGATTTGAAACTTAATGAAAATATTCGGGTGCAGGATGTTAAACCGGAAAATATGGAGATCATGAATTCTCCGCGGATCCCGGTTGCATCTGTAACAATGACCCGCCAGTTGAAACAGGAAGAAGCAAAAGCCGCTCCTGTTGCTGCAGAGGCTACAGCAGCACCAACGGCAGCCGGGGCCGAGGAGAAGGCTAAATAAGCTAATAGTAATTATAAATGCCCTCTTTAACGGGGGCATTTTTATTTCAAAGCATCATTTTCAAACTACTAACACTAAGTTTTGTGTACATTTGCACACTAATTTCAAAATGGGTATGGATAGAAATTCGATTATAGGTTTTGTTTTGCTGGCTCTTTTATTTTTTGGCTATTTTTATTATTCAAGGCAAGGGCAAATAGCCGCTGAGCAGCAAAAAAAACATATCCAGGATTCTCTCGACAGGCTCAAACCAAAGGTAGATACAACGGCCAAAATAAAAGCTGTACAAGACTCAGTTGTTGCAAAAAGAGATACGCTGGCTTCTGCTTTCAAACAGGATACAACTGGCAAAGAACAATTACTTACTGTAGAAAATAAGCTTCTTAAAATTACTTTCAGCAATAAAGGCGGCCAGCCTAAACAAATTGAGATCAAGAATTTTAAAACTTTCGATGGCAAACCGCTGATCCTGCAGGATGGGAGTTTTAGCAATATCTCTTACGCGATCAATTCGGGCAATCAAACTATTGAAACATCCGATCTTCTTTTTACCAGCGCTCCGGTACAAACAACCGCAGACAGCAGCAAGATCATCACTTTCAGTTTACAAACGAGTGCAGGAGAATCTATTCAACATCAGTACATTATAAAGCCTGATGATTATATGCTCGGTTTTAACATAAAACTGGACGGAGCTAACAAGCTTGTGCCCCGGAATAAAATTGACCTGTTGTGGAAAGCAAAGGCCGTAAAGCTTGAAAAAGATATCGTATGGGAAACACAACAATCTCATGTTTCTTATGTAGAAAACGGAGATTTTGATTTTCAGCATATTGTAAAAGGGAAAGACGATAATCAAAAATTTGATCATCCTGTTGAATGGCTGGCGTTGAACCAGCAATTTTTTGCTGCTGCTATTGTTGCAAAAAATAAATTTAATTCAGGTGAAATTAAGTGGCAATCACCTGATGATACCAGCAAACACATTATTGCGGAAGCGACGGCGGATATGGAATTGGATGTTCCCCCGGGAAATGAAGCTGTAATTCCTTTACAACTATTTTATGGTCCGAGCAATTATAAGATATTGAAGTCGTATGGAAATCAAATGTACAATATGGTTCCACTTGGAAGCGGTATTCTTGCATTTGTAAAATATATTAACCGTGGCTTTATAATGCCGGTGTTTAATTTCCTTTCAAGCAAAATAGCAAGTTACGGGTTGGTGATCGCTTTGCTCACTATTATTATTCGTTTGCTAATTTCTCCGCTTACATATCAAAGTTATTTAAGTGGCGCCAAAATGAAATTATTGAAACCGGAAATAGAAGTACTCAAGACGAAATATAAAGATGATAAGCAGGCTTTTGGAATGGAACAGATGAAATTGTACAAAACGGCCGGCGTAAATCCATTGGGAGGCTGTATCCCGGCCTTGTTTCAGATCCCGATCTTCTTTGCTTTGT
>CAWFBO010000021.1:0-4270 GCA_963814075.1 uncultured Chitinophagaceae bacterium | reverse complement strand
GAAGAATGGGTAAGATTGATATAAAAAACGCAAGTCAGAAGGGCAAAATTTCTGTTGAAAGAGATGACTAAATTATGAATCTCAATAGTTGATTCCCCGATTTGAAAATATCAGCTCGTTTCGGGTATTACGCATTTAATTTAAAAGATACAGAGCGATGTGTTAATTTGCTCAAAATTATTTTAATGGCTGGAGTGAATTCATTTAATAGAAATTTAATAAACGGATTAAAGTCAAGGATAAAGAAAATATTCAATAATCCATATAGCAAAGTTAACATCAGTTGGGCTTCTTTGAAATATTTAAAGCACCTGCCCTCTGACAAAGTTCATGCTCATAACTTGTTGAAACATCAAACTTTTTTTTACGGCGGGATGGAATTTCTACACGGCGTTAAAGAGATTTTTCTCGAAGATGTATATTACCAGCAACTTCCGGAGAATGCGTATATACTCGATTGTGGCGCACATATTGGTTTGAGCGTGATTTATTTAAAAAGCATTTGTCCTTCTGCTCATATTGTTTGCTTCGAACCTGATCAAAAGAACTTTGAGTTATTACAAAAAAATATTGCGTCACACAATCTCAAAAATATTGAAGCACGAAATGAAGCTGTATGGACTGAAAACACTTCCCTGCAGTTCATAGCGGAAGGAAATATGAGCAGTAAAATAGGTGAAAACACTAACTCAAATACTGTATCAGTAAAAGCATCCAGGCTGAAGGATTTCCTGAATAAGAAAGTAGACTTTTTAAAACTGGATATCGAAGGCGCCGAATATAAAGTGTTGAAAGATGTTTCAGAAAATCTTGGCTGTGTTGACAAAATGTTTATTGAATATCACGGCACTTTTGAACAAAACGACGAATTACTTGAAATACTTGAACTTGTTTCTAATGCAGGTTTCAAGTTTTATATAAAAGAGGCTGCACCTGTTTTTGAGCAGCCGTTCTTACCCAAAAAACATGATGGAGAATACGATTTACAATTAAACATGTTTTGCTTTAGATAAAGCCATCAGCTTTTGCCGAGTTTCTCCAAAAATAATTCAAGACCTTTCTTTTTATTTTCATCCAGCTTAAAACTGATGCATTCTTGTATAATAAGTGTGAAGATCAAAAACCGGGAACGGATTTTCTTTCACCACTTCTTCAATCCTGTTAAGTCCGAAAACATTGGCTTTATTGAATTCATCAATGAAATTATCATTGAGTTTTTTATTACTGATCCAGGCGGCAAACACAAATGGAAGGTCTGTAAACTTTTGCCACTCTTCGCCCAGGTCATAAATAAATGGAGAAACTTTTCTTTGTTGCAACGCCCGGTCACCAATCACAAGCCCGGCAGTTGTTCCTGATATTTTAGATTGATAATCACCGGATGTGTCTTCAAATTCCACATCAAGTTTCCAGATATTCTTTGATTAAAACCTTTAACAATGCCACAGAAGTGCGGCTCTGATAATCTAACAAAACCATTTTCATTTCATGCAACGGCACCTCGCTAAAAAGACAAACACTTGCAACCGCTCCCACACTTCCAATACAATAATCAGAAATTATATAATGTTCTTTCATTTTGGGAAGAATCGCTACAGGAACAAGTCCTACATCAATTTCATCATTAAGGAGCATCGCAGCTATTTTAGAAGGATAGTCAATTACAAGCTCAGCCTCATCTTTTATCATTCCTTTTTCAATTCCATAGATCAGCGGTTTTGTATTTAAGTAACTTACCGCCCCCACTCTTACTTTTCTTTCCACCAATTACTTTAATTTTGGCGCAAATGTAAGGTGAATGAATGGTGAATAAATCGCGGAAATGGAAAATGCAATTGTTTGTAAGCCAGATATTCCTATTTCACATTCGTTCACTAAAAGAAATTATATATATGAAGACGAAAATTAAAAAAAAAAAACATTGATACGTCAAAGTTTTTAGAACTAATAAGAAAAATAGCAAAGAAACTGAAAATGCACTTTTGAACAGTTTAAAGAATATTTAAATAAAAATAATGAAAACATCCAAATAGTATTTCGATTAAATCATATGCAACTACAACCACTTACTGCGATCTCTCCAATTGACGGACGCTACCGCAACCAACTGCAACATCTTGATCAATATTTTTCAGAATTTGCTTTAATAAAATATCGGGTAAAAGTTGAAATTGAATATTTTCTATTCCTTGGTGAAAAAAAAATATTTAAAGTGCCGGCAACTTTAAAAAAACAGTTGAAAAATATCCTGGACGAATTTTCCATTGCTGATGCAGAAAAAATAAAAGCAACAGAAAAAATTACCAATCATGATGTAAAAGCAGTTGAATATTTTTTAAAAGAAAAATTGAAAGAGGCCGGTGCAGAAGATTTGCAGGAATGGATTCATTTTGGACTTACCTCACAAGACATCAATAATACGGCCATTCCGCTTTTGTGGAAAGATGCCATTGAACATGAATATCTGCCGGCCATTATCAATTTCAACACAAGTTGCATGATCTTGCTTTGGAATGGAAAGATATTCCAATGCTGGCAAAAACCCACGGGCAACCGGCTTCTCCAACCATTTTGGGAAAAGAGATAATGGTTTTTGTAGAAAGAATTGAAAATCAGATTCAGCAATTCAGTTACATTCCTTTTACCGCAAAATTTGGCGGAGCCACAGGAAATTTTAATGCTCACGTTGTGGCCTACCCGAAAATAAAATGGGTAGATTTTGCCAATAAATTTTTAGAGGAAAAATTACACCTGCAACGACAGCAGTTCACCACGCAAATTGAGCATTATGACATGCTCGCTGCTCATTTTGATGCCATAAAAAGGATCAATACGATCCTTATTGACCTTTGCCGCGATATCTGGACTTACATCAGTATGGATTATTTTAAGCAAAAAATAAAAGAAGGAGAAATTGGCAGCAGCGCCATGCCTCATAAAGTAAACCCGATTGATTTTGAAAATGCCGAAGGAAATTTAGGAATGGCAAATGCTTTACTGGAGCACCTTTCAGCAAAATTGCCTGTCTCAAGACTACAAAGAGATCTTACTGATTCTACCGTGATAAGGAACATTGGTGTTCCGGTTGCGCATACCTTGCTTTCTATTTTATCAATTGAAAAAGGAATTAATAAGCTGGTGTTGAATGAATCAAAAATTCACGCTGACCTTGACAACAACTGGGCAGTTGTTGCAGAAGCGATTCAAACTATTTTACGAAGGGAAAATTATCCTAAACCCTATGAGGCGTTAAAAGAACTTACCAGGGGAAAAAGTGCGATCGATAAAAAAGCCATTCATTCTTTTATTAATTCTTTGAAAATTTCTACTGATTTGAAAAAAGAATTGAAAGCAGTAACACCATTTAATTATACCGGTTCTTTTATTATTTAAATTTTGAGTATTTTGTAGGCGAAAGATGCCAAACTAACACTGGCTTCTGATTGGCTTATGAAGAAATTTTTTTTGATTCTCCTTGCAATCATTTCAACAAAAAGCTATGCGCAGGTAAGTTGTGACAATTGGTTGTATACGCCATCACGCTATTCTTATGTGGACATTGGTAATTTAAATGTAACAGGAAATAAAATAACTGTAGAAGCCGTATTTAACAGAACACAACCCTATGTACCTGGCGGCGGTGATAACACCGAAGGTGACCTGGTTTCCAAACACGACAATCCTACTGATGTTAACTATCTGCTTCGCCCAAATGAAGGCTCTATAACTACTACCAATGGTTTTTTTATGACTCCGGTTGTAAGCACGGCCAATTTAAATAAGACATATCATGTGGCAATGGTTTACGACGGTGACACGCTGAAATTTTACCGCGATGGGTGTTTAATCAGCAAAATTGCGGCATCTGGTGATCTTTATCAAAACAACTGGGATACAAGGATTGGATATTATCAAAACCAAATTTGGAATACAAATTTTTTGGGCTATATCAACGAAGTAAGAATATGGAACGTCGCGCGGACACAGGCGCAAATACAAGCTTATATGAATACTTCGCTGCCTAATCCTTCTACACAACCAGGGCTGCTGGCATATTACACTTTTGATAACCTGTCGAATAAACAAGGCAATGCAAGTTGGAACGGCACAATAAATGGCAGTGCTTCTTTCAATCAAACTAATCCGTCCTGTAATCCAATAGCTAATGCATGCAAAGTCGTTAGCTGCAATATGAGTGTCACCAAAAGTTCAGACACAACAGTTTGCAAAGGCTCTTCGATAGCTATGTTTGCGACAGGCGGAAGTACTT
>CAWFBO010000020.1:0-12047 GCA_963814075.1 uncultured Chitinophagaceae bacterium | reverse complement strand
AAAAAACGTTACCGCCATTTCGTATTCAGGGTAATGAAAAGTTGACAACATTGCGGCTATTTGTTTATTTGTTTTTATTTGAGACGTAATAAGGAACAACAGTAAACGAAGAAAAAAGGGGATTTTTATTTGGGTTTGTAGGATTAACTTTCAATATCAGTATATTTGAAATCCCTTATCCCAAAAAAAGCAACTGCTACTCAACAAAAACTAATTTCATTAATCACAATTGATCTGTAATTTTCAAAAGTAGAAGTTTGTTTAATTTGTTGGGTGAAAACTAAAACAGTAATATTTACAATGGCAAAAAAGCAAAGAAGAAAAGGAAGAAGCTTTAGAAAAAAAACTCTGGAAGGCTGCGGATAAGCTTCGCAAGAACATGGATGCTGCAGAATATAAGCATGTGGTGCTTGGCCTTATATTCCTTAAATATATTTCAGATGCTTTCCAGGAATTACATGATAAATTAATTGCCCAGGTAAGCGAAGGTGCTGACCCGGAAGATAAAAATGAATATACTGCTGAAAAGGTTTTTTATGTGCCGCCGTCTGCAAGATGGAAATGGCTGCAAGGCAGGGCAAACTTCCAACTATTGGAAAAGATATTGATGAAGCCATGGAAGCAATCGAAAAAGATAATATTTCATTGAGAGGTGTTTTGCCGAAAGTGTATGCACAGGAAAAATTAGATAAGCAAAATTTAGGCGGACTGGTAGATTTGGTAAGTACTGCCACACTGGGAACGAAAGAAGCACAGAGTAAAGATTTATTGGGAAAAGTATTTGAATATTTTTTGGGCGAATTTGCATTGGCTGAAGGAAAGAAAGGCGGACAATTTTATACGCCTCAAAGTGTGGTGAAACTTTTGGTTACAATGATAGAGCCTTATGAAGGCCGGGTGTTTGACCCTTGTTGCGGAAGCGGTGGCATGTTTGTACAAAGTGAAAAATTTATTAAGCACCACCAGGATCATTATAAAAAAAGGAACGGTAAGAAAACTTTCCCTTAATCCTGAAGATTATATTTCTATATACGGGCAGGAAAGCAACCAGACTACCTGGCGCTTGTGTAAAATGAATCTTGCTATACGCGGTATTGACAGCAGCAATGTAAAATGGAACAATGAAGGAAGTTTTTTAAATGATGCACATAAAGATTTAAAAGCTGATTATATTATTGCCAATCCTCCTTTTAATGACAGCGACTGGAGCGGTGAGTTACTGCGTGATGATGCAAGGTGGAAAGTGTTGGGAGAAAAATTAGTACCTCCTGCAGGTAGTGCCAACTATGCATGGATACAACATTTCCTTTATCATCTGGCGCCAACCGGTAAGGCCGGATTTGTATTAAGTAAAGGTTCGCTTACTTCGCAAACGAATACGGAAGGTGAAATAAGAAAAGCCCTGATTGAAAATGATTTGGTGGATTGTATTGTAAACCTGCCAACGAAACTTTTCCTGAATACACAGATACCTGCATGCCTTTGGTTTTTATCAAGAAATAAAACGAATGGAGGTTTCAGGGAAAGGAAGGGTGAAATACTTTTTATTGATGCACGGAATATGGGTTTTTTGGTTAACAGGCGAAACCGTGATTTAAGATGAAGATTATTATAAGGAAAAGGGTATTGAAGATAAAACAGGTGATATTGAAGAAATTGCAGGTGCTTATCACAATTGGAGAAATAAAGAAGGCAATTATGAAGATATAGCAGGCTTCTGTAAAGCCGCAACCATTGAAGATGTAAAAAAACTAAACTACGTACTAACGCCAGGAAGATATGTGGGCTTACCTGATGATGAAGATGATTTTGATTTTGCTGAACGCTTTACAAAATTAAAAGCAGAGTTGGAAAAACAAATTGCTGAAGAAGCAGAATTGAATGAAAGAATAAAGCAGAATCTGGCCAAAATTATAATACCGGAAAAGGTATGACCGCATCACAATTAATAGAGCATTTAAAAGCATTTCCGCCAGAAATTCAAGTGGTGGTAAGAGGCTATGAAGATGGCTACAATGATATTTTGAAATTGAAAGAAGTAAAAATAAAAACTAAAGCGGATTCCCGTTGGTTTGACGGAGAATATGAAGAAAGTACAGATATAGACGCCATTGAAGCTGTTGATTTATTTGGTAACAATAAAAATGCAAAAGATGATTTGTGAGGGATTGGAAAGAATAGAAAGTTAAAAAATTCAATTAATTTTATCTCAAAAGCAAAGCAATCATGTTAATAGAAAGAACATCCAGGGAAGTAATTATTCGTCTGCCTGCTTCAGTGGACACTACAGGCCTGCAAAGGCTTGTTGACTACTTAACTTATAAAGAAGCAACCATGAATTCAAAAGCCACACAGGAACAGGTGGACAAGCTGGCAAGCGATGTAAAAAAAGGATGGTGGAAGAAGAACCGTAAACGCTTCATTAAATGAAGAAAATAATTGTTGATACCAACATTATTTTTTCCTGCCTGCTTAATTCGCAAGGAACAATCGGTGACCTTATATTTAATTCTGACAACATTTTTGAATTTTACAGTAACCGGTATATGCGTTTTGAAATTCGCAAACACTGGAACAAACTCAAAAATATTTCCAAACTAACTGATGATGAAATAGAAATTGCTTACGAAAAAATGTTGACGAAACTTATATTTATTAATGAGGAACTAATACCACAAAACGATTGGGAAAAAGCCGAGATTTTGGTTGAAGGGATAGATTTGGATGATTCTGATTTTATAGCAGTGACGAGATATTTAAAAGGAGGTTTATGGACTCGTGATAAGCCGTTATATGATGGATTGAAAGCAAAACGTTTTCGGGCTATTTACAACACTCAGGACATGATTAAACTTCGCAACAGATTGTCAGGATCATTAAGCAGTTAGTAAAATCGTCAACAATAAATGAAGAAGAAAAATCAAGCCGGAATATTAAAAGGTTTAAAAAGTAAAAACGCCGGGTTATTTTATGATCTCAAAGGCATACACCGGAAAATATAAATAAATTGAAAATGGCTGCATAATGAGTGACTGGAAAGAATATAAGTTATGTGAATTTGTATTGATATTTTAATTATGGATATACTGCAAGCGCAAATAATATAATTTATCCGATTGGTCTTTCAAAATTTCTCCGCTGATTACTAGATATTGTTCCTGAAAAGAATAAACTGGGAACTGTTCCATATTTATGTGAGTAATAAATGATGAGAATGAGAAAAAGTATAAACTTGAAAAAGGGGATATTGTTATTGCAAGAACCGGTGCTACTACGGGATACAAATAGCAATTTATTAAAGAGCCAAACTACATGCTGTTTTCTTTTGCATCCGATGATCAGGTATCGCGTAAAAAGCAAAATCGCGAATCCATTTTATATTGGCTATTTATTAAAATCTTATGAGTGGAAAGGATTTGTTCAAAATGTTATGAGTGGTTCTGCTGCAACCCCGGTGCAAATGCAAAAGCAATTTGCCGATTTTTTGAGTTTTTGAATTACCACCATTACTCAATTGCAAGATGTAATTGTTTCAATTTTAAGCAGCCTCGATGGGGAAGAATATTTACTGCATCGCCAAAACAAAACCTTAGAGCAATTGGCTGAAACGCTTTTCAGGCAATGGTTTGTGGAGGAAGCGGATGAGAGCTGCGAAATAGGAAAAATTGACTGATGTTGTTTTTCAGTTAAAGGAGGTACAACACCAGGACTGCAAAGCCCGAATATTGGGATGGGACTATTTATTGGACTTCTCCTCGTGATTTGTCAAATCTTAGTGATTACAATTTTTTTCTTTTTGATACTGAGCGAAAAATTTCTGAAAAAGGTTTAGCGAAAATCGGTTCAGGTTATTATTACCATTAATTGGGACTGTTTTACTTTCTTCCTCTCGAGCGCCAATTGGCTATTTGACCATATACTAAAATTCCCGTTGCAAATTAACCAGGGATATATTGCCATAATCTGCGATAAAATTGTTTCAAATTATTTTTCTATGTGTTTTATGGTGCAAAGCAAATATGAATGATATTGAACAACGCGGGAAACGGTTCTGTTTTCCTCAGGAAATATCTAAAACGGCATTCAAAAGTCTGGATATTTTAAATTCCAACAAAAGAAAAAATTAAAGAGTTTGATGAAAAAATAGAACCGACATTTAAAAAGATGAAAGTAAATACAATTCAAATAAAATTACTCACTCGATTAAGAGATACACTATTGCCAAAGTTAATGAGTGGAGACATAAGAGTAAAATTGAATTAAAAATAAAATGGAAGAGACTTTATCGCCTAAATATTAAATATGAATCTTTTTATTAAGGATATTCAGGCTGCAATTTGGGTGAGTATAAATCATACAAGGAAGTGGGATTTTATTTTTTTTTTTTTTTTTTTTCTCTCTCCCCCCCCCCCCCCCCCCTTTTTTTTTTTTTTTTAAAAAAAAAAAAAAAAAAAAAAAAAAAAAAAAAAAAAAAAAAAAAAAAAAAAAAAAAAAAAAAAAAAAAAAAAAAAAAAAAAAAAAAAAAAAAAAAAAAAAAAAAAAAAAAAAAATCGAGAATTGGCAATGAGGGTGCAAGATGATTGTTTAAATTTTCACTGGGAAAATTTCTATTTAAGAACAAAACTAAAATGGTGAAATTGATTTTTGTGTTTACCCACCTTGCACAATATTATAGACGAGAAAACAAAAACTTTATTACATAATTGCAATTGATTTAGGCGTTAAAATACACCTGATTTTATTCCTTCAATTCCTGTATTTCGAGAGAAGTTTTTTTTTTTTTTTTTTTTTTTTTTTTTTTTTTTTTTTTTTTTTTTTTTTTTTTTTTTTTTTTTTTTTTTTTTTTTTTTTTTTTTTTTTTTTTTTTTTTTTTTTTTTTTTTTTTTTTTTTTTTTTTTTTTTTTTTTTTTTTTTTTTTTTTTTTTTTTTTTTTTTTTTTTTTTTTTTTTTTTTTTTTTTTTTATGCAATTAAATCAGATTTACTAAAACTGCCAACTTAACGTTCGAAAGGGGCCCCCCCCCCCCCCCCCCCCCCCCCCCCCCCCCCCCCCCCCCCCCCCCCCCCCCCCCCCCCCCCCCCCCCCCCCCCCAGGCTTTTAAACAGCTCTTTATTGAAGAACATCCGGATACAGCAATTGGTTTAGCTAATTTCTGCTTTAGAGAAAAAAAAAGCACGAATTAATAAAGAAATATTGAAAGATGAAAAAAAAAAAAAAAAAAAAAAAAAAAAAAAAAAAAAAGGATTAATTGTAAATAACAAAAGGCACGGAAACTTTATAATGACTTAGCCAATAAGTTGTATTTTTAAAGAATTTCAACAATTTTTTCGTTCCAACGCGGAATTGCCCTATGGAAATAAAAACCATAAGGGAACATCAATGTTAGGCAATCAATTAAAGTATTGAGAAATTAAAGAAGTGACAAAAAAACAATTATTTTCACGGAATAAACGATCAAGATGATTAAAAGTGTAATTACCAAGATCCTTTATAATGCTTACTTTAAATTTGGTAGAATAACTGTTTACAACTATTGGATTGTTTTTTAGAATTCATTATATTTTTAAAAAAGTTAATAGTTCGTCTCTAAAAAGAAAAAATAATGATGACGAATTGGGATTGATTTACCAATTTTAAGAAATAAAAAATCACCGAATCTCATATTGAAACACTCACAATAATGTCTGAACTATGATTGAAAATGATTTAATGAATACTATGATTAATAGATATTTCAATTATTATGGAAATAATATAAAATAAATCAAAATAGCCCGTCAAATAATCAAAATAAAATCATAGTTCAGGACAAAGATATCCCGACAGTGCACTCACCGGCAAAATTATCGGTTATGCTATGGAAGTACATAAGATATTAGGAAATGGTTTCCAGGAGGTGATTTATCAAAGGGCTTTAGATATAGAAATGAGTAAAAACCAGGGCCTGGAATTTAGCCGGGAGCACGAAATGGAAATATTTTATAAGGGAGCAATAATCGGGCAACGCAGGGTGGATTTTTTTGTAGCAGGAAAAATTATGGTTGAATTAAAAGCAATTATTCAATTGGAAGATGTTCACCTTGCCCAGGCAATCAATTACCTTGAAGCTCAGAAAATGCAGGTTGGGTTGCTGATTAATTTTGGCAATCAAAGCCTGCAATTTAAAAGAGTAATGAAACCGGTAAAAAAATCCTGAACTATGATTAAAAATGATTTACTGAAAACTTTGATTATGAAAAGACTTTTTAAAAGTTACATAAATGAGGGTTAGGCTTAACATAAATCATAGTCAATCAAAATAATCAAAAAAATCATAGTTCAGACAAATAAATCAGTTTAAATAATTTGAAACCCATCACCGAATCACATATTGAAACATTCGCAATAGAAACCCTTCAATCACTTGGTTGGGAATATATCTATGGGTTGGCAATTGCGCCCGGTGCGGAAAAGCAGGAAAGAGAAAGTTTTGAACAAATTATTTTAATTGAGCGTTTACGCAAAGCTGTTAGTATTTTAAATCCGCATATTCCAAAAGACGCCCAGGAACAAGCCATACAAAAAGTATTGCGCATCTATTCTCCTGATCTGCTTTTTAATAATGAAACCTTTCACCAATATTTAATTGAGAAAGTAAAAGTGCCTTATCAAAAAGATGGCTATGAAAGAAGTTATGAAGTGGCGTTGATAGATTTTGATAATGTAGCTAATAATGAATTTCTAACGGTTAACCAATACACGATTATAGAGAACGGGCAAAACAAACGCCCGGATGTGTTGCTTTTTGTAAATGGTATTCCACTGGTGGTGATAGAATTAAAAAATGCAACCGATGCACATGCAACCATACGAAAGGCGTATGAACAAATACAAACTTATAAAGCTACCATACCATCTTTATTTACTTACAATACGGTTTGTGTAATATCAGACGGGCACGAATGTAAAGCCGGAAGTCTGTCAGCAGGTTTCACACGGTACATGGCATGGAAAAGTATGGATGGTGTAAAAGATGCGTCAAGGTTTAAACCGCAATTGGAAGTACTGATTAAAAGGAATGCTGAACCAGGCTACTTTACTGGATTTAATCCGCAATTTTATTGTATTTGAAAAAACAAAAAAAGAGAAGATGCAGAATGAACAGGCCTTACACAAATTGTAACTGAAAAGAAAGTAGCAGCCTATCATCAATACTATGCAGTTAATAAAGCTGTCGAAAGCAGTATAAAAGCATCAGGAGCCGGCGGAACAAAAAAGGGCGGAGTTGTATGGCATACGCAAGGTTCCGGTAAAAGCTTGAGCATGGTTTTTTATGCCGGCAAATTAATTACGGCTCCGGAAATGGAGAACCCAACACTTGTAGTACTTACCGACAGGAACGATCTTGACGATCAATTGTTCGGAACATTTGCAGCATCGCGCCAATTGTTGCGGCAGGAACCTGTGCAGGCCGAAAACCGTGAACATTTAAAAGAATTATTAAAGGTAGCGAGCGGTGGTATTGTGTTTACCACCATTCAAAAGTTTTTGCCTGAAGGTGGTAAGGCTTCGTTTGATCAATTGAGCGACAGAAAAAATATAGTAGTAATTGCCGATGAGGCACACCGCACGCAATACAGCTTTGAAGCGGTAACGCATGATATTGTAGATAAAGAAACAAAAGAAGTAACCGGCAAACGGATTGGTTATGGCTTTGCGAAGTATATGAGAGATGCTTTGCCCAATGCAACCTACATTGGTTTTACAGGCACGCCCATTGAAAGCACCGATGTAAACACGCCGCAGGTATTCGGGCAGTACATTGACATTTATGATATTTCACAGGCAGTAACAGATGGATCAACCGTAAAGATTTATTATGAAAGCCGGTTGGCAAAAGTGAGCCTTGATGAAGAAGGAAGAAAATTAATTGAAGAGTATGACAGGAGTTTGGAAGATGAAGAATTAACCGATCAGCAAAAAGCAAAAGCAAGATGGACAAAGCTGGAAGCAATTATAGGCCATCCGAGAAGGATTAAAAATGTGGCAAAGGATATTGTTACCCATTTTGAAGAAAGAGAAAAAGTATTTGAAGGCAAAGCAATGATAGTGGCCATGAGCAGAAGAATTGCTGTTGACCTTTATAAAGAAATAATTGCTTTGCGGCCTGAATGGCATGATGATGATTTGGCTAAAGGAACTATTAAAGTGATCATGACGGCTTCCAGTTCAGACGGTGTTGAAATGGAAAAACATCATACCACTAAAACGGAAAGAAGAAATCTTTCAGACAGGATGAAAGATGAAAATGATCCTTTAAAACTGGTAATTGTAATTGATATGTGGCTTACGGGTTTTGATGCGCCAAGCCTGCACACCATGTATTTGGATAAGCCAATGAAAGGCCACAACCTGATGCAGGCAATAGCACGCGTAAACAGGGTTTTTAAAGACAAACCGGGTGGCTTAATTGTAGATTATCTCGGCATTGCTACTGATTTAAAAGAAGCGCTTTCATTTTACTCCGCCGCTGGTGGCAGAGGCAAGCCAACAGAAGATTTGGAAAAAGCTGTTGAATTGATGATGGAAAAAATGGAAGTGGTGAAGCAAATGTTTAATGAAGAAACGAGGACAAGAAAAGATATTCTTGCAGAAGAACCGGAAGCGTATTATGAAGAACAGTTTGTTGTTTAATTACCGGCGTTTCTTTCATGCGGATGCAAAAGAAAAGCTTGTCTATCATTCTGCAGGCTGAAGAACATATACTTGGGTTACAGGAAGGTAAAGACAGGTTTGTACGTGAGGTAACTTTATTAAGCCAGGCATTTGCATTAACCATTCCTGATGAAGAAGCAATGGCTATAAAAGATGATGTGGCTTTTTTCCAGGCAGTAAAAGCAAGATTGGTAAAATTTGAAGGTACCGGAACGGGAAAATCGGAGTAAGAAATTGAAACTGCTATTAAGCAAATAGTTGACCAGGCATTAGCTTCCGATAAAGTAATTGATATTTTTGATGCAGCCGGAATTAAGAAGCCTGATATCTCTATTCTTTCTGATGAATTTTTAAAGGAAGTGGAAGGAATGAAACATCAGAACCTTGCTTTTGAATTATTAAAGCGGTTGTTGAATAACGAGATAAAAAGCCGTGCAAAAACGAATTTAGTAAAAGCAGGGCTTTATTGGAAATGCTGGAAAGGGCTATCAAAAAATACCAAAATAATTTGCTTACTACTGCTGAAATCATACAGGAACTGATCAACATTGCAAAAGACATTAAAGAAGCAGATAAAGAAGGAGAAAAGCTTGGTTTAACGACGGATGAAGTAGCCTTTTATGACGCACTGGAAGTAAATGATAGCGCCGTAAAAGTACTGGGCGATGCTACGTTAAGAGAAATCGCCAAAGAGATTGCAGACAAAATAAGAGCCAATACAACCATTGATTGGAGCATTCGTGAAAGCGCAAGAGCAAGAATGATGGTAATTGTAAAACGAACACTTACCAAATATGGGTATCCACCGGATAAGCAAGCCAAAGCAATTGAAACGGTTTTGAAGCAGGCGGAGTTGATGGCGGATGGGTTAGTGGAGTAGAAGTAGCCCCTTGGCGGGGGATTAGAAAATTTTCAATTAGGTAAATCATAATAGTAAAATCAATGGTTTGGCAAAGTCGAAAAAATCTTATCCTTGACGAAAAGGAAAATATAATTATCTTGTTAGATGACGGCGTAAGCTCGTTTCATAAAAGAATTATTCTAAATTCCCCTTCGGCACTTGACCTAATAGGTGACTTTGTTATGACGTACGATTTAAAACGTAAAATTTCAAAGCACCTTTTTGATAGATTATCACATTTAATCGAAAGATCTAAGGATTATGATTTTGAATGGGACATTGATAACTTCGGGAACCTTATAGATGAAAATAACATCAGGATCGGTTTCCTGCCAGAGAAGGATAGTATAAATTCATACGCTATTAAATATGCACCCGAAATGTTCCATACAATTTCTGAGTGCCTAGAAAATTTTGAACGAAATAATTCAAAGCAAAAATATTTGTATCAAAAATTCTGCGAAATTCAGAGAAAAGTCATAGAACGGGTATAAGCCAAAATAAAAATCCTCTTTATTTATTTGTTTACTGTAAATGTTTGTAAATAGTCAGCCCTTAATAATGCAAGTAATCCACAATTAGTAAGTATTTGGGGATAAAAAGCGGAGATAAAATTTGCAGGAAAAATGAACTTTGTGATCAAAACCTTGCAAATTATTTTATGATTTCAAAACCAAAATCCTCCTCACAGCTTGGCTTTTACAGCACATTTGAAGAACAACTTAGCAGAAGCCATCCACTTTATATTTTAGCAAACCAAATCAATTGGAATCTTTTTGAAGAAGCGTTTGCAAAACTCTATTCAGAAGAAGGCCGCCCGGCCAAATCCATTCGATTGATGGTATCATTAATCATCCTCAAACATATTCGTAACATAAGTGATGAGAGTGTAGTAGAACAATGGGCTGAGAATGCCTATTACCAATATTTCAGTGGAGAAAAAATGTTTGCGGCTGGTGAACCATGTGAAGCATCCGAGTTAGTTCATTTCAGGCATCGCATTGGGACTGAAGGAATAGAATTGATTTTTAAAGAAAGTATCCGTATCAATGGCAAAGATGGGCAGGAACAGGAAGCAACAACCGATACAACGGTTCAGGAAAAAAATATCACTTATCCGACAGATAGCAAGTTGCATCGCAAGATCATCAAAAAATGTATCGCTATTGCAGACGAAGAAGGCATAGAACTAAGGCAAAGTTACAAGCGGGTTTTGAAGAAATTATTAATGGATCAGCGATTTAGAAACCATCCGAAAAATAAAGGCAAGGCAAGAAAAGCAGATAAAAAAGTAAAAACCATTGCAGGAAGATTAGTACGGGAACTGGAGCGCAAACTGCCACCCAGCCTTTATCAGAACACTCTTTCTTTGTTTAAAAAAGTATTGGCACAAAAGAAATCGGACACAGGAAAAATTTATTCATTACATGAACCGCACGTCGAGTGCATCAGCAAAGGAAAAGAACATAAGAAGTATGAGTTTGGTTCAAAGGTTTCCATTATCACTACAAAAAATACAGGAGTGATTATTGGCGCCATCAATATAGAAAAAAATGTACATGACAGCAAAACATTAGCACCCGCAATTGAACAACAACAAAGACTTACAGGCATGGTTCTTAAAAATAATTTTGTGGACAGGGGATATCGTGGAGTAAAAGAAGTATTAGGAACAAAAATTATCATCCCCGATTCACCAGGCAAGAAAAGAACCCCTTACGAAAAACAAAAACTAAGAAAAGGATTTAAAAGAAGAGCCGCCATAGAACCAAAAATCGGCCACTTAAAACAAGATCACCGCCTGAGCCGTAACTTTTATAAAGGAATTAAAGGAGATAATAACAATGTAATGCTTGCCGCAGCAGCTATGAATTTTAAAAGAATGATGAATAAGTGGAAACTGAATCCACTTTTATTTTTGTTTCATTTTTTTAAATCGATCTTATCGTTATTAAAACAAAATGTTCTCAATCTTCCGTTCTTTAAATCCTAACTTTGGTTTTTAAGGGCTGACTAAATACTCTTGTATGCAAGATGATCCTGAGGTCCTGAAATGCCGGGTGGGGGCACCCGCCAGGAGAGAGGTCTAAAAACCTGTAAGGTTTGTGAGGAAGAAAGTGAAGCACAGGGAAACCTTGCAGCGTTTAAAAATTGAAATTGCCTTCAATCAAACGCTATAAGGTTTTCCATCGCTATCAAAAGCTATGCGGCAAACCTTACAGGTTTTTTTGAAACTCCATACGGCGCAAAATAAAAAATGTAATTATTTGTAGGTTTACTGTAAATAATTGTCGGAATCAGGATTTACAGGATGAAAAGATTAGCAGGATTAATTACATCCTAAAATCCTGTAAATCTTAAAAATCCTGATTCAGACAAATGAAAAAGAAGCTGTTGGCGGGGATTGCTATGGGAAAGGCAATTCTTTTTGACTCATCCGACAGAACCAACAG
>CAWFBO010000019.1:0-292874 GCA_963814075.1 uncultured Chitinophagaceae bacterium | reverse complement strand
GATCGCCGAATTCCAGTGGATCGTGAACACTCAATCCAGTCGATCGTGATCATGGTTTCCAGCGCATCGTGAACACCGATTCCGGTGATCATGATCGCGCTGGAAGGGGCGGCGTTCTGCTCCACCGCTGACAGTCTTCAACCAGAGGTAGTCCCGATCCTTTGCCGAGCAGCGGGGGACGGGATGCCAGGCGAGAGATTGTCGATGCGGAAGATACGCGAGGTGCTGCGGCTGCGGTTGGCGCAGGGGCTGAGCCAGCGGGCGATCGGGGAGAGTCTGCGGGTCAGCACGGGGGCGGTGAACAGCTGCCTCAGCCGCGCCCGCCGGGCGGGTCTGAGCTGGCCGTTGCCGGAAGGGCTGGACGACGCGCAGCTCGAGCGGCTGCTGTATCCGCCGCCGCCGGCGGTGGCGTCGGAGCAGCGGCCGATGCCGGACTGGGCAGCGGTGCATCGCGAGCTGCGGCGGCCGAACGTGACGCTGGCGCTGCTCTGGGAAGAATACCGCGCCGGAGCCGGCGGCCAGGACGGGTTTGGCTACTCGTGGTTCTGCGATCTCTATCGGGAATGGGTCGGCCGGCTGAAGCCGACGCTGCGCCAGGTGCATCCGGCGGGCGAGCGGGTGTTCGTCGACTTCGCCGGTCACACCATGGAGGTGATCGACGGGGCGACCGGCGAGGTCCGCCGCGCCGAGGTGTTCGTCGGCGTGCTGGGCGCCTCCAGCTACACCTATCGCCCAGGCCACCTGGACGCAGTCGCTGCCGGACTGGATTGCCGCGCACGTGGCGATGCTGACGTTCTTCGGCGGCGTGCCGCGGCAGATCGTCAGCGACAACCTGCGCGCCGGGATCACCCGGGCCTGCTTCTACGAGCCGCTGGTCAACCGCACCTACGCCGACTTGGCCGTCGCACTACGGCACGGCGATCATTCCGGCACGCCCCTACAAGCCGCGCGACAAGGCGAAGGTCGAGGTTGGCGTGCAGGTGGTGCAGCGCTGGATCCTGGCGCGGCTGCGCAACCGGCGCTTCTTCTCGCTGGCCGAGCTGAACCAGGCGATCCGCGAGCTGATCGATCAGCTCAACGACCGGCCGATGCGCGGCTGGGGCACGACCCGGCGCGCCCTCTATGAACAGGTCGACCGGCCCGCGCTGCTGGCCCTGCCGCCGACACCCTATGAATACGCCGACTGGAAGCGCTGCCGGGTGAACCTCGACTACCACGTCGAGATCGACAAGCACTTCTACTCGGTGCCGTTCCGGCTGCTGCGCGAGGAGGTGGACGCGCGCATCACGGCGAAGACGGTGGAGATCTTCCACCGCGGCAAGCTGGTGGCGACGCATCTGCGCAGCCTGCGCCCGTATCGGCCGACCACGCTCGCCGATCACATGCCGAGTTCGCACCGGCGCTATCGCGACTGGACGCATGAGCGGATCCAGCGCGAAGCCGCCGCGATCGGCGCCGATACCGCGGCGCTGGTCGAGATCATCCTGCGCTCGCGCCCGCATCCCGAGCAGGGGTTCCGCTCCTGCATCGGCATCCTGCGGCCTGGCCAAACGCTACGACGCCGAGCGGCTGGATGCCGCCTGCGCGCGGGCGCTGGCGCTCGGCACCCGCTCCTACAGCTCGGTCGCCGCGATCCTGAAGAATGCTCAGGAGAGGCAGCACGCGCGAACCCGAACCGCCCAGCCTGCTGCACGAGAACATTCGCGGTCCCGGCTACTACCATTGAAAGGAGAGACGATGCTGATCCACCCCCTGGCCGAGCGCCTGCGCGGCCTCGGCATGGCCGCCATGGCCGATGCCTTCCTCGAAATGCAGAGCCAGTTCCAACGCCGCCGACCTCACCCGCGAGGACTGGCTCGGCCTGCTGCTCGACCGCGAGGTCACCGCCCGCGACAACAAGCGGCTCGGCCGACGGCTGCGCCTGGCCAGACTGCGCCAGAACGCGGTGGTCGAGGACACCGACTTCCGCACGCCGCGCGGCCTCGACCGCGCGCTGTTCCACAAGCTCGCCGGCTGCGACTGGATCCGCCACAGCCAGCACCTGGTGATCAGCGGCCCGACCGGCGTCGGCAAATCGTGGCTGGCCTGCGCGTTGGGGCACAAAGCCTGCCGGGAAGGCTTCTCGGTGATCTACCGCCGGGCGCCGCGGCTGTTCGGCGAACTCGCCACCGCCCGCGGTGAGGGCAGGCTTGCCGCGCATGCTGACGACGCTGGAGCGCACCCGGCTGCTGATCATCGACGACTGGGGGCCGGAGCCGCTCACCGCCGAACAGCGGCGCGATCTGCTGGAGATCGTCGAGGACCGCTACGAGAAGGGCTCGCTGCTGATCACCAGCCAGGTCCCCGTGGCCCGCTGGCACGAACTGATCGGCGATCCGACCATCGGCGACGCCATCCTCGACCGCGTCGTGCACCGCGCGCATCGCATCGAGCTGAAGGGACCCAGCCTGCGCAAGCGCCAGGCGGTTGCCGCCGCCGGGCTGAAGGCGACGGCGCCGCGGCGGCCGGATGACGGCTCCCCGATCCCCTTGGAATAGCGTTACGTAACGGAGGTCAGAGCCATGCCCAGAGGCCGCCAGCCCCAGGGTGAACACCCGCTCAGCAACGCCGAACGCCAGGCCCGCTATCGCGCCCGCCATCAGGCCGAAAAGCCCGCGCCGGTGATCCGTTACCGGCGTCCTGCCGACCGGAGAACCCGGCCAGAGCGCTGGAACGATGCCGTCGGCGAACTCGTCTCCCTGCAGGCCGAATACGCCGCCTGGTGGGAGGCGCTGCCGGACAGCCTGCGCGACACCGCCACCGCTGAAGCCTTGCAGGCGATCGTCGAACTCGACCTCGATGCCCTGGCCGCCATCGTGCCACCACGCGGCTACGGGCGCGATTGAATGGCTTGACGAAACGCCAGGAGGGAATGAGAGGGGACAACTGTCAGTGGTGAAGACCAGATGCCACCCATGCCGTCCGGCAGCGCTCCTCAGCCTCGCCAGCGGCATGATCATGATCACCGGAATCGGTGATCATGATCGGACGGATTGGCTGTTCACGATCACTGGAATGCGCAGCTGCGTCGCATTCCGGGCATTCCGGGTACGCGGCACTGGTTGGGGCTTCCGAATAGCGCGGTGGGCGGATGCCCGCGCGGCTTTTTCGCGGCGGCCGCCGGTACCAGGAGATCAGTGCCAGAGTCCCAAGAGAAAGGATCCGGTTTGTTGGTGAGGTTTCGGAGCGCGGGCAAAGCGGGACCAGCCCCGCTGAAAAGCGAGGTTGGCCGCTTGCCCGCAGACGTGGTTTGCCGGAGCCGGTCCCGTCGCTTTGGGCCCGATCACCGCATTGAGCCGGTGAACGGAAGGTTCGCTGCTTCTCGAGAGCTGCTCGCGCTCCCGGGCGTCCCTGGGCCTCGAACCTGCGCGGTGCCCTTACCGGTGAATGACGCCAGCCCCACAGCACCGGAACCGCGCGCGGCGCTGCCGTCATATTAACCGACCACCGACGCGGGCCGTGCAGAGCATGTCCGCACAGCGAAGACGCTGATGCATGAGCCTCTCTAATTCGGCAAGAGGGTTACTGGAGGTTCGGATGAGGGGGGCGTTTTCTGCTCTCCTCGACGTACGGCAGGAGGTCGGTCCGGATCGCCCGCTGGATAGGCTCTTCGGCCGTCTGATTGCTCGCTGCCGTCACCTGTTTTCTGTGAGATCGGATGCCTGAAGAACGGATCGACATCTCAAACCCTCCCCTCGCTATGGCGGCGGACCGGATGCGCCGGGCGGCGCGGGAGATGGGCGTACACGAGGACCAGCCAGATGGCGTGTTCGTGCAAGCCATGACCGATGCCCTGGTTGCCCTGGTGGGCTTCGAGCAGCGCCTGGAAGCCCACCGCGATCTGCCAATGGAGGACATCGAGCGGGCCATGCGTCTTGCGGCCCGGAGCGGGTTGGACCAGGCGGCCAGAAGCCTGCAGCGCCATGAGCAGCGGCGCACGCTGACGCTCATGGCGGCCGTGGCTTTCGCTCTGGTGACGGGCGCGTTCGCCAGCGGCTTCGCTGTGGGCTGGGAGAACGCCGGCGCCGAAGCTCGGGCGGCAGAGACGGAACTGCGTCCGGTGTTCAGCAGCGGCTTGCAGGGGGCCGGATGGCTGGCCTCCCTAGCCCGACTAAACGACCTGGGCCGGCTCGAGAGCCAGTGCCGCGCCAGTCGGTATAGACAGGCCGGCGGCGAGGCCTGTGAGGTGCGGATATGGGTGACGCCGCCGGCCGCACGGTAGCAGGGTTCCGCAATCCTCCGCATGCGGCGGGAGGAAGGGCAGGGGATAGCAGGCAGTTCCTTAGCGACAGTCCTCACCCGCACGCCAGGGCGATAGCGGAGCGGATTGCCCGTTTGCTGGCATTTCTGCGGGGCAGGAGGCGGCTAAATCTGTTTTTCCGGGCAAACTCAGGCTGAGGCCAGAAACGCTGCCTGATACCAGCCCGCGCGGACTCCAACTCTCGCTCGCGCGGCCTTGCGTGAATCGATTGAGATGCGATTCGCTGATCCCGACAGGCTGGGGGAGAGAGCGATGAGTGCAGCGGTGGCTGTGACGCGGACGGAACACACGTCGGATCAGCTTCGTGGCGAGGCAGCGCGGAGCAGGGATGCGGCCCAGGCCCGTCGGCTGTTGGCAATTGCTCTGGTGCTGGAGGGGGCCTCGCGATTGGATGCGGCCCGCCAGACAGGGATGGACCGGCAAACGCTGCGTGACTGGGTGCACCGCTACAATGAGGCCGGCATCAAGGGGCTTGTCTCGCGCGCCGCGCCGGGTCCGGCGCCCAAGCTGACCGCGGCACAGATGCAGGAGTTGCACGCGCTGGTGCTGGCTGGCCCTGATCCCAAGGTCCACAAGGTGGTGCGGTGGCGCTGCATCGACCTGCGCGACGAAGTGACCCGGCGCTTCTGCGTCACTGTGGACGAAGGCACCATCGGCAAGTGGCTGCGCAAGCTGAAGCTCACCCGGCTGCAGCCACGGCCATACCACCCGAAGAAGGATGTCGCGGCCCAGGAGGCTTTTAAAAAAACTTCAGTGCCAATCTGAAGCAGGCCCTGTTCGGCACCTGGACGGGACTCCCGGTCGAGATCTGGTTCCAGGATGAGGCCCGGGTTGGGCAGAAGGGCTCGCTCAGCTATGTCTGGGCTCCGATCGGCTCGCGACCGCCAATGGTGCGGGACAACCGCCACGACTCCGTCCACCTCTTTGGCGCGATTTGTCCGGCGCGCAGCACCGGTGCCGCGATCATCACCCCGGCCGCCAACACCGAGAGCATGAACCTGCACCTGGCCGAAATCAGCACCCAGGTCGCAGCTGGGGCGATCGCGGTCGTGGTCTGCGATGGTGCTGGCTGGCATCAGCGCGGCGAGGCGCTGACGCTGCCGGGCAACATCGTTCTGTTTCACCTGCCACCCTACGCACCGGAGTTGAACCCGATGGAGAATGTCTGGGAATACCTCCGGGCAAACAAGCTCGCAGCTGGTGTGTGGGACACCTACGACGTCATCCTCCACGCCTGCGCCGACGCATGGAACTGGTTCATCCACGACAAAGCTCGGGTGCGCTCGATCGGAACCAGGGAGTGGGCAACGGTCAATGTCTAGGCGGGTTGGTATAAGACCATCCTGGGGCAAAACACTCACAAATCTGCGAAGATTGAGGTTGGGCCAAGTGACTGCCGCCCGGGAACCACATGGCTGCGCCGCTCTCCGCTACCAACCCAGCCCCAGCTTTGACTCGACGCGAACGCCTCTTGCTCCTCGCTGGCGAAGCCTGCGAACTCCGTGCCGATCCTTCGTTTGCCAATTGCCAATTCCGAGCCGCGCAGCGGCAGGATTACGAAGTAATCCTGTATCTCTTATCTCTGTACCTCTAGCTTTAACCCTCCGGTTAACCCAGGGGTTAACCCCCCGCTTAACCCCACGGCAGGCCGGATTCTCACCCCGAACAGGCGCACCATGCCGCCACGGCGTTTTGCGCAGCAAACCGATCGATCCGTCCGGTGATCCGTACCCGGCAGGCGCGCGGAAGCAGCTGGTCCGGCCAGGTGGCTGTCTGCTCCGGCCAGGTGGCTGTCTGCTCGGCTGCTTCAACGCAGGGCCTGCACAACGGCAAGGGCGGCAAGCTGTCGCGCTGCATGATCAAGGAAAGCCCGTACACGCGGCGGTCTCAGCCGCGCACTGGGGACGACCAATTGCACCGGCATTGGCGGCGCCTCGAACGCCGCCAGCAGGCGGACCAGCCGCCCGGCGGCAAGGTCCTCCGCCACCTGGTAGGATAGCGCCGAGGCAATGCCGAGACCGGCGCGCGCCGCCACCAGTGTTGCCTCCACATCATTCACCATGAGCCGCGGTGCGAGGCGTCGGCTGCGCTCCGCCCGCCGAAGCGGAACTGCCAGGCCACGGGGCCAGGACGGCCGGCGGTGAAGATCGCCACGTGGCCAGTGAGATCCTCCGGCTCTTCCGGCCTTCCGTGCTCCTCCAGGTAATGCGGGCTGGCGACCAGTACAGCGCCGCACCTCGCCGACCCGGCGCGCGACCAGGCCGGAATCGGCGAGTTGGCCGATGCGAACCGCCACATCCAACCCCTCCTCGATAAGGTCGAGGTTACGGTCGGCCAGCAACAACTCCACCTGCATGT
Organism: uncultured Chitinophagaceae bacterium; assembly: GCA_963814075.1. Taxonomy (GTDB): domain Bacteria; phylum Bacteroidota; class Bacteroidia; order Chitinophagales; family Chitinophagaceae; genus Ginsengibacter. The sequence continues at coordinate 286,216 of CAWFBO010000019.1, read as the reverse complement.
CCGGCCAGGCCGCAAGGAAGCTCGTCACCACTGGCGTCACGTGCCTGCGGCCGAACACTGCCGGTGCCGTCACCCGCAGCACGCCGTGCGGCGGCTGATCGGCGTCGCCGGCGTCCTGCACCACGGCGGCGTATTCCGCCAACAGGCGGCGGGCGCGATCCCCCAGGCGGCGGCCGGCATCAGTGGGGGCCAGCCGGCGCGTCGTGCGCTCGAACAGCCGGGCGCTAAGCCGGCTTTCCAGGCCGGCGAGAAATCCGGCTTACCGCCGGTGGAGAACGGCGCAGCCGTCGCCCGGCCGCCGCCAGGCTGCCGGTTTCCAGGATTGCGACAAACACCGCGAGTTCGTCGAGCCGGTCCATTGATCATTCTGCCAAATGGAATACTGACTTTCTGATTGATCGCATTCTGCGCATCAACAGCAAGAATTAGCGTCCCGGCATCAACCCAACCACGTGGAGCACACTGCCATGCCGGAGCCGGCCATCACGCTGTACACCCATGCCACTGTCAGGCCACGGCCATCGGGTCGTCCTGCTGCTGCGCATGCTGGACCTGCCGCACGCGGTCGTCGCGGCTCCAGCCGAACGACGGCAAACGCCGCAATTCCTGGCGCTCAATCCGCTCGGCCACATTCCGGTGCTGCAAGACGCCGGGCTGGTGCTGGCGGATTCCAACGCCATCCTGGTGTATCTGGCGGCAAGCTACGACGCGGCACGCCGCTGGTTGCCCAGCGATCCGGCAGGCGCCGCGGCGGTGCAGCGCTGGCTTTCGATTGCGGCCGGCGAGGTGGCATACGGGCCGGCCACCTGCCGCGCCATCGCGCAGTGGAACGCGCCGGGCGATCGGGCCCACAGCGCGGCCATCGCCACCCGGCTGCTGCGCTTCATGCAAGCGCATTTGGAGGTGCGAGAACTGCTCGCCGCCCCGCATCCGACGATCGCCGACCTGGCCTGCTACAGCTATATCGCGCATGCGCCGGAAGGCGGCATCGAATTGCAACCCTATCCCGCTGTCCGCGCCTGGTTGGCGCGCGTCGAAGCTCTGCCCGGCTTCGTGCCGATGCCGCGTTTGCCGCTGCCATCGGAAGCATAGGGCGACGATGATGGACACCGACCCATTCCACGCCGGCGAGCACGCGGCGCAGACCCGCGCCGGCGTGCAACCGTTCCGACCGCCGATCCGCGATTACATGCCGGAGCACCACCGGCAGTTCTTCGCCACGCTGCCGTTCCTGCCGCTGGCCAGCGCCGATGCGGCGGGCTGGCCGATGGCGACGCTGCTGACCGGATCGCCCGGCTTCATTGCGAGTCCCGATCCCCGCAGCTTGCGGATCGCCGCGCATCCGTATGTGGATGATCCAATTCTGCCGCATCTGGTGCAGGGCGCATCGGTAGGCATGGTGGGCATCGACCTGCGCGCGCGCCGGCGCAATCGCGCGAACGGCAAACTCCGGTCAGCCGATGCCGCCGGCCTGACCGTCGAAGTCAGCGAAAGCTTCGGCAACTGCCCGCAATACATTCAGGCGCGGGAGGTCCAACCGGTTGCCGCCGCCCCGCAGCCGCTGCAAGCGTTGCACCGGCTGGACGACGCGGCGCAGGCGTTGATCCGCAGCGCGGATACGCTTTCGTTGCGTCCAGCGCCGGCGCGCAAAGTCATCGGGGCGGCGTGGACATCTCCCATCGCGGCGGGCGCCCGGGCTTTGTCGGCATCGATGGCGAGACGCTGATCATCCCGGATTTCCGGGGTAATCGCTATTTCAACACACTCGGCAATTTCGTGCTCAATCCACGCGCGATGCTGCTGTCATTGACTTCGCTTCGGGCGACATGCTGCAGCTCGCGGGTGCAGTGGAAATCCTCTGGGATGGCGAGAGCGCAGGGAAGTTCCAGGGCGCCGAGCGGCTGTGGCGAGTTGCCAGTGTCTCGCGCGGTTGGCGCCGGCCCGCGGCAGTGCCGCTGCGCTGGTCGCTGCCTCGGCTCTGCACCGACGACTGAAGCGACGGGGCGTTGGGAGGACGCTGAAACCGCTGCCTGATCCTGCGTTGGCGCCGTGACGACGCGGCGGTTCTGTCAGAGCTCGCGCCAGGACTTATCCGAGTTGGATGGGCCAGCCTGTAGGACCCTACCTTGCGGACAGGGTGGGTGGGAATGCGGCGCATCGGCTGTGGCTCTGGGGCGGTGACTGACAGGCTGGAGCGAACCGTCCCAGGACTACCGCCGCTTTCGCAGCCGGGCCTGTGGCAAGCAGTTCAACGAACGCTCCGGCAGCCTGTTGAACCGGGCGCAGTATCCGTCGGACCCGTCTTGAACACCGCGTTTTGCTAAGGCGGTCTGGACCATCCGCGCGAAGAACGCGCGGACCCCGGCGAGCCGCCTGCGCGGCCGGTTTAGGATTCCGGCCGCTGTCCGGAGTTACTGCTGGTCTGCTGGAACATAGGGGATCAGGCCCTTCTCGTATGCGATCACCTGGACCTCACGCGGCATGTCCCTGAGGTCAACCAGCATCCCATTGACCTCAGCCATCCAGACGAGCGGGTTCTGATCAACGAAGCTCGGTAGCATCCAGGTTGGATCCATTCGATTTGCGTGCAACGCGTCCGAGATGACCCGCGCCTTGGCGCTTGCCGTGCTCTGGCCAACGCCGAATGCGGCGCAAACCTCTGCCATCGTCATGTAAGGTTGGCTCGCCTTATCCGATAGGAAATTGAGCTGGCCAAGAGTGTAGATGATACCGCAAGCCCAGGTGCGGGGTTGCCCCGAGGCCAAGGGGCTTGGGCGCTTGCGGCAAAGTGCCGCACCCATAGCCTGCGCGAGGTCGCGATATTCCTGGGTGAGGTGATCGCGGCAAAAGGTGTCTGTCAGCGCCACCACGGCGTCGTATTTCGCCTGCATGAGCTTGGGGACGGCTGTAGAGCGGGAGGGGGCGGCCACGTAGTTCTCCTTCTGTACCAGCGAGCGAACGCGCTCTGCATCGCTCGGTGATGGCGCGGTGACGCCCAACTGGTGTATGGCGCGCGTCCCTGCCTATCCTAGCCCGAACAGAGCATGCAGCCGCCCAGTGACGAATCCACGGCCCGTCAGGCTACTGCCGGCACCTTCCACCGGATCGACGCTGAGCACTGGCGTCGCCGCGCCAGGGAAATCCGGGTCCTCGCCGATCAGATGAACCGCGACGTGCCGCGGATCATTGGATCACGCCGCGGCGGACGGGCGCACTGGTGCAGAGTCGGGCAGGGCAGGGGGTGTGACCCGGCGGGCCGATCCACCGCGTTCCTTGGCGAGCGTCTCGGGGTCGGCAAAGCGGGCAAGCCTCTCCCAGTGTTGCAGCACCTTGTTAAAGCGAAAGCCGGCGGCGCGCAGCGGCGCGGTCTCCTCCTTGCTCAGCGTGGTGGGGAAGATGAGCACGATGGGTTCCCTGCCTTCGTCGCGCACGCGGGCTTCTCGGGCAAAGGTACGCCCGCCGAGCGCCTCCCATCAACTGAGCTGGGTCTTGTCGCCGGCGCCGTCGCGCAGGGAGAGCAGCGCGCCGTAAAGTGTGTTGGACTCGAGGTCGAGCAACCCGGTCTTGTCCACCAGGCTGCCGACTTCGACCAGCCGGCGCGTGCGAAACTTGCGCTCTGCGGTTTTGAGCTTGGCTTCCTGTTCGGCGAGCCGGGCCTTTTGTTGTTCATGTGCGCGCGGACGCTCCGCGAGCGAACGAGCCATGTTGTCATCCTCGTTATCGGGATGAGAGTTGTCACGCCAACGCGGCCTGCTCCGTGAGCGAGTGTCGCATAGTCTGGGTAGCCGCGGCGCAATTCCGACTTTCCTGGCATTGTACGATCCAGGCGATAGCAGCCGGTTCGGAGGTGAATGGTCCGGCGATCGGATGAAGGCCATCATCGTCGATGATGTAGAAGTCTGCCGCGGACACGCCGAAATCAGGTGGTGCAAGATCTAGTGTTCTGACGCATTCGCCGGATTCACAGACGGCCAGATCCATGCGAGTCTGGCCGCATGGCTCAGACAGTATGCATCCTCCTTCGCCCAGCCGACCGCAGGCGACTGACCGCGATCGCCTCTGACCGAAACCGGCAGCGCAAGCACATTGAACGAGCGCGGGTGATCCTGGCATCAGCAGAGCGCGGACCGGTGCAGCAGATCGCCACGCAGCTTGGCGTGAGCCGCCCGATGGTCTGGCGCTGGCAACAACGCTTTGCCGAGGAAGGCGTGGACGGGCTGCTGCGCGACAAGACCCGCAGGCCCGGCAAGCCGCCACTCCCCGCGGAGACGGTGCAACGGGTTGTGGCGCTGACCTGCGGCGAGCCGCCGGGCGAGTCCACGCACTGGACCGGCCGCGCCATGGCCCGAACCGTCGGCATCTCGCTGCGATCCGTGCAGCGCACAAAAGTCCTGCGGGCGCTTTCCAATGGAAACCTAAGGATAACGCGGGCGCAGGCACAGTGCCGGATGCACACGATCCTTCAAAGAGTCATGCGCCGTTTATGCTGACGACAGATCTTGCCTTAAGAATGGATCCGGATTACGAACCCATTTCGAGGCATTTCCACGAGAACCCGGACGAGTTGGCTGATGCGTTTGCAAGGGCCTGGTTCAAACTTACCCATCGAGACATGGGACCTAAAACCCGTTACCTGGGGCCTGAAGTTCCTTCAGAAGATTTGTTATGGCAGGACCCGCTTCCGGCTGTTACCCATGAACTGATTAATGAAAATGACATTGCTCAACTGAAGAGTAAAATTCTTAATTCCGGCCTGTCAGTTTCTCAATTAGTTTCAGCCGCGTGGGCCTCTGCCTCCACCTTTCGCGGCTCTGATAAACGCGGTGGCGCAAACGGTGCGCGCATTAGGCTTGCCCCGCAAAAAGACTGGAAAGTCAACAATCCTGCAGAACTGTCTAAAGTGTTAGATACCCTCGAAGGCATTCAAAAAGAATTCAATGATGCACAGAAAGAAAATAAGAAAGTTTCAATCGCCGATATGATCGTCCTCGGTGGAAACGCAGCAATTGAAAAGGCCGCAAAGGATGCTGGTCATGAAGTTGCCGTTCCATTCACTCCCGGCCGCGCCGATGCTTCGCAGGAACAAACCGATGTAGAATCATTTGCTATCCTGGAACCGAAAGCTGACGGCTTCCGCAATTACCTCGATCCTGTACACCAGGCTACCTCCGAAGAGTTGTTGGTTGACAGGTCGCAACTGCTCACACTCACTCCTCCTGAAATGACTGTGCTTGTTGGCGGAATGCGTGTTTTGAGCACCAATTTTGATCATTCGAAACATGGTGTATTCACTGACCGGCCCGGAACTTTGACGAATGATTATTTCGTAAATCTTCTTGACCTGGGAACCAAATGGAAGCCTGTTTCCGGCGAACAGCAACTATATGAAGCCACTGACCGCCGCACAGGTGAAAAGAAATGGACAGCAACAAGAGTTGACCTCATCTTCGGTTCCAATTCCGAACTGCGTGCATTGGCTGAAGTCTACGGTTCAGAAGATTCGCAGGATAAGTTTATCAGAGATTTTATAGCCGCGTGGACCAAAGTGATGAACCTCGACAGGTTTGATGTGAAAGCAAAATAAAAAAGATCGTCAAAAGTTAGTTTACTGCGAAAACTGCGGGCAAATTCTACAAACTGCGGCGTTGTCGACAAGTTATACCTCGAATTATTAACTTCGGACGCCTAAATAAAATAAGAGTCCACGAACTGAAGTTCTGAATGGCATCTCTTACTATTCGACTTCTGGCAAAATTTATATAACAGTAAAACCGTTGCTAACCATTTGCCAGACCAGTGTTATGCATTGGCCTGAACCCTGATCCAACCGTAGTTACAGTAAACGTGCAAATCATTACTATTTTTATTTTAGTATGAAAACTAAACGAAAGACGCTACGACGGCGGGAAGAAAATTTGTTTCGTGCAGTGAGGACCAACGCTTCGGGTGACAACTTTTTTCACTAACTTTCAGCAGGCAAATTAATTAATACACACTTTAGTTTTCACAGGCACATGAAAGGTTTAATGATGGAATACCAGCTTACCCTTCCCACTATTTTGAGGAGGGCTGAAGCGTTGTTCGGAGACAAAGAGATAGTCACGCGGTTGGCTGACAAAAGTATTCATCGCTACACGTACCGTGATTTTGCTGCCCGTTCGAAAAAGTTAGCTGTGGCACTTCAAGCCCTCGGCATTGGCAATGGTGACCGTGTGGCTACCCTTTGCTGGAATCATTATCAACACCTCGAAATGTATTTTGCGGTTCCATGTATCGGCGCTGTCATTCATCCGCTCAACCTGCGCCTGAACTCTAATGATTTGGCTTATATTGTTAATCATGCGGAGGATAAAATCATAATAGTCGATGAGGTGCTGTTGTCTTTGTTTGATCAATTCAAATCTGCCATCAATGTTCCGAAAGTAATTGTGATCCGACAGTCTCACAAGCCGTTGCCGGACGGATATTTAGATTACGAAGAGGTGGTAGCCGCGGGCGATGAATCTTTATTCGAACCATTCGAGGGTGATGAATATGCTGCCGCTTTCATGTGCTATACGTCGGGCACTACCGGAAAGCCAAAGGGAGTATTGTATTCTCATCGGTCCATTATGTTGCACGCAATGGCTTTCTTGTTTAATTGTACGGGTGGTGGTATTAACGAACATGATGTGATACTCCCGGTAGTGCCGATGTTTCATGCCAGTGCATGGGGTTATCCATTCTGTTGCACTTTTGCAGGCGCCACCCAGGTTTTTCCCGGCGCTTACCTAGACCAGGAAAGCCTTCTTGAGCTTTTTGAAAGTGAAAAAGTAACCATGACCGCCGGTGTGCCCACCGTAATGTTACGCATTATGAATACGCTGGAGGCGGAGCCCGATAAATATAAACTTTTCCTGCGCACGATTGTGATAGGAGGTTCATCTGCGCCGCGCTTTTTGGTAAAATTCTTTGACGAACATTACGGCATAAAAGTTCTGCATTCCTGGGGAATGACTGAAATGTCTCCACTGGGAAGTACCTCGGTAATGACGCAGCAATTGCAGAAGGCTTCCAAAGAAGAGCAATATGACCGGGCAATGAAACAAGGACAGCCGGTGCCATTTGTAGAAATCCGGGGAAGAAATGAATCCGGCCTCATTCCGTGGGATGGTATGGCAATGGGCGAATTGGAAGTGCGCGGGCCGTGGGTTTGTTCTTCCTATTATGGCGAGGCAGAACCGGGAGAAAAATTTACAACCGATGGCTGGCTGAGGACCGGAGATATAGTAACTATTGATGCAGACGGATGTATCGAAATAAAAGACCGCAGCAAAGATATCGTCAAATCCGGGGGAGAATGGATCAGTTCAGTGGCGCTGGAAAATGCATTGATGAATCATCCTTCGGTGTTGGAAGCAGCGGTGATCGCCATTCCGGATGAAAAGTGGATCGAGAGACCGTTTGCTTATGCGGTATTGAAAGAGGGGAAAACTGTTACGCCTACTGAGTTGAATCAATTTCTTGCTGGTAAGTTTGCAAAATTCTGGATACCAGATGGATATGCTTTCATTGACGTTATACCCAAAACCTCCGTTGGTAAATTTTTAAAATCTGCACTCAGGGAAATGTACCGAGCCGAACACCCCTCAGCCACTACTCTGTAAGCGCCTGGTAAACCAACGGTATAAAAGTTTTATCCGCATCCGCCACATGCGGCCCCCACATTTGCTGGTACAGCAAAACGATCATATCTTCTTTGGGATCTACCTGGTAAGATGTTGAAAACACACCGCCCCATGCATAAGTGCCCTCGCTGCTCGGAGTAAGCCTGCTGCCGTTTTTGGTAATGATAAAAAAGCCAAAACCAAAACCATTTAAATAAGCATTGTCACCAATATTAGGATGAAGGTCACCGATTTGATTCATCGTCATCATGCGTATTGTATTGGGTGCCAGTAGCCGAACTCCGTTATACTCACCGCCATTCAATAACATCTGAAGAAAAATTGCATAGTCGTAGATGGTGGAAGATAAGCCGCCACCACCGGAAAAATAATCAGAATGTTCAAGAGGATAATTCATATTAAGGGCGCCGTCAAAAACTGTTTCAGGTTTCGTGAAGACGCCGGTAGAATCCTGCAGGAAAAAATTTACGAGTCTTGAAGCTTTTGATGCAGGAACATTAAAATACGTATCCTTCATACCGAGCGGCTGAAAAATCTTTTTATTAAAAAACTGTTCCAAAGACATGCCCGACCATATCTGAATCAAATCACCAAGCACGTCCATGTTTAAACCGTACATCCATTTTTCACCCGGTTGAAAAAGGAGCGGAAGGGAACCCAGCCTGGACATTGCGCCGGAAAGAGTTTGATCTTTAATACCCTCTCCTCCCGTAATTTTATATTTTGAATAAATAGCATTGGCTTCTTTGCTACCGATCCCTGCATAACCAATTCCCGAAGTATGAGTAAGCAAATCAAAAATAGTTACCTGCCGTTTAGCCGGCACGGTAGTGAAGGTGGTATCCGCTGGATTGAAAGTATCCAACACGGTTTCGTTGGCGAAGGAGGGAATAAATTTGGAAACCGGATCGTTCAGCGAAAACTTTCCTTCTTCCCAAAGCATCATCACTGCGGTCACGGTAATCGCTTTGGTTTGCGATGCAATACGGAAGATGCCATTTTTATCAAGGCGTTCTTTTTTAACGGGATCATTGTAACCGTACGATTTATCGAAAATAATTTTGCCGTGCCGTGCAACCAGGGCTACCGCGCCATTTACCCACTTCTTTTTTACCCAATCATTCATCGCGGTGTCAAGCCGGGCAAGACGTGTGGCTGAAAAACCGGCTGCACCGGGAGCAGCAGTGGTGAGAATGTGTGATTGCGTTTGCGCGGTCGTTGCTAAAGTTATAAATGAAAGTAGCGTCAGCAGGGTAATCTTATATCGTTGCATAGTCCGTTAGTTGAGTATCAAAAATAAAGAATAATTAAACTAATTGGAGCGTCACTAATTTTAAATTTACTGCCTATCTTTATTTTCGGCTAAATATAAAAATGGTTATAAAATGAGATTAAAAGACAAAGTTGCATTGATTACTGGCGGCGGCAACGGAATAGGCCTTGCCACCACGAAACGGTTTGCCAGGGAAGGCGCTAAAATTATTCTGTGGGACGTGTCGGACAAAGGAAACGACGTTGCTGAACGATTAAAAAACGACGGCCACGAAGCGGTCTTTAAAAAAGTTTCTGTTACCGACGAGGATGCGGTGAAACAGGCAACGATTGAAGCACAGCAACAGTTTGGACGAATAGACATTCTCATTAATAATGCAGGAATTACAAAAGACCGGACGCTGCTTAAAATGTCAAAAGAGGAATGGGATGATGTGATTGCTGTAAACCTTACCGGCGTTTTTAATTGCACACAAGCAGTGGCACCGCTGATGAAAGAGCAAAACTACGGACGTATTGTTTCGGCTTCTTCAAACGTTGCTATTCGCGGCAACTTTGGGCAAACCAATTATGTGGCAACCAAATCCGCAATTATAGGTATGACAAAAGTTTGGGCAATGGAACTGGGTCGCTACAACATAACTGTGAATTGCATCGCTCCGGGATTTATAACAACGGCCATGACGGACCTGATGCCTGAAGAAGTGCGCAGGCAAACTATTCCGGGCATTCCACTCGGCCATTGGGGCACACCTGATGATATTGCCAACGGTTATCTCTATCTTGCTTCTGATGAAGCCTCATTTGTCAGTGGCATCTGTCTAACAATTGATGGCGGAGCGGCGAGGTAATTATAGATTTCAGATGAACTTATTAATCATGCCGGCCTCCATTTATTGAGATCGCAAAGTATTCAGGAATAAGGTATATTGGAAGCGCACATACAATCGAAAGTGAAGACGCGACCGATGGCTTAGAGAATTCGTCGAACTATTAAATGGAACAGGTGAACAACGGGACCGCCAACATGAACTGTAAAAAATCAAATAAATTTTGGTATTTTTCTCTTCAACATCTCAGTTAGTGAGTGATTTTTATTATAGGTGAAAGCGGTAATGAGAATGCGAATCAGTGGTTATTTATAATCTTCTTAATAAATATGAATTTGCAAAAATATCCGGAAAACGATGGGAAAGATAACACGCGCACAAATAAGCTAACTATTGTGCTATTTGTCATTTATTTGATCGCACTATTTTGGATTTTACTTTTTAAGTTTGGTGTACGATTTTCCTATATGGAAAACAGGCAGGTAAACTTAATTCCGTTTAGCGATATTTTAATGGCAAATGGCAAAACTGATTTTGGTGAGATCATTATGAATATAATAATTTTTGCGCCGCTTGGTATCTATGCAGGAATTTTATTTAGAAGATGGAATTTTGGAAAAAATGTTTCCTTTTTTTTCTTAACCAGTTTACTTGTCGAAACACTTCAGTTTATTTTGAGAATTGGGGCCTTTGATACGACAGACGTACTTACCAATACTTTAGGCGGAATAATTGGTTTACTGATATTTAAAGCGATTGAAAAAGTATTCAACAATAGTATTAAGGCGCAAAAATTCATAAACGTAACGGCAACAGCCGGAACTGTCTTATTGATTTTGATGTTATTACTACTAAAAATGAACATGCTGCCAATAAGATACCAATAAAAATAAATTCCCGGTATTTGTGAAAGAATGGCCTCTCTAAGTTGATAAAAAAATGAATGAGAAGAAAAATATATTAGCTATTATTGGAAGTGCAAGCGAAAATTCTTCAAACGAAAAACTTGTAAACATAATTGGGACACTGACAAGCGACGTTTTTAACCTTTCAGTTTTTAAAGGATTGAAAAGCCTGCCTCATTTTGACCCTGAACTTTCGAATAACAAACCACCAAAAGAAATTATTGACTTTCGAACAAAAATTGACCAATCAGACGGAATAATAATTTGTACCCCGGAATACATTTTTGGTATTCCGGGTGGACTAAAAAATGCTATAGAATGGTGTGTAGCCACGACTGTATTTTCCAATAAGCCGACAGGACTAATTACAGCTTCTGCAGACGGACAAAAAGGACACGAAGAATTGCAACTTATTATGAAAACTGTAATGGCAAATTTCACAGACAAAACAACCTTGTTAATTCAAGGTATAAAAGGAAAAATAAACGAAACCGGTGAACTTACAGACGACAAAACGAAAAGCGAAATAGCAAATTTTATTGAAGCATTTAAAAACCTGGTTTTTGATGGAACAAATGCCAATTGCTAATCAATTCTGCCGCACTTTGTAGAAGATGCTAAACCTTTTCCCTTCGCAAGATTATTTTATCAATAAGTTTATAAAACACATTTTTAAATCAAGTGCCTGCACTAACCTGTTACCTTTGAATAGTGTAGTAAGCAGAACGTCTCCGGCATGGAGACGTTCTGCAAAAAGATGTTGTGATCTTTAAATTATTCCTTGCCAGTCATACCATGTACCAGACCTATCACCGCGCCTGAAAAGGCTGCCATCACTCCCAGAATTATGATATCAGCCCATATGCTTTTTATGGTCATAAGGTTGGACGTCCCGTAAGAGGTGAAATCATAAGATGCCGCGAACAAAATTCCTAAAATAGCACCCGCAACCAGGCCCGCGCCAAACGTCCTGATCCTGGCTTTGATGGCTACATAAGAAAGCAAAAAACCGAACAATAAATTACCAAGAACCAGCGCCCACCAGACAAATTGATCCATTTGCCGCGCCACGTTGGTGCTGAACCTCCGTTTTTAGAAAAGAAATCTGAAAAAAGGGTTCCGTAGAACAGATACCCGAGAAAAAAGAAAACAATTCCGCCGGCAATGCCGCCCATTAAAAATCTTTTTGTGTTCATAAAATTTATATTTTGGTGAGAAGAAACGTACTTGAAGTTCAAGCCTTTTAAATGCTTCATTTCTTTTTCACAACAAACGTGGGTAGGGAATTATTAAGTTTACAGGGGGAAAAACGGAACGGGAGAGATTATACCGTGATCAGTAATGGTATTCTCTACGGTATAAATATAAACCTTTATCATGGGTTTCATATTTTTCTTCCAAAATATTTTTCCGGGCTTTAATTTTTCTCTTTTTTCTTCCTTGAATGCTCCTCCAAATTTTGGTCCGGCAAAAGGGACAATCAGCAAAATAAAAATCCGTAATAAAAGTTGCTTTACCGTAAAGTGGGTGAAGGTGTGTGTAAGTAAGGGGACAGCAAATGCCATGAAATAAATAAAAAACTTTCAGCGAAATCTAATTGTCGCTTGCATATTTTTTTATTTTATCTACAAGCACCTTTGAGTCGAACGGCTTGCTGATAAAGTCGGTGGCTTTGCATTCAGGATAAGTATATTTTAAATCGTGCATGGCAGAAAACAGTACAACCGGTATATGGTTATGAGGGCTTTGGTCTGCTTTTAATTCCCTGCATACATCTCTTCCATCAATATCTGCAACGTTGACATCCAATAAAATAACGTCCGGTTGAAAATCGGCCAGGCTTTCTAAAACTTTTCGTCCGTCAAATATTTTCAATACTTCAAAACCATTTTTGACCAACAGGAGCTCCACGACTTCTGCAATATCCAAATCATCATCGATGAGCATTACTTTAGGCATAGTGTTTTTTTAAAATTTTGAATTTTATAGTTTTCAAAAACAGGGTCGAAAATTTCATGGTTCAATTTTTATAAAAGGCCGGTACCTCAACCGAAAGCCCACGGCCAATCAGAGGATATTGGCGAATTTTATAAAAAGAGGATCTTGACATCTTTGGATCTTTTGTTAAAGCGGTTGTCTATTTTTCGGCTTCTTCCTGCGTTTTCATGGGATAACAGCGGCCAATTTCTTACAATGCAAAGTTGCGATAATGATATGCTTTAGAAAATAGCAGATGCTGTTTGTTTTTTGTAATAGCGTCTTCAGGCGTTGTAGTTGAATTGGTGACAAGCACCTGTAACCCAACAAAAAGGGGCCTGATCCTCAGGCATCTTCTACCTGATTTCCTGGACAATATCTGTGACCTTTTCAAAGTCTGTAAACTTATTAAGAAAGTAATTGGCGCCAAGTTGCTTACACTTTTCCCTGTTTAATTCGCTTGCATCTTCGGTCATCATAATAACAGTTTTAACAGGATACTTTCTTTCTTTGATCATTCGTAAAAGCTCAATCCCGTTGTTTTCAGGAAGGTTAATATCAAGTATAGCTACATCTGGCTTTTGAGTTTCAATAAGTTGTATACCCTCCTTAAAAGTATATCCGCAAAACACTTTTCCGGTTTTTGGAATTTCAAGAAGAAGAGATGTGATCCTGTCACATATAATTTTCGAATCATCCACAATCACTATTGTAAGTTGATTATTCATTAAGTGAGGTTTTTACACTATAAAGAGCAAGAATATCTTTCATAAGAAATAAAGAAAAGAAACATATCGCCCAAAAAAAGTAACAAAAGCTGTAATATATATGTAGCGGAAAGGGGATATGGTTGTAACAGAAACTGTTACAATTTATTTTCAGACCAGATCATTGGCAATAGCATACCTGATGATATCAGCATTGGATTTAAAATTCATTTTTGTAAGGATCCGGCTTCGGTAAGTGCCCACGGTATTTACGCTCAATGATAATCTATTGGCAATCTCGCTGGTGCCGGTTCCTTTTGCCAGTAGTTTAAAAATATGGAGTTCGCGGTTGGAAAGCAGTTCATGAGGTTTTTTATCTTCTGCGCTCGCCAGTTCATCTGCAAGCCTTTCAGCAACGGAAGGAGTGATGTATTTTTTTCCGGAAAGGATGATCTTTACTGCCTTTGTCAATTCTTCTTCTACTGCATCATCTTTATTTAAAAAACCGGCGCCGCCAGCTTTAATTACCCTTATAGCATACTCTTCTTCAGAATGTACGCTTACGATCAGTACCGGGAGATTCGGAAAGTTTTTATTGATCTCCTGTAATATTTCGAGGCCACTTCTGCCCGGCATGTTAATGTCAGAAATGACTAGATCCCAATTGTTCTGCATCACTTTGCCCAATAATTCTTCGGCGCTTGCAGCGGTGTCAATATAAACAAAAGGTATTGAATCAGATAAAATTTCTTTTAGCCCCCTTCGTGCAATTGCATGGTCATCGGCGATAAGAATATGTGGCATAAGTTCGTTTACTTTAGTTTAAACAGGCACAGATACATGAATGCGCGTTCCTTCACCTGGTGAAGTATCGATCTTAAAGGCACCGTCCATCATGATCACTCTTTCCCTGATGCTCACCAATCCGAGTGTTTTTTTTTCAGCAAGTTCTTTCAAATCAAATCCAATGCCATTATCATTAATATCCAAAAGGAGTCGTTCTCCGTCCTTCTTTAAATAAAGAAGTCACTTTTTTGGCGTTCGCATGTTTGGCCACATTGGTCAATGATTCCTGGAAGATCCTGTACAAACCTATTGAGATACCCGGGGCAACTCTAAGATCATCTTTTTCATCAAGCTGAGCTGTAAAATTAACAGTTATTCCCGACCGGTTCTCAAATTCCCTGGATAATAATTTTAGTGCGGGCACCAAACCCAGGTCGGTTAAAACTGCCGGATGAAGGTCAGTAGAAATACGCCGCATTGCTTGTTTCGTATCATTCAACAATTCAAGTGCACCTGCAAATCTTTCTAAAACTCCTTTATCCGCAGGCCTGGTTTTTTTCCGCAGCCATACTATATCCATTTTAATACCGGTTAGCATTTGCCCCAATTCATCGTGTATTTCCCGGGCAATACTTTTGCGTTCATCTTCGCGTGCAGTCTGAAGATAAGCTGCTAACTGGCGCAGTTGAGCCGTAGTCTCTTCCAACTCATTCGTTTTTTTGTCAACCTCCTTCTGTAATTTGTCATTAAAGCTGTAAAGAAGATCTTTTGCCTTTTTACTTTCGGTAATATCCCGTGTAACTTTTGAAAAACCTGTAAGCTGGCCATTGTCATCATACAATGCGGTTACTACAGCGTCTGCCCAAAAAGCAGAGCCGTCTTTGCGAACCCGCCACCCTTCTGATTCCACACGACCATGTTCTCCGGCTGTCTTGATGATCGATTCCGGAATGTTTTTTTCACGATCTTCCTTCGTGAAGAAAATAGAAAAATTTTTGCCTTTGATTTCATCTTCTTTATATCCTTTGATGTCTTCAGCGCCCTTATTCCAGGTGACGATATTACCCTTAACGTCCATCATAAAAATGGCATAATCTCTTACGCTGCTTACCAGCGATCTGAAGATTTCTTCACTTTGCCTGAGCTTTTGTTCCACTTTTGCTCTGAGGAACTCTTTGCGGTTCATCTGGATGATAAAATAAAATATCAGGAAGCAAAAAATAATGACGATAGAAAAAACAAAAAAAGTAAGGCCTAGTTCGCGACTGATCAGCGCTTTCCTGATAAAGTAAATCCTTACCATGCCTAAGAGTACCGGAATCACAATGGCGCCAAAAAATAAGGAACGGCCTAATACGCTTCCGGTTACCGTTGCCGTAAATTCTTTAGTAAGGCCTTTGTCCGGGTGAGCTAGCAATATAGCCAGGGATATTAATAAAAAACAGGTGGCTGTGTGAACTGCCATCGGGAAGCGCTCTACAAAATCTACAAATTCCGGGGCGCCATATAAATAACCAAGCAAAGTAAAAAAAGCAAAAAGCAGGACGATAAGAGCGATAAAATGAGCCGGCATTTTTCCATTCCGGGTTTGTTTCTTAAATAATAAAACGCCAATCCCCGAAAGAACAAAACTTGTAGCCGTAGTTGAGGCCATACTGTTCGCATGGCCTGATTTCTTCATTATTATTTGTGTGGCATAAAACAGTTTGTCTATTTGTGGAAGCGCAATAAAATAGCCTGCCAATATTTTATACAGGCTTGTTACTATCACTGTGATCGCCAATATAAAAGCAGTGTAAAGGCTATACTTTGATTTACCCCAAAAAAGAAGAAGGAAAGAAGCGCCTGTAAACAGGAATGATATAGCGGTAACGGGATTCATTCCCACGAGGTTTTCTATCGGATATTTAAGCTTTTCGATACGAAACTGCCATCCCGCAAGAACCAATAAAGCAATCAGCATTTCAAAGATTATACATAGAAAGGCACTATTCTTTAAAAATGAATTTTTTAATGGCGGAGTAGGATTCATATTTACTATCTACGATTTCTTTTGCTGTCGCTGCCGGGAAACTGTCTCTTTCGGGAAACCAAATTAAATATTTTCCGTGGTATTGCTCATAAGAAAGAGAAGAAAATAAAAATCCCCGATAAATATTGCTTTACTGTTTGAAATTCTGTTCCTGGTTCGTAATTCACTATTTTCACTTACTTCCTGAAAAAATAAATTCCGTCCGCCTGCGTAGTTGGTGTGATCGTCAGATCGTTGATGCAAACGTTGGGTGGGAGAGAAGCGCAATAAAAAATGGTTTCGGCAATATCGGCTCCGGAGAGCGGCGTAAATCCATCATATACTTTGGAAGCTTTTTCTTCATCGCCTTTAAACCGTACCAATGAAAATTCGGTTTCTACAGCGCCGGGTTTTACGTTGGTAACCTTTATATGATGAGGAAGCAGGTCAATGCGCATTGTGTGACTGATCGCATTGACAGCACTTTTAGAAGCACAATACACATTTCCTTTTTCGTACATGTCATCACCGGCGACAGAACCGATATTGATCACATGGCCTCTGTTTCTTTCTTTCATAAAAGGCATCACTGCTTTGGTTACGTAAAGCAAACCTGTTACGTTGGTATCAATCATCGTTTCCCAATCTTCAAGGTCGGCTTCATCGAAATGATCGCGGCCTAAAGCGAGTCCTGCGCTGTTGATGAGCACATCTATCGCTTTCCATTCATCGGGAAAGACGTTTATCTTTTCAAAAACTTCCTGTCTGTTCCGCACATCAAAGTGGGCGCATAAAACTTTGGTTTCATATTTTTCTTCCAGTTCTTTTTTAAAGTCATTCAATCTTTCTTTTCTTCTTCCGTTGATGATAATCTTATCGCCGTTGACGGCAAATTTTTCAGCACACGCTTTCCCAATTCCTGATGTAGCCCCGGTTATAAAAACAATTCTATTCATAGACTGCAATTTTGTGAAGGTTTGTTATAAATTATGTTTATCAATATTTTTCGTGTATTCTTTGCTGTTATAGTTGGTGTTAAAATAAAAATCTTTCTTAAAAGTTCGTTTGCTGTTTATCATTTAATGAAACATCTTTTTCAGTAAGCGAAGTTTCGAGCTCTTCCGGTGAAGAAATAACCTGCAGGTATTTATGAATATCTGAATATAAGAAACCATCATCTTCGGTCTTGTTTAAAAAAGCAATCAGATGATCGTAAAACCCCGAAGTGTTGAGCACAAATATTTTTTTGTTGTGGATGTCCAACTGGTTCCAGGTAAGCATTTCAAAAAATTCATCCATGGTGCCAAAGCCGCCGGGCAATACCAATGCTGCGTCACACTTTTCATACAACAATCTTTTTCTTACATGCATGTCTTCTACTTCAATCATTTCTGTAACGCCATTATGCCGATGTTCGGGCACGGCGAGAAAGCCGGGCATTATGCCAATTACTTTTCCATCATTTTCTAACACCGCATTGGCTACTGCTCCCATAATGCCTTTATTTCCGCCACCATAAATTAAAGTCACATTACTTTTCGCGAGCAGATAACCCACTTGTTTCGCGTGTTCACAAAACAAAGGGTCACTACCATTCTTCGAACCGCAAAAAACAGTTAAAGACTTAATTGACATATTTTTATTTATTTTCGAAAAAAATCAAATTTAAAAAATAGAAATCCAAAATCATTTTTAATCTTTCCAACAAGTAAATATGTCGCCGTCCGTACTGCTTTCTTTTATCATCGGTTATTTTTTGGTGTTGATATTGATCTCTTACCTCACCTCGAAAAAATCACATGACAACGCTACTTTTTTTATCGCCAACCGATCGTCAAAATGGTACCTCGTGGCATTCGGAATGATCGGCACTGCCTTAAGCGGCGTCACTTTTATTTCTGTTCCCGGTGAAGTTGGAAACCTTGCCGGTTCGCAGTTTCGGTATTTTCAGTTTGTGTTGGGAAATGCTGTTGGCTATTTTTTGGTTGCATTTATTCTTCTTCCATTGTATTACCGGATGCATCTTATTTCCATCTATGAAGTGATAGAAAGAACGCTTGGAAAAGTGAGCCATAAAACCGCAGCAGCTATCTTTTTGGTATCGAGGGTGATTGGTTCTGCCTTCCGGTTGTATTTGGTAGCGATCGTTTTGCAGCGTTTTATTTTTGATGAAATGGGTGTTCCATTCTGGCTCACCATCGTTATTTGTTTGCTGCTGATCTGGGGTTACACTTTCCGCGGCGGATTAAAAACGATCATTATAACCGACTCTCTTCAAACTTTCTTTTTAGTAACATCTGTTTTTCTTTCGATCTATTTTATTTGCCACAGCCTGGATATGAACATCGGGCAAGCTTTTCACGCCGTAAAAGACAGCCACTTTTCGAAAATGTTTTTTACCGACAATTTCGTTACTAACAGATTTCATTTTAGCAAGCAGTTCATTGGGGGCATTTTTGTAACGATTGGAATGTTTGGGCTTGACCAGGATTTGATGCAAAAAAACCTGAGTTGCAAAAACCTGAAAGACGCTCAAAAAAATATGATGAGCTTCACTTTCATCTTCGTCATCATCAATTTGTTTTTCTTAAGTGTTGGCGCATTGCTATACATTTATGCGCACAGGGAAGGAATCGCTATTCCATTGGATGCCACGGGCCAGCCAAGAACAGATTACTTATTTCCGGAAATTGCGTTAAACCATTTTAAAGGAGTGCCCGCGGTAGTTTTTATGCTCGGGCTCACTGCGGCAACTTTTGCCACCACTGATTCGGGACTTACCGCTCTGACCACCTCTTTCTGTATTGATTTTTTAAATTTTGATAAAAGAAAAAATATGGTCGAAAAAGAAATGGTCCGGAAACGGACGTTCGTTCACATCACTTTTTCACTCATCATCCTGCTGGTGGTTCTTTTGTTCAATGCTGTAAATGACTCGTCGGTGGTGAGTGCTATCTTTAAAGTGGCTACTTATACGTATGGTCCTTTGATCGGCCTGTTTGCTTTTTCTTTGTTTGCCAAAAAACGCCAGGTTTTGGATAAAGCAACTCCCTACATTGTAATACTGGCTCCTACTTTGTGTTTCTTTATTGATAAATATTCTACGGTGCTTTTTTCAGGATATGTATTTGCAGAAGAGTTGATAATTGTAAACGGCCTTCTTACCTTTATAGGATTGTGGATCATGTCACGAAGAAAAACAACGGAAGAAATAAATTTATCTTATGCCTGAAGTAATAAGCGATAAAGTAAATGATTATGCTACAGCTTTATCAGAACCCACGGATGCCTTGTTAAAAGAGATAGAAGATTATACTATAAACCATCATGCGCATTCCAATATGCTGAGTGGCCCTTTGCAGGGAAAACTATTGGAAATGCTGAGCAAGGTCATTCAACCGAAGCGCATCCTTGAAGTGGGCACATTCGTTGGGTACAGCGCATTATGTCTTGCAAAAGGACTACAACCGGGCGGTCAGTTACATACACTTGAACTGCGGGATGAAGACGCTGACATCGCTCAAAATTATTTTGCAAAATCTTCACAGGTCGATCAGATAATTTTACACCGTGGAAATGCGTTAGAGATCATTCCCTTATTGAATGAAACGTGGGATTTGGTTTTTATTGACGCGGATAAGACCAACTATATTAATTATTACGAATTAACTTTGCCGCGTTTAAAAAAAGGGGGAGTGGTTTTGGCTGATAATGTTCTTTTTCATGGCGAAGTACTCAATGAAAAGATCAGCGGTAAAAACGCGATAGCGATCAATGCTTTTAATGAGCATGTAGCCAAAGATGAAAGAGTCCAGCAAGTGATCATCACGTTGAGGGATGGTTTGATGATGATTATAAAAAAGTAGAATAAAAATTCGTATTAAAAGTTTGTTTACTGATGAACCGACTTCTGGTCATTTTATTTTTTTCATTTGGATGCTTTTTTAAAGCTTCTGCCCAATATATGACCGCGCAGGAATATGTGGATAAATATAAAGACCTTGCTGTTGAAGAAATGAAAAGAATGGGAGTGCCGGCGGCTATTACGCTTGCACAAGGATTGCTCGAAACAGAGAACGGCAACAGTGATCTTCTCAAAGAATCCAACAATCATTTTGGTATCAAATGTAAAAGCACCTGGACCGCAGAAACGCGTAAGTCATGACGACGACGCACCCGGAGAATGTTTCAGAAAATATAAAACCGCCGAAGATTCTTACCGTGATCATTCTAACTTTTTGCGCGGAAACGACCGTTATGCTTTTTTATTTAAACTTGATCCTTCCGATTATAAAGCGTGGGCTTATGGTCTAAGAAAAGCGGGTTATGCCACCAACCCAAAATATCCGCAGATCTTAATTAAATACATTGAAGATAACAACCTGGAGCAATATACCGACGAAGCATTGAATGAGGTTCCCCATTTTAATGCCTCACAATACGCGGATGATAAAGAAGATGATTCGGCAAACGATGTGGTGCAAAAGGATCCGGTTCCCGGACAACCTACCAGTCTCACCATCAATGGCTCAAAAGCCTTATTGGTTCCTAAAGGAACATCCCTGCTGGCTATAGCTACCGAGCACAACATTAACCTTGAAAAATTGTTGACCATAAACGATCTTACCGGCGACGGGCTTCTGCAAAAAGATCAATATGTTTTTTTGGAGAAAAAACACAAGGAAGGGCAGGCCGACTTTTGTATTGCACAGCCAAACGAAACACTTTATGATATATCACAGAAATATGGAGTGATCCTTGAAAATTTATACGCTTACAATAATCTTACCGCCGATGATTACATAGTTGCGGGAACAAAAATATATTTGAAACAAGAAGCGGCGTTAAAACAAGTGGCAACCGCAGATAAAGAAGCTGAAACGATCGATGCAAAAAATGACGACCAAACTATTAATTCTCAAAATACCATCACCTATACGGTTCAGCCACATGAAAGCCTTTATCGAATATCAAAAAAGTATGGCGTGACCGTGGAGGAAATAAAAAAATGGAATCATCTCAAAAATAATAACCTGCACCCAGGTCAACAGCTCATTGTTTCAAAATAATTTATGACAAGTTTAAAAGTTCACGACAAGGAGTTTATTCCATACATCAATGAAAAGGAAATTGATCAGCAAGTGGCTCGCGTCGCGGAAGAGATAAACAAAGATTATAAGGATAAGAACCCTTTGTTCATTGCCATCCTCAACGGCGCTTTTATTTTTGCTTCTGATCTTTTCAAAAAAATAAATGGGCAGGCAGAAATTTGTTTTATTAAACTGGCTTCTTATAAAGGCGTAAAATCAACAGGTAAAGTAATTACAGCTATCGGGCTTGATACCGAAATTTACAATCGTGATATCATCATTGTTGAGGACATTGTAGATACCGGCAAAACACTTTCAAAGTTTTTGCCAACTTTGGAGCACCAGCGTCCTGCTTCTTTAAAAATTGCCGCGCTTTTGCACAAGCCATCTGCTACGGTACACGAAATAAAGATTGACTATCTTGGTTTTACCATTCCTGATAAATTTGTGGTGGGATATGGTTTGGATTATGGTGGCCTGGGAAGAAATATAAAAGAGATTTATCAATTGGTCTGAATCGCATGGCAAAACTTTCCTGCCTGTTTTGCAAAAAGGTTTTATCTTTCTGAAATCTATTTCATGAAAAAGCTGGTTATCATATTTGCTGCCCTCTTTTTTGTTCAACAAACGTTTGCTCAATATTATATCAGGGGGGAAGTACGCGATGAAAAGGGAAATGCTTTGCAGAATGTAAAAATATACATGCCTGAAACTACTTCTCTTTATTCCAGCGGTGTTACGGGTGGTTTTGGTATCCCGACGACGCATACAACCGATTCATTAATTTTTAGCCTTGATGGGTATGTTACCCAAAATTTACGAATTAAAACCAGCGAATACCAGCACATTATTTTAAAAGTAATTCCGCTCGGATCGCAGGTATTTAAGCAAAAATTGGTTTCACTTACCACGGGTTCAAACGGCAATATTTTTCCAATCTCTTATTATGAGAATGAAAGCTACAGTAATCTTGCAGAAAATGATTTCATTAAGACAAATCAAAATACGCAGACAGAGTTTTCGATGCGTATAGATAAAGCTTCTTATAGCAACGTGCGCAGGTTTATTAACCAGGGAACGCAGGTTCCGGTTGATGCAGTGAGGATCGACGAGATGCTCAACTATTTTAATTTTAATTACCGGGAACCGACTGGCGACCACGTTTTTAATGTAGAGTCACATGTTTCTGATTGCCCCTGGAACAGCGGGCACCGTTTGTTATTTTTGAATTTATCTGCTAAAAAATTAAACCTGGATCATGTTCCGCCTTCCAACCTGGTATTTTTAATTGATGTATCCGGAAGCATGGATTTGCCAAACCGCTTACCTTTATTAAAGGAGGCTTTTCAACTTCTTGTAAAGAATTTACGAAAACAGGATACTGTCTCCATCGTAACCTACGGCGGTTCAGTCGGGATCTGGCTTGAACCAACAGGCGGCGCGCACAAGCAGAGGATCACTAAATCGATTGAAGCACTAACAGCGTCAGGAGATACGCCCGGAGAAGCAGCCATTAGAACTGCTTACAAACTTGCTGAACATACTTTTATAGAAGGAGGAAATAACAGGATCATTTTAGCAACAGACGGCGATTTTAATGTAGGGCAAAGCAATGAAGCCGATCTTGAAGATCTGGTCTCAAAAGAAAAACAATCGGGTGTGTACCTTACCTGCCTTGGTGTGGGTATGGGAAATTATAAGGATTCAAAAATCGAAGTGTTGTCAAAAAAGGGCAATGGAAATTTTGCTTATATCGATGATTTGAGAGAAGCAGAAAAGGTATTGGTGACTGAGTTTACTCAAACACTTTACTCGGTTGCCAGCAATGTTTACATCAATGCGAAATTCGACTCAGCTTATATAAATGAATACAGGCTCATAGGTTACGACAACAAAAAAAGTATTATCGCTGAAAAGAACTATGAATTGGAAGGTGGCGAAATTGGCTCTGGCTCGGGCAATACGGTGATATTTGAAATTCTTCCCACCAAACAGGATTCTGGTTACGGTGGTAAATCAACAAATATTGCCGATTTTCAAATCCATTACCGCATTCCATACGATAGTGTTGAAAAAATATTTGATTATCCTTGTCCCGATAATTACATTTCTTTCGATTCGTTAAACAATGATTTGCGGTTTGCTACGGCGGTTGCCATGTTTGGCCTGAAATTAAGAGAGTCAAAATATTTTCCCTCAGACTTTGATTGGAAGATCATAAAGAATATCGCCGCGAGCGCACAATCCCCCGACAATTTTCTTGAAACTGAATTTTTGGAGTCCGTGGATAAAGCGCAAGGGCTTTACCAGGTTAAGAAGAAAAAAGGATTTTGGAGAAAAAATAAAAATTAAAACCTTTAATTTCTTTTCAATTAATTAATATTTAAATTATTAGTAAAGTCAATCTTTCTTTGGAACTTTGCCTTATATATTAGTCCTAAAATTTTTATTATGAAAATTATTCCCTTTTTAATTAAAGAACTTGAGCAGGAAGCAAAGACAACGCGTAAATTTCTAAAGTTGGTTTCCCCTGATAAGTTCACCTGGAAACCTCACGAAAAAAGTATGGAAATGAAACGCCTTTGCGTTCACATCGCTGAGTTGCCTTCATGGATTGATATGTCGATAAATACCGACGGTATCAACTTTGCGACCAGCGATTATAAACCAACAGAAGTAAACAGTACCGAAGATTTAGTAAACCTTTTGGATCAGTCAGAAAAAAAAGGATTGGCGGCGTTGGAAAGTGTAAAAGACGAAGATGAACTTCTTAAAACCTGGACAATAAAAAACGGCGACACCGTTTTGCAGGCAATGACCAAATATGAAGCCGTTCGGCACGCTTACAGCCAAACTACTCATCATCGGGCACAGTTGGGTGTATATTTAAGGCTGCTAAACATTCCTATTCCGGGAAGTTACGGCCCAAGTGCCGACGAACAAAGTTTTTAGTATAAATCAAACTATAGTTACAAGCAAAGATTTACATCGGTTTTTTACTGACGACAATCAGGTGTTATTGCAGATTCAACAAAACTTTTGCGATTTACCTTTATGGTGGATTAATTTTTGTAACAAAAATTATTTAAATACTAAAAATGTTAATATGGCAAACGAAAATTTTATCGAAAACCTGGCATCCGGCCTCGGGCAAAACGCCTCTGTAAAAAGTGTATTTGGCGAGCCCATCATCGTGGGTGAAAAAACGATTGTTCCTGTAGCTCGTGTTGCTTATGGCTTTGGAGGCGGATTTGGCCAGGGAAAAAAGAACCACAAAAATGATAAAGGTTCAAGTGAAGCAGAGGAGAAAGAACCCATTGGAAAAGGCGCAGGAGGCGGAGGCGGTTTTAATGCAGTGGCAAAGGGTGTTTACGAAATTACACCAAACTGCACACGTTTTATTCCCGCGAATCCTGCAAAAAAAATTTTGACAGGCGTTATTTTAGGCTATCTTTTGAAAAAGTTTTTTTTCTCCAAAAGCTCTAAAAAGAAAAAAGTTACGCAATAGATTGTTTTAGTTTTCACTTATAGACTTTTGCAAAAGAGTAACAAAAAAATCTTCATTTCGAAATGAATGCAATCTTTTTTCCCGTTTGCAAAGGAAAAATCCGTTATTAGTCTGTGCACTGCAAATTGAATTCTTACAACTGTTGTAGCAGTTTATTTCCGAAATTTACATAATCGGCGTTGCCTGCTTCCTTCGCAAGTTCAATTGTTTTCATCGCACTTTCTTTTGCCCCGGCTTTATTTCCCATTGCTTTTTGAATTCGTGCTTTTTGTAAAAACATAAAATAAGCTTCTGGACTTTCTTCTGTGGCTTTATTGATATATTCAAGCGCTTTTGCGTAATTTTTATCATAGTCGTAATAAAAGCTGGCAGCCTGGTAATACGGTGGCTTATCACTCTGCAGGGCCTTTTCAATCTGCGACCTGATGCGTTCCTTAATATTTGTAGTAATAGGAACGATTACATCGGTTTTAGCCCATTTGAGGTGAAGATTGCAGCTTTCATTTTTTAGATCAGTAAACTGCATCGTAAAAGTTTCAATTTTTTGTTGATGCGAAACAACTATTGCTTTGTAATGAAGAATATCATCGCTCGTTGTAAAGCCTTCCTGTCCCGGGTAGGCATTGCCTTTGCTCAAAACAACGTCCCATTGGTCTTTGCCGGGAACTGTGTAGATCACGTATGAACCGCTGTCAATTTCTTTGCCACCGAAAGTTACCTTATCGGTGAAACGAATTTTTGTTGCCGCATTGGCGCCTGTCCGCCACGGTTTTCCCAAAGGCACCAGTTCAGAATTTTCACCAAAAACCTGCCGGCCTTTTATACCGGGACGGCTATAGGTTAGTTCGATTTGTCCAAGTCCGAAATCTTGGATGATAGTTTGAGTGGGACTTGGAGCAGGCATATTTACCTGCGCAGTAACCGGGATACAAAAAATGGTTGCTACAAGAGCAATTAATAAAGACTTTTTCATATAGTATTTTATACAAACTTAACATTTATATAATAAAAATTTTAATTTAAAAACGAGGCGAAAATCCTTTAAAATTGGAAGTGGGCACCACTGAGCAATTTATAAATGAATATGGCATTATGGCTCCGGGTACAAAAAAAGCCGTCTCAAAAAAGACGGTTTTTTGCAAAATACGAATATGAGGAATTTATACGGTTACTGTATCTTTAGGAATTACCTCGTTCCTGAAAACAACCATTCCATCAAATACATCTACCAATACAGGTTTAGTTTTATCAATTGTTCCACTCAATAATTTTTTACTTAACTGGTTCACTATTTGCTTTTGGATCAATCTTTTCAACGGCCTTGCACCAAATTGCGGATCAAAGCCATTTTCAGCAAGGTAATCCAACGCGTAATCTGTAAACTCCAGAATAACGCCATTTTTAGCCAATTGTTCTTTCAAGATCATTCAATTGTATTCTTATAATTTCTTTAATATCATCTATCAACAATGGCTGGAACATTATTACTTCATCAATCCGGTTTAAAAATTCCGGCCGTATTGTTTGCCGTCAAAAGATCCATCACCTGCCGCTTTGGTATTTTCCACTACTTCTTCTTTATTTTCTTCAGTAACATTTTCAAAAGCAGCCTGGATCAGCTGGCTTCCCATGTTGCTTGTCATGATGATGATGGTGTTTTTAAAATTACCACGCGGCCTTTATTATCAGTTAATCGTCCATCATCCAACACCTGCAATAAAATATTGAAAACATCCGGATGTGCTTTTTCAATTTCATCCAACAGAATCACACTGTAAGGTTTGCGTCTAACCGCTTCCGTTAGTTGGCCGCCTTCTTCATATCCTACATATCCCGGAGGCGCGCCAACCAACCTGCTCACAGAATGTTTTTCCTGGTATTCGCTCATGTCTATCCGCGTCATCATGCTGTCATCATCAAACAAATATTGAGCTAATGCTTTTGCCAATTCTGTTTTACCAACGCCGGTTGTGCCAAGAAAAATAAAAGAACCGATTGGCTTTCTCGGATCATGCAAACCTGCGCTGCTTCTGCGAACGGCGTCAGCAACTGCTTCAATAGCTTCATCCTGCCCGATTACTCTTTTATGCAATTCATCTTCAAGATTCAGTAATTTCTCTTTTTCAGCTTTGCAACATTTTGTTGACCGGAATACCGGTTGCTTTTGCCACACTTTCAGCAATATCTTCTGCATCCACTTCTTCTTTCAATAAGCGTTTTTCGCTGATTTCTTCGAATTCAACAGTATATTCGGCAATTAATTTTTCCTGTTTCTGCAATTTTCCATATCGAATTTCAGCCACTTTTCCATAATCACCTTCACGCTCTGCTTTTTCCGCCGCCATTTTTAAATTTTCCATTTCAGCTTTTGCATTCTGCACTTTTTCTACCAGTTCTTTTTCCTGTTGCCATTTAGCTTTAAATGTGTCACGCTCTACGGAAAGATTAGAAATTTCTGTATTCAGTTCTTTCAATTTTGCTTCATCTTTTTCTCTTTTTATCGCTTCTCTTTCTATTTCCAACTGGCGGATCTGCCTTTCAAGATTATCCAATCCTTCAGGCATGGAATTCATCTCAAGCCTAAGCTTGGCAGCACTTTCATCAATCAGGTCAATAGCCTTATCCGGCAAAAAACGATCAGTTATATAGCGATTTGATAATTCAACAGCAGCGATAATTGCTTCATCTTTTATACGCACATGGTGATGAGTTTCATAGCGGTCTTTTAATCCTCTTAAAATAGAAATCGCATCTTCCACACTCGGTTCATCCACCATCACTTTTTGAAACCTTCTTTCAAGTGCTTTATCTTTTTCAAAGAATTTTTGATATTCATTTAAAGTAGTTGCACCAATTGCCCTCAGTTCTCCCCGGGCCAAAGCCGGTTTTAAAATATTAGCCGCATCCATTGCACCTTCGCCTCCTCCGGCTCCAACCAAAGTGTGGATTTCATCAATGAACATAACGATTTCTCCGTCACTGTCGCCCACTTCTTTTATCACCGATTTTAATCTTTCTTCAAACTCTCCTTTGTATTTGGCGCCGGCAATCAGAAGCCCCATATCCAAAGCGTAAATTATTTTTGATTTCAAATTTTCAGGCACGTCGCCACTGATGATTCGAATAGCCAAACCTTCTACAATAGCTGTTTTACCAACGCCGGGTTCACCCACAAGAATCGGGTTGTTTTTTGTTCTTCTTGATAAAATATGAAGTGTTCTCCTGATTTCTTCATCCCGCCCGATAACAGGATCGAGTTTATTGCTTCTTGCTAACTCGTTTAAATTTTTTGCATATTTATTAAGCGCGTTAAATTGTGTTTCTGATGTTTGAGAAGAAACCGTAGAGCCTTTTTTCAAGTCTTTAATAGCGGCGATCAAACCCTTTTCTGTAAGTCCGGCATCTTTCAAAATCTTTGCTGCATTATCATTTCCCTGTACGATGGCAAGCAGCAAATGTTCGACACTTACAAATTCATCGCCAAAAGTTTTCAAATCAGATGCAGCACGCAATAGCACATTATTCATATCGCGGCTGATTACCTGTGCCGGTTCGCCCGACTCCATTTTAGGCAGCTTTTTAATACTTTCATCCACTTTGCCCTCCACGAAATTTACATTGACGTTATTTTTTTTCAATAGAAAATCTACCGGGCTATCTTCATCAGTAAGCAAAGCCTTCAACAAATGTTCGGTTTCTATGTTCGGATTTCTGTCGTTAAACGCCAGTTGCTGCGCTTTTTGAAAAATCTCCTGTGATTTTATGGTTAAGTTACTTGGATTCATATAATACTTTATTTTATAAATTTAAACCTTATGCACAAATATTAATCCAACTCTCAAACTCGAAATTATGTCGTATTGGAAAGGGCGCTTCTGCCTGAAATGCAGTCTCACATTCATTTTCATGCTATTTTTGCAGGTTTCTTTTGGTCAAAAAGCATTCCCTAAAACTACGAAATGGCTAAAAAGCACTGTTCGCAGCATGGGCGGGAGAGCTGTTCTTGTTATTTTAAAAGATGGTAAAATAGTTTATAGCCATTCTGAAAACAATCTTTCTAATATTCAAAAAGCCGGGTTGAAGTATTTTGCCAAAAAGCAAGGCAAAGATCGCGACGAAGCTGTGAAAGATTTTACACAGGCAACCCGTGAACCCATAGCAAGCTGTAGTAAATGGTTAAGCGCGGCGCTTATAATGACTTTTGTTGATGAGGGCAAATTAAACCTCGAAGATACTGTAGGAAAATTTTTACCGGTTCTTTCCAAATACCAAAAAGGAAATATTACTATAAAGGATTGCCTTGCACATCTCACCGGCATAAATGGCGGTAACCTGAAAGAATCAAGGCAACTTATTTCTGAAAGTGAAACGATGGACGAAGTGATTAATAAAATTGCTGTTTTGCCGATGGAAGGAAAACCCGGCGAAGTATTTCACTACAGCAGTATTGGTTTGCAAATCGCAGCAGCAGTAATAGAAAAGATAAGTGGTGAAGATTTCAAAACTTTATTTAATGAAAGAATTGCTGTTCCGTGTGGAATGAAAAATACTGATTTTGGCGAAGGAAAAATAGCATTGGCTGCGGGCGGCGCTATCAGCACTCCTGAAGATTACATCCATTTTTTGCAAATGATCCTGCAGGACGGAAATTATAATGGGAAAGAAGTGCTTTCAAAAGAAAGTATCGTAAAAATGGAGCAGGATTATACTAAAAATGCACGCGTGGCTTATACTCCGGATGAATCCGGAACGTTGGATTATGGCTTGGGAGAATGGATATTGGAAAACGGGAATGGGCGGGCAAATGTAGTGTCGAGCCCGGGATTATTTGGAAGTTTTCCATGGGTAAATAATAAAAAGAAGTATGCGGGATTCTTATTTGTTTTGAACATTAATCAAAAAGGCAGAGAGCAAAAATATGATGAATTGCAAAAGCTTGTAAATGAAGAAATGGAAAACTGATAACAAGCGCCTGAAACAAACAAAGTATTTTTGCAATTCGGAATGACGACAATAAACAGAAATACTGCCTTCGTAAAGACTACAGCCCGTTCATTAGGATTTGATTATTGTGGCATTGCCAAAGCTGAAAAGCTTAATGAAGATGCAAAAAGGCTTGAGTCGTGGCTGAATAAAGGTTTTAACGGAAGCATGGGTTACATGGAGAATTATTTTGACCTCAGGATTGATCCTTCCAAACTCGTTCCCGGCGCCAAATCTGTCATTACTTTATTGCTGAATTATTTTCCTTCCGAACAACAGGACGAATCGTCTCCCCAAATTTCCAAATATGCTTATGGCAGGGATTATCATGAAGTAATAAAAGAAAAACTCAAACTTTTCCTGCAAATATTAAAAGACAATATCGGGGAAATTCACGGACGCGGATTTACAGACAGCGCTCCGGTTCTGGAAAGAAGCTGGGCGGTAAAAAGTGGTTTGGGCTGGGTAGGGAAAAACGGGAATTTAATCACGAAAAACAACGGCTCATTTTTTTTTATTGCTACCTTAATTACCGATCTCGAACTGGAACCGGATGATCCTTTTGCAAAAGATTTTTGTGGAAGTTGCACAAAATGTATTGATAATTGCCCAACAGAAGCGATACTTCCCGATAAAGTGATTGATGGCAGCAAATGCATTTCTTATTTTACTATTGAATTAAAAGATATGCTGATCCCGGAAAACATGAAAGGCAAGTTTGAGAATAATTTGTTTGGCTGCGATGTTTGCCAGGACGTTTGTCCGTGGAACCGTTTTGCAAAACCAACCAACGAAACTGAATTCAAACCTCTGCCTGAAATCCTTAATTTTTCGAAAAATGATTGGGAAGAACTGACCGAAGAATCTTTTAAAATTATCTTCAAAAATTCACCGGTAAAACGCGCAAAATTTGAAGGAATAAAAAGGAATTTAAAATTTTTAGAAAGCTAAAAGTTCAAAATAAAAATCTCACAAATTTGTTGCTTTACTGTTCTTTTAAAAAATCAAACCTGTTTTCAAAACAACGTTCCCGTAGCTAAATTCATAATTGGTATAACTTGTACTATTGCCGGAAAAAGGATCGATTTGCCCCGCCTGTATTTTACATTTTAATTTTTTATACGAATAGCCTAAGCTAAATAAAAAGGCGCTTTTTTTATTCAAACGAAACTCGTAACCCATTCCTAAATCTGTATAAATTCCCCCGGTAAAATGATAAGAGGAGTTATAATAAGGAATTTCTTTTCCGGGCTTATCTTTCATCGGAAAATCATAACCGGCATCTCCATAACCAAAAGCTCGTTTTTCAGTACCGAAAAACTTCCTGCCATCAAAAAATAGGGGAAGTGTTTTATAATGATAGTTATCAACACCAACGCCCACACCTGCAAACCATGAAGAAAACTTAAAGCCATTTACGCTTTGAAACCCTGTACTTAAAGGGCTTTGTCCGCTAATAAGTTCAAAAGTATTTATGGATTGAAATTGTATTTTCTTTTTTTGGGAAAGCGCCGGAAAAACGGCAACAAAAAGAATTGCATGGATCAAAATAATTTTCTTTTTCATCTGATTAACTTTTTGCCAGGCTGATCTTACTTACCAGGTGAATATTATTTACGTCGGAATAATCGTATTGATATAATCCATCGGTAGCCACAACTAACGCGATACCATTTTTGGCAATCACATCATAAGTCTCAAGATTCGAAAATTGCTTTATTAATTTTATATCGGAAACGTCCGCGGCATTGAAAATTTTTAATCCATCGCTTCCATCGCAAATAAATAAAAGATTGCCATCTTTGGATAAACCACGCGGGCTGGTGAGATTATAAATTTTAACCAAAGAAGCATCAACCAAATTATTGAGTTGTACAACATCCAGCTCGTTGTTATAGCCTAAACACGTGGTGCCGGAGTGAAGTGTTATATACGCATATTTGTCGTCAGCAATTACAGGGTCGCAACTGCGAGCATGCGTAAATTCGCCTGCTTTTTCCGGGTTTTCCGGCGATGATGCAATATTGTAAATGAACATTCCATTGTTGGAGCCAATGAATAATTTATTTTCAAAAGGGTAAATTGTTTCAACATGATAGTCAACAGAAACTTGTTTCAAAAATTCAGGCTGATTGCTGTTTGTAATATTGAAGATGTTTAAATTAGATTCATCAACGGTGTATAAATAATTATTCACTATTGCAAACCTTGCCATTGAACCTCCGGTTCCAACAGGTGCTGGATACATTGGCAGCAGGCACAGAAGCACTTTGAGCCGCATTTGCGAAATATACGCCGGAACTGTAATCCAAAATCACTCCGCCGCCGCCACAATTTTCAGCGACGGTTGTGTCTTTTTTTATCCATCCTGAAATTTTATTAGTTGTATTGTAATTTATCTGGCTTGCATAATAATAAGGAAATGGTAAAACATTTTCGGTGTATTTTTTTAAAACTACATTCAGCGGATCGCTTATGTCAAGTGTAACCAGGTCGCTGTACGAATCAGCATATAGCGTGTTTCCTTTCAATGCCAGATCCATGTTTCCCGGGATTTTTATAAAAGCAATATTTTGAGGCGATGCGGGATTGTGGTCGTCAATTATGTGTATCCCTTTTTCAATTTCATTCAAAAATATATAGTTGCCAAGCACTACTATTTTCCCTGGATTTTCTACTTGCTCCGGGCTACCACTTTTAATATTCGCCTGGAGTTGTGCAAGGGTTTCGTAAACAGGAATATAATTCGTATAAGTATAAGTGCTTTTGCAGGTATCCTTAATGCAGCTATTCAGGAAAGCCGGTAAAATAAACAATAAAAAAATTGCGGGAGATTTAATGATTTTTTTCATGTCGAAGCATTTTCCAGGTTGACAACTGCAAATAAGAAACCGTTGCATTCCCAAAAAAAATTATTTTTTCCGCAGAAGAATCGCCGCATTGATTCCTATGAAATTAAAATGGCGATTGTCGTACAATCCTTTACCGGAAAGGTTTGTAAGGCTATAATAAAAAGCCGGGCCAAAAGTCAAAGGATGTTTTCCGGAAGTAAAGACTGTTGCTGAGAACCCTGTATGCAAACCGAGCTGAAGCTTTTTAAAGAAACTATTGTCATGGTAATAAACAGAAGATCCGGAATCAAATTGCAAGGCATTAGTGTTGATCAATTCAGAAATATCTATTCCTGCATTCCATGAAAGCGGGAATTTTTTATTTTTATTTAATTGAAATTTCATGGAAACAGGAATGTCCAGGAAATGGAAATTATTCCTGAAAGAATGAATATTATTGTCTGGCGCTGTAAAAGTTAGATGATAAATTTTGTGTCGAATTAAAAGAATCAATTCTACTGCCCACTTTATTTACCGCAGAAAAATATTTGTAAGCAAGCCCGAAAGAAATTTTTGTTTTTGGCGAAATGTTTTTTTCCATGAAAAAGCCAGCCATAAAAGCGATAGAGGATTTAAAGGCAGAAGGAGGATAATAGGCATATCCGCCGGAAGAGCCTCCATTATAACTTCCGGGAGATGATAAATAAGCGTAATTTTCTTCGAAAGAGCCATTGCTAATCCATGAAGTGCCGCCTGATAAAGTGATTCCCGGTATCCATGGATATTTTTTATTGGTAGTTAGTGATTTTTTTAGTGAAGAAGCCTCTTTGATTGCTGCTGTTGTTCTTTTTTCTTTTCGTCCTTAGTATCATTTCCGGCGGAAATATTTTTAGAAACCGGAGTGATTTCTTTACTCTTTTTTTCAACTATTCCATTCTTATTGTTTTCACTATTTGAGAATTGATTTGAAGAAAGTTTTGCTGATGAATCATGTGTTGCTTCAGCTGTTGTTGGTTGTCCTTCGGAAACAAGCTGATCTTGCGGTTGTATTAATTTCAGCTTTTACAATTGTTTTATTGGGGGTTGATTTTTTACCTGGTTTTATAAGAGAATGGTGAGAATAAAAATCATTGTTATTTGTTGCTTTACTGTAAGCTTTTTTGTTTTTCGCAGATGTTTTTCCGGAAGCATGAGAAGTATTTACAGTGCCAGGTTCATTTAAACGATTTGTTTTTTTAGTATTGTCAGCGCAAATTGATGTGAAGAAGAATCGTTGGTATTTGTTGTTTTACTGTCTTGTTTCACAACATTTCCATTGATCTGTTTCGACTTTGAACCACTTTTTTCAGGGTTTATAAACCAGTATCCTCGCGCACAAGAAGCAAAAGGAATAAAAAGAAAAATAGAATGCCTCTTTCTGCTTCTCTCTCTTTTCCCTATTTTTTTTTCAATATTAGCCCACACAAAATCCGGGGGAGGGATTTTTAATTCATCCATTTTTTGCTGTACATTTTTTTCAAAATTATTTGGTTCCATAACGGCCGTTTTCTTCTTTTAATGAATTTTTTTCGATCCATTCTGCCAACAAGGTTCTTGCTCTTGCATATTGCGACCTTGAAGTACCTTCATTAATGCCAAGCATTGAAGCTATCTCTGAATGTTTGTAACCTTCCACTGCGTAAAGATTGAATATGGTTTGAAAACCTGTTGGAAATTGCCTTATCAATTCCGCAAGTTCTTTTGCCTGTAAATTCACCTCCGGGTTTTGTGTGGAAACAACATGCAGTGGCATCTCATCGAATGAAAGGTCGTATCGGTATTTCTGATTTGTTTTCAGATAATTCAAGGCGGTGTTAACCATTATTTTTCTTACCCATCCACCAAATTCGCCATTCCCTTTATACTGCTTCAATCTTGTAAATACTTTTATGAAACCTTGTTGCAAAACTTCTTCCGCATCACTACCACTTTTTGTATACCTGAAACACACACCCAGCATAGAAGAAGCAAAAAGGTCATACAACTTTTTTTGCGCCTCCGGCTTTTGTTTAAGGCAATCTTTTACTAATTGGTCTAAATCCGTTTGATGCATTGCAATATCTTGACAACCGGGGTTTAAGTTTCGTTGCATTTAAGGTAATTTTTTTATTGATATACCTTTGCCCACTTAAATTAAAAATATATTCGGCAATATGAATCTTCAGCAAAAAGATGAAAAATATATCTGGCATCCTTACACACATCAAAAAAGCATGATGCCTGCGGTTCCGATAGTAAAAGGTGAAAAGTCTTTATTGATAGATGAAAAGGGGAATAAATATATTGATGGAATAAGTAGTTGGTGGGTAAATATTCATGGTCACGGAAACAAATTTATTGCTAAAAAAATCTATCAACAAGCCAGGAAACTGGAACAGGTAATATTTACCGCTTTTACGCATGAACCTGCCATAAAGCTTGCAGAAAATTTATTAAGCGTTTTGCCTGGAAATTTTTCAAAAATCTTTTACACCGATGATGGTTCCACAGCAACCGAAGTAGCTATTAAGCTGGCGCTACAATATTGGAAAAACGTGGGAAATAATAAGCGGAATAAAATCCTGGCTTTTCATAATTCTTATCACGGAGACACATTCGGGGCGATGAGCGTAAGTGAGCGGGGAATATACACTGCGGCGTTCCGGGACAAATTGTTCGATGTTGTTTTCATCGATACGCCTCGATGGAAATAATTTGGACGAACTAAAAAATGAAATTGAAAAGCACAAAGATGAATTTGTTTGTTTTATTTATGAGCCCTTGCTGCAGGGGGCAGAAGGGATGAAAATGCATAATCCAAAAGATTTAAACGAGCTACTTGTTTATTTGAAAAAAGAAAAAATTATTTGCATCGCTGATGAAGTACTTACAGGATTTTACCGGACGGGGAAATTTTTTGCAGGTGATTATATGGAAGAGAAAGCCGATATTATTTGCCTGAGCAAGGCGCTAACCGGCGGCGCGATGGCTTTAGGAGTTACGGCCTGCACACAGGAAATCTATGATGAATTTGTAAGCGACGATAAGACCAAAACACTTTTTCACGGCCATTCGTTCACCGCGAATCCGCTTGCATGCACCGCTGCAATCGCGAGTTTCGAACTACTTCAAAAAAAAGAATGTTTAAAAGGGATTGAAAATATAATCTCGCATCATCAAAAATTTGCCAAAAAATTGAATGTGATGCAAAAGAAGGGTTTTATTAAAAATGTTCGCCAAACAGGAACCATAATTGCCTTTGAAATCCGTACGGCTGATAAAGACGATTATTTAAATAATGTGAGCCAAACTTTTACACCTTTTTGCATGAAAAATGGCGTATATCTTCGTTCGATGGGAAATACCATTTATATACTGCCGCCATATTGCATCACATCCAAAGAACTGAAAAAAATATATTCTGTAGTTTTCGATTTCATTAAAAGGCATGCGAGCGAAAATCGTTAGCTTAATTTTCGGCCGCCTTTCTCAAATCATCCAAAGCCGATTCATATTGGGAACCTGAAAATTTATCAAAAAGAATCCCTTCTATTCTTTTCCAGGGATACCAGCCTAAATTGATGTTTACGTCCCAGGTAACCTGTGCTTGGTTGTTCATTTTTGGTATCAGCAGAAACTGGTACTGAACCTTTGTAGAGGATGCTGATTGAACATCGATTTCAATTTTATTGTTGGCAGTATCCATAAGATTTAAAAGAATTGTGTTTCCTTCTTTATCTTTTAAAGTGACAGATGAAATAATATTTTTTTCTGAAGGATTTTTAATGATCGTTGCACTTTCGTCTTTAAAAGCCGGGTACCATTTTTTCCATTCGTCAAAATTTATGATTTCATTTTTTGCCGCATTGTGCGACGCATTGATTTCAACCGATTTTGCAACGGTAACTTTTGAGGGCAAAAGTAAGGCCAGCAAAAAAATCACGATAAAAACCCCGAGCAAAAAAATTATGAATCTTAAAAATGACATCTTATTCCCATTTAAAAACTTTTACAGCAATCGCATAAACTACCACTCCCCAAAGCAAAAGAATACCAATTTCCCATCTTTCATCCCAAAGATTATTTCCCTGGAAAGCCACGTCACGCAGGGCATTATTAAGATGAGTGAGCGGCATTACCTGGGCGATGTAGCGCAGCCATTTTGGGAAAACATCAATTGAAAAAAAAGTGCCACCGATCAAAAACTGTGGCAAAGTTATGATGTTGGCAAAAGGAGGAATGGTACTGTCGTTCTTTGCCAGGCCGCTTACAATAAATCCCATTCCCATGAAAACGACGAGCCCGATAAAACTTAAGATCAGCAACTCTATAAAAGTTTCAAAACCTTTTATTAAAGTAAAATCAAAAAGGTATCGACCCGCCAGAATGATCACTACAGCGGTAAGCATTTGGAACAAAACCCTGCTTAGCATTTCGCCCAAAATGATATAAGTACGGCTGATAGGGGTTGCAAAAAATCTTTTAAGTACTAATGTGTTTCTCAAATTAAAGAACATGAACGCTACGCCAAAAACGCCGGAAGCTAGTAACGAAAAACCTAATTGTCCCGGCAGTATAAAGTCAATCGCTTTATATTTCCTGATGACGGCAATGTCTCTAGGAAAATTAAAGTCAAACTTAGCATAAGCGGGCCTTCCCGGGTATTTTTCATCGCTCAGTTGATTAATAATACTTTCAACCAATGCTTTAAATTGAGGCCATTGGTCATTGCTGGATGTTGTACTTTTTAAGGTAAAAATGTAGGGAGGATTGGCTTTCGGATTTTTTTGAATATTGATAATCCCCGCTATTTTCCCGCTTTCCATATCTTTATCCAAAGCCTTTTTATCGGGATATTTCTTTATGATCACTCCTCTTGAATTTTCCAGCGCCTGATAAAGTTCATTAGTGGTGTCGGCATCAGAAGCAACAGCAATCTTGTAGCTCTTAAACATTCCGTTATCACCGATAAAACCAAATACGAGTATAAATATAAAAGGGAAAGCAAATCCGAAAACTACTGAAGATGGGCTCCTGAAAAGGGCATGCAGACTCGCTTTCGTAATGGCAAGCATCGCACGCACCTGGTTATATTGTTTCATTAAAATTCTAAGTTTAATGCCGCAAAACTAAACGCGAAAAAATAAAAATTTGAAAATAATTTGAATACCAGGACATTTGTCATATCTTTGTAAGACAAATGACGGGAATGAAAAATAAAAAAAGCAAAAAAACAAGCCTAAAAACAAAATCATTAGAAGAACCGGAATTGGTTTATGGTTTGCAAAGGGAATTAAAAATTAATACGGATCTCAATTTTAATTTTAGTGATTTTCAAAAAATTGCTTCCAAAGTAGACTTCACTCAAAAAGAATGGTCAGAGATCCTTCACATTTCTGAAAGAACTTTGCAACGATATGCCCATGATAACGGAACTTTCAACAGTGGCGCGATCGACCGGCTTTTGCAGATCAACAAGGTAATTCAGCGCGGGAAGGAAGTTTTTGGTTCTTTTAAAAAATTCAACAATTGGTTGCGCGATGAGCCTTTTATGCTCGAAGGCAGATTATCCTTGCATTCACTTGCCAGCATTGAAGGTATCCATAACATAATTACTCAATTGGGCAGAATAGAACACGGAATTTTTGCATGACAGTTTACCGGATCACCAATGAGGTTTTTAAAGATGATATCTCCGGCAATGGGGCTGCGCTTTATGGTTCCCGTTGGAATTCTGCAGGCACGCGAATGTTGTACACGTCTCAATTCATTTCTCTGTGTATTTTAGAATCTTTGGTTCATCTTGGAAGAGAGGAAATTCCGGACACACAATATCTCTTGTATATCGAAATTCCGGATGGCAATTCAATTTCTAAAATATCTCCATTGAGAATCAAAAATAGATGGAAACGGGAATTTGAATTTACGCAATGGCTGGGTGATGAATTTATAAAGAATGGCCAAAGTTTAATCCTGGAGGTTCCCTCAGTGATTGTTCCGCAGGAAAGTAATTTTTTAATAAACCCG
Source organism: uncultured Chitinophagaceae bacterium (assembly GCA_963814075.1). GTDB lineage: Bacteria > Bacteroidota > Bacteroidia > Chitinophagales > Chitinophagaceae > Ginsengibacter. The sequence continues at coordinate 247,604 of CAWFBO010000019.1, read as the reverse complement.
CAACATCGTGATTTTCGAAAAGTAAAAATTATTTCTTCAGAATTGCTGGAATTGGATAAGAGATTAATGATAAAATGAAAATGAATAAGATCTTTCTTATTGTCGGCGGAAATATCGGCGACCGCCGAAGAAACATGGAAACCGCTGCAACTCTTATCGCGCGGCGTGTTGGAGCCATTGAAAAAAGTTCAAAGCTATATGAAACAGAAGCCTGGGGAATTACCGATCAGCCAGCTTTTTATAACCAGGTGCATATTGTAAAAAGCAATTTATCTGCCGGGAAAGTGCTGGATGAAATTTTACAGATTGAAGAAGAAATGGGCAGAAGAAGAACCATCAAAAATGCAGCACGCATCATCGATATCGATATTTTATTTTTTAACAATGACACAGTAAACGAACAAAATCTCGAAATCCCTCATCCGCATATTGGCGACCGTCGATTTGTGCTGATGCCTTTGTATGAAGTAGCACCACAAATGATCCATCCTGTTTTCAAAAAAACGATCGATGAGCTATTATCTCTTACAAGTGACCAATTAAAAGTAACGCCGTTGGACTAAAAAAACTTTCGTGTTTAAAATTCGTTTAAAACTGATTTAGTCAAATCAGGTTTCAGTTGTTATTTTTGAAAAAAAATCGGTCAGAATTAATTGACAGAATGAAATATAATTTCATCACCATCGAAGGAAATATCGGCGCCGGAAAAACAACGCTTGCTCATTTATTGAGCAAACATTTTAATGCGCGCCTCATTCTTGAAGAGTTTGCTGAAAATCCTTTTCTCCCTAAATTTTATGAAAACAAGGAGCAGTACGCATTTCCACTCGAACTTTTTTTCATGGCAGAACGCTACAAGCAACTAAAGGAATTGCTCCGGTCAAAAGATCTGTTTCAGAATATTACCATTTCAGATTATCTTTTTACCAAATGCCTTTTATTTGCCAAAGTTAATTTGCCGGAGCAAGAGTTCCTGTTGTATCAAAAATTGTTTGACATAATTAATCCACAATTGATACAACCAGACCTTCTTATTTACCTTCACGCGCCGATCAACAAACTGAAGGAGAATATCAAAAAAAGGAACCGTTCTTATGAACAATCTATAGATTCAGATTATCTTTTTTCTTTACAGGAGATTTACACGTCCTACATCCGGCAGCACCAGGTAAAAACACTATTTATTGACGTATCGAACGCTGATTTTTTGGGAAATGAAAAGCACCTGCAAATTGTATTGGAAGCACTTAATAAAGAATATGACAACGGACAAAATTATTTACTCTTGCCTTAATCCAGTAATTGCATGCAGCTAAAATCCGATCCGTTTGCTTCTGTAAGAGTTATTGAATACCGTAATTTATTAATTGGCAGGTTTGGTTTTATTATGGGCCTAAGAATGATGGCAACGCTCATAGGCTGGTGGATTTATCTTTTGACAAACGATCCTTTCGCCATTGGATTGGTAGGTTTATCAGAAGTAGTTCCGGCACTTTCGCTGGCACTGTATGCCGGGCACGTGATTGACCAGAGTGAAAAAAGAAAATTGCTTTTAAAAGGAGTAATGCTTTATTTCCTAGCGGTTTTGTGTCTTATTTTTATTTCAAGCAGGTTTATATCAAACCACCTCAATAACCACACTATTGCACTTTGTATTTACTGCGTCATTTTTTGCACAGGTGTTTTTAGGGCATTTACCGGCCCTGTTTTTAGTGCACTGATCGCTTATATCGTTCCAAGAAATGATTTGCAAAATGCTACCACCTGGAGCCAGGGAACCTGGCTTTCAGCTTCAGTTACAGGCCATGCTACCGGCGGATTTTTAATTGCGATCGTTGGTATAACCAATACTTTAATTACCACCGCATGTTTAATAGTTATTGCCTTTTTCTTTTTATTCAAATTGAAGCCTAAGCCTGCTTCCGTAGTAAAAGGAGCAGTGCGCACATGGGAAAGCGTGAAAGAAGGAATACGGTTTGTTTTTAAAACGAAAGAATTATTGTCATCATTGTCGCTTGATCTTTTCGCTGTTTTATTTGGCGGCGCGGTTGCTTTGATCCCTATTTATGCAAGAGATATTTTAAAGGTAGGTGCAGAAGGTTTTGGAATTTTGAATGGAGCAGCGGATATGGGTTCTATTTTGATCGTTATCATTCTCACTATTTTTCCTGCCAGAAAAAACCAGGGCAAAAAGTTGATAATGGCTGTCGGTGGATTCGGCGTTTGTATCATCGTTTTTGGTATTTCGAGAATATTCCTGCTTTCATTTGGAGCTTTATTGATATCAGGTATGCTTGACGGAATAAGTGTCGTGGTAAGAGGTACCATTACACAATTAAAAACCCCGGATAATATGCGCGGCCGCGTGATGAGTGTGAACTCAATGTTTGTAAATTCAAGTAATGAACTGGGGCAATTTGAGAGCGGCGTTACGGCAAAATTGATGGGCACAGTCCCGGCAGTCATTTTCGGTGGAAGTATGACCTTGTTGGTGGTAATTTACACCTGGTTTAAGTCTCCAACTTTAAGAAAAATGGAGTATTAAGAAATAAAAAAATTAGTAGAGGATTTCGGAATCCCGGGAAACAATAATATGCCAAACAAGTGCAATATTTTGGCCCGATATTCGTTTTATGGATGGTTTTTTAGAACAAATTTTGTTGTTGATATACCGCATAAGTTTCTGAAAATCACATGAATCTGGATAAAAAAAAGATTGTTTATCCGATACCCTAACAAAAATTGAAAACCTTTGAAAAATCATCTGCTAATCCTGGCTTTGCTTCTTACTTTGAGCCCGCTGGCCAAAAGTCAGGAAGTTATAAGGCAGGTTTCTTGTTTCGATTCCACATTAAAAGCACAGGCCGATAGTATAAAAAAAGAGATGGCGGCGCAAGGATTTATCATGGTGAGAGAAGCTACTATGACGATGGAAAGCGGTTACGAAATGCCGGTAATTGTTCCTCTAACCGAAGGCACCTGGTATCATTTTGCATTCATTGGCGATCTTACTTCAAAACTTTATGAATTAAGAATGTATGACTACCATGAAAAGCAGGTTGTATATCAAAAACATTATGGGGATGGAATGGAAAGCAACATAATCAGCTTTTCGTACATACCAAAATTCACGGAATATCATATGATAAAACCAGTTCAGGTTAATAAAAAGAAGAAGGATGATATTTGCGGTTACATTATCATGTTTAAAAAAGTGAAATAATGTCACTTTTTTCTTTCTCCCTTAAAATAAAAAATCAAATTATTTGTTTATTTACTGTGTTTGAATTGATAAAGTATTTTTAAAATAATATCTTTATCCGATTCAAAAACTACATTATGCGTACTTTATCAGCTTCTATTATTGGAATTGCATTTATCATCGGACTCTTCATTGTTGGCAGAGCTTATAAATACAGATCGATAACCAAGGAAACTATTACTGTCACCGGCTCCGCTGAAAAAGATTTTGTAAGCGATTTGATTGTCTGGACAGGATCTTATTCCCGCAAATCAATGGATCTTAAGGCCGCCTATGCGCAATTGAAAGAGGACGAAAGTGTAGTGAAGAAATACCTTTTAGGCAAAGGAGTTCAGGAAAACGAAATGGTATTTTCTTCCATAAATATCATAAAAGAATTTACTTATCCAACCGATGCTAACGGCCGTTCTCTCGGACAGCAATTTTCCGGGTATAACCTGACGCAGAATGTGAGAATAGAATCGCCAAATGTCGATAAAATAAATGCCATTTCCAGAGAAGCTACAGAATTGATCCAACAGGGAATTGAATTTAATTCTGCTGCTCCCTTATTTTATTACACGAAACTTACCCAAATAAAAATGGACCTTTTGGCAAAAGCAAGTGCTGATGGCAAAAAGAGAGCGGAAATAATTGCCAACAATTCCGGAAGTTCTCTTGGGAAATTAAAGAAAGCCAACCTTGGCGTATTCCAGATTACAGGGAAAAATTCGGATGAAGATTATAGTTATGGTGGTACTTTCAACACTACGAGCTTAAACAAAACCGGTTCAATTACGATAAGAATGGAGTTTGCCGTGAATTGATTATTGAATGTCAGCAAATCAACAAATAATACGAATTTCTACGTTCTACAAAATCGTTTTTAATTCTTTTTTTACAAGGTTTAAATTGATAAAAATCGTAAGCCCGAATAAAAATATTGCTGTAAGCCAAACACTCCAGTTGAGCAAAAACGAGAGATGGGCACTATTTACAAAAGATAATTTGAGGAACAAAAGGTGAAGGATTTCTGTGAATATCAAAGCGCCTGCAATTATCGTAAGATAAACCGGTAACCACGTTTTAGCAACACTTTTTGCAAGCCAATCGGGTGAGTAACCTAACGTAAGTAATAAACGTAGATTGTCTTTGCTCTTAGCGATCATCAGTTGCAGGTAAAATGAGAACAACATTAGTGCAAGAACGATCACTAAAATGCCAAACACACCTAAAGCGCTTACAATATTTTGTAAAATACTTTTGATGCGGCCAAACTTTATCTTTTCTTTATTGAGGTGATAATTTTGATGATCAAGATAAGAGATCAACATTGGATCGTTAGCATCTGTTGTTTTGATATAAACCCTGGAAGCGTGTACTGATGTGTCTTGTACAAAACGATAGTTACTCCAGTTCATAAAAGATTTTGGAACCAACAGCGAGTTGATCCGGTCGCTTAAAGCGACAATAGTCCCTTTAAAATTCTGTGTTCCGTAAGGCCCTGAACATTCCAAAATAATATTTACAGAAGAAATAGTTTGTGGAGAAAGTTGGGGCAAACCCTGCGCCGGTGCAAACACATTATACATCTCCAGGAAATCGGAAGAAAAAATAATCGGTACGGTTAATTGGCCTGGCTGCCAGGTAAAATTCGGTGGAACGGTATCAATAAAATTATTATTAATGCTTTCTAAAAAAAGATCGGTGCTGAAAGGAATAATATTTCCTGCCGTGGCAGTTACCCTGAAGCGATTGGAGATCAATGGAGCCACTCCCGCAATTGTTGGTTGTTTTTCCAGGTTGGCAATGTCATCGGCTGAAAAACTGTTATCCTTTCCCATGTTAGCATTGGTGATCGTCTTTGATATTGAAATAAAATCATAGCCACCACTTTTCCGGGGATTGTTTTCCTGCAGCAACTGTTGAATATTTACAAACATTTGCATAGCCACAAACAATAATAAAACACCTATGCCCAAACCAAAATATCCAAGCCATTTTGAAAATGAATTCTTTTCCGAAATAATTAAAGGCTCAATATTTTTATAAGTTAAAGACATTTATGAGTTTAGAAAGATTGGATGGTTTAGGGAGATAGTAAACAGACAAATTACTTTATTGTTATTTTACTTTTTCATAAATAGATAATCTTTTCATCATTAAAAAAATCCAGGGGTTTTAAATCAGCAAATATCATTGCTGCATTTCTTTTTTCACATTCTTCATAAATAAGTTCCATTGCTTTTTTCCTGTTTTCTTCATCAAGATGACTATAAGGTTCATCAAGCAATAAAAAGTCAAACGGCTGCATCAGAGAGCGTATAATGGCGATTCTTTGCTGTTCGCCATAACTGCATTTTTTTAGCTGTTGATTTAATTTTCTTTCAATTCCCAACCTTTTGGCCATTTCTTCAATTGCCCCGGGTTTATGATAAGGATCCAAAATTCTTTTTATTTCGATATTTTCCTTCACAGTTTGGTTTTCAAACAAACGAAGATCCTGGAAAATAATACTAATCTTATTTTTCCTGTAAGTAGAAAAGCTTTCCGTAGAAAGCTTTTTGATATCAATATCGTTATAAAAAACAGACCCGTTGTAATCTTTTCTTAGCCCGTAAATAAAATGAATTAATGAAGTTTTACCTGTACCTGAAGGCGCTACAATGTGCAGGTGCTCACCTTTTTCAATAGTGATGGTTTTCTCCCAGATTTGTGAAGCTTGCCATGTTTCTTTTTCGATATATTCAGGAGTAACATTTCTCAGTTCTATCCTCATCATCATTCTTTTAGAAAAATATTTTACTTAACTGTATCAACAGGAGGCGGAACCAGCAACGAATCGAGCCGGTGCGTCATATCGGGAGCTTCAGTTTTTGTTTTTTCCTCTATAAGAAACATCTGGTTGAAATAATTGCTCAATTGTTGAAGGCTGTTACTGTCTTTGTTTACAAGGTTCACTGTTGTTTTAAAAGTAAATCCGCCATTATTAAATTCTCCGCCGGTGGAAATAATGTTGTTCCAAACATTAAGGCTTTGGTCCAGCATTTCTTTTCTTCCCGGCTTGCTCATATCCCAGGATGTAAACTGTGAAAGCAATTTGTGAATATCCAAATAAAAGGCTACTGGATGTCCTGAAATTTTATCAGCAAAATCAAAACTAGTGTTGCTGTTTCCATTCAGGTATTGATTGGCAAAAGACGAATGATTGCTTAGCGCAAATAACTTATCGTTCATCACGTCATTAACAATTGAATCTTTGCCCATTTGATCAGTTGTTTTCTTCGCGGCGTTTACTATTTTTTGAAGGCTTTCTTTGTTTCCAATTCCTGCTGCGAAAATGTAATTAAAATCAGGATGGTGCATAGAATCGGACAAGTCCAGATCGCTGAAAGCCAGTAGCCAGTTGCCATTGGTGGCTTTTGAAAAATCATCAAGGCTAAAACCCATTGGCTGCGTATAAGAATTGATCATTCCATCGATCCCCGTTAATTTGATCATTTCTGTGATGCCTTCCGGTTTATAATTAAATGCCAGTAACCCTAAAACATTATTGGAAGGAATTTTTTTGATCATATCCATATCAACTGAATTTCCCATGTATTTTTTTACGATATCAGTGACTTGTGGGCTCACAAACATTTTTTGGGAAACATCAATTTTCCCGTTGTCAAAGTTGATGGTGTAAGTACTTGCATTTCCCTTCATAAACGCATCAAGTTTCAACATTCCCAATGCTCCCATTGCGGGAGAATTATTGAGCATCGCATCTGTATTTTGATAAACGTGAATATCACCTGTTTCTTTTAAGAGTGAAGCAAAACGGTCATTTTGCGCAAGTGAACTATCGGTTTTTAATGAGAACAGGTTTTTACAAACCGCAGTAAAATCAGCGCTTCTGTCAGACGGCGGAGTATTATTTTGTCCATTCATGCGATCGTTCCAGCGACCCATTTCATAAAGTTTATTTCCCGGGTTCATCAGGTAAATGAACTGGTTGTCTTTCCAGCCAACTACTCCATTCTTTTTTAAATTAAGCAGGCTGATATCTCCATCTTTTGTTGCGGCACCTTCTGAAAAATTTTTATTGAACTGATCAAAATCACTTTGATTTTTTATTTTTCCCTCGGCAGCAAAATATTTAGCTCCATTGTGATCAGCTGTGAAAAAGACAATCCCGGCGTCAAAATCTATTCCGCTGGAAGACGGATTTTCAAGCAAGTTTTTTCGCCAATCCTCCATTGAAGAATCAGAAATTGCTTTTTTATAAATATCCGTTTGCTGAATTTCTTTCCACGATAATTTATTTCCTAAAGATTTTAGATCAACGTGCGCAACAAAGATTGCGTTGGCAGGAACCATTTTTCCCACTTCGTTTTTCTTTGCGCAGGATGAAAACAAGAAAACCAACACGCCGACAAAACTGAGTTTAAGAAAAGATTTCATAAAACGATTTTTAAGTGAATGAATATTTTTACTAAATGATCTTTAAAAGTAAGTGTATTTTTTATAATAAATATTACGGTTAAAAACGAAGCGATAATTTATTAAAATATTTTAAGAGCTCATTTTCGGGAATTGTTGTTTGCTCTCCTTTTTCGAGGTCTTTTACCACGCAGCTTTCTTCCTGGATTTCTTTGGAACCGATGATAACTACGTAACCAATATTCTTCTTTGCAGCATATTTGAATTGTTTATCCAGTTTTACATTTTCATAAAACAACTCACAACTTATGTTGTTATGCCGCAGTTCCTGCATTAATTTATATGCATGCCGGCTTTCTTTTTCGCCAAGATTAAAAAATAAAACTTCAGGCGGTTGATTAATATTTTCAGGAAAGAGATTCAGTTCTTCCATTACATCATAAATACGGTCTAAACCAAAGCTAATGCCAACGCCCGGCATGTCAGGAACTCCAAACAAGCCTGTAAGGTCATCATATCGTCCGCCGCCACCGATACTTCCCATTTTCACATTTTTTGCTTTTACTTCGTAGATCGTGCCCGTGTAATAATTGAGCCCTCGCGCTAAAGTAAAATCCAGCTTAATTGTTTGTTTACTGTCCTCACTTAAAGAATTATTGAGGTAATCAAGAATAAATTGCAATTCTTCAATTCCTTTTTTACCGTATTCTGTTTTGCCCACGATTGCTTCTATACTTTCTATTTTTTCGGAATTGTCGCCGTCAATATTTATATATTTTTCAATTAAAGAAATATGTTTTCCGTTAAAGCCGGCTGATGCCAAGTTCTTCTTTCACTTTTTTGATACCGACCTTATCCAGTTTATCGATCGCGATAGTTAGTGCATTTAAATTATCAACCGAATCAGTCACTTCAGCCAATGCATAAAGAATTTTCCGGTTATTGATCTTTATCTCAACATCTACTTTTAATTTTCTAAAAACATCAATATAAACTTCTGCCAGTTCCACATCACTGATTAAAGAATAGGTTCCTGCCACATCAGCATCGCATTGCATAAATTCGCGGTAACGGCCTTTTTGCGGACGGTCGGCCCGCCATACAGGTTGTACCTGGTAACGTTTGAAAGGAATGGTCAGCTTTCCTGAATTCATCGCCATGTATCTTGCAAAAGGAATGGTAAGATCATATCGCAATGCTCTTTCTGTAATATGCTTATTATTTTTTCCTGCAAGAATATGTTCAAAATTCAACAAAGCAGTTTCTCTTTTCGCCGGATTATCAAGCCCGTTATTTAAAATTTTAAAAATGAGCTTATCACCTTCGTCTCCATATTTTCCCATCAGGGTTTCCAGATTTTCAATTGACGGAGTTTCCAACGGCTCAAACCCATAGATTTCAAAAACATTTTTAATGGTTTCAATGATGTATCTCCTTCTGCGAAGCGTATCTGCAGCAAAATCCCGTGTTCCCTGCGGTAGTGATGGTTTCATATTTTTTTCCTTCAACCTTGTAATTTTTTATGGCAAAACTATCATTAATTTGTTGGAATGTTTATTGTTTAAGGATTTTATGATCTGCAAGCAGTTTTCAGATGTGTTAATATGGGTAAGGATATGGAAATTCTTTATCTGTGCATCCTTATATTGAATGAACATTAACAATTTTATTACAACAGGAGAAGCAGAAATTAAATCTTAATAATTGATTGTAATAAAATTATAATAACCGTAAAAATATAATGACAGTAAAATAGTAAAGTATGGGAATTTCTCTATTTTATTTTATCTTGCCGATTGTCTAAAAAAAATAATATGAGCCTTGAAGAATTTGAAAATACGCCGGACAATAAAACCAAGCGGTATATTCTGATGCGGAGTATCACAGATTTCGGAATGGGCTTTATTTACCTTGCTGTTGGAATAATTATTTTATTTGCAAAAGAATTGAACTTCCAAAATGATTTTACGGGAAGCGTGCCGGCCAAAATTTTTGCTGTGATGGTGATTATTTATGGCGGTTGGAGAGTATACAGGGGAATTAAAAAAAAATACTTAAAAGAATGATCTGTGGAACCAAAATAAAGAGTTCAGTCAACGCTGCTTTTTTGCTTGTTTTGCTGGTAGTTTTTTAACAGTTGCAATCAAAATAAAAGGGCTGATATTGATACGCCCAGTTCAGCGGAACCATTCATATTAGTGTGGATGAAAGTTTTAAACCGGTGATTGATTCTCAAATTCAGGTATTTGAAGCGTTGAATCCAAATGCAAAAATCATTGCGGAATATAAGCCTGAAGCGGAATGTTTTAAAGACTTGATCAAAGACAGTACAAGGATGATAATTGTGACGCGCGGCCTTACACCTGAAGAAGAAAAATTTTATAAAGACAGTTTAGGCTATTCACCTACATGGTCAAAGGTAGCTTATGATGCAATTGCTGTAATTGAGAACCGGGCGATGAAAGACTCGTTGTATTCAATGGCTGAAATTCGCGGAATTTTAGATGGAAGCACCGGCGATAAAACACTGGCAGTATTTGATGGTTTAAATGAAACAAGTACAGTACGTTTTGCGGTCGATTCAATATTAAGAGGAAAGCCCCTTGATCCTAAAAAAGTATTTGCTGAAAACGGAAGCAAGGAAGTAATTGATTATGTCTCCACTCATCCAGGATGCGCTTGGTTTTGTTGGTGTAAGTTGGATCGGTAATCCTGAAGATACTACTCAATTGTCTTTCTTGACAAAAGTGAGAATTGTTTCCGTGCAATGTTCGTGTCCGGAACAATCATATATAAAGCCTTACCAGGCAAATATTATTTTGAAAAGATATCCGATGGTACGTGGTTTGTACTACATATTAAAAGAAAATTACAGTGGTCTCGGAACCGGGTTTGGAGCATTTCTTTCCCATGACCGGGGACAAAAGATATTCAGTCGGGCGTATCTTGCCCCGGGAAAAATGAATTTAACAATTCGTTCAGCAAACAATGAATAATCAAAATCAAAACCAGTAATTATTAAAAAGTAAAAATTGTAAACATGAAAAAAATCGGACTTGTAGCATCTTTAATTTTAATGGGAAATGTTTTATTTGCCCAGGGCATTAAAGAAGGAAAACAGTTTTTAAATCGTGAAAGATATCAAAGCGCCGAAGGTGTGTTTCAACAATTATTAGCGAAAGACCCTAATAATACAGAAGCTGCTTATTGGCTGGGCCAGACTTATCTTGATAACGATAGGGCTTATGTTGATACCGCCGCCGCAAAAGCACTTTATCAAAAAACGCTTACAGGCTAATCCAACGATGCCCTGATGATGATAGGAATGGGTGAAATTAACGTAATGGAAGGAAATAAAGACGCCGCAAGGAATCAGTTTGAGGCTGCTATAAATAATACAAAGAAAAGAAATCTTCCGGATATCTTATATGCGGTGGGAAGAGCTAATATTGAACCTAATAAGTGGTGATATTATGTATGGCATTCAGAAACTTACAGGAAGCCGCAGATAAGGATAAAAAGAATCCGGAAATCTTTAATGAGATTGGCTTGGGTTATTGGAAATTACATGATGGCGGAAATGCGACTTCTAATTTCCAAACAGCTTTATCTCTTGATCCGATCTGATGCAATGGCCAGCTTTTATATAGGAAGAATATTTCAAACCCAGGGATATGGCCAGGAGCCGATTTACATGAGGTATTACCAGGATGCAATGAGGGAAGACCCTAGCTTACGCCCGGTTTATTATTGGTTATATACTTATTATTATAACCGCGATGTAAATAAAGCTGCCGAATATTTAAATAAATATATTGCGAATGCGGATAATGATTCTAAGAACTGTTATGCGAAAGCCGCATTGTTATTTGTGTCAAAAAAATACCAGGAAACGTATCACCCAGGCTGATGGATGTATTGATTCTGCCAGGCGGAAAATCTGATCCGAATTTATATGGTTTGAAAGGCTATGCTTATGATAAAATGGGAGATTCTCTGAAAGCAAAAGAATCGTTTGATAAATTCTTTGCTGTAGTTGACCCGGCTAAAATAGGACCGAATGATTATGCGACTTATGGGCAGATTTTATTGAAAATTCCCGGGCAGGAAGAAGCAGGCGTAGCTTATATCAATAAAGCCATTCGATCTTGATACTCTTCCAGGCAAATAAAATTAAATACGCAAAAGATGTAGCTCCAAAGCCTTGCCAATGAGAAAAAGTATGCAGAGGCCGGAAAATGGTATGGAAAAGTTTAAACTTGATTCCACTTATGGAAAGACTGATCTCTTTTATGCAGGGTATAATGATTTATCTTGGCACGGAAATTATGTAACGGCAGATTCTGTTTTTAAATTGTATCAGCAAAAATATCCGGATGATGCATATGGCTGGTATTTAGGAGCTCATGCCGTAGAGGGCATTGATACCGCAGAAACCGGAATGGCAAAACCATTGTATGAAAAAGTGATTGCAATTGGTGATACTACACAGGATAAAGCATCCATAAAGGACAAGTTGATCCCGTCTTACCGATATATGGTGGCTTATTATTACAATATTAAACACGAGGTTGATTCAGCTATCATGTATAATAATAAAATACTTGAACTAGACCCTACAGATGCTACTGCATTAAAAACCAAAGATGCATTGGATACTGTATCAAAAACAGCAAAAGGAAGCAGCAGATAAACACAAAAGCGCAGCTAATAAAGCATCAGATGCAACAAAAAGTAGACTTTAAAAAATAAAAATTTTCATAAAAGCTCCTTTAGTACGGGAGCTTTTATTTTTTTAATTAAGCTATAGTAATCGATAAAATTTTTTTGCCAAAATATGAAAATATAAATGCCAATATGATTTCGCTCATGGATAATTGATATTGCTGTATTACTTTTGCATAATTAAAATTGCAATTTTGATACACACTTTCTTACAAGTTCAAGCCGTCAACAGTACTTCCAATTATCTTACCAATAGGCATTCAATTACATTTTCGCTTTAGCTCTTTTGTCTTTAATGATATATGGAACGAATGTCTTAGGCCCTAAAAGAAAAACAGCCGATAAGCTCGTCAATTTTGAAGGCGGTATAGAAATACAAGGGAAATGCACGGCAACCAATAGCTGTTAAATATTTTTTGGTTGCAATTTTGTTTGTACTATTTGATGTAGAAGTTATTTTCTTTTATCCTTACGCTGTAAATTTCAGGCAATTGGGCTGGCACGGCTTTGAAGCAATATGCATGTTTGTTGGTTTTTTTCTTATAGGATTTTTCTATATTATTAAGAAAGGTGGCTTGAGTTGGGAAGATTAGAATTAATGGATAAGTTTTTGTGAACTATTGACAATGATTGACAAATTAAAAAATTAAAGAAATGGCACGTCCTGTTCAATATAATATTACCGATAAACCTTTAGAAAAACCGATATCCCTTGTTTCAGCTCCTGAAGGTTATGCAGGTGAAGGTTTTTTTGCATCCAAACTTAGCGATGTGGTAGGGTTGGCAAGAAAAAACTCTATCTGGCCTTTGCCTTTTGCCACCAGTTGTTGTGGCATTGAGTTTATGGCGCTGATGGCTTCGCATTATGACCTTGCCAGGTTTGGTTCGGAAAGAGTAAGTTTTACTCCACGTCAATGCGATCTCTTAATGGTGATGGGCACTATTGCAAAAAAAATGGCTCCGGTTGTAAAACAGGTTTATCTGCAAATGGCAGAACCGCGCTGGGTTTTGGCAATGGGTGCCTGTGCCAGCAGCGGCGGAATTTTTGATACCTATTCTGTTTTGCAGGGAATTGACCAGATTATTCCGGTAGATGTGTATGTTCCGGGTTGCCCTCCACGGCCGGAAGCAGTTATTGATGGATTTATGCGTGTACAGGATTTGGTAGGGCATGAAAGTTTGAGAAGAAGAAATTCTGAACGGTATAAAGAATTGATGGAAACTTATGGAATTCAATAATAGGAGTAATAATTAAATTATCGAATTTTTAAAATTTTCAGAAAAATATGGCTTTGACGAACGAAACAATCAGGCAGAAATTAATAGAAAAATTTGGTGAAGAAGTTACCGGTTTTGAAGAGCCTTATGGAATGCTCACTTTTACTTCCGATAAAAATCTGAATCTTAAAGTACTCCAGTTTTTGTATGATGAACCTTCTTTGGGCTTTCAGTTTCTAACTGATCTTTGTGCAGTTCATTATCCCGATAACAAAGGAAGAGAATTAGCAGTTGTTTATCATCTTCATAACCTGAAAGAAAATGTTCGTCATCCGTTATAAAGTATTTACAGACATTAGCAAATCCTGATGTTTTTAGCGCATACGCTTTATTTTCTGCAGCCAACTGGATGGAAAGAGAAACCTATGATTTTTTTGGGGTAAATTTTGTTGGGCATCCAATCTGAAAAGGATTTTGAATGTGGAAGAGATGGAATATTTTCCGTTGAGAAAAGAGTATCCGCTGGAAGATCAAAAACGAATAGATAAAGATGATGAAATGTTTGGACGCGAAGGAAATACGCCAGCTTTAGTATTAGAATAGAAAATTACGTTTGCTATTTATAGTAAACAAACAAATAATGAAGAAATTGAATTTTGTTGAAGTAGAAAATTTTAAAGAAAAGAAATAATGAGTGAACATGTAACCTTACCAGAAGGGAATGTTGAAAAACAAACTACTACAATAAATCTCGGGCCTACTCATCCTGCCACACATGGAGTGTTTCAAAATATTGTAGAACTGGATGGTGAAACGATAGTAAGCGCCGAACAAACCGTAGGCTATATTCACCGGGCTTTTGAAAAAATTGCAGAACACAGAACTCCTTACCAGATCACTACACTCACCGACAGGTTGAATTACTGCTCTGCTCCACTAAATAATTTTGGCTGGCACATTGCCTGTGAAAAATTTTTGGAATCAAAACGCCAAAGCGTGTAGATTATTTTCGGGTTATCATCATGGAACTTGCACGGATTTCAGATCACCTGATTTGCAATTCGATTGTGGGTGTTGATTCCGGCGCCTTTTCCGGGTTTTTGTATGTGATGCAATACCGTGAACTTATTTACGAAATTTATGAAGAGATTTGTGGATCACGGCTTACGACCAACATGGGAAGGATTGGCGGTTTTGAAAGAAATTTTACGCCACAGGCATTTGAAAAACTTGAGAAGTTTATTAAAGAATGGCCGGTAGTTTTGAAAGAATTTGATAAACTGTTTAACCGCAACAGGATCTTTATGGATCGCACGATTGGTGTCGGCCCGATTTCTGCAGAACGCGCTTTGAACTATGGATTTACTGGTCCAAATTTGAGAGCTGCAGGCGTCGATTATGATGTGCGCGTTCATTCTCCTTATAGTAGTTACGAAGATTTTGATTTCACTGTTCCGGTAGGTACTACAGGTGATTGTTACGATAGATTTTTGGTACGCGACCAGGAAATGTGGCAAAGCCTCGAAATTATAAAACAAGCCTATCAAAAAGTGCAGGAATTTAAAGGAGCCGAAGCAGAAGTGTTATCACGCCGATGTTCCCGATTATTATTTGCCTGATAAAAAAGATGTTTATACGAAAATGGAAGCGCTCATCTATCATTTTAAAATATAATGGGCGAAACAAATATGCCGGTCGGAGAATTGTATTCTTCTATTGAAGCAGCCAATGGTGAACTTGGGATTTTATTTGATCAGTGATGGCGGAAGATCGCCGTACCGGCTTCATTT
Source organism: uncultured Chitinophagaceae bacterium (assembly GCA_963814075.1). Taxonomy (GTDB): domain Bacteria; phylum Bacteroidota; class Bacteroidia; order Chitinophagales; family Chitinophagaceae; genus Ginsengibacter. Next base: position 232,205 of record CAWFBO010000019.1, on the reverse strand, counting down.
CAGAAGGCCATGTTTTATTTATTACCAGGCCTATTCTGAATTGACAAAAGGCGGTTGTTGAGTGATGCAATCATTACCATGAGTAGTTTGAATTTGATTGCAGGAGAATTGGATGCCTGACGAATCGAAAGTATTAAAAGAAAGTTATTTAAAATAAATGAGTGTACAATTTTCACAGGAAAAATTAGAAAGTAAATGAGCTGATTAGCCGCTATCCGGAAGGAAAACAAAAAAGTGCTTTGATCGGTGTTTGCATGTGGCGCAGGAAGAATTTGGATGGCTGGATGTAAATACGATGGATTATGTGGCTTCATTGCTGAACTTGAACCTATTGAAGTGTATGAAGTAGCTACTTTTTATAGCATGTTCAACCTGAAACCTGTGGGAAATATGTGTTTGAAGTTTGTCAAACAGGACCTTGCATGTTGAAGGGCAGCGATGAGATCATTGACTACATCAAAGAGAAATTAGGCATTGACGTTGGAGAAACAACAAAGGATGGACTGTTTACTTTGAAAACAGTTGAATGCCTTGGCGCCTGTGGTTATGCACCGATGATGCAAATGGGTGAATATTATAGAGAACATCTGACTAGGGAAAAATAGACCAGATCATTGAAGAATGCAGGAAACAGTGCAACGAGTTGAACTGAAAGCAATTTAAATAAGAATAAATGTGAAGTTAAATTTAAACTATAGGCTTAGATGAAAAAATTATTATTAGATAAAGTAAATGTTCAGGGTATCAAAGTTTTGACGTATATCGTGCGAAGGTGGTTATCGCAGCGCGGAAAAAGCTTTGAAAATGAAAACCGATGATATCGTGAAGAAGTGAAAAAAAGTGGTTTGCGTGGCCGTGGCGGAGCGGGTTTCCCTACCGGGATGAAATGGAGTTTTTTGGCCAAACCGGAAGGCGTTCCACGCTACCTGGTTTGCAATGCCGACGAAACTGAACCCGGTACTTTTAAAGACCGGTTACCTGATGGAGTTTATTCCTCATCTGCTTGATCGAAGGATTGATCGTTTCTTCTTATGCTTTGGGCAGTAATACTACGTATATCTATATCCGTGGCGAATATGCCTGGATTGCAGATATTTTGGAGCAGCCATTGCCGAAGCAAAGAAAACGGCTGTCTGGGAAAAAATATCCTGGAACCGGGTTTGATTGTGAGATTTATGTTCATCGGGGTGCCGGCGCTTATATCTGCGGAGAAGAAACCGCCTTGCTTGAATGCCTTGAAGGAAAAAGCGGCAATCCGAGAATCAAACCACCGTTCCCGGCAGTAAAAGGAGTTTGGGGTTGCCCGACGGTGGTCAACAATGTAGAAACTCTTGCGGCCGTTGTTCCGATTATCAATGATAGGCGGCGAAGAATATGCGAAAATTGGGGTTGGAAGTTCTACCGGCACCAAATTGATTTCTGCCTGCGGAAATATCAACAAGCCGGGGTTTACGAAATCGATATGACGATCTCTGTAGAAGAATTTATTTACAGTGATGAATATTGTGGTGGAATCGCCAATGGCAAAAGATTAAAAGCCTGTATTCCGGGCGGTTCTTCCGTTCCGATTTTACCGGCAAATCTTTTATTAAAAACAGCTAAAGGCGAAACCACGCCTGATGAATTATGAAAGTCTTGTCTGATGGCGGTTTTGAAACCGGAGTTCATGATGGGTTCAGGTGGTTTTATTGTATTTGATGAAGACCAGTGTGTGGTGCGGCATACCTATGACGCTTGCACGTTTTTACCATCATGAAAGTTGCGGACAATGTTCTCCCTGCCGCGAAGGAACCGGCTGGATGGAAAAGATTTTGCACAATATTGAATATGGAAAAGGCAAAATGAAGCGATATTGATCTTCTTTGGGATATCCAGAGAAGATTGAAGGAAATACCATTTGTCCGCTGGGAGATGCTGCAGCATGGCCGGTAGCGGCTGCGATCCGGCATTTCAGGGATGAATTTGAATGGCATGTGTTGAACCCTGAAGAATGTTAGGTAAGAAATTACGGATTGGCGCATTATGCAGATCCTCTGGAAACAGCGACAGCTACGGCTTAAGAATTGAGCATTTATATAAATAAAATATAATGGCTGACGAACAAGAATTATTTAAGGTAACTATAGATGGAATTACGATAGAAGTTCCAAAAGGGACAACTATTTTAAATGCCGCAAGAAAAATTGGCCCGCAGGTAGCACCTCCGGCCATGTGCTATTACAGTAAGCTGGAAGGAAGTGGCGGTAAATGCAGAACTTGTTTGGTGGAAGTTGCCGCCGGATCTAACAAAAGACCCACGCCCGATGCCAAAATTGGTGGCTTCATGCAGAACAGAAGTGATGGATGGAATGATCGTAAAGAATCGAACCAGTGAAAGAGCTTTGGATGCACGGAGAGGGATCGTTGAATTTCTTTTAATCAATCATCCCCTGGATTGCCCCATTTGCGACCAGGCCGGCGAATGTTATTTGCAGGATCTGAGTTACAATAATGGAACTGAAGCAACACGTTACGAATTTAAAAGAAGAACTTTTGTGAGGGAAGATATTGGCCCTTATATCCAATTGCACATGACGAGATGCATTTTGTGCTATCGTTGTTTAATGGTTGCGGATCAACTTACTGATTCACGTAGCCAGGGAATTTTATTGAGAGGGGATACCTCCGAAATTTCAACGTACATCTCTAAAGCTATCGACAATGATTTCAGTGGAAACATGATCGATGTTTGCCCGGTTGGTGCTTTAACCGATCGTACTTACCGGTTTAAAAACCGCGTTTGGTTTTTGAACTCGATTGATGCACACAGGGATTGTGATAAGTGTTGCGGTAAAGTTACTTTATGGAACAGGGGAGAGGAGGTCTTTCGGGTTACTTCAAGAAAAGACCCCTGGGGGGAAGTTCAGGAGATTGATGGAAAGCCTGCCTGGATTTGCAACACCTGCAGGTTCGAAAAGAAAAATGTATCCGATTGGGTGATTGAAGGCCCGACAAAAGTGAACAGGCATTCCGTAATTTCCACCAATCATTATGTAGAAAAAGTAATTCCTCCTGATCCTTTAAATAAGGTATTGCACGGCCGCAGCCCACTGTTATTGATGGATATTAACAACGTGAGCAAAGTAAATACATCTGATATAGATCTGAGTATTTTGCCCGGGCCGGCCACCTCAACCACTTTTATGGAACGCAACGTGGATAAGGAAATAGAAGAAACACCGGCAGAAAGATTGTCGATTAATGATCACAAAAAACCGTAATTAAAATTAGTTTTCACAACATGTTTCACCATCAAATATTATTAACCATAGATTGGGCTTTATTTATAGAGAAACTTATTTTAATTGTTGTTGTAGTGAGTGTCTCCCTGCTGGTAGCTATGTACTCAACTTATGCAGAACGTAAAGTAGCTGCATTTATACAAGACCGCAGAGGCCCAAACCGTGCAGGCCCTTTTGGAATACTGCAACCTTTGGCGGATGGAATGAAATTGTTTTTCAAAGAAGAAATTGTTCCAAGCTTCTCCTCTAAATTTTTATTTATTCTAGGTCCGATACTGGCAATGCTTACTGCGATAATGGTAAGCGCCGTAATTCCGTGGGGCAATAATATGCATATCTTCGGAAGAAATGTTTCTCTACAAATAGCGGATGTGAATATTGGCATTTTGTATGTTTTTGGTGTAGTGAGTCTTGGTGTTTACGGGATCATGATCGGCGGTTGGGCAAGCAACAATAAATTTTCATTGCTGGGCGCGATGCGTGCGGCTTCGCAGATCATCAGTTATGAACTGGCGTTGGGAATTTCGTTGATTGCCTTGTTAATGTTAACCGGCACACTTAGCCTGAACGAAATGGTAGGCCAGCAAAAAGATCATCTTTGGAATATCTTTCGTCAACCGCTCGGATTTTTAATCTTTCTTATTTGTGCGTTTGCTGAAACCAACCGTACTCCGTTTGATTTGCCGGAGGCAGAAAATGAATTAATGGGTGGATATCACGCTGAATATTCTTCTATGAAACTCGGCTTTTACCTATTTTCCGAATATGTAAATATGTTCTTGAGCGGTGCAGTAATGTCTACTTTATATTTTGGCGGATACGATATTCCTTTTGTAAACGACGCAAATCTTGATCCATACAATTGGCACGAATTGGGTAGCTATAATTGAAGGAGCAGTGTTATTTGTAAAAATAACTTTGTTCATATTTTTATTTATGTGGGTGAGCTGGACTGTACCAAGATTCAGGTACGACCAGCTGATGAATCTCGGCTGGAAAATATTGCTGCCGTTATCACTTTTGAACATGCTGGTGACCGGAGCATTAATTTTATTGAAACAAAATCACTGGCATTTTTAAAACTTAACGATACTTTTGCACGCAAAAATTGTGAGGTTGCCAGATAAAAAATATTGAAGAATGGAAGCACTAACAAACAGAGTAAAACCGGTTGACAGAAGGAAGATGTCTTTTTGGGAACGGATGTATTTACCTGCTGTTTTTAAGGGAATGGCGATCACTATACGGCACTTTTTTAAGAAAAAAGCAACGATAAATTATCCTGAACAAACAAGGCCGTTTAGTCCTGTTTTCAGGGGATTACAAATATTGAACAGGGATGAAGAAGGTCGTGAAAATTGCACAGCCTGTGGTTTGTGCGCTCTCGCTTGTCCGGCAGAAGCGATAACTATGGAATGCGCTGAAAGGAAGCCGGGAGAAGAACATCTTTACCGTGAAGAAAAATATGCAGCGAAGTATGAGATCAATATGTTGAGATGTATTTTCTGCGGATTGTGTGAAGAAGCTTGCCCTAAAGACGCTGTTTATTTAAGCGAAACTTTTGCTCCGGCAAATTATCAAAGGAAAGGATTTATTTATGGTAAAGCAGATATGCTGATCCCTGATCCTAAAACAGATCCGGAAGGTTTTGCAAAGGCCAAGGGAAACAGGATAAAAAATCCGCAAGGACATGGGAATGAACATTGAGGAAAGTTTAGAGGTTTAGAAGTTTAGAGGTTTAGAATGGTTTAAAGATTGATTGGATAAAGAAGCATAGTAAACAAACAAAAAATAAAGATTCCTGTTTTCATTTTCAAACAAAAGATTGAAGAGAAAAACAGCAATGAAAGTTGAAAAATGGAAATAACAAAAATCCTCTTTTGGTTCTTATCAGCATTGGCAATTGCAGGTGCTATCGGCGTGATTGCCAGTAAAAATCCGATTTACAGTGTATTGTGTCTTATCATTGTCTTCTTCGCCATTTCAGGACATTATATTTTGATGAACGCCCAGTTTCTGGCAATCGTAAATATTATTGTATATGCAGGCGCTATTATGGTGTTATTTCTTTTTGTCATCATGCTCATGAACTTAAACGCGGAGACAGAACCCGTAAAAAATATTTACATGAAGATGGCCGGCATTATTTCCGGCCTTACTTTAATGATCGTTTTGGTAGCTGCACTTGCCCATTCAGAAAGTGCCAATGCCGTGATGAGGGGAGGAACGAGTGTAGGTCTCACAGAAAGTCTTGGCAAAGCTTTGTTTAACAATTACGTGGTTCCTTTCGAAATAAGCAGTGTGTTATTTTTGAGCGCGATGGTCGGCGCTATTTTGATTGGTAAAAAAGATGCCGTTAAAAAAATAGAACAAAATATTTAAAAACATTTCTTGAAAATGTAACAAATTATGGAAATCAAGTGGTACATTTTTTTATCGTTAATCCTGTTCTGTATCGGTATTATCGGTGCACTCACAAGACGTAATTCTATCATTGTTTTTATGTGCATTGAATTAATGCTGAATTCAGTAAACCTTTTACTGATTGCATTTTCTAAAATGCATCTTGTGCCCGGAAACGTTTTTGGAGGCACAATGGCTACCAGTGCACAGATTTTTGTTTTTTTCATTATGATAGTGGCCGCTGCCGAGGTTAGTGTAGGTTTAGCTATTATCGTAATGTTATATAGAAATACCCGTTCCATTGATATCAATTTTTTAAACAGATTAAAAAACTAACGCTCATTTTCTATTTGGAAAATGAATTAAATATTTTAAATTTTTAAAACGCTGGCGCAGTCGGTTTATGGACGCAATTCAACTTATTTATCTTGTTCCTCTTCTTCCACTTCTTGGATTTGTAATCAACGGACTTGGAAGAAATACTCTTTCAAAATCAGTAACCGGTTTTATTGGCAGCGCGGTCATTTTTATTTCATTTTGCCTTAGCGTGTGGATATTTTTTACTGTGTCCGATCCCGGCTTTACAACGCAAAATATTTCTTACTTCAATTTTATAAATGTTGCCAAACTTCATATTCCATTTGAGTTCCAGGTTGACCAGCTTACTACTGTTTTTCTCCTGATCATAACCGGCGTGGGTTTTTTAATTCATGTTTATTCCGTTTCTTATATGAAAGAAGAAACACAATCGGGTTTTGGGAGGTACTTTTCTTACCTCAATCTTTTTGTTTTTTCTATGTTGATCCTTGTTCTTGGCGGAAATTATGTGATCATGTTCATCGGTTGGGAAGGTGTAGGCCTTTGCTCTTATCTTTTAATTGGTTTTTGGTTTAAGGATCATGATAATAATAACGCGGCCAAAAAAGCATTTGTGATGAACAGGATAGGGGATATCGGTTTTCTTTTGGCCATGTTTTGGTTGATCTATTTATATGGAACAGTTTCGTACCACGATCTTTATAATCCTGATAATGGAATAATAACTGCTCTTTCAACAGTTAATTCTCCTGCAATCGTAGGGATTACTTTACTGTTTTTTTTGGGCGCGATGGGGAAAAGTGCACAGATCCCTTTATACACATGGCTTCCGGATGCCATGGCAGGTCCGACGCCGGTTTCCGCGCTTATTCACGCAGCCACAATGGTAACTGCAGGAATTTATATGATCGCAAGAAGCAACATTCTTTATTCTCTTGCGCCCACCACTTTGGCTGTCGTAGCAGGAATTGGTTTGGCGACGGCAATCTTTGCCGCAATTATAGCGCTCAGGCAAAATGACATTAAAAAAGTATTGGCCTATTCAACAGTAAGCCAGTTGGGATATATGTTTTTGGGCCTCGGAGTTGGCGCTTTTTCAGCCGCTGTTTTTCATGTAATGACACATGCATTTTTTAAAGCGCTTTTATTCCTGGCAGCAGGTTCCGTTATTCATGCGATGGGAGGAGAACAGGATATTACAAAAATGGGAGGTTTGGGAAAAAAGATGCGCATTACTTATGTCACTTTTTTTATCGCCACGCTTGCTATCTCCGGTATCCCGCCTTTTGCGGGTTTCTTTTCAAAAGATGAAATTTTGTCTGCCGCTTTTGCCCAAAGCCCGGTTTTGTATATTCTTGGATTTGGCGGTGCATTGTTAACTGCCTTCTATATGTTCCGGTTGATGGCCATGACCTTTAAAGGTAAATTCAGGGGAACACCAGAACAGGAGCATCATTTACATGAAAGTCCGGCTGCTATGACAGTTCCTTTAATTATCCTGGCAGTTCTTTCTGCATTAGGAGGATTTCTTGGCCTTCCTGAATTGTTTGTAAAGGATGGAAACCTGATAGATAAATTTTTATCGCCGGTTTTCGAACATTCAAAACAGTTCATCACAATAAACGAAGTGCCTCAACAAACGGAAATTATTTTATTGGTTGTTTCTTCTGTATTGATAATTGCAGTGGCAATATGGGCATGGAGCAAGTATAAAAAATATGAACCTTCTGCCACAGAAAGCGGACTCGCAAAAGTGATAAGAAACAAATTCTATGTAGATGAAATTTATGATGCTGTGTTTGTGAGGCCTTATCGTTCTTTATCTGCTTTTTTAAATAATGTTTTTGATAAAAGAGGAGTTGATGGAATTGTGAATGGAGTTGGAAAAACCGTTAATTATGGAAGTCGCCAATTAAGATTGTTACAGAGTGGCCGTGTTGGCTCTTATCTGTTGTTGATGGTTATCGGCTTGTTGATCTTATTTATTATTCAATTGTTTACAAAATAATATTAATGCTGGGCACATATTTTACTTTTCCTGAATTGTTGATTTGGATTCCTTTTATCACAGGGCTGATTGCATTTTTTATTGGTAACAGTAAAGGGGTTAAAACCTTTGCACTCATCTCTTCAATAGCTACTCTTGCTGTCTCAGTTATTAGTTTGTTTTATACAGATGTAGCGCATCACCCTGAATACTTTTATTATAATAATGTTTCGTATGTATGGATGCCCTATATCGGTTCCAGTTTTTCGGTCGGTATGGACGGAATGGGATTTCTGCTAACGTTTCTAACCTCATTGGCATTCCCGCTGATCTTCCTGGTAACTAATAAAAGTGATCGTAATAACAGTAGTACTTTCATCGGCTTGCTTTTGCTAACGCAAGCAGGAATGATGGGCGTGTTTGTGGCAACTGATGCATTATTGTTTTATTTCTTTTGGGAACTGGCGCTTATTCCTGTCTACTTTTTGTGCAGTAAATGGGGAGGCGAAAAAAGAATACAAGCGACATTTAAGTTTTTCGTTTATACGTTCGTTGGTTCGCTATTGATGCTTGTGGGAATCATTTATATCTACATGCATACTCCTTCACTTTCAGCTGATTCAGATCATTCGTTTTATATCAATGCATTTTATAACACGCTTTTATCTCCTAAACAACAGGATTGGCTATTCTGGCTTTTCTTTATTGCATTTGCAATAAAGATTCCTATATTTCCTTTCCATACCTGGCAACCCTCGCGTTTATGAACAGGCCAATTATCCATCTGTCATGGCGATGAGTAGTGTGATGGTAAAAATGGGATTGTTTGGTATGATCAGGTGGTTGCTTCCTGTTTTTCCGGCAGCAGTTGCAAAGTATGATCATTTTATTATTAGTCCTTTGTATAGTCGGGTTGTTGTATGCAAGTTGTATCGCGTTATATCAAAATGACCTGAAACGTTTTGTAGCCTGGTCTTCCATCGCTCACCTTGCCTTGATCGCCGCGGCAATTTTTACAACCAATACGTTGGGTTTACAAGGTGTAATGCTTGAAATGCTTAATCATGGAATTAATATTCTTGCGTTGTGGCTTATTGTAGATATTATCGAAAAGAAAACGGGGGTAAGAAAAATTACAGAATTAAGCGGCCTTGCGGGAAAATCGCCGACGCTAGCCATCTTTCTTCTTATCATCGCTTTCGCAAATATCGCGCTTCCGCTTTCCAATTCATTTATCAGTGAATTTTTAATGTTGAATGGAATATTTGATTTTAATAAGTGGTATGCCGCTTTTGCCTGTCTTGGTGTGGTTTTGTCAGCAGTTTATATGCTGTCAATGGTTCAAAAGACTTTTTTTGGAAAAACAAATGAAGTAGCGGAAAGAGCTGGCAAATTGAGTGCTGGTCAATATATTGTTTTATTTGTATTGGTAGGGGGGATATTGTTTTTAGGAATTTATCCTGAGCCGGTAATTCATTTGACTCAATCAACTGTCACTGAAATACTGGCAAGAATTCCTATAAAATAAAGGGAATAATTATAGCATAGTGGAAAACAAAAAAACAGTTTTTAAATAACGATAAAATAAAAAGACCGTTGGGGTGACGGGATCAAATTATGAATGCAATTATTTTAAGCGCACTTTGGGGAGTTGTAATGATGTTTGGAGGAGTGTTTTTCAAAAAAAGCACAACCCCGAAATACTGGGCGATAGCGGGCATTATTATTGTACTTGCCGGCAATCTTCTTGAATTTTTTGGACATCCTTTTTTTAATGTAGATACAAAAGGAATGTTGCGTTTTGATGCATTTGGTTTGGTTTTTAATTCTGTTGCTTTCATTTCCACATTGATTTTCTTTTTGCTTAATGGAAGAGATTTTGAAAAAATCGGAACACATGTTTCCGAATATTTCTGTTTGCTCTTTTTTGTATTGTGTGGCGTTGTCTATTCTCTCTTCCTTTAATACGCTACTGATGCTTTTCCTTGGAATTGAGATTTTATCTATCCCTTTATATATTTTAACCGGCAGTGAGAAAGCGCAATCTAAAAGGCAATGAAGCTTCTTTAAAATACTTTCTAATGGGCGCCTTTTCCACGGGCCTTATGCTGATGGGTATTGCTCTTATTTATGGCGGTAACAGCCTTGGTTCATTTTATATTGATGCTATTAATTTGGGAACGGGGCATTTGTCTGTTATGATAGGAGTCGGATTGGTTTTGATCCTTGTAGCGATGGCATTCAAAGTTTCTGCGGCGCCTTTTCATTTTTGGGCGCCGGATGTGTATGATGGTGCGCCGGCAGTTGTCACTTCGTTTATGATGACGATTGCAAAGGTTGCCGCATTTGTTGCTTTTTTCAGACTTTTTTCAACTTCATTTGGAAGCATGCATTATGAATGGCAAACTTTGATCGTGATAATTACTGCGGCTACTTTATTGATTGGAAATGTTACTGCCGTTTTCCAGATAAGTGTGAAAAGAATGCTTGCTTATTCAAGTATTTCTCACGCGGGCTTTATGATGTTTACCCTTTTTGCTTTAAATACTACTGCCAAAGAAGGGTTGTTGATTTATGCCGCCGCGTACTGCCTTGCCACTATTGGCATTTTTGCGATCATTATAAAAATGTCTGATTACTCGATTGAAGGATTTAACGGTCTTGGCAGACGACAACCTTTGCTTGCCGTCACCGCTGTTATTTTCCTGTTGTCGTTAACCGGGATTCCTTTAACCGCCGGCTTCACAGCCAAGTTTTATGTTTTGATGGCTGCAGTTAAAGACGGTCATCAATTCTGGTTAGTGATTTTTGCAGTTATTTGTGCTGCTATCAGCGCTATCTATTATTTCAGGGTGATACAGGCCATTTATTTTAAAGAACCTGTGCCGGGGATAAATGAAAACATCCGGGTAAGTTCTTTTTTTGAATGGATGTTGACAATCACGGCAGGCCTTATCATTTTACTTGGAATTCTTCCTGGTTTGGTTATTGACTGGCTGTACTATTAGAAGAAGCCACCAGTAAACCAGGAAATATTACTAATTTTTATTTTACAACCCTGAATAATAGTCGTAACCGCGTTCATACCAATAATCCGGTGGGGGAGCATTGCTGAAAAAAATCGTTCCTATTCTTTTCAAATTTTTTATTCCGTACTTAACAGGTATGATTAAACGCAGTGGATAACCATGATTTATCGGAAGCGGTTTGTTGTTCATTTCGTAACAAAGTAATGTTTGAGGGTGCATCATGCTTGTCATGTCTATCCCTACATAATATTTTTTATCAGGCGTTGTAAGTCCGACATAATTCATTTGTGTTTGCAAACCCAGGTTATATTTTTTTGCAAAATCACTGAATTTTACACCGCCCCAATGGCTCACCTGGCTCCAGCCTTCAATGCATTTAAAGTCAAAGGTGATCTCTGTTTTCGGAAGCGCTTTTAAATCGTCAAGGCTAATGAATAAAGTATCGCCCGGGCTTCTCACCACCTTTAATCTCCATGAACTGTCAACCGGGCTTTTTAAGCCAATCAGGCTGTTTACTCTCACGTTCTTTGCAGCGGCAGAAAGAGGATAGGTTTTCGCAAGGTGTTTGTTGCTTAAAGCTTTTGAAAAAACTTTTTCATTAACGGCTAATCCTTTTCTCAGAGGCTTTTGCGCTCCTGCGACTTCCGGCTGACTGCGTAACCATCTCCATGCAAAAACCGCTGCTGTTATTGCTACAATAAAAACAACAAATGCAACGATGCTTTTGTTGCGGAATTTTTTGGAGGAAACCGATATTTCATTTTGGTCGTCCATCATTTTTGATTTTATTCTTTTTCTTCATTTTTATTTTCATCCCGAAATTCCTCTTTTGTATTTTCTTCTTTTGACAAAGAAACAGTTTCTATATTTTCAGTTTCTTTTTCAATAACTATCTCGTCAACAGGAACCATAACCGGCACGGGTTCTCTTTTTCTTTACAACAAACAAACCCGTTACCATGCTTTGAAAATTATTCCAACCTGCGAGAATTACCTGCACAATATGAACTACAAAAAATAAACTGAAAAGTATGGTAAATGTAAAATGCTCAATCCGTGCCCACTCATATCCACCCAGCAAATTGGTTAAAGTGCCAAACTGAACCGGTTTGTAAATTGAAAGTCCGGTCAATACCGAACCCAGGCCCATAAATATTACCACCGTATAGGCTATTTTTTGGGCGGCGTTGTATTTTTTTTGTTCGGGAATCTTTTTTGTTAAGTGTAAGTCATGAAGCACCACGATCCACGCGTCTTTGAATGATCGTTTGTTGGGAAAAATATATTTCCATTCTTTTGAAAAAATCAGATACAATACATAGATAAAACCATTGATAGCAAATAACCACATGAATACAAAATGAAAGCGCATACCCTCCGCGAGCCGGAACGGGATATTCAACGCTTTGTAAAACGAGTTGGGGAAAAATTTGAGAATTGTTTTATCGCCCCAGCCAATTCTGTAAATATCATTTGCCCAATAGATGAGCAATCCACTCCAGATCATTACGCCAAGCAAAGGGAAATTGATCCAGTGAAACCATCTTATGGCCAGCGGATGTTTTTTTATTACTTTTTTCATTTTTTGGGAAGAAGTGCTTTCTGGCATAAGTACGGGAAATATGAGCTTAAAGTTCGATAAAATAAATTAATTAACTTTTTTCAAATTTCTGAATAAAACTCTAAGAGGCGCAAATAAAAATTCTTGTTTTTTGTTTGTCTACTGAAAACCAATGAAACTGGCAAAAAGTAAAACAAAAAAGCCTCAAAAAATTGAGGCTTTTTGTTGCGAAGGGAGGGTTCGAACCTCCGACCTTCGGGTTATGAGCCCGACGAGCTACCGCTGCTCTACTTCGCGATTTAGGAGTGCAAATGTAAGGGCTTAACAACTTGCCACCAAATTTTAATACTTTAGCAAATCATAAAATTTTATGTATGAATAAAATCGGTAGTTTTTTGTTTCTACTTTCTATTGGATTTTTAGCGTCCTGCCATTCAAAAATTAAGGAAAGAAAAGATGAAGTATATTCCCGGCATCTGCAAAAGCACATAACCCTGACCGTTATAAGTACTCCTGTACCGGAAAATAAAGGCGACTTCAATCTGCTACTTATAAATGACGGACAGGATATTGAAAAGCTTCGGGTGAAAAAAATAGTTGATAGCCTGTACCATAAAAAGTTGATTCAGCCTTTGATTGTGGTGGGAATTCACGCATTTGACCGAAAAATGGAATATGGGGTGGCCGGCAAGCCAGGCAACCAGGGAAACGGCGCCTCAGCAGAAAAATATTCAGAATTTATAACCGGCGAGTTACTCCCTTTTGTGAAAAAGAAAGCTGCCGTGCGAAAGTTCAATTCAATAATACTCGCGGGCAGTGAACTGGGAGGCCTTTCTGCTTTTGACATATCCTGGGATAACGCCGATAAGATTGATAAAGTCGGTGTCTTTTCAGGCTCATTTGGCATTACAAACAACGAAACAAATACATTAGATTCTTCAGTGGAAAACCGAATTATTATTAACAAAATTCGTTCTTCACGCAAAAGACCACATCTTCAATACTGGTTTTATGCCGGCGGAAATGAAAAAAATGATGGTGAAAGCTCCGTTAATGGTACAAAAGATTTGATCGGATTTGATTAAAAAGAAAAATGTTGCCAATGAAGGAGACATCACTTTGTTGGAAGAAAAAAATGGCTCCAATGATTATGATTCATGGAGCCATGCCTTTCCGCAGTTTTTGATATGGGCAGATGGAAAATAAGTTTCTAATTTCTCTGTGAAACATTGCTGGCGCCACTTGTACTGACTTCTCTTCTTTCTGCAGTTCCCTTGTAGTCCAGGTTACTTGCACCACTCGCTCTTGCAGAAATTGACTTATTCACGGTTATCTTAACATCACTTGCACCGGAAAGCTGCGCTATGCAATTATCAACCACCAGGTTGTAATTTTTTAGATCACTTGCTCCGCTCGCTTCTATTTTTATATTTTGAACATTTCCGCTGATTTTCATGGTTGATGCACCATTGAGATCTAATTGCGCATTTGTGAAGTTAACAGTTCCTTTCATGTCGGATGCGCCACTAAGTTTTATTTTCACACTGTTGGCTGTAAATGTACCATTGATAATAAACTCAGTTGCACCCGAGCCCTCGATACTTTCCAATGTTTTAAAAGAAACATACGCGCGTAATTGCCGGTTTTTTAGAAATTTGAAAGAGTGATTGTCAAAATAGATATTTAGTACGCCATCTTTTACTTCTGTTTTTATTTCGTCACGATATTCTTCGTCCGAAGCGCTTACTGCTACTGCTTCTTCATTGCTTTGTGAAAGATAAACATCGATGCCGCCCGACACTTTTAAGGCCGAGAATGAACTTACATTTCTTACCTGGACATTTTTATCATTTATGACAGTTTGTGCATTAGAATGTACTGTCAGTATCGCGAAAAGAAAAAATAAAATTGGTTTCATAAAGTTGTTTTCAGTGAAACGAAATTAGTAGCAAAAAGTTACAAATTTCAAAAAATGAATTTCTTCTCACTATCTTTGTATTTCAAAACCATTTAAACCGGGGTGCGTCGGGCTAACTTACAAATAGTAAAAGCCCGATTGCTGAGAAAATACCCGCAGACCTGATCAGGATAATGCCTGCGAAGGGAGGACCAATCACCTTTCCCGTCTTCTTTTTCATGCATTGTATTGATCGAAAAATCACAGACATGAAAAGAATATTACTGATTTTTTCGTTTAGTGCAATCTGCTATTTTTCTAATGCACAGGATACAAGTTCTCATAAATTTGGAGACACGCTGATGCTTGATAATATTGAAATTACTTCCATTCGCGCGGCAGATAAAGCGCCTTTTACCAAAACCAATCTGAACAAAGAACAAATAGCAAAGGTTAATTTAGGACAGGATCTTCCATTTGTTTTAAACCAAACGCCTTCAGTCGTTGTGAATTCTGATGCAGGAAACGGGGTAGGGTATACCGGCATTCATATTCGTGGCACCGATGCATCAAGGATCAATGTTACGCTAAACGGAATTCCTTACAATGATGCGGAAAGCCAGGGAACTTATTTTGTGGACATTCCTGACATTATTACATCTGTCAATTCGATACAAATCGAACGGGGCGTTGGAACTTCATCCAACGGGGCCGGAGCTTTTGGAGCAACGATCAACCTTTCAACAAATGAAGTCAACAAACAAAAATATCTTGAATTGGATAATAGTTATGGCTCTTTCAATACCTGGAAAAATACCTTGAAGATTGGAACAGGTTTGTTGGCAAACCATTTTTTAATTGACGCGAGAGTTTCAAAAATTTCAAGCGACGGTTATATTGACCGAGCTACTTCCGATCTCAAATCTTTATATTTTAGCGCTGCCTATCTTGATAAAAAAAGCGCTCTTCGATTTAATATTATAAGTGGTAAAGAAAAAACCTACCAGGCATGGTATGGCGTTCCTGAAAGTTACCTTGATAGCGATCGCACTTATAATCCTGCGGGAACTGAAAAACCGGGTGCACCTTACGCGAATGAAACTGACAATTACTGGCAAACGCATTACCAGCTTTTTTATAACCATAGAGTAAATTCATTGCTGAGTTATAATATTGCAACTTTTCTTTCGAGAGGAAAAGGATACTATGAAGAATACAGGGCAGACCAGGCTTTCAGCGATTACTACCTTCCCGATGTAATAAATGGCTCCGATACCATTTCCTCTACGGATTTGATCAGGCGGCTTTGGTTGGACAATTATTTTTACGGTTCTGTTTTCTCGTTGCAATACCAGAAAAATGGGACACATTTTACTTTCGGTGGTGGATTAACCCAATATGATGGCAAACACTATGATATTGTAACTTGGGCGCCGCAAGGATTTCCTCCTGATTATATTTACTTCAATAAGCCAGCGAAGAAGAACGATTTAAATTTCTATGCAAAAGTGATGCAATCTTTAGGCGCTGGTTTTACGGGGTTTTTAGATCTGCAGGAACGTTTTGTAAAATATAAAATTGATGGATTTGAATCAAATCCTGATCTGTCAGTAGCAAAAAACTATGCTTTCTTTAATCCTAAGGCTGGTATCTCTTTCAATAAGAAAAACTTTCAAACCTATCTTTCATTTTCAGTCGCAGCCAAAGAACCCAATCGTGATGACTTTGAAGCCGGCGTAAACCAGATTCCAAAGCCTGAAATTTTATATGATTTGGAATTAGGTGTTGAAACGAAAAATCAGCCAATAAATTACGGAGTTACTTTTTATTATATGTATTATCACAACCAGTTGGTGAATACAGGAAAAATAAATGACGTGGGCGCCTACACAAGAACGAACGCTCCGGTTAGTTATCGCACAGGCGTAGAATTGCAGGGCGATGCAATTATTGCAAAATGGCTGAACGCTTTTGCCAATCTTACTTTGAGCCAAAACAAAATTAAAGATTTTACAGAATATGTTGATGATTATGACAATGGAGATCAAAAACAAAATGTGTATCACTATACAGATATTTCTTTTTCACCGGATGCAATAGGTGCTGCGGGAATTAATTTTATACCTCTTAAAAATGCAGAGATCAACCTTGAGTCAAAATATGTGGGAAGGCAATATTTGGATAACACCTCTCATATCAGCAGAAGCATTGATCCGTATCTTGTTGAAAATGTAAAGTTGTCCTACACGCTTCATCAGAAAACTTTTAAAGCAGTGAATTTTATTTTCATGGTAAATAATGTTTTTAATAAACTGTACGAATCCAACGGTTATACCTACAATTATATTTACGGCGGAGAGTTTACCGTGGAAAATTATTATTATCCAATGGCGGGAACGAATTTTATGGCAGCGGTTAATATTAAATTATAAAACCAGGCTTCAGCTTCTACCTTTCAACATTGGAACAAAAGAAAAATCAGAAAAAGTTTCTTCATCCAAAGATCCGTCTTCATTTTTGGTGATCCGCATCATTTTTTGCCTGCCATCTTCATCAAGCGGAATCACCATTTTGCCACCAATTTTTAACTGGTCAATTAATTTAGGCGGTATAAAAGGAGCGGCCGCAGTAATAATTATCTTATCAAAAGGAGCAAAGGTAGGAAGACCTTCAAAGCCATCGCCATAAAAGAATTTAATGCCGGGATAACGTGATTTTAAAACAAATTTTTTAGTGGCTTCGAATAAATTTCTTTGTCTTTCAATAGTAAAAACCGAAGCACCCATTTCTGCCAGAACCATTGCCTGGTAAGCACTTCCGGTTCCTATTTCCAGAATTTTTTGGTATGGAGTAACTTCCAATAGCTGTGTTTGATAAGCGACTGTATAAGGTTGCGAAATCGTTTGTCCTTCACCGATAGGAAATGCTCTGTCCTGGTAAGCAATATGTTCCAGCGCGGTATCCAAAAAAAAATGACGTGGAATATTCATCATTGCAGCAAGCACATTTTCATCCGTTATTCCTTTATCTCGCAGAGAATCCAGCAGTTTTTTTCGTAATCCTTTATGCCGGTAACTATCTTCATAATTTCGCATGGACTGCAATTTAGAAAAATTGTTTTCATGAAACAGGTATGATTACAAATAAAGCACATAAATTTTTACAGTGAACGAAGAAAAAGAGAAAATTTTTAATTCAACGTTTTATTAAATTTGCAACCCAATAATAACTGCGGAGGTGGCGAAACTGGTAGACGCGCTACTTTGAGGTGGTAGTGCCCGAAAGGGCTTTCGGGAGTTCGAATCTCCTCTTCCGCTCTACCATTTTGACACCTCCGCACTGGTCGCAATGTTGGTTGTTCAAATCCAGAAAAGTTCTTAAAACTCACGTATTTAGAACAATTCTGAAAGGTAGTGCCTTTACCCGGTTCCGAAGATTTCACAAATAATTGCCCGCTATGATATTTTTCGATTATTCTTTTTGCAAGAGAAAGCCCTAATCCCCAGCCTCTTTTTTTGGTTGTAAAACCAGGCTTAAAAACTTTGCTGATATTTTGTTTACTAATGCCACGGCCACTATCTGTGACGTCTACTATAACACGTGATGATTGTTTTTTAATTCTTACGGTAATGGTTCCTTTTCCGTTTATGGCATCCAGCGCATTCTTCAACAAATTTTCAATTACCCAGTCAAAAAGGGGTACTGATATCTGTGCAAAAACATTTTCTTCAGGCCGGTCTAAAATGAAATTTACCTTTTGGGTGGATCTTCTTTTAATATAAGCCAGCATTTTTTCCACCTGCTCAATAATATCCGCTTCTTCCAGGTGTGGTGAACTTCCTATTTTTCCAAACCTGTCACTGATCAATTTTAACCTATTCACATCTTTCTCCATTTCAATGGGGATGGGTGAAGTTGCTTCCTGTTCTTTCAGCATTTCTACCCAGCCCTGCAATGAAGAAATCGGGGTGCCTAATTGATGCGCGGTTTCTTTTGCCATGCCTGCCCATACCTGGTTTTGCGTTGATTTATTTCTTATAGAAATTGCATAGAAAGTGATAAATATAAATAAGGCAACGATGAGTAATTGTATAATAGGGTAATACCGAACCTGCTTTAATAATTTAGAATCTCCGTAGTAATATTTATCCGCAATGAAAGGCTTTTTGCTCAACTGCAAAATAATCGGTGGGTGTGCAGACTTGAATTCTTTTAATTTTTGTTTTAAAAAATCCGGATCGGAATTGATCACAGATGTATCAATATTTCTCGAATCGATAATACTATCGTTTTCGTTTGTCCATATAATGGGAATGTCAGTATTTTTTTGTTGGATTTCACTTGCGAGCGTCAAATCCACGTTTTGTGGAGCCGTTGCTATAAATTTATTCGCTTCTACCCATTGGTTTATTTTTTCTCTTTCCTCAACCTCTATCTTTTTGGATAAAAAATTAGAATAGAAAATAGTACCCGTGACAATTGCAACAGCAATAAGCGCAAGTGCCGACCGCAGATTAAAGAGTTGCCTCAGCATTATGGCAGTTTATTTTCAAATCTAAAATCTATTTCGCACAATTAAGGCATATCAAGATTAAAATCTTTTATGTTTGCGTTTCATTAATAAACAATTCATTGGCTTCAATTCCATCAGTGGCAGTTGTGATTCTTAACTGGAACGGGAAACATTTTTTAGAAAAATTTCTTCCTTCTGTTATCGCGTCCGATTATGAAAACCTCTCAATAATTGTAGCCGATAATGCTTCAACCGATGAGTCGGTTTCTTTTTTACAAAACAATTTTCCTTCTGTAAAAATAATTTATAATCCCGTAAATGAAGGTTTTGCGAAAGGTTATAATTCTGCACTACAAAAGATTTCAGCGGATTATTATATTTTATTAAACAGTGATGTGGAAGTGACAAAAGATTGGATAAAACCCAATTATTTCTTTGATGGAAAGCGATAAAACTATTGCAGCTTGCCAGCCAAAAATTCTTTCGTTTAATGAAAAAAATAAGTTTGAATACGCTGGTGCAAGCGGTGGTTGGATTGATACATTTGGTTACCCTTTCAACCGTGGACGAGTATTTGATTTTTGTGAAACAGATAAAGGCCAATATGATGATGTGGCAGAAATTTTTTGGGCGTCGGGCGCTGCTTTTTTTGTGAGAGGAAATTTTTTCCATGATGTAAATGGATTTGATGAATCATTTTTTGCTCACCAGGAAGAAATCGATCTTTGCTGGCGAATGCAAAGAGCCGGTTATAAAATTTTTGTGGTTCCATCTTCAGTGGTGTATCATGTGGGCGGAGGAACTTTACCTGCAGGAAATGAAAGAAAAGTTTTTTTAAATTTCAGGAACAACCTGGTGATGCTTGTAAAAAATTTACCCGCTTCAGAAAAAATTGTAAAAATACCTTACCGCATATTTCTTGATAACATCGCTGCATTGCAGGCTTTAGGCAAAAAAGATATCAAGACATTCAGATCGATTCAAAAAGCACATTTTGCTTTTATCCAATGGAACCTGCGCCATAAGAAGAGAAGATGAATTACCAAAAATCAAATTAAAAAAAGTTGCAGGTGTATTTAATGGAAGCATTGTAAAAAAGTTTTTTATCGAAAAAAAGAGAACATTTTCTGAAATTATTGGATACAAAAAATGATTTTTGACTTCAATCTGTTATTTTTGCGATGCAAATAAAAAAATATGGAACACGAAGAAGTAATTGATAACAAAGGTAAAGACGTTGGATACAGTTGGGTATTAACCTCACGTTTTTTATTCTATTGCCAGGTAGCAATTTTGGTTGCGATGATTATAGGCGGCTGTTATACAATGTACGAACATCGCTACAAGGGCAAGCCTAATGTTGAAATCCCAGGCAACACTCAATACAATCCACAGTACAAATAAATTTTGCTTCAAAGGTTTCAAGGCCTATTTTTGCAATCCATTTTTAGTTCTTAGACACATTTGCGGAAGTAGCTCATTTGGTAGAGCACGACCTTGCCAAGGTCGGGGTGGCCGGTTCGAGCCCGGTCTTCCGCTCCAATTTTTAAAGTAGGTAACGAACATTATCTGCTTTTTTTTTATCAAAAACTAGTGTTTACCCGGGTGGTGGAACTGGTAGACACGCAGGACTTAAAATCCTGTTCGCAGCAATGCGAGTGTGGGTTCAACTCCCATCCCGGGTACAAAACCGCTTTTTTAAAGTGGTTTTTTTATGCTTGAAAGTCAATATTTACAATAGTTGCTGCTTTTTTTCTTTTATTTCCATTAATTATCCTTGTGTTTCTCATTTTGCGTGCAAGGATACCCCCCTGTTTAATGGGCATAATTAATTGGAAGCGATGCTTTAACCTTTTTTAGTACTAACCCTTTTGAGTAACTCTTCAATAGGCATATTAATTTGTTTGCCTATAGGTTTGCCATCCCTGTAAGTGATAACTTTTAAATGCAGGGCGTCTTTTGGTATAATTAAAGGCTTCTCATATTTAGGATAAAATTCATCCGGATTCGTTTCGTCAAATGAGTAATAAATATCAAGACCCGGAATTTCTGTTTCCAGTTCAACTTTTAATTGATCATTTTCATCAATTGAAGCTTTGAAAGAGGGGTTATACATACTGCGGGAATATTTAATTTTGGCAACATCCATTCGCTCAAACTGGTGTTCTACTCTTTTTACAAAGTTTGGCCAATTCTTTTTTTCTTTCGGAGACCATGTAGATTCTGCTACTGCCATTCCCCTGGGCCATAATAAATATTCGCCTGCCCTCATATTGGTTGTATGTTCACTCCATAAACAAGCTTCGCCGCCTAAGATTAAATTTGGATCTACTCCCTGCGGAATAGGTTCAAATTTATAAGACTTGCTTAAAAGTAAAGTGGCAAATTCAGGAGGTTCAACATAAGCATCGCCCTGCATCAGGTCGACATAGGTATAATCCATTGGTGCCATTACCACATGATGGCCTTGTTTGGCAGCTTCTATACCACCCGCCATCCCACGCCAGCTCATTACAGTAGCGTTTGGTGCCAAACCACCTTCAAGTATTTCATCCCACCCGATCATTTTTTTGCCTTTTGCCTCTACGATCTTTTCAACACGTTTTATAAAATAGCTTTGCACCTCTTCCACATTTTTTAAACCTTCTCTCTGCATCAGCGCTTTTACTGCATCGCTTTTTTCCCAGAAATTTTTTGCCGCTTCATCACCACCAATGTGTATATATTCAAAAGGAAATAATTGGGCAACTTGTGTAAATACGGTATCTAAAAATGTGTATACCTTTTCATTGGCAGGACAAAGCGTATTGTCAATTAATGCCTGGTTTCCATCTTTGCCCCATACCTGGAACTCTTCACCGGCATTTACTGCATAGGTGCCGGGTGTGCAGGATAATTCAGGGTAAGAAGCTACTGCTGCCATACTGTGTGCAGGAACATCAATTTCAGGTAAAATATTTACAAACCTGTCTTTGGCATATTGAACAATCTCTTTAATATCATCCTGTGTATAAAATCCACCGTATGTTTTAGGCTCACTTGGGTCAGGTGCCTTGGTGTTTCCCCAGGCTCCTTCTCTTTTAGCACGCCAGGCGCCTACCTTCGTAAGATTGGGCAAACCTTTTATTTCTATTCGCCAACCTTGATCGTCTGTAAGGTGCAGGTGCAGGAGGTTGTACTTATACTCTACCATATTATCGATAAAAGTTTTTACTTCATCCTTTGTAAAAAAATGCCGGCTCACATCAAACATTAATGCCCTCCAACTAAAGCGGGGATAATCAATGATTGTTACAGATGGGATCATCCATGTTTTATTACTAACTACAGTTTTGCTTTCAATTTCTTTTGGTAATAATTGTACAAGCGTTTGCATGCCATAAAACAAGCCAGCCGGTTTATTGGCAGATAACAAAACAGAGTTGGGATTCACGATTAATTTATAACCTTCATTACCCAGTGTAGTGTCTTTTTCAATTGCAAGTGAAATATTGCCGCTTGCATGAGATGCTGTATTTGCGAACTTTACGGGAATTTTATATCCTGTTGCTGCAGATAATTTTTTAGAAAGAAAACCAGCTACTCTTTTTGCATCTGCGTCATTCGTTTTAAGTTCAACAAGGGAATTTTTTGTAAACATGAATTTTCCCTGCCCGGTATGCATGAAAACGGGTATAGGAATTAATGAAACAGAGCTTCCATTATCCTGGCTAAATACATGAAAGAACATCAAAATAAAAAGGGCTGCAATCAGAACTTTCTTCATAATAATTTTATTTAAATAGAAAAATTAAATGTTTAAAAGTTATTAATGCATCACAACAGAGCAATCGCCTATACCTGGACGATAAAAATTGAATTGCACGTTGGGATGATCTGCTAAAAGTGACATAGGTACAGATGTGTCTGTAATATTTTTAGAAATCATGTAAGTTGTCAGCCTCTGGCCAAAAGGGTTATCATGCATGCCTGCGTGCCAGATAGAAACCTTGTCTGCCATCCATGTCTCAACCGGTCCAACAGTAATAGCTTTGGTGGGAACCAATGTAATGTTTCCGCCGCCTGATGTGCGTGCATTTTGTGCGATGGTAATTGGATGCAGGTCAACCACACGGGAGGTAAGTTTTCGATACTCTTCAGGCGGCGGTGGGTCGTCCGTATATTTGCCTTCTCGTTTTGGAGGATCATTGAATGCCCAATGTTTAATATCTCCCTGGCCACCCTGCATCACGGCACAGCGGACGCCATCCCAACTTTTGCGGTAAGCCACTGTGTCTGCTTTTGGGAAATGCAAATTTTTATCAGGCATTACCAGCTCTTTTTTTATTCGGTTAAAACAAAGTTCCCTGTCTGCTTTTTCAAAAGATAAGGGATGATCCGGCGAAGCTTCTTTGCCATCTATAAACCATTCATCCATACCCCAGAAATGAGCGGATTGAATAGGTATATTGAGATCGTTTATGATTCTTGCTACCAAGGGCAGTTGTTCTGTAGGCCCAATTGGGCCACAGATTCCAACGGGATTATCAGGAGTAGATTGTTGCCAGGACGTAACATATTCAAGCGCTTCTGCAAGATAAAAATCTTCAAGTGTATCATACATTACCACTTTAAAACCAGGCCTTGAAAGCTGAAGCATTTTCTCAGGCGTAAGTTGTGCAACTTCTTCAATAATGCTGCTATCGAGTGTTGTGTAATCCCACCAACCGGGAGCAATAGAACTTAATTTACGAGGCATAGTATTTCTATTTAAAATTATGAAAGAAAGAAAATATAATCAGGAGCAAAGAACAGCTTTAGATAACAATTCTTATATCATTTCCAGGCTTTCTTCGTAACTTTTGTTGATCAAATAGTCGTCGCCTAAATCTTTTAAAGGATCATCATCAGCATGGCACAAAATCCGAAGTGTAAATGCCTTCGCCATCCTTCTGCATGCTTAAACACTTTAGACATCTTTCCAACTTCTAAACTGACATCTTCCATTGTATGCAAGTAAGAGTTCATTTTCTGGCTTACGTCCAACCACTTTTGCTGACTTTTATGCGACCTTAGTGCTTCCAATTTTATCGGGTGCACCGAAGTGGTATTTACATAGGCACCCGGTATAATGCGGCGGCGAAAATTATCCCGTAATGTGTGGGGTAACGCATGATAAATGGTGCAATCATAATTGTCAACGGGCAGAATAGGCTCTGATTCAAAATTGCGCATGCCCCGCGCAAAGCTTGCAGTAACTGCTAATCTGCAGGTATTGGTATGATCTTCCATATAATCTTCAGGTGAATGTGTTAAAACAATATTTGGTTTCACCTCACGGATAATGGAAGTAAGCCGCCTGAGTTTTTTTACATCATATAATATTTCCATGTCGTTACAGAAAGGCGGGTGAAAATGAGCGCCAAGAATTTGAGCAGCATTTTTAGCTTCTGCAAGACGAATTTTTTTTAAATCTGCTGCGTTATATTCCATACTGCCGCAATCGCCGCCAGAGAGATTTATATAATGAATTTCATATCCTGCTTTTTTTAACAATAAGAGAGTTCCTGCCATTGTTAATTCAATATCATCAGGGTGTGCAGCGATAGCAATTGCGTTTTTCATTAAATTAAATTCTTTCTAAAGTAATTATAAATTTAACTTTTATATTCAAATAAACAGGTTTTTCATAGATCAATGGCTAAAAATTAAAACCTCTGTTTTTCTTAAAGATATAAACCCAGCACAACGGCAAGAGATTTATAACTTATGAACTGGTTAAAAGATTGCGGGGATCGGCGCCTGGACAGTTGATCAATTTGTAACAAGGTTTAAAACCTATGCAAATCCTGCCAATGTTACTGTTCTTGATTCGACAACTATCAATACAGTAATGCCATGGACTATGCTCGCGGGGATGGATACTTCTGATCTCAGATCAATTTATGCTTACCTGCAAACGGTAAAACCAATAAGCAAAAAAGCGGTTCATTTTGTGAGTGAGAAAAAATGATTCTTTTACAACAATTTCCAGGTGAATTTTGATAAACCAGTAAACCAACAAATTACTACGATTTTTGTTTTGCTTTTTTTATAGATACGGGATACGGGAAATAGAATTACTGAATTACCTGTTCGAATTTTATATTATCAGATGAACTGCCGATCATTATCTTAACTTTATCATTTTCGAGTACCCATTGCTGTTGGTCCGGATCCCAGTATCGCAAATTTGCAGGATCTAATTGTATGGAAACGGTTTTCTTTTCACCCGGCTTTAAGGTTACCCGTTGAAAGCCTTTTAATTCCTTCTTCGGACGACTAACTGCAGAATTCAAATGTTGCACATATAGTTCCACTACCTCATCACCTGTTATTTTTCCGGCATTGGTAACATCCACATTTACGATAATCAGGAGTGTTTAACTTAATTTCCGGATTTTTTATTTGAAACCCGGAATATTTAAAGGTTGTATAACTAAGTCCATAACCGAAAGCATATAACGGTTTCCCTTTAAAATACATGTAGGTTCTTCCATCACGGATGTTATAATCCATCATGGGAGGAAGTTGATCCATTGAACGTGGCCATGTTTGCACCAATTTGCCTCCCGGGTTATAATCACCGAAAATTACATCTGCCAATGCATTACCGAGTTCATCGCTACAGTGCGTAATTTGAAGGATGGCAGGAATATTATGATCAGTCCAGGTAATGGCATAAGGAAAATTTGCAATCAACACCACCAGCGTGTTGTGGTTAATCCGGTAAACTTTTTTTACCAGTTCTTCCTGCTCAAGATAAATTGTTTTTCGGTCCACAGCCTCACGTCCGTCGCTGGCTACCGGACATTTTCCCCATCCGGCATTGCACCATGGGTGATTTCCCAAAGCCATTATTACATAATCTGCATTTCGGGCAAGATTGGTTACACTATCCGCATCGTTGCCTGTTGTCCATTGCACATCTACATTACTCTCCGAATTTATTCTTAATGCCTTCTAATACAGAAACGCTGTAGGGCGGAGTTCCACTGTACCAGTCAAGCAATACTTTATTTGCGTAAGGACCAATGATTGCAATCGATTTGACTTTGCTTTTATCAAGAGGCAGGAAATGATTATCGTTCTTTAATAATACAATTGATTTACGGGTAACTTCTCTTACAAAATCTTTGGTTTTTTGCATCAGCCACGGTTCTTCACCATCTTTAATAGAAGTGTAAGGAACCATAGAAGGAGGATCAAGCAAACCTAGTTTAATCATTACACGAAAATCGCCTCTAATCACTTCGTCTATATCTTTTTCTTTTAAAAGATCCTCTTTAATGCTTTATGTATTGATCCGCGTACCTGTCAAGGAACTGATTAATACCTGCTTTTACCGCCGGCTGCAGCAGCCCAGGTACTGTCGGGATAATATTTGTGAGCCTTCCATAAGCAATCGCATGGCGCCTCCATCGGTACAAATAATGCCGTTTTGATGCCATTCATCTATGGCAATATTTTTCAAAACCGGGTTAACCATCATAGGAATGCCGTTGTAGCTGTTGTAGGCTGCCATAAATGCCCTGCTGCCTGCTTCTATTCCCATGTGGAAGGGAACAGAATAATATTCTCGGAACAAACGCTCATCGAAATCAGAAGAACTACTGTCCCTTCCGTTTTCATTGCTATTTGCGAGGAAGTGTTTCATAAGAGCGGCCGTCATCCAGTATTTCTTATCACTTCCCTGCAATCCTTTTACATAAGCTTGCACCATGCTTCCATTGAAAAAGGGATCTTCTCCATAACATTCTTCCGTTCTTCCCCATCGGGGATCACGCCCCAAATCTGCATTGGGCGCGCGAATTACCAAAGCGCCGGTGTTGTATTTTTTCGATTGAAAAATATATCTCGCTTCGTAGGCTTCTTCTGCTGCTACTTTCCTGATCAAAGCTGTATCCCACGTTTCCGCCAATCCATACGATTGCGGAAACATTGTAGTGGTAACCAGTTTCCTTCTTCCCCATCCGCCTGGTCCGCCTAAAGCAACACCGTGTAATCCTTCAATATGTCCTGAACCTTTGATGCCTAATCTGGGAACAGAAGGATCGGTGCTTAAGCAGGAAATCTTTTCGTCTAAAGTGAGCAATGAAATAATATTATCGATGCGCTTTTCAATGTTAAGATCTGGATCCTGGAAGGGATATTGATATTTTTTTTGTGCATGTAACTACCTGTATAAAAATATCGTAAACACAAAAGCGAGACTAGCACATTTTTTTATTGCGTTCATTTTTTGTCTTTATAAGAATGAATGTTCCATTTTACTTTTCCACTATAAGGATCATTCGTGAGGGAATATTTTCCGTTTTTGCTGCTAACTTCTACGGAATGAAGTTCTTTATCATTTGGCAGGTACACATAACCGTTAGCCTTACCGTTTTCCGCCGAGTAATCCACCAGTTCGAGATGGCTCCAGTCTATATCTTTCGTGGATTGGACCAGTTTCGCAAATGGAATTACTGAACCATCCTTCACTAAAATAACAGCCGGAATACTTCCCGCCGCAATGTGGTGCCAGCCACCTTCATATATTTTTCCACTTTGAAAATCTATCCATTTTCCCGGGGGAAGATAAACATCGCGATTGTACACACTATCCTGGAATAAAGGGGCGACAAGCATATCGCTGCCAAATAAATATTCATCTTCAACCAGCCATGAACCGGCATCTTCAGGATATTCTACAAACAAAGCACGCACCATCGGCAATCCTCTGTCGCTGCAATCTTTTGCCTGCGCATAGATATAAGGCATTAACCTGTATCGCATATCATCGATATTCCTGAATTCATTGAGAAACGATTCACTGTAAGTCCATGGTTCTTTTGGCGGCTGTCCGTGGCTTCGGGTATGAGAACTGAGAAAACCAAACGCCGCCCAACGCGCGTATAATTCTTCAGGTGTTCTTTGTACAAAGCCACCAATATCATGGCTCCAGAACGAAAATCCTGAAAGGCCAAATGATAATCCTCCTCGTAGTGTTGCTAACATCGCCGAAGAAGTAGCGGCGGCATCACCACCCCAATGTAAAGGATAGCGCTGGCTGCCTGCCCATGCGGATCTTGCCCAGATAATATGATCGCCCGTAACTTTTTTAGTAATGTCTGCAACCGCTTTATTGTAGCGCAGCGGATACAGATTATGTTCATAAAAACCTGTTCTGCCGGATGCGTAAATACCCGTAGTTGGCGCCGCTTCTCCAAAATCAACTTTAATCGCGCCAACGCCCATTCGCAATAAAGTGTCAAGTTGTGCCTGGTACCAATTTACCGTTGCAGGATTTGAGAAATCAAGAATAGCATCATCATAAGGCACGTTGCCTTTTGCATCTTTTACGTAAAGCCCTTTATTAATAATTTCAGGAAACAACCGGTTTTTAGGAACGAAATAAGGAAGCTGCCAGAGCGAAATATGAAAGCCTTCATCTTTAAGATCACTGATCATTTTAGCAGGATCTTTAAAGCGGGTCGGAGAAAATTTATAATCAGTCCGCCAGTCGGTTTGAAACCAACCCACATCAAGGTGGATAACATCAGCAGGAATTTTGTACTCTCTCAGTTTTGCAGCTACATCACGCACTTGCTTTTCAGAAGAATAAGAAATACGGCTCATCCAAAAGCCAAAGCTCCAAAGTGGAGGCATCGGCGATTTGCCGGTCACATTTGTGTATTCATTTAGAATTTCTTTGGGTGTACCAAGGAAAACAAAAAGATCCAGTTGATCATCCCCGATCATGAAGCGTATTTACCGCATTGAATGATGCCCCAAAATCACAGGTGATGGGCGAAGAAGTATGCATAAACATTCCATAGCCCCTGCTGCTCATAAAAAAAGGAATTGGTTTGTACATCCCGGGATTTTGAACACCGTTCGCATCGTCAGTCCATAAAACTACCTTTTGGCCACGTTTATCAACTCTTGTAAAACTTTCGCCGCAACCAACTATTTTTTCATCGGGAGAAAGAGAGAAAGAGCCGCAACGCTTCTTGAAAGATCTGATGCACGGCGCACAAAAGAAAAAGGAACCACAGGTGTAAACGTGCTTGCGTTATCGCTGGCGCTGTTGGTTTCCGTAAGCAACTTTCCGGTACTGTCTCTTATAATAATATGCCAGGGATAGGGTTGAATCAATACCGATCCGGCAGCTGCTTGTGTACAGGTAACCCTCTTTTGTTTTTGTGTATTTCCATGAATGTTCATCGGTCTGCGGCTCCTTTACAAGCATTAAAGTATCCTTATAATCTTGGTTGACGATCCCTGTATTCATTCTTATCCGAAAAGCTCTTGGCGAAATAAATTGAATACTAAAAGGCAATTCAGGATTTGCGGGATATTCCGTTTCCGGAAAAGTAATACTCTGGTATGGACGTAAAACAGCCAGCTCATTATTAAAAGCCATTCGGCGGAAATAGCGATTGCGCTGCCATTCAACGGTTCCTGATATTGTAGCAGGATCAAAAGACGATAAGCTATCCGCCAGAAAATAAGTATTGGTAAAATTTCTGAAATCCGGGACTAATGTCTATTGGCTCATTGACGAGGTAGTTATTTTCGGTTTGTGAATATACTTTTTGCGCAAAAAAGTCTAAGAGAAAAAAGCAAAGGATGAAAAATTTTTTAACAATCATTTTTTAGCAATTACGGTTGATGAACATTTGATATGTCTCTGTTGAAAAGAGGGCTTAAAGCTATTAAATAATTGAGATACAGGAATGAATTATTTAAATCGATTTATTATCTATTAAATAAGTGTCCCTTTGAGGTGTTTTTTCCTTTTTGAAAAGGCAGTTGGTTTCGGACCTGAATGTGGCGGTTGTTGAAGTTGTTTCCTAAGAGTCACGCAATTGAAGGTGAGGAATGGGATTCCAAAGAGATGTGTGACAAGAATTATACGCCAAATGAACTTCCGCAACCACAGGTAGTACTCGCATTAGGATTGTTAAAGGTAAATCCCCGGGCATTTAATCCACCTTCCCAGTTGATTTCCATATTATGTAGGTAAATAAGATGAGCAGGATTAATAATACAGGAAATGCCATCAATTTCAAATACTTCATCTTTTTCAGTTTTTTCTTCAAAATCTAACAAATAAGACATTCCGGAACATCCGCCTCCTTTTACACCGATACGTAAATATTTATCGGTGTTGTTTTCTTCATTCATCAATCTTTTTATCTCCTGCACAGCCGAAGTTGTTAGAGTAACAGGCGCTTTATTTATTGTTTCCATATATGAAATTTATTGTTTAATTCGTTTATAAGTTAATTCGTTTGTTAGTTAATACCAAATGGTAAATTCCAAATTCCACAACCCTCAAAATTACAACCTTTACTACGGGAATGTTTATTTTTGTCTATAAATTAAAATTATGTCAACATTTGAAACGATCATACTTATCCTGGTTTTAATCTTGCTGCTGGCCTTTATATGGATATTGACGGAGCTCACAGCAATGAAAAAACAATTGGAGGAACATAAAAATAATGACCCTGAAACTCATCGACTTCGCTTGCAAGCTTACGAAAGAATCACGTTGCTTACAGAAAGAATTGCGTTGCAAAATTTGTTGTCGAGGCATACCAATGCGAATTTATCATGTCGCCAAATGCAAATGACACTCATTGATGCCATCAAGCAAGAGTATGAATATAATATGAGCCAACAAATTTATGTTTCGACTGAAGTGTGGAGGGCAGTAAATAATCTAAAAGAACAAAATATTTATATCATTAATCAACTGGCAGCCACCCTTCCTGTTCAGGCATCGGGAATGGATCTTAATAAACATATAATTGACTATCTCATCAATAATTCCAATGCTTCGCTCCACAATATTGTTTTGGAAGCGATCAATTATGAGGCAAAGAAGTTAATGTGATATTATGAAATATGAAAAAGAAGAACAGTAAACAAACAAAAAGATCGGATTTTCATTTTAGAAATACAGCATGAAAAAAAAGGAAACTGATTCAGGAATTGAAATAAAGAAAGTTTATACACGGGAAGATCTTCCCGAAGATATTGCTGAAGAAAAGCCAGGCGGGTTTCCTTTCACACGCGGCATACGGCCGATATGTACCGGGGCAAACTGTGGACCATGCGCCAATATTCGGGTTTCAGTACGGCTGAAGAAAGTAACAGGCGTTACCATTACCTGATTTCGCAAGGAGTGAGCGGCTTAAGCGTCGCCTTTGATCTTCCCACACAAATCGGGTATGATAGTGATCATCCTTTATCGGAAGGAGAAGTTGGTAAAGCAGGTGTTGCCATTGATTCGATAGAAGACATGGAAGCATTGTTTTCAGGAATCAGGCTGGATCGAGGTTTCCACTTCCATGACCATCAATTCCACCGCATTTATTTTACTGGCTTTGTATGTGGCGGTTGCGAAAAAGCAAGGCGCCGATCTTTCCCAATTAAAGGGAACTGTTCAGAACGATATTTTAAAGGAATACGCCGCCCGCGGAACGTATATTTATCCGCCAAAACCTTCCATGCGTATCATTACCGATATTTTTGAATGGTGCAGCAAAGAATGCCAAAATGGAATACGATTTCCATTTCAGGTTATCACATACGGGAGGCGGGAAGTACTGCTGTGCAGGAAATTGCCTTCACTTTGAGCAATGGAAAAGCGTATGTTAAGGCGGCATTGCAAAAAGGATTGGATATTAATGTTTTCGGAAAAAGATTGTCTTTCTTTTTTAATTCACACAACAATCTTTTCGAGGAAGTGGCCAAGTTTCGCGCTGCACGCCGGATGTGGGCCAAAATAATGAAAGAACTGGGTGCCACTGATGAAAAAGCGATGATGCTCCGTTTTCATTCACAAACAGGCGGCAGTACGCTTACCGCCCAACAACCCATGAATAATATCAGCCGGGTAACCATACAAACGCTGGCAGCGGTACTCGGCGGCACTCAAAGCCTTCATACCAACGGATATGATGAAGCACTAAATCTCCCGACAGAAGAAGCAGCCGGTATCGCATTAAGGACCCAGCAGATAGTGGCTTATGAAAGTGGGGTAGCAGATACGGCAGATCCTCTGGCAGGAAGTTATTTTGTTGAAAATCTTACCGAAAAGTTAGAAAAAGAAGCCTGGAAAATAATTGGAACGATTGATGCTATGGGAGGCAGTGTAAACGCTATTGATGAAGGTTTTATGCAAAATGAAATTGCTCGCAGTGCGTATGATTATCAGCAAAAGATAGAATCAAAAGATAAAATAATCGTTGGCGTCAATTCGTTTATTTCTGACACAGAAACAGTGCTGCCTCCCTTTAAAGTGGACGATAATATACGAATGATTCAGATAGAAAAACTTAAAGTGCTTAAATCAAGAAGAAACAATACAAAAGTTGCTGAATCTTTAAAAAATATTAAAGACCATGCAACGAATGGTCAAAATCTGATGCCTGTAGTAATTGATGCCGTTGAAAACCTTTGTACCCTTGGAGAAATAGCTGACACATTAAGGCAGGTGTTCGGCGAATACAAATAATCTTTTAAGTTTTTATGAAGTACTTTTTTATTATGGCTTTTATTTGCTCGGCAACGGTGGGCAAGGCACAAAAATATGTGCTTCTGGATGAAGCTATTTCTCAGCCGGCAGTTTATACCGATCATCTTTCTGAAATGGAAAAATATAAGAAGTTTTTCCCGGTGGCTGTAAAAGATATTCCTCAATTTTTAAATGTGCTGCAGGAAATTGCCAACAGGTTAAGTGAAAACTAAAGTTACCGGCCCCGCCAAAAATTATCGGGTAGGATGCTCCCAATTTACGGGAAAAGTTTTTCCGCTCACTACGGGAGACGCATTGATTATGTTCTTACCTCCAATTGCGATGGCGTAAAAGTTACTATGCACCTTTGCGATGCCAAACTGAGCAATGCCAACAATGCTTATTTTGTCAAAACCTGGATCAAATACATCAGGAGCACAATTAAAAAGCAACAGTAAACAAACTTCTTCTTCAGATTTTTAATTTAAAAAAAAGAGGCCGGATCAAATTGAATTGAAACAGCCTCTTAAACTTTAACGACCCTAATTACTGTGCCATCTGCATCACATCCTGGGTTCCGCTTGCTTTATTGTTCTGGCGTTTGAATAAAGACATATCCATTTTACCAAAGTGATAAGTAAAGTTTACGCGAACCATTTGTGGATTATTCAAGCGACTGTAATTCTGAATGAAATAAGGGCTTTCTGAATACTGATCCTGTCTGCGTGTGCGGAAGATATCGTTCATGCTAACGCTCACAGTAGCCGCATTGTTTTTAAGAAAGCTTTTCCTCACCGCTACATCGGTGCCCCAGAAGGAATTGATATATCCTTGTGAAGAACTTTGAGCCTGTCCGAAAGGTCCGCCGCGAAAGCCGCCCTGGTTATTATTTATCGGAAGATTAGTTTTGCTTTGGTAATCGGCGGACAATTGAATGCTGAAAGACTCAGGCAGTTTAAAGGTGCTGTTCAATTTACCAAACCAGCTAACCATCGCATCCTGCGAAACTGTGTTCGCAATGTTAGAAGTATTTATCTTTGATTGGTACACATTCACATTCGTTGTAATATCCCACCATTTGGTCAGTCTATTAATTGAAGTTAATTCAGCTCCGTAAGAATAACTTGAATTGGCATTGATATAGGTGTTGATAATATCTTCTTTCCCGGTAAAAGGATTGGTTCCGGGGCTAAGGTAACGGGTGATCAGGTTGTCGGAATGCTTGTAATAAATTGAAGTTAATAAGCTGTTGCCGCCTTTAAAAGTTTTACTATAGCTCATTTCAAATGAATTGGTGAATTCGGGAACCAGGTCAGGATTACCGCGCGTAATATTCAAACTATCTGTATAATCTGTAAACGGAATCAACTGGAAAAAGTTGGGCCTGTTGATGCGGCGTGTATAACTGAACTGCATTTCCTGCTTGTTTTTCAATTTCTGGCTCAGAAATAATGACGGGAATAAACTTACCGGATAATTATTACTGAATTTTTCGCCGGTATTCATCAGTTCGCCCATTGTAGTTTGAACTTTCAGCCCTCACACCTACTTCGTAACCAAAATCTTTAATACTGCTTTTTACGCTTACATAAGCTGCATAAACATTGTCAGTACTTTTATAATCATTGGTAGCCGGCAGGTATCTTCACAAGGTTTTCGGTAGAAGTGCCTGTAAAATTATCGTTGTTATTACGTTGTCTGGTGTTGCTGCGCTCTTAAACCTGCTTCCAGTTTGGATTGTTTTTGTTTTCCAAAAGGCAAAGAATAATCAGTTTGCACGGTTAAGAAATTAATATTTCCATCGCTTGAAACCTTTTGTAATTGAGTGCCAGCAACGCTGTTGCCATTAAGATAGTTAGTAGTATATAATGAATTGCCCGTATTGTTTCCTGAAAAATAATTGGCATTGGCAGTTAACTGTTCACCTTCTTTTGGAAAATTATAAACATAATCCAATTGCAAACCATTGGCATCAAATGTTCTTGTGCCGGAAGTGTATCGCACACTGTTTGCGCTTTTTATTCCGCTATTTAACAAACTGTCGGTGGTAGCATTTATTGTTTCATTTGGGTTAAATTGTCCATGAACTTTTATCAAGCCAAGGGAAATGGTAGCCCTGTTGGTCACATAATAATCCAACCCTAATTTACCAAAGAGAAACGCTCCGTTTGTTTTATTAATATCGGTTTGAAAAACTTGTGTTAGCGTGTCTCCGAGATTTATACGGTCGGTTGTTCCGGTTGTATTGCCTCTCATCTGGTGGAGCATTCCGGCTGCAGAAAAGTTGACTTTGTTTTGCCTTACATTAAAATTAGCGCCTGCATTTATACCTCCGCGGCTGTCAATTCCAGCAGAAATATTTCCATTGTAACCGGTGCTCCTGTTCTTTTTCAAAACGATATTCAATATACCCGCATTTCCACCGGAAGCATCATATTTTGCAGAAGGATTAGTTATTACCTCTACACTTTGGATGGCATCTGCCGGAATCTGGTCAAGTGATAACGTTGTTGGCCGTCCGTCCACATAAATCTGCGGAGCCGCGTTTCTTAATTTTACATTTCCGTCTATATCTACCTGTACGGAAGGAACATTGCGCATTACATCTACCGCAGTTCCGCCCGCGCTTACAATGTTTTTTTCTACGTTAAAAACTTTTTTATCAATATCCATTTTTAATGCAGGTGCAGCCCCGGTAACCGTTACTGTGCTTAACATTTTTGCATCAGTTTCCAGTTTGATATTACCAAGGTCTTTATCAAAAGAAGGGAAACTACCGGGAGCAGGTTTTGAAAAGAGGGAAAAATCTTTTTGCTGTGATTTAAATCCACTGTTGCTTACCCGCAATTCCAGTTTACCCATAACCGGAACAGATGCGAAATCAAAATCACCATTGTTTTTGGTCATCACTCCACTCAGTAAAACCATTTTCATTTTCTTACTTACCGAATCCATATTTTGATGGAGCAACAAAACTGAAGCGCCCTCAACCGGCTTGCCATCTGCATCAGTTATTTTCCCATACACGTGGCCACTGTTTTTTACAGAAGCAGGCATTTGGGGATATTGTGCAAAGCTTTGAGCACTAATAAAAATGGCGATTGCTAAAAGTAATTTTTTCATTGTTTTATAATTTGAGCACAAATTTATACTGATTAAAAGCCGCTATTCAGCAAATGCGATGAGCGGTTAAAATGTTGCGACGAAATGGTAAATATTTTTTTACCGGAGGTGAATTTGCGTCATAATTTACCGGTAATGGCAGAAACGGCATCGCGGTAAGTATCGCTGAGCGGGAGTTCCAGTGAATCAACAAATACACTGGATTTTCGTATTGCGGTAATATAGAAAACCGAAACGATGTAAGATTTATGAATGCGAATGAACTTGTCAGCAGGCAACTGGTCTTCTACAGTTTTCATCGGCATTCGTGTAACAACAGGGTGTTGTGCGCTTTTAAGATGTATCTTAATATAATCTTTCAATCCTTCAATATAAATAATATCTGAAAAATTTATTTTAACAAGGCTGTAATCGGCGTTTACAAAAAAATAATCGGGATTGGCCGAAGCGTTAGCGTTCTTTTGGTTTGATTTCAGTTCAAACAATTGCTTTGCCTTGTTGCATGCTTTTATAAACCGGTCGAGCGAAACAGGTTTTACCAAATAATCTGTTACATCCAGGTTGTAACCCTCAAGCGCATATTGTTTATATGCCGTTATCAAAATGATCATCGGCTTTTCCGTCATGCTTTCGATAAACTGTAAACCTGTAAGCCCCGGCATTTGTATATCCAAAAATATCAGGTCGACCGGTTCCTTCTCCATCACCTTCATGGCATCCGTTACACTATCGCAGGCAGCAATTAAGTTGTAGAAAGGGAACTTTGCTGATATTGTCTTCCAGCAATTCCAAAGCTAAAGGCTCATCGTCAACAGCGAGGCAACGTATCATCAGTTAAAATTTATTTGAAGAAAAACGGTGAAGATGCCATTTTCTTTGGTGATGTTAAGTGTATACTTTCCGGGATGTAAAAGATCAAGCCTTCTTCGAACATTTGCCAGGCCATACCACTGGCTTTGTCTTTTACCTGCTGCAATTCAGGATCGTAACTGTTGCTCACACGAAAATATAGAATATTATTTTTTGCTTTCAGTTCGATTGTGATCTTAGGATTTTCTATAAATCCTGTACCATGCTTAAAAGCATTTTCTACAAAAGGAATTAACAACATCGGGTCTATCTCGTACGACTTATCGGCTTTGCCCATATCAACCGTAACGGTTACTTTTTTACTAAGTCTTTGTTGCTGAAGGTCAATGTAGCTTTGCAGGTATTCTTCTTCACTTTCAAGTGAAACTTTTTCTTCATCATTTTCATAAAGCATATAGCGCATTAGAGATGAAAATTTAATAAGAGAGGGCTCCAGTTCATCAGAATGTTTGCGCGCCAGCGCTACCATATTGTTCAAAACATTAAACATAAAATGCGGGCTGGCTTGCGAACGCAAAAGTGATAGTTCCGTTTTAAGGTGTTCTGTTTCTTTTTCTTTGGCTAACTGGTCTGCAATAATTTTATCCCTTATCATTTTATAAGCAGTGCTGCACGCGATTATAAATATAAAAATAAACGTGCTTACCAACAGGTGTGTTTTAAATGAGAAATGAATATTCCCCTTCGAAAAAATAATCCAAAGCTCCCAAATAGCTATCACGAAAAAGCTAAAAGAAATAAGCATTGATAATGTGTACCATGCGTACTTTCTTTTATACAACAAACGGGGAATAAATACGATCGCGTTCAGGTAAAAAATGATCACCAGTAATGCGTAGCTAACAATCTGCACAATAAAACTGACAGCCGAATTAGATGGTTCGGGTTTCGACTCTGATGGATTATGAGAGGTGCGCAATAACACCGGCAAAGAAAATAATAGTGCCCACGCAGCAGCATGAATAAGAACGGTCATCCATTTTTTAGCGTACCATGGTTTTTCCATCGTGGAATATTCTTTATTTTAAACAGAATTCAAACTTAGGAATATTAATCCTTCTTTCGTGGAAAACTGCGACAAAGCATCGAAAAACTGCGACCAAGTGTATTATTTGAGCCCGGAACAGTAAACGAAGAAAAAAGCAGAATTTTTATTTTCACCCCGGCGCTTTGGCAACTATTAACGCAATAATAAAACAGTTCCTTTTTTCCGTATTTTCTTTTGCCGGTTTTGCAACTCTATGTAGTAAATATAGATTCCCGCGGGCGCTGGTGTCCCATTGAAAGTTCCGTTCCATCCTATGCGCGCATCATTGGTTTCAAACATTAGTTTACCCCATCGATCGTAAATACTAAACTTGTTTAGTTTGTAATTTTCATAAGGGATTATGTGAAACACATCGTTGATACCGTCGTTATTAGGCGTAAATGCATTTGGAATAAAAATATTTTTATACACACTTATTTTTACATCATCTGTGGCAGTGCCGCAGCCAACCGTTGAAACCGCATACAATGTATAATCAATCTCTTCCGGGGGATTAACAAGGGGAGCTAAAGAATGACTGTCATTCATGTATAAAGAAGGAGACCAATAATAATTTACGTCGGTACCACTTACAGCGCCATTTAAACTCGTTGTATCGCCGTCCAGGATTATTTTGTCAGGACCCGCCCGGGAAACGGGGTTTTCATAGACGGTTATCGGAACAAACGCGGAGTCTGAGCAACCGAAAGAATTGGTTGCCGTTACTTTATAATTGGTGAATTTTTGTGGAGAAGCAACCGGATTGGCAACAGCATCATTTGATAGTCCGGCAGGAGGAACCCACTTAAAAGTTCCGGGAACGGATGAGGTCGCAGAAAGTGTTTCAGTTTGGCCCTGGCATAGCGGATGAGATGGCGCAACCGAAATCCTGATACCCGGAAAAGCAGATACATAAAATGTATCGAGTCTCACACAACCAAAATAAAAATTTTCCTGCAGTTTGTACAAGCCGGTGTCGCTGGCTTTCAAATTTGGGATCGCTAAAGTAAAATTATCGGAAGTGTCGCCGCTTGGCGCCGTCCATCTTACCGAAAGTGCTTTTGGGTCTGCCGCGGGCATAAGTAAATCCTGTGTGAAGCAACCAAGAACATTTTGAGGTGCCTGGTGCTCAGGCACAGGATGTATTTCCGTGTAAATAACATTCGATGGAACCCTGCAATAAAACGAATTGATATTTCCCCGTTCAGCAACTTCCATTCGGTATAAGATTGTTCCTGAGGTTCTGTGAGGCACGTGATAAATGGCGGTGTTTTCGCCTGGTATATCGTTCCAGGTTAACCCGGAATCAAGGCTGTTTTGCCAAACAATAACAGGGTCGCTCAATCCGGCTGAAAAAGTTCCTTTCATGATAAAAGGGTCAGTATAATCCGCGCATACATTTGCCGCCTCTGTACTTCCGTCAATCGTTAGCTCTACTGAAATCGGGCTGCATTGTCTGAATGTAATGTCATCTAATGCAAAGCCATTGCCACAACCCGTTGCTGCATTTGCAACCAGCTTAAGAATTACCGCATCATTACCCGCGGGATTGGTGAAAGTAACCCCGTATTGTTTCCACGACTTTACATTGGTAATTGGAATATCTCCAGTATTATAGCTCTTTAATAAAGTGCCGTCTAACTTTTCAATACGAAAAGTAAGATTGGGTAAAACTGCATGGCCATCGCAGGTCAGAGGAGATTGCATCACATTGGTAATGAAAGCTGCATATTCGTAAGTAATATTGGGGCACAAACCTGTGGCAGTATCTATATGCACAATACCCGATGTATTTTCAGCATTTACCATCATATAATTGCCATTGTAATTAAGGGTATGATCGCCTGTCATTTGCACCCAGTTTCCGCCGCAACCAAATAGAAAATTACTGATGGTATATTGCCCTTTTGCGGGACATCCTCGCGAATACTCATAGGTTGTGGTATTTGGCGCCAGGGGAGCGTGACCCACTCCAAAAGTAACGTTCACTATCGGATCACCTTTCGTCCCGGCGCAAAGTTGACCGCAGGCAAATAGGGAATGAAAGCATGAGAATCCTGTAAATACGCAAAATCTTAATACTGTTATTTTACTGAATTTCAAATTAATTACTGATTTTTAAAAACTAAACTTCAAACAGATTTACCTGGCCTCTGACGCACAAACGATATAAATATCTTAATATTCCCCGATTTAAATTTTGAAGGCATACAACAGCATTGTGCCAGCTATTGGCGCTTTCTATAGTAAAAATAAGTGAATCATCAATAAGATTGATTATTAAAACTTTGGCTTTGAGTGATATAAGAAAAAATCGTATTGATGAAAAGCGGGATAACAATAACTTTGGGCAATAATCAGAATTTCATCTTTCTTTTAAAAACCGGGTATGATGCAAAAAGTGATTCTCCTTTTATCTCTTTTTTCTTTTACAAAACAGGCCTGCTGCCAGACTAAAATTGATTATGGCAACAATAAAATCGCGGGAAAATATTATGAGGTACGCGGGATAAAAATGTACGAAGAGACCTATGGAAACGGAAAACCATTATTGTTGATTCATGGTAACGGCGGAAGCATCAGTTCGATGTCAAGTATTATTCCCTACTTTTCTCAACGTTACAAAGTCATTGCAACAGATAGTCGTGCTCACGGTAAATCAATCGACCCGCGCGATTCATTAAGTTTTGAGATGATGGCCGATGATGAAGCTGCCTTGTTGGATAAAATGCATATCGATTCCGCCTATGTAATCGGATGGAGCGATGGCGGCATAGTCGCTTTGGTACTTGCTATGCGGCATCCTGGTAAAGTAATAAAGCTTGCGTCTACCGGGGCGAATTTATGGCCCGATTCCACGGCTCTGATACCTTCATTATGGAAAAGTGAAAAACTGTATTATGATTCTATGAAAAACAAAAAACTTACAACTTCGAAAGAAAAGAACAACTGGAAAATATTTATGCTCGACTGGTTGCAACCTAATATTCCTTTAAGTGCATTGCGCAACATTCGTTGCCCTTCATTGATCATTAGCGGCGATCATGATCTTATCACACTGAAGCACACCGTAAAAATTTATCAAAATATTCTCCACGCCTATTTATGGGTTTTGCCCGATTCAGGTCATGGAACTTTGATCGAACATGCCAATGAATTCGATAAACAAGTAAATGACTTTTTTGAAAAACCTTTTAGAGACAGATGAACAATTCCGCTGAATTTATGTTATTAAAGGATTTTTTTTAACAGGTTTGCCTAATGTATCTAACTTTTGTTCTATTAAATTTTTTGCTTCATTCAATAATTTTACTTAGGTAATTTACCTCTTCATACACCTAAATGATTAAAAATGAAAAGCAACGACAACTACGTTTGGTTCCTCGATACATTGGTGAATATCCGGGTGTCTCAAAAGAACAATGCTGATGGCACTTCTGTCCTGGAGCATCGCGCTTATCAAAATGATTCGCCTCCTTTACACATTCATCAAAATGAAGATGAAATCTTTTATGTGCTTGAGGGTGAATTTCGTTTTTTAATTAAAGATGAAGAATATCACTTGAGAGCCGGCGATATTTTAACCGCTCCAAAAGGTGTTCCGCATACCTATAAAATTGAATCAGCCGATGGTGGCCAATGGCTTACGATTATTCATGGAAGTGATTTTGAAGATTTTGTAAAAGAAATAGGCCGGCCGGCGGATAAAATTGAATTGCCGAAACCTTCCGGCGCACCTACCAAAGAAGCAGTGGAAAAATTAACGCTCAAAGCAAAAGAATTTAATATCGAAATTACCGGGCCGCCATTGCATTAATCTTAGTATCTGAAGGTTGTGGTGTAAACGAAGAAAGGAGTGCGAAATTTATTTAGTCCGCTTTTGCATTTAAAAAAGCCATACAGTAAACCAATTTTTATCTGACATTTTTATTTTCCGCAGGAAGCATTATAAGGTAATCTGCTTCGCTTATTTAGAAAATTACTTCCATGAGTTAATCTGCAGGTCGCAAATTCTGAATCATTATCTTTGTCAGCGTTATAATTATTGCTTGTAAAATACATCTATGAAAAAACATGTTGTATTTCCGCATTTTATTTTTGCTGATTATTTGTTGTTGTTTTACCTCTCGTAGCTTTTCGCAGAAAAACACATCTTACTCACCGTCAATAGCGAAAGATACTACTGAAACAGCAGGAGTGCGCAGCTATCTTGCCCGTGCAAAAATGTATGAAGATTCCAAAACGGATTCTGCGTCGTATTACTATAAAAAAGCAAAGACGCTGGCTATTTCAGCCAATGACAAGCTCGGGCTGAATGATGACTTTTTACATTACATACTTTTTTTAAATCACAAGGGGCAATTTGAAGAAGCACTTTCTTTAAGCATGCAACACGTTGCGTTGGGCCGCAACTCGGGCGACAGTGAGATGGTAATGCATGCCTTTAATGAAGTGGCAAATGATGAAGAATACTTAAGTGATTTTCAATCTTCAACAGCCTACTATCTTAAAGCGTTACAACTGGCGCAACAACTGGATAATAAAAGAATGCGGCGGCTAATCAATAATAATCTTTCTTCTGTTTTTATTTCTCTTAAAGATTATAAAACAGCTTACTCGTATTCAGCCAAGGCATTTCAACTGGCGCAAACAGCGCATGACACCACCGTGATGGGAGATTGCCTGATCAACATGGGCATTTCAGAAATTCATCAGCAGAAATATAGACAGGCATTGAACGAATTCGACGAGGCGGAAAAAATTGGATATAAAGAACCGGACATGACTTTGGTAGCAGATGCATTGTCAGATGAAGGCCTTGTCTATTATGACCTGCACCAACTCGCGGCTTCTGAAAAGGCATACCAACAACAGGAGGGCATTGCAGAGAAATTTGATTTGCCTTACGAGCAATTGTATGCTTTGTTTGAACTGGCAGTAGTAAAAAAAGATAGGGACGATTTTGCAACCGCCGAAAAATACGCGTCGCGTGCTATCGCTATCGGCGAAAAATTAAACACACCCGATGAACTTACCGAAATGTATGATACGATGTCTGTGATAAAATCGAAACTTGGAAAGTTCCCGGAAGCGATGGCCTACAAAAATAAATTTGAAGCAATGAAAGATAGCGTGATGAACGCAGATGTGCAAACGAACATCCAGCACCTGGCGCTTCAATATCGTTCGGCACAAAAAGACAAGGAAATCGCGCAACAGGCGTTAAAAATAGAAAAAAGTAATTCGGCGCTGCAAAGAGAAAATACGTTTATAGAATTTATTCTTGCAGGGCTTATAGCCCTGATCATAATATTAATTCTTTCGTACCGGAGCTACCGTCATAAACAAAAACTCAACAGGCAGCAATTGCTCACTTTACAAAAACAGCACGAAGTGAATACCTTGAAAGCTAAGATGCAGGCGCGCGAGGAAGAACGCGACCGTATTGGCAGTGAGATGCACGATGATATAGGGTCGGCACTTACCACCATTCTCTACCAAAGCGAAGAACTGAAAAGAAATGCGGGAGAAAGCAATCGCAAACCAGTGGAAAGCATTGCCGGTACGGCGACTTCTGTAATGGATAAAATGAACGAGATCATCTGGAGCATGAACCGGGATTACGATACTTTAGATGATCTTATCGCTTATACCCGCCAGCATGCGGTTGAATTTCTTCAAAATTATAACCTGCAATACAATTTTGAAATTCCCGCCACTATTCCTTCGGTTCACCTCGCAGGAGAACAGCGGCGCAATATTTACCTGGCGATAAAAGAGGCGTTGCACAATGTTGTGAAACACGCTTGCGCAACCAAAGTTTCCATTTCATTTGAATTGAATAATGAACTTTTCGTAAGTATACATGATAATGGCAAAGGTATTGATGAATCCGCCAGACGGCGCTTCGGCAATGGGCTGAAAAATATGCAGCAACGTATGGAACGCGTTGGAGGAAATCTCGATGTGAGCACTGACGACGGCACTACTATTCAATTGCGTTGCCCGCTCGAGGCTGCGGGTACTAACGAAAAGGCTGTATAACAAAGGTTATATAGAAGCAACGGAATTGGAATATTATATTTGTTCATACCCAACTATATCAAACAAATGCCATGAATAATATCATCGCGGTAAGCATCGTGGAAGATATGGATGAAATTCGGGAAAGGCTTAAAAGCGTTCTCGAAGAATCGGAGGAGTTTGTGTGCATGGCTGCGTATGGAAATGC
The DNA here is from genome assembly GCA_963814075.1 of uncultured Chitinophagaceae bacterium. Lineage (GTDB taxonomy): Bacteria > Bacteroidota > Bacteroidia > Chitinophagales > Chitinophagaceae > Ginsengibacter. The sequence goes on along the minus strand of CAWFBO010000019.1, from coordinate 188,434 downwards.
CGAAGACGCTTTGAAGGAGTTGCCCGTGTCTGTTCCGGATATTGTGTTGATGGACATCAACCTGCCTGGAATGAGCGGCATTGAATGCATCCGTAGGGTGAAGGCTTTGTGCCCGCAAATTTTATTTATAATGTTTACCATTTATGAAGACAGCGACCAGGTATTTGAAGCGCTTGCCGCCGGTGCAAGTGGTTATCTTCTCAAAAAAACTTCCCACGACAAGATCCTCCCGGCACTAAAGGAATTGTATGAAGGCGGTTCGCCTATGAGTACACAAATTGCCCGCAAGGTGGTCGCCCATTTTCAAAAGCAGGCAGCAAAAGAAAGTGAAGAAGAGAAAATTTTATCTCCAAGAGAAAAAGAAGTGCTTGACCTTTTGTCAAAAGGATTTTTATACAAAGAGATTGCAGACCAACTCCATATTTCTACAGGAACTGTCCGCCAGCACATCCATAAAATCTATGAAAAACTGCACGTGCAAAATCGGACCGAAGCGCTCAATAAATTTTACGGCAAGCGGTAAATGCCGTCTTTTACCAAAATAACTCTTTGCCTTAAAAGTGGGTTTACTATAACTTTTGTTCTATTGCCACCGCGGGATAACGGAAATAACTTTGAAGCGAAATCAGATCAGGGAGTGGTTGTAAACCACGATTTGTTTTCTGAAAATACAACCCACTTAATTTATTTCATCACTTCAAAAATTATAAACATGTCTAACCAGGATTTTTTTATTGATTGTTGGCGCGAAGAACTACCGATAACTGTAAGATGTCTCCGCCAGGTTCCCGAGGATAAGTGGGGCTGGCAACCACATGCAAAAACACGTTCTGCAAAAGAATTGGTCGATCACATTGTTAGCCGTCCTGAAGACCTGGTGGAAGGAGTGGAAACAGGTGTTATTAATCACCGCCTGATGGCAGAATATTCGTCGGTTGACGAGGCTGAACGGGAATTTGAAAAGTATTCTGCAAGGCTTATGGAACTGGTTGCCTCAAAAAGCGACGAGGATTGGAATAACCAAATGGTGCCGCTGCAGGTAAATGGCCATACAGCGCTCGAACTAAGCATGCGGGATATGTGCTGGAGATTGTTTTTTGATATGATTCATCACCGCGGGCAGCTATCTGTTTATTATAGACCAATGGGGGTTTCAAATCCTTCTATCTATGGCCCTACTGCAGAAATTATGGAAGCAAGGTTGGCTGAACTGGAAGGGGAAAAATCAATGCCAAAAGTTTTATAAACAGTTCTCATTTTTATCAATAATTCAAATATTACAAGGATGAAAAACAAATTTCTTTTGCCGGTGATCGCAATGACATCAATGTTATTATTTATAGCCTGCAATCAGCAGGGCAGTAAAAAAAAATCAGCGGCCACTGATACTACCGTGAAGGCAAACAATACTTCACAGGCGTATGATTCTTCAGGAACCGGCCAATATGGAGGCTTTAAGAGCCAGGTCGCATGGGGTGGACATTTGGTTACCATCGGTGGCTGTAATGATTGCCACACGCCCAAAAAGATGACACCGCAAGGCCCTGTCCCGGATGAATCTCTTTTATTATCAGGTCATCCGGCAAACAGGCCCGCACCCGATGTGAACCGCAAAGAAATGGAAAGTAAAGGGCTTGCCGTAACCAACGACCTTACAGCGTGGGTGGGCCCATGGGGTACCAGCTATGCTGCTAATCTTACACCCGATAATACCGGCCTTGGCAACTGGAGTTACCAGCAATTTGAAACCGCTTTACGCAACGGTAAATTCATGGGTTCGCCCAATGGCCGCCAGCTACTTCCGCCAATGCCATGGCAGGAGTTGTCTCAGATGACCGATGGGGAAATGCACGCTATTTTCGCTTATTTAAAATCTATAAAGCCGGTACATAATGTAGTTCCGGCAGCCCAACCGCCAGTTTCTGCACTGCAGCATTAAAACAATAACTATCATCTACGACCTATCAGAAATAGCTCCGGATATTTTCAGAATATCGGTCTATGCCTTCCGGATCTCGATGTAGTGATGAAGGAAGTGTCTGGATAAACTTAAAAAAGCCTGATAATCGCGTACGCATGATTCCCTGCAAAATCTTAGCTACTTCAAAAAATATTATTGAGTTGTAACAGTAAACAAGGGAAAAGACAAGATTTTTATTTTACAGTCCGTTGTAAAAAGATCTTGTTCTGTTTATTTTCAGGTCGCGCAAAATCGGCGATTTGGGGCTCAGGTTAATACTGTAGTAACGCGAAATTCCAATGGGCGAAATACTGATAGACATTTGCCAGCAATGAAGATCTCTTGAAATGGACATCGTTAACATATTAATTTGGCCCTGGGAAATATTATAATATCCATTTACGCCCATTTGCCATTTGGGTGTAATGTTTAATGTTCCTCCAAATGTCAGGTTTTGGGTTATGTCCCCGGTAAACCCATGTTTCGTCAAGTCAAAATGTTTTAAATAGCTAAAAGCATACGAAACACTCAATGACCATGGAATATTAAAGTCTGCGAATTCACCGGGGTTATTCCTGATGTAAGCAAGGTCGCTGTTGTATTGATCCTGCCCGTATAAAGCCTCATCAGCAGCGGTTTCATCTGGTTTTACACCTGATTTTTCGCCAGTTTGCTTGTTTCCACCTTTAAAGGAACTTGATAACGAAATACTGGCATTCGTCATTCTTCCCAGGGAGATCGGTTTTCTTTTCCAGATCAGTCGATTAATATCTGCTCCTGTGCTGTCCACTTCATAAGGATCGAAATTAGCATTAGCCGTAAAGTTGATTTTGTTGAATAAATTGGTTGACGCTACAGCTGAAATATTAGAGAAGTGGTGAAAATCTACTGGGAAAAAATTATAGCTTCCATTAATGCTGAAGGCATCGAGAAGCGACACTTTTTTCAAAGCATTGCCGGTATCTTTTTTATCACGCACTTTCATCGAAATATTATTTTCAAGTCCGAAACTAAAGCCGCCGAAGCGACCATTCGTGTAAGGGCCGTTAAGATTATAGTTGGAAGGGAAAAAGGGGAGGATGGTAGCTTTGCCTGTTGTATCCAGGGTTGTCGTATAATAATTGTTCCTGTTAAAGTTGGGTTGATAGTTCAGCGATAGCGTTGGCCTTATTTCATGGCGTATTGCCTGGATCTTCGCATTCTTGTTTTTGGCGGTAAACATACCGAAAATTCTTGTGGAAATGCCCAAACCAAATCCCATCTGCCTTGCGGTGTAAAATCCCTTTTGAATAGACGTATCCACTTTATTGGCTGCACTGTCCCATCTCATAGTCACTTTGCTTTGATACCATCTTTCATCATAACTTACCGAGGGCGCCAACTGGAAAACACCCATTTGCGGCAACGATAAACTTATCGGAACCTGGTGATGGGCGCCCCATTGAAGGTTGTTCTGAATTTGCTGAGTGAAGCTTGGATGATTTGTGGAATCGCTGAAAGAAAACTGGTTTTTGGCATCCAGGTTATAGCCAATGCCAATGTTTTCATACCACTTTAAATCCCCTACAGCGTCTTTTCTTCTGAAAGGATAAATAGTGGTCATGGTAAAACCAAGCGTGGGCAAATTAATATTGAAGGTCTTTCCTACGGTATTTTGCGAGTGATTGGCACTTAAGGTCAGGTTAAACGGAAGATCCTGCCACCTCTTGGAATACGCAATGGACGATTGAAGCTGGTTTTGGAAATTAACAACGGGATCATTTTGAACCTGCTGGTTAAAACTGCTGCTTCCGGCATTTACATTCGCTGAAAAAGTCACTCCCGGCCTGGATTTGGTGTCGGCGCTGTGGCTCCACGTGATATGAAATGATTTGTTTTTCTGGAAGTCGGGGTCACCCTTAAAATTCAAATTAAATTGCTGAATGTCCAGTGCGAAGTTACCCGAGTAATGATATCGTTTTGAATAACGTGGATTCAGGTGCAAAGCCCATCCGCCATAAGAATAAATGTCAGCCCGAACGACAACATCCCAATAATCATTAATCACTTTATAGTATCCGAGGCCTTCCAAACCAAGCCCTTTCTGTTGGTTTACTGTAAAGTTGGGTGATAGTAATCCTGAATGCCTTCCCTGGTTAAGTGGGTAAATGCCAAACGGGAAATAAATTGGAATTGGCACACCTTCAAATTCAGGATGCACCGGCCCGGAAATCGCCACTTTGTTGTTGATAAATTTTATTTTATTCGCTACAAAAGCAAAGTGAGGTGTGTCCAGGTTACAGGTTGTAAATCTTCCACGTAAGGCATAAAAAACATCAGGGCTTACTTTTTTGATCACCTTTCCATATACATACATTTGTCCTTGCTGGGTGTAAGTTCCCTTGGTTAGTCCTTTACCGGTTTTCATATTAAAACGGATGGAATCACTTTGAGACGTAAAATCAGCAGACTTGTAGGTGGGAAAGGCTATCACTTTGCCCGTGCTGTCCCGTTTGCCCGATGCAATAATATCGCCTGAAGCTTCGTCGTATGCAATCACAGGGCCAGTAAGTTTATTGTCTTTGTAGTTGGTGGTCACTTTATTGCCGTAAAGTGTGACGGTCTTCCCCGGCACATCTATTACCATCGAATCTTCCGCGGAATATTCTACTGGTGCTTCCAGCGCATTTTTGGCAAGATCATAATGAATAGTGTCGGCTGTTTTAATAATAATTGAAGTGTCTTTTTGTGAAAGTGAATCGATGTTTTTTGTAGGAATTGAATCGGCAGAAATGTTATTTTTTAGCGGTATCGTATCATTTTTTAATTTTTGCTTTTTTGCAACAGAAAAATGGTTTTCCTTTGAGGAAAATAATTGGGAACCGGTATTAGAGGAGCCGGAAATAAAATAATCTTTATTAGAACTTAGGTTACTGCTTTTTACCGCTGAATATACAAACACAAACATGAAAGCTGTGAGAGCATACGGTAAAATATTTTTCGGGCTAAATTCGTTTCTGTTTTGCATAGCAGTAAGGCAACAAAAATAGAGATAATCCAATTAAGGTTATGTGAAGATTAGTAAAGAATTGTATTGACCCATTAAAACCATTATTTGAAAATGTTTGAATTAAAAAAAACGAGGCCTTTTATTCCTTTTAAAACGTTGATCCTTTCACTTTCCCTTTTATTGTTTTTTCATACTAAAACTTTCTCTCAAACTCCCCATAAAATAAAAACAATCATCATTGATCCCGGGCATGGCGGTGAAGATCATGGTGCCCACGGTGAATATGAAGGAACACTTGGTTCGTATGAAAAAAATATTACTCTGGCGATCTCTATGAAATTGGTTGCCGATCTTAAAAAGGCGATGCCGGATGTAGATATTATTCCCACAAGAACTACTGACGTCTTCATGAATGTTCATGAAAAAGCACAATTTGCAAATGACCATCATGGAGATCTTTTTGTTTGCATACATGCTGATGCCGTAACATTAAAAACCGGTTCAAGGATTGTTGGTTATAAAACACAAACTTATCATACCTATCATTATGTGGGCAAAGGAAAGTCAAGGAAGAAAGTTTATACCAAACACACACGCAGGGTTCCGATAAGGCACTATTACAAAATACCCACCAGCCGCAAAGGTACAAGCACGTTAATATTGGCACTAAGGCAAACCAACGACAAGATCAAAGCTTTGGAAGAAGGGGATTTAGGTTTTAATACTGATGACGATGATAGCACAGCGAACGTTAATTATGAAAGCCCTGAATATAAAGCCAGCGCCCTTTTATATTCGCAGAATTACTTTAGAAAGAGCTATCAACTGGCCTCGTTGGTACAGCAGGAAGTAGCAGAGGAAACAGGAAGGCCTGATCTCGGTGTATGGCAGCGTCAAAAAGGATTGTGGGTGTTACATGCAACCCAGATGCCCGCGATATTGATTGAAACCGGTTTTGTTGCCAACTATGATGATGAACGTTATTTAAACAGTGAAAAAGGCCAGGAAGAAATTGCCCAGGCTATTACCGATGCACTTGTGAAGTATAAAAAAATGGTGGAAACTCCTAAAACTCTTGCCAACACCGCCAGCGATAACAGTACAGCAAAATAATTTTTTATTTTTTTGCGGGTATTCCACAATGCCACCCTGATTTAATTCTTAATTCATTTGTTACTAACTGCGAATGAAGTTTCCTATTTTCGCATAATACTATTCGATGGATAAATCCTTTTGATATATTTATTACGAAAAAATACCAAATGAAAATAAACAATGAAACAAAGATCGGCGTGATGGCGGTTGTGGGGGTAGCGATGCTGATCATAGGATTTAAATTCTTAAAAGGACGCGGTGTATTTAATAAGGAAAAGCATATTTATGCAATTTACGCAGACGTGCAGGGATTGAAACAGTCAAATCCCGTTGTGATCAACGGACTCCAGATAGGAAGAATAGCCAACCTTGATGGCGGAAAGGATATGAAAAGAATTTTGGTGACGGTTTCTCTCACCAAAGACGTAAACATTCCTACTAATTCATTAGCGGTAATCAACCCCAATTTGCTTGGAAGCCCAACCATGGAAATTCAACTTGGAGATGCGAATACTTATTTAAAAAATGGTGATACGCTACTTACAACGCTTAGCAGTGGCGCTTTTGATGAGGCTATGAAGATCATCAACCCTGTTTTATATGAAGTAAGAAATGCGGTAAAATCACTGGATTCGGTACTCACTACGATCACTACTGTTTTTGATGTACGTACCAAAGCTAATATTCAAAGTATCCTCGCAAATGTAAATGCTGCTACCGCATCTTTTGTGGTAACTTCTCAATCATTGCAAAAATTGGTGGATGTTCAAAATGGAGCTCTTGCGCAGTCTTTGGAAAATATGAAAACTTTTACTTCCAATTTGAATGACAATAACAATCAACTGGACAGTATCATGAAGAACACGCAAACATTTTCAGCTAAACTTTCGCAACTCGACCTGAAGCGAACGCTTGATACTTTACAGGTGGCTATCAATAATTTTAAAGCGGGTGCAGAAAAGATCAATAGTAAAGAAGGCTCACTTGGCTTGCTGCTGAATGATAAGACTTTATATAATAACCTTGAAAGCACTTCTGATAAACTCAATATTCTCCTGGACGATATTCGCGTTCATCCAAAACGTTATGTAAACTTTTCTGTCTTTGGTAAAAAAGACAAAGGCAATTACCTTAAAGCGCCTTTGATTGATGATACCCTTAAAGTGGTAAAGAAATAACATGTTTCAAAAGCTGAAATATTTTTTCCTGATTTTTTTTTTAGCGTCGGGTTATGTTTCGTTCGCACAGGTTACACCTCCTCAGGGTCCGCCGTCAGCCGATACGGTGAGAGAGTTTGAGATCATTCGCGGGCCGAGTATGCGCGCTATTAAAATTGATTCAAATACCACGCTCCAAACCATTGCCGGTGGGGCGATCATTAAGCAGGGAACCACTATTTTTCATAGTGACAGTGCCGTGGTAAATCCTTTTACTCATGTACTTGAGGCTTTTGGAAATATTGAAATAAACCAGGCAGATACGGTTCATACTTACAGTCAATATCTAAAATATATGGGCCTGGAAAAGATGGCGTATCTCAAAGACAAAGTAAAACTCACCAATAAAAGCGGCACTCTTTTTACTGACGACCTTGATTACAATTTGGAAACCGGCATCGGCAATTTTCATAATGGCGGAAAAATCATTGAAAATAAAAGCGTGATCACTAGTGTTGAAGGAACCTACTACGATGATACAAAAGATATTTATTTTAAGAAGAATGTAAAGCTGGATGAACCCCAAAAACACATCCGCGCAGATTCACTTTTGTACAATATGCAAACCCGGCAAACCACTTTTATAAGTCCTACAAATATTAAAACGCCGGAAGTGGAAGTGAATGCAAGTAACGGAAACTACGACCTAAATACCGGCAACGCTTTTTTTACGAACCGGGCTACCGTAAAAGATAGCAGCGGCCGTTTGTATTCAGCCAACACGATGGCGCTTGAAAATAAAACCGGCAATGCACAGTTAGAGGGAAATGCGGTTATCATCGATTCTGCCGGCGGTTATACCATCATTGCCAACCAGGTTTTTATGAACAAGAAAAAGAATTCTTTCCTCGCTACAAGAAAACCTGTTTTGATTATTAAACAAAAAAACGACAGTACTTATATTGCCGCAGATACCATTTATTCAGGCTTTAACACTTTCGTAAAAAATGAAAACAAAGTGTTGCAAAATGATTCAACGATCAATGTTGATATTTCAGAAAACAGGAAGGTGCAGGAAACAATTGCCAATGATTCTACTGAACAATTTTTCCTGCAGCAACAGAAAGAAAAGATCGATTCAGTAAAAAGAAATTTACAAATTGATTCCTCCAAAATTTCCAAAACGGTGTCTCCTTTAAATGAGAATTTACCTGTCCCGGAGAAAGACACTTCTCAGCCGATTTTGAAAAAACCGGGCATTGATTCGCTGCCTGGGAATTTACAGCTAACAGAAACTACGGTTCCTGTTCAAAAGAGAGATACTTCTCAATCGCTTTTGCGGAAACAGGCTTCTGATTCTTCAGTCATCAGGAATCCTTTACCGAAAAAAATAACTATTGAAAATGAAAAAGACGCTACAGCAATACAGGATTCATTGCAACAAAAGATACCTGTAAATAATCGAAACTTCGATTCATTGCAAATTGATTCAACAAAAAAAATCACTTCGTCACTTCCCGATAGTTTGAACATTGAAGGCAAAGGCATCATGGATTCAACGAATAAATCTGATACCGCTATTCGTTATTTTCTCGCGTTTCATCATGTTAAGATCTTCAATGATTCTTTGCAAAGTGTTTGCGACAGTATGTTTGTTTCTTCAAAAGATTCTGTTTTCAGGTTGTATTATAACCCTGTTGTGTGGAGCGGAAATACACAAATCGCCGGTGATACGATATTTCTTTATACCAAAAACAAACAGCCTTCAAGATTGTATGCTTTTGAAAGTGGATTGATAGTAAACAAAACAAAAGAAGGATTTTTTAACCAGATGAGTGGCAAAACGATCAACGGCTATTTTGTGGATGGGAAAATTGATTACATGCGCGTGCGAGGCAGCCAGGCAGAAAGTATTTACTATATTCAAAATGAAGACAGTGCTTACGTCGGCATGAACCGTGCCACAGGCGATGTGATCGATCTATATTTTAAGAACGAAGATCTGCAGAAAGTGCTTTTTATCAATTCGGTGAACGGAACCGTGTATCCGATGGATCAGATCCCGGAAGATCAGAAGCGATTAAAAGTGTTTAGGTGGCTTGAAGACAAAAGACCGAAAAACAGGGCTGAGTTGTTTGAATAGGAAATGGTGAATGGTGAATTAAGTGAGAGTAGTAAATCAACAATTACCACCGATTTTTATTTTCGTTTTACCTTGTCCGTTAGTTTATTTTCTCATTCACTTTTCATTATTGGCAGAAGTAGATGTTGTTTCTGCTTCTTCATTATCGCTAAGCTTTATATCGGGGAAAAAGGAAACCAGTAATAAAACAATGGAGCAAATGATAATGCAATAAAGGCCATACTGTTTTTCAGGACAATAGCCTTTGTAGCAGGAAGTATAAATTACATAGGTTTTAAAAAGATAGCCAAGGTTGAGCGCAGCAAAAAAGATCAGTACTCTTTTAGCCCATAGCTTATTGATGAAAATTAATATTAGTGAAGTCGCCGCAAAAAAACTAAAAACCATTCCGGGCTTGCCATACATATTTTTTTCAGAAAAAAAACCTGTGAAAGATTTTTGAAGATCAGGATAATAAGCCCATGGCAAAAAACAACTGGCAACGAGCGCCGTGCAGGTAAGAAGGCCAATAACTTTATAATATTTCATAGTGCAGTTCTGTAAAAATCGTGAAACTTTTTAGCTGCAATGTTAGTTCATTTTTATGTATTGCCAGAGTGGAGGTTTCGTGCTGTTGTTGGCGTCCCCCGGGGTAAAAAGATGAGGATTTACAGGTCTGCCGGCATAGCAGCAAGCCGCTTTGTTGTGCTTTTGTGCTTTATTTAATTTTTACCCAGTCATATTTTTTATCTTGCATGATAATGAGTTTCTGTACTTTTCCATTTTCAAGCATAAAATCGCAAGTGGTTCGTATGCGCTTCACATCCGGCAACGAAAATTCAGTATCAGATGATGGTTGCATCAGCATGTGTTCACCTGTTCCGTTAGAAAGATCCATGTATAATTTTCCGTCATCTTTATAGATAGTAAGTGTCTGATGCTTTTTGAATGTTGCTGAATAGGTTCCAACATATTCATTCAAAATCGAGTCACTTACCAAAACTTCTTTCTCAATTTTTTTCCCAAGAGCTAATAAAAAAATATCATCGAACAATCTGAATCTTCTGTCACTGAAATCAGTTGTATCGTCGCCTGTTTTTACGTTTGTCATCAATGCAACATAAGTTTTTGTGACAGGAAAATATTCTTCCTCAGCAATAAATCCGCTTACCTGCCCTTCATGATGAATACATCTGTTATCAAACGTGCTGTCTATAAACCAACCATAGCCATAGTTTGTACGCGTCCCGTTATTTAATGTAAAAGGCGTGAAAGCCTTTTGAAGCGTTTCTTTCTTTACAAGTTTATAGGCGAGTAATGCGTTATTCCATTTATATAAATCTCCGACGGTTGAAAGTAGATCGCCGGCGCCGTAGCCCAATGAAATTGTTTGGTAGTCACAATTTTCGTAAAAACCTTTGTACCTCGTATAGCCCGCCACACGCCCCGCAACAATAGTACTCTCATTGGCATAACGGGTATTTGTTAAACCTGCAGGCATAAGCACATTCTCTTTCATGTACTCGTGATAAGTTTTTCCTGAAACCTTTTCAATAATATACGCAAGGAGCACATAACCGGAGTTTGAATAATTATATTTTGTTCCAGGTTTAAACTCCAGCGGCATGTAGTCAAAATATTTAATGAGTCGCTGTGGCGTGAAATCATATCGCTCTATATATGGATTGTTTGTTGTGTCAGCATCTGCATAGTCCGGAATACCGGAAGTATGTGTAAGCAAATTTTCAATGGTAATCTTATATCCTTTTGAAGGAAAGTCCGAAATGTATTTTTGAACGCTATCCTGTAAAGAAATTTTTCCCTGTTCAACCAATTGCAAAATACCGATAGCAGTAAACTGTTTTGTGATAGAACCAATTCTAAAAACCATATCGGGTTTCATAGGCACATTTAATTCTATATTGGCGCTGCCGAATGCTTTTTTATATACGATGCCATTTTTATTTGCAATCAAAACCGCGATGCCGGGTTCATTTGGGTTAAATTGAGTGGCAATTAAACTATCAACAGATTTCGCCGGGTAACTGTCAATAACAGTTTGAGCATGCATGCTCGAGGAATACAAAAAAAGAAATATAAAAGCGATAATGAAATTTTTCATGGCAAATTAATTATGAGTATCAAACGGTATTACTCCCCGTATAAATTTATAAGACAAGATAAAATGTTTAAAAATATAAATGCAAATGCGTGGTGAAACGTTGCCTCAAGAAGTAACTTTTTCAAAGAGCATTCCGCTGCAACTACCCGGACGGGCCGCATTTTATAATTTTTAGCCTGGAAGCCAGCAGGTTTCCCGGTAATGTTTCCGTAAATAAATTGGCCGCTTTATAAAAGCGTTTCTATTTTTGAAAGAGTTATTGCTTTCATCAAAATACTTCTAATGAAGTTTTTAAAAATTAAATTTCCACTACTTTTTACCGGTATTCTTATTTCCCTTTTGTGTGTTACTTCAGCCTTTGCTCAAACAAAAAACAGCGACTGATATATATCACACGCGCCGTCTAAAATGCCGAAGGGAACGGTTCCGTCATTTGCTTTTGAGGAATAATTTTACAGTAAACTAATGAATAAGCTTTATTTTTATTTTAATATAAGCTGATTTCAATTCTTCTTAAACTTAACACAGATTAAAAAGTTTCTAAATTCTCTTGTTATTTGTATTGTCGGATTGATGTCCTGTCATTTTCCGAACAGGAACCCTCGGGAAGTTAAAATTTAATCCCGCTTCAAATACTATCTATTATTTTTCTCTCAAAAAATTTCACGTTGAAAGCTGGCCATATCAATCCAAGCCGATGAAGGTATATGATTCAGTTTACTTGAAATTTTCGTTACAAAAATACCGGAAGAATGATACACTAACCTTATGTAAAATGGCATTTAATCTCTTTCATTGGAAAAGAAGATTTAAGGTGAACTATCAAAGGGACTCTGCTCATGCGCTTCCGGTATACGTAGCTATAAACGATAGTGGGCAAGTAGAGAAGGTAGAGGGCTTATGATGAATTAATACGGGATGTTGAAAATGACAGTTCTACCGGCAAATATCTTGGCGGCTTAATTCCTGATCAAATAAGTGCAAGCGCAATAACCGACATGCTCAATATGGTTTTTTCAGAAATACCTGTCAGGAAAGTTAAGGTTAATGATACCTGGGTAACCGATTTAACGTTGATCACAAATCATCCTGTTCACATTAGTAATTTTAATGTTCTTAATAGCCTCAATGGCGATACGGCGACCATCGAAATTCAATCAAATGTTTTTGAAAGGCTTTCCCCGGGGGACATAGCGTACATTAATGGAAAAAGAAAAGGCGTCGCTCTTGTAAATTATTCTACAGGCATTCCTTATTTGTATAAAACTGAGTCAGAAGTAGTAACCATCCACCAGTTATTATGATATAAAAGACATTCAAAGTTTTACGTTAAAACTGGATTCATGCATAATAAGTGAAGCGTCTGAAATACTGATATTTTCGTTTATTATTGACTGTTAGTTTTATTCTTTTTCTTTCTTCATACTCGATTCGCGAAGAATTAATTCGGTGTCTAATATCTTTGTTTCAAAATCGGTAACCGGCCTTTTACTTTCGATCATTTGTATCAGCATTTCTGTAGCGGATTGCCCAATCTGGAAAGCTGGTTGCCTTACGACCGTCATGGCGGGTCAAATAATTCTCCCACTTTTGTATTGGTAAATCCCGCAAAACCTACTTCCCTTTTCAGTTTCATGTCTTTTAATATTTTAAAGCAAACGGTAGTGATTCGGTCGCTAGCTGTAAAAATAGCATCCGGTTTGGTTTTACTATTAAATAATGAAGTAACCGCTTCTTCAACTTCATCCGCTATCATGCCACCATGATTACAATGCCTCACCAAAGCTTCATTAAAAGGAATGTGTGTTTTTCCAGCGCTTCTTTGTATCCCTGCAATCTTTCTTTGGTGATCGATAAATAAGGAGCGCTGGTAAGGTGGGCGATCTTTTTAAAACCCTGGTAAATCAAATGTTCTGTTGCCTGGAAAGCACCGAGAGAATTATTGGCCGTTACTTTATGCGTAACAATTTCATCAGTGATCCTGTCGAAAAAAACGATAGGTAATCCTTTTTCATATAATTCTTTTAAATAAGAAAGATCAACTGTTCCGCTGGAAAGTGAAATTAATAACCCATCTACAGAACGCGAAGCATGGTGCATCACATTTACTTTTTCCCGTTCTTCTGATTCATGGCTTTGGGTTATGATAACGTGGTAGCCACGGTTGTAGGCGATCGATTCAATTCCGTTAATCGCCTGCGAGAAAAAATTGTTGGCAATTTCACTCACTACCACGCCGATAGCGCGGCTTCTTCTTTCTTTTAAACTTAGTGCAATTGGATTGGGCCGGTAATTTATTTTCTCTGCATATTCAAGAACAATCTTTTTTGTTTCTTCACTTATCTCATAACTTCCTCTTAACGCACGTGAGACGGTAGAGGTTGAAAAGTTCAATGCTTTTGCGATATCTTTTATGGTAACTGTATCAAATCTCATAGAGAAAAAATTCGTGATGTGATTTTTTTTAAAACCGGTTAAAAGTACCAAATATTAAATGGTTTTAATTTATTAGCAAAATTGGAAACGTTATCGGGAACGATTGCATAAAAATACTTTTAAATCTGTGGTTCATCCTAATAAATTATCAGTACACTTGCTTATTGAGATTTGAGAAATCTGCAAAAATCTCTTTTAAATACAATTGCTTGGTGTTATGAAATCTTCAAATCTTTTTACTCTTTCCGGAAAAGTTGCCCTCATTACAGGTTGCTCCCGTGGCATAGGAAAAGCGATGGCGATTGCGCTTGCAGAGGCTGGTGCGGATATCATTGGGGTTTCTTCGGGTTTACAGGCAGGAAGCGATGTTGAACAAGAAATTAAAAATCTTGGTAAAAAGTTTTTTCACTATAAAGTTGACCTGGGAAACAGGAAAGAATTGTATGAGTTTATTTCAAAAGTAAAAACAGAACATTCGAAAGTTGACATTTTGATCAACAATGCAGGAATTATAAAAAGAGATCCTGCTATTCAACATAATGACGAAGAATGGGATGCGGTTCTTTCGATCAATCTTGATGCTGCGTTTATCCTTTCCCGTGAGTTCGGAAAAGAAATGGTAAAAAGGGGAGAAGGTAAAATTATTTTTACCTGCTCATTGCTCTCATTCCAGGGAGGAATAAATGTGGCCGGATATACCGCGAGTAAAAGTGCCATTGCTGGTCTTGTAAAAGCGCTTGCCAATGAATGGGCATCGAAAAGAGTTAATATTAACGGCATCGCGCCGGGCTACATTGCTACAAAAAATACGGAGGCGTTAAGAGAAGATAAAGAAAGAAATAAGGCAATCGAAGATAGAATTCCGGCGGGCAGTTGGGGAACGCCGGATGATTTTAAAGGGCCTGTTGTGTTTTTAAGTTCTGCGGCTTCAGACTATGTAAACGGAGAGATATTAACGGTGGATGGCGGATGGATGGGACGTTGAAAAATGATTTAAATAATTATAATGGAAGAAAGATTTGAACACAACCCGAATGAAGTAAAACAAATGAACACTTCTCAATTGAGAAATGCATTTGCAGTTACAGATATTCTGAAGAATGGCGAAATCAATTTTGTGTATTCTCATTATGACAGGATGATTATTGGTGGCGCTGTACCTGCTGAAAATGACATTGTATTGAAAAGCTATCCGGCTTTAAAATCTGATTTTTTCCTTGAAAGACGTGAAATGGGCATCATTAATATCGGCGGCGATGGAAGAGTAACTGCCGGTGGAAATGAGTTACCCTTTAAGCGGGCTTGATTGCCTTTACCTTGGAAAAGGAACGGAAGAAATTTCATTCCAAAGTGATGATCCGGCAAAGCCTGCTTTTTTCTATCTTCTTTCTACTCCCGCTCATCATGCTTATGAAAACAAATTAATGAAAAAGGAAGAGGCGGTTACTGAAAGTCTGGGTGATTCTAAAACAAGCAACCAGAGAGTAATTCATAAATACATTCATGAAAACGGGATTAAAAGTTGCCAGTTGGTGATGGGTTTAACGATTTTAAAAGAAGGTAATGTCTGGAACACGATGCCTGCGCATACACATCACCGTAGGATGGAAGTGTATTTGTATTTTGATGTGCAGGAAGGCCAGCGTGTATTCCATTTTATGGGGCAGCCTGAAGAAACACGGCATCTTGTTTTGTCAAATCATGAAGCCGTTATTTCGGCTCCGTGGTCAGTTCATGCGGGCTGCGGCACAGCGGCATATTCATTTATATGGGGCATGGCGGGAGAAAATCAATCTTTTGCCGATATGGACTTTATAGAAATTAAAAACCTGAAATAAAAAATATTCTGATTCAATCGAATCAATGATTGTAAATATGTAATAGAGCGTAAAATGTTTTGGTTATGATCAAAATAATGTTTTGCCTTTCACTTTTTGTCATGATTTCTTTTTCTTCATCTGCACAGCAGCCGGAAAATTATGGCCGCGCAATGGCCGAAACGGTGATGAATATTTGGAAAGACTCATTGACAAACAACGGTAAACTCGCCAAATGGAATTATGACCAGGGCGTGATTTTAAAAGGAATAGAAGGCCTTTGGAAACAAACAGGAAATGGAGAATATTTCGATTACATGAAAAAAAGCATGGATTTTTTTGTGGATGACGACGGAAATATCCGCACCTATAAATTTGGTGATTATACACTCGATAATATTTTGTGCGGAAGAATTTTGCTTACGCTTTTTGAAGTTTCAGGTAAACAAAAATATTATAAAGCAGCTTCTACATTAAGAGAACAATTACGACAACAACCCCGCACGAACGAAGGTGGCTTTTGGCATAAGAAAATTTATCCAAATCAGATGTGGCTCGATGGGCTTTACATGGCAGAACCGTTTTATGCAGAATGGGCTTCAACCTTTCATGAAGATTCTGATTTTAATGATATTGCAAACCAATTTATTTTGATGGAAAAGCATGCACGTGATCCTAAAACAGGATTGCTCTATCACGGTTATGATGCTTCGAAAAAAGAAGCATGGGCGAATAAAACAACGGGGCTTTCTGCTAATTTCTGGGCACGAGCAATGGGCTGGTATGGAATGGGTTTGGTGGATGCATTGCCCTCTTTTCCGAAAGATCATCCGAAAAGAAAAGAATTGATGTCATATTCTGGATCACTTCGCTGCTGCGGTTTCCAAGGTGCAGGATCCAAAAAGCGGTTTGTGGTGGGATGTATTGAATTTCCCTAACAGGAAAGGTAATTATGAAGAAGCATCAGCAAGCTGCATGTTCGTTTATGCATTGGCAAAAGGTGTGCGACTTGGTTATCTGCCTTCTTCTTATTTATCAGTTGCAAAAAAAGGATACGCGGGAATTATTAAAAAGTTTATTAGTAACGATAACGGTCAAACGAATTTACAAGGAACGGTAAGCGTATCCGGCTTGGGTGGCCATCCTTACCGTGACGGAAGTTATAATTATTATATCAATGAAAAAGTAGTAACCAACGATCCAAAAGGCATTGGCGCTTTTTTACTCGCTTCTGATGAAATGAATCTTCTGCCGACGCTTTCTGTTGGCAAAGGAAAAACGGTAACGCTTGATTACTATTTTAATCATGAAATAAAGAAAGATATCACCGGCAAAACAGTTCAATGGCATTATGTATGGGAGGAAAGAGACAATGGGGGTTATTCAATGTTTGGCAATATTTTTCATAAATATGGTGTACAAACGAATTCCCTGAAAGTGGCTCCTACCTTAAAAAATTTAAAAAATAGTTCCATTTATATTATTGTAGACCCCGACAACGAAAAAGAAAGTGAACATCCCAATTATATAAATTCGGCTGATATTAATCCTATTTATGCGTGGGTAAAAAATGGGGGTGTGCTTTTATTGTTTAGCAATGATTCTGCCAATGTGGAATTTGAACATTTCAATAAGCTTGCGGAGAAATTTGGTATTCAATTTAATTATGATTGTAACAATAAAGAGACCGAGCCACATTTTGAAATGGCAAAGATTGATGTTGATCCCGGAAATGTTATTTTCAAAGATGTGAAGAAAGTTTACATCAAAGAATATTCCTCACTTTCTGTAAATTCACCGGCATACCACGGTTTTCAAACAGGGAAATTTAAATGTGGCTGCCGTTGCTAAAATTGGAAAGGGAACTGTGTTTGCGGTTGGTGATCCGTGGTTTTATAATGAGTACACTGATGGAAGAAAAATTCCACCGGATTTTCAAAATTACCAGGCGGCTGAAGACTTGGTGAAATGGGCGATAGAGCAAACAAAATGAAGAATTAAAAAGTGAATTATTTGTTGGTTTACTGAAAACGGTTGAAGAGTAAATGACGAAAGGAAAACATATTATTTTAAATGTGACAGCTTTCATAATGTGTCTTATGCTGTTTCAAAATTCTTTTGCTCGGTCGAAATTTAAAAAAATAATTGTTGACAAAAACGATGGACACTACAAAAAGTGAAATTAAAAATTGAATTACTGAAAAATAATTGGAGAAAATTTATGACTATGAAATTATCGCGCTACAACTTAAAAAATATTACTTCCGAAAAAGTAGCTTTGCCAGATGAGGAGATATTTGATTTGCCTGAAAAAGTGTTGCAATTCGGAACCGGCGTTTTACTTCGTGGATTGCCGGATTATTTTATTGACGCAGCTAACAAAGTGGGTATTTTTAACGGGAGGATTGTCGTTGTAAAATCTACCTCAAAAGGCGATACGACTGCGTTTGATAAACAGGATGGATTGTACACCTTGTGTGAACGTGGCATTCAAAATGGAAATAAAGTGGAAGAAAATATTATTTGTTCTGCCATTAGCCGTGTCTTAAATGCGCAGGACGAATGGAGTGAAATTTTAAAATGCGCGCACAATGAAGATCTGCAAATCATTATTTCAAATACAACTGAAGTTGGAATTCATATTGGTGAAAGATGACATTCGCAAACATCCGCCGGTTTCTTATCCCGGAAAATTGCTTGCATTTTTGTATGAAAGATTTACAGCTTTAAAGGAAGCTTAGACAGTGGTTTTGTTATTGTGCCAACAGAATTGATTTTGGAAAATGGTAAAAAACTTGGAATCGATTGTTTTGGAACTCGCGCATCTGAATTCTCTGGAGAGATGAATTTATTGAATGGCTTGAAAATAGCAATTATTTTTGCAATTCGTTGGTAGATAAAATTGTTACAGGAATGCCTTCAAAAGAAATAAGAAATGAAATTGAAAACGAATTGGGTTACAGTGATGATTTATTGATCATGTCTGAAGTATATAGTTTGTGGGCAATTGAAGGTGATGAAAAAATAAAAAATATTTTGTCATTTGCCGAAGCCGATGAAGGGGTGGTAATTGAACACGAATATCGATCTTGCACCGGGAATTAAAATTGCGGTTACTTAAACGGAACTCATACTTTAACTTGTGGGCTTGCTTTTCTGGCAGGTTTTGATACCGTGCACCATGCAATGGAAAATGAAAATTTTGCTTCATTTATCGAAGATCTGATGCGAAATGAAATTGCACCTTCTATTCCTTATGAAATTGATGACAACGTAAAACAGTCTTTTATTTCCAAAGTACTTGATCGTTTCAGAAATCCACATATTCATCATCGATGGAAAAATATCACGCTTAATTATACTTCTAAAATGAAGATGAGATGCATTCCGTTATTAATTAATTATTATAAAAAGAATGAGACTGTTCCTTCTTTGTTTGCTTTGGGATTTGCGGCTTATCTTTATTTTATGAAGGCTGTAAAGCAAAAAGGGAAAGAATATTTTGGAGAAGCTAAATGGTGCAAGAATATTTGATCGAAGATCCTTCTGCTGATAAATTTTATCACGCCTTGGAAAAATCAAAATCCTGAAGGTGTAGTAAACGAAGTTTTAAAGGATATTTCTATTTGGGGTCATGACCTTACTCGTCTTAAAGGTTTCAACAAAGCGGTCTAACAAGAAATTTGAAAAGTATTATAGAAAATGGAATGAAGGCTAAAATAGAAGCGTATTATTCTCCAAAAACAGTTGTGTAGTTATGAAACAAAAAGTGATGAAGATACATCCGGCGGATAATGTTTTGGTGGCATTAACTGACCTTGCTGTAAATGATAAAGTTGAATATAACGGTGATGATTATACGCTTGTGGACCGGGTTCCGGCTAAACACAAATTTGTTATAAAAGATATGCAACCGGGCGATGAAATATTTATGTATGGCGTGCTTGTTGGTAAAGCGGAAACTGAAATTCCGGCAGGGGGAAGAATTACGACTTCTAATGTAAAGCATGCTGCAAGCGGATTTCAGGCGGGAGAAAGAAAAACAGATTGGCATAAACCTGATGTTTCAAAATTTGTGAACAGAACTTTTAATGGTTTTCATCGCCCCGATGGAAAAGTCGGAACGGCCAACTATTGGCTTGTTATTCCATTGGTTTTTTGTGAAAATCGAAATATTGAAGTGTTGCGTGAAGCACTGGTAAATGAATTAGGATACGGAAGAAACGAGAAGACAAAAATTGAAGTTTCCAAACTCGTTCATCTTTATAAGGAAGGAAAAAATATTGATGATATTTTAAATGCCGATGTTGCAGCAAAGGAAGAAGAAGAAAAAAAGCAAAGAGTTTTTCCGAATGTTGATGGGATAAAATTCCTTTCACATGAAGGAGGTTGTGGCGGAACAAGAGATGATGCACAGGCTTTGTGTGGATTATTGGCAGGCTATATTACCCATTCAAACGTAGCAGGAGCAACGGTTTTAAGTCTTGGTTGCCAGAATGCCCAGGTTGGTATTTTGCAGGAAGAAATAAAAAAGAGAGATAAAAATTTTTCCAAACCACTATATATTTTGGAACAGCAACAAGTAGGAACTGGATCCGACCTGATATCAAAAGCTATCAAACAAACTTTTGCGGGACTTGGTTCAAGCGAATCAATATAGAAAGAAAACCAGCTCCTTTAAGTAAACTTTGTATCGGCCTTGAATGCGGCGGCTCTGATGGTTTTAGCGGAATTTCTGCTAATCCTGCTATCGGTTATACTTCTGATCTTCTTGGTGGCGCTTGGTGGCTCTGTTATCCTTGCTGAATTTCCTGAATTGTGTGGTGTAGAACAAAATTTGAGTGATCAGATGTATCGACCAGGAAACTGCAGAACGTTTTGGTCAACCTGATGCGCGTTTACAATGAAAAAGCAAAAGCTGTAGGTTCGGGTTTTGATATGAATCCTTCTCCGGGAAATATAAAAGACGGTTTAATTACAGATGCCATTAAATCTGCGGGCGCTGCAAAAAAAGGAGGAACCTCGCCGGTTACCGCTGTTTTGGATTATCCTGAAATGGTTACGAAACCGGGACTTAATCTGCTTTGTACACCGGGCAATGATGTGGAAAGTACGACAGCAGAAGTGGGTCAGGAGCTAATATTGTTTTGTTTACAACCGGTTTGGGAACACCCACAGGAAATCCTGTTGCGCCGGTAATAAAACTTTCGAGCAATACTACTTTATATCAATAAAATGAATGATATTATTGATATCAATACAGGTACAATTATAGAAGGAGAAGAAACGATTGAAGAAGCAGGTGAAAGAATTTTGAATATGTAATAAAAGTAGCAAGCGGCGAAATTGAAGTGAGTGCTGTAAGGAATAAACAAAATGATTTTATTCCCTGGAAGAGGGGCGTAAGTCTGTATAAATAATTTGAATTTTTAAACAGGTTGAGAAATATTAGAAAATGAAAAAGTTTTTAAGTAAAAATTTTTTGCTGGAAACAGAAACAGCACAAAAATTATATCATGACTATGCGGAGGAAATGCCCATCATTGATTATCATTGTCACCTTCCTGTTGAACAAATTGCCAATGATATTAATTTTGAAAACCTTACGCAGATCTGGTTGTATGGCGATCATTACAAATGGCGTGCGATGCGCACCAATGGAGTAGATGAAAGCTATTGCACGGGAGATAAAAGTGATTGGGAAAAATTTGAAAAGTGGGCGGAAACTGTTCCTTATACTTTGCGAAATCCGCTTTATCAATGGACACACCTGGAGCTAAAAAGATATTTTGATGTGGATGAAATTTTGAATCCTTCTACTGCAAAAAAAATTTATGATAAGTGCAGTAAGAAACTTCGCACCAAAGAATATTCAGTGCGTAATTTGTTGCGTAAGATGAATGTGAAAGTCGTTTGTACAACTGATGATCCTACCGATTCACTTGAATATCATCAAAAAATAAAAGAAGATGGATTTGAAATAAAAATTCTTCCTGCTTTTAGGCCCGATAAGGCAATGGCTGTAGATGATTCAGCAGATTTTAAAGCTTATGTAAACAAATTAGCAACAGTAAGCGGCATTGAAATTTCTACTTTCGACTCTTACCTTGATGCCTTAAAACAACGCCACGATTTTTTTGCAGCGAATGGTTGTTCGGTTTCTGATCATGGGCTGGAATATATTTATGCCGAAGATTATTCTGATGAAGAAATCAATTTTATTTTCGATAAAATTTATGCCGGCAGTGAACTTACAGTCAGGCGAAAATCTGAAATTCAAATCTGCTATGTTTACATGTTCTGCGATTTGGGATCATGAAAAAGGCTGGGTGCAACAATACCATGTAGGGGCTTTCAGGAATAATAATATCAGGGCAAAAATGACTTAATCGGCCCGGATACCGGCTGGGATTCAATTGGCGATTTTCCGCAGGGTGATTCTATGGTGAAATTTTTCAGCGCGCCTTGATTTGAATAATCAATTGACCAAAACTATTCTATATAATCTTAATCCTTCCGATAATGAATTGGTGGCCACGATGATCGGCAACTTTAATGACGGAACCATTCCCGGAAAAATGCAATTTGGGTCTGCATGGTGGTTTTTGGATCAAAAAGATGGAATGACAAAACAGATCAATGCCTTGTCCAATATGGGATTGTTGAGCAGGTTTGTAGGAATGCTTACCGATTCCCGCTCTTTTCTTTCTTACCCGCGTCACGAATATTTCCGCAGAATACTTTGCAATCTTTTTGGTGAAGAAATTGAAAAAGGCGAATTGCCGGATGATATTAAATGGACAGGAAAAATAATTCAGGACATTTGTTTCAATAATGCCAAGAAATATTTTGGCTGGTAATTCGATTCTCCTTTCTGCTGTCCGTCGTAAAATTTTCTATATTTTTTATTATTGTATAAATATGCAATATTCGTAATTATTGCACAAAAATGCAATAAATTTGATTATTGCATAAAAATGCAATAAGTTTATTACTGCAAATAATTTTTAGCTTTAAAATAAAAAGCAATGATTGCTGTTATTACAGGCGATGTGATCAATTCAAAAAAAAATGCGCCGCGCGTTTGGCTTACGCCTTTAAAGAAAGAATTGAACAGGATTGGTAAAACTCCTAAAACATGGGAAATATACCGTGGTGACAGTTTCCAGGCAGTGATCAATAAACCGGAAGATGCGCTTGTTGGTAGCGATGAAACTTAAAGCAAGTTTGAAAGCTGTAAAAGGAATAAATGTGCGTATGGCAATCGGAATCGGCACAAGAACCTATAACGCAGCAAAAATTACTGAATCAAACGGAAG
Source organism: uncultured Chitinophagaceae bacterium (assembly GCA_963814075.1). GTDB lineage: Bacteria > Bacteroidota > Bacteroidia > Chitinophagales > Chitinophagaceae > Ginsengibacter. Next base: position 165,417 of record CAWFBO010000019.1, on the reverse strand, counting down.
CGCGTTTGTGAATTCCGGCGAAAAATTTGAAATGCTTAAACAGGAAAAACAAAATCTTGCAATAAAAAGCTGACTGGCCACAATTTGATAATGAAATGAATCTTTATTTAAAGCTCGCCCTGATCGCGATGAATAACTGGACCGTTAATACGGCAGAAATTGTTTCAGTAGCGATGGAAAACCCGGATAAATCACAGCAACAACTTGGGCAAATGGTGGGTATAAAACAAAGTGCGATAAGTACGAGACTCAGAAGAGCTTATTATGAAGAAATAATGGAAGTAAACGAAATGTATAAATCAAAACTAAAACTTTTGAAATGAATCATTCTGCTCAAACTTTTTCTCGCCCATCTGGTTGGTGATTTTTTATTGCAACCGGCTGCATGGGTAAAAGCTAAAGAAGCAAAAAAACTGGCCGCATGGCAATTGTACGTTCATTCATTACTTCATGGACTACTCGTTCTTTTATTTCTTTGGAATTTACAATATTGGAAATACGCATTACTGATTTTTATTGTCCATTTTATAATTGATTCACTCAAATTAATTTTACAAAATGACCGATAACCGGCGCTTACTGTTTTTTATAGATCAGGCGCTTCATTTTATTGTTATTTATCTTATATGGTTGTGGCTTGAAGGAAAAAGTTTTCCTGTTTTTATTTTTCAAAACAAGGGATTTTTATTATTGCTCACCGGCATTATTTTTCTTACCAGCCCGGTTTCATTTGGCGTAAAAATATTTATTTCAAAATGGACACCTGAGCCGGAAGGGCAGGACAGGGCTTCGTTGCAAAGCGCGGGAAAATATATTGGATTTTTTGAGCGGTTACTTGTTTTTATTTTTATTGTTATCAATCAATGGGCAGGCGTGGGATTTCTTCTTGCTGCGAAATCAATTTTTCGTTTTGGTGATTTGAAAGAAGCCAAAGACAGGAAGCTGACGGAATATGTTTTAATAGGTACATTATTAAGTTTTGGTGCGGCAATTTTTATCGGATTACTCTTTAGATATTCTTTGAGATTAGGAATGTAAATACAGCCTGGCAAAATAAAAATGCTTTGTTATTTGTTGGTTTACTATAGAGAAATTTAAAAGCCCTTCTGAATATTTTCTTGAAATAATTTACGATTCAACAGGAACTCCTGCTGCTATTTCACTTCTGCTCCAAGTAATTTTTTTCCCAAAACCGAAAGTACTGTCTGTCATTTTTATGCTCTCGATTTTTACGATCCAGATATCCCCCGGTATTGCCAGTGCCGCAGGATTTTTCTTATGATAAAATGACGAAGCTTCGTTAACTAAAAAATGATTGGGAGGCAAAACTTCTCCTTCAAACTGAATGCCTTTTATCATGAGAACATTTAGTTTATCGGGTAAAATCGTTCCTGCTACAAAAGGATTGTTTTCGAGCAAACCGCAATGTTTTGATTTGGCAGAAGATTTAAAATACAATAAGCCGTGTTCTGCATTAAATATATAAAAACAGCTAAAACAATAAGGCTTTCCATACTTCATCAACACAACATAAAGTACATGATTTTTGTTTTTCAATGAATTGAACAATCGAATTATTCATAGGGTTATTTCAATTTTTTTTAAAATAGATGGTAGTAATTTTTGTGCTCCTACTTTAGACTGCCAAGAATTTTAATGTAATTGGTTCTTTCATAAACAGTAGGATCATAAATGTATTGCTGGCTTAATTTTCCTTTGAATGAGTCTAATATCATCAAATCCCATTCCTGTCATCCAGTTTCTTAAATTCCTGTTCAATGTTCTTAGATAATTGATACCGTTTTTATATAATGAAGAGGCTGTCATTACTACATCTGCGCCTGCAAGTAAATATTTGATTACTTCTGTCGCGCTCTGCAACACCTGTGGTAGCCGCGAGCGAAATATCTACTTTTCCATATAATAAAGCGAGCCACAACAATGGCAATCGGATCTCATTTGATTCACTGTAGATCAGATCGTTTTTGATCGTCAACTCATGTATATCAAAATCCGGCTGATAAAACCGGTTGAATAGAACCAAAGCATCAGCGCCGGCTTTTTTGAGTCTATAAGCCATATTTCCCATTGCACTGAAATAAGGATTTATTTTTACAGCAACCGGGATTTTTACAGTCTCTTTAATGTTGTCAATAATATTCAGATAGCGATGTTCAACTTCGGCTGAAGACATTTCAATCTCCCCGGGAATAAAAAATATATTTACTTCAATTGCATCCGCACCAGCGTGTTCCATTAGCTTTGAATAATAAATCCAACCTTCATTGGTGATGCCGTTTAGGCTTGCTATTACCGGAATATTAACGCGCTCTTTAGCTTTCCTTATATTTTCCAGGTAAGCATCCGTTCCGATATTATATTGGTGAGCAGGAAAGAAATCGCGTGCTTCGGCAAAGGAATTTGAAGTTTCGAGCAATACTTCCGCAAATCCTGCTTCTTCTTTTTTTATTTGTTCTTCAAACAATGAAAAAAGGACGACCGCACCTGCGCCACTATCTTCCATTTCCACGATGTTATCTGTTTTTTCAGATAAAGGACAGGCTGACACCACAATAGGAGTCTTCAGCCTGATTCCCATGTACGTTGTATCTGTGTTCATATTTGTATGTTTTAATTATGCAACCGGAACAAAATCGCTTGCCTTTTTTGTGGCGAGTTCTTCATAATTTTTCCATTTCAGGTTTACCAATTCCTGCGCACGTTTCATCAATTTTTCTGCTTCTTCTGCATGCGTTACTGTCAGCACCTTATAACGGAGTTCGTTATAAGCGTAGTCTCGTAAAGGAATTGTTGGCCTTGGAGAATCAAGCACAAATGGATTTTGATTTTTCTGTCTCAAAGTCGGATTGTATCTTATCAAAGGCCAATGCCCTGAAGCAACGGCTTTGTCTTGCTGCTGCAAACCATATTTCAAATCATAACCATGAGCAATGCAATGACTGTACGCTAAAATAAGAGCAGGCCCGTCATAAGCTTCTGCTTCACGCATCGCGAGTAATGTTTGCTGTGGATTGGCTCCCAGCGCAACTCTTGCTACATAAACATTTCCGTAAGAAATTGCCTGCATTGCCAAATCTTTTTTACCGCCCGGCTTTCCTCCGGCAGCAAATTTTGCAGTAGCGGCCGTGGGTGTGGCTTTGGAAGATTGTCCACCTGTATTGGAATATACTTCTGTATCAAGAACCAAAACTTTAATATTTTTTCCGCTTGCCAAAACATGATCCAATCCGCCGTAACCAATATCATAGGCCCAACCATCGCCGCCAACGAGCCACACACTGCGGCGAACAAACTGATCGCAAACGGAAAGTAAATGCTGCGCATCAGGTGAATCAATTGTTTTCAATTTTTCCTTTAACAATTGCACTCTAAGCTGCTGCGCCACGAACTCCGATTCCTGGATTTGCTTTGCATCTAAAATCTCATTCACAAAATCTTCCCCAAGTAGATCTTTTAATTCAAGTAAATATTGCTTTGCGGTTTCAAGTTGGTTATCGGCAGTAATTCTCATTCCCAAACCAAACTCTGCATTATCTTCAAATAAAGAATTTGACCATGCCGGGCCTCGGCCTTGTTTGTTTTTTGTCCATGGAGTTGTGGGAAGATTACCTCCATAAATAGAAGAACATCCTGTCGCATTTGCCACCAGTAATCTTTCACCAAATAATTGTGATAATAATTTCAAATATGGTGTTTCTCCACAACCTGCACATGCTCCTGAAAATTCAAACAAGTGGCTCCAGGAACTGCGCTCCATGAACGGTTGAGAAATCAATTTTTGAACGATCGTTCCAAGTGATGGTTTCAAAAAAATCAATATTTTGTTTTTCTACTCAAGCACCGGCTCTTTTTCTGTCAAATTGATCGCTTTATGGTGAAGGTTTCCTTGCTCGGTGACAGGGCAAGCTTCCACACATAAATTACAACCGGTACAATCTTCCAGGTAAACCTGCAAAGAATATTGCGTTTCAGGAAAACCTCTTGCATTAATAGGAGCATGCTTAAAACCTTCCGGAGCTTTTTCCAAATTATCGATGTGATAAAATTTAGACCTTATAACGCTGTGCGGACAAACATACGCGCAGTTGCCACATTGAATACATAAATCCGGTTCCCATGAAGCAACAAGGTCAGAAACATTTCTTTTTTCCCATTGAGTAGTGCCGCTTGGATAAGTTCCGTCAATTGGTAACATGCTTACCGGCAATTGATCGCCATGATCCGCCATCATTACAGAAGTAACTTTTTGTACGAAATTCGGGCGCTTTTGCTGAAACAGTAAAAAGCGCATGATCCGCTGCAGATACCTTTTCCGGATATGATAACTTCGTATAGATTTTCCAGTGTCGCATCTACCGCTTTAAAATTTTTATCAATTACGTTTGCCCTTTTTTGAAGTAGGTTTTTTGGATCGCCTTTTTTATTTGTTTGATCGCATCTTCCCGCGGCAACACGCCTGATAAGGCAAAATAGCAGGTTTGCATTATCGTGTTAATGCGTGTACCCATACCCGTATCCCGTGCAACTGAAGTTGCATCTATCACAAAAAATTTCAGTTTCTTTTCGATAATGCTTTGCTGCACTTGCCCTGATAATTTATCCCAAACTTCATCTTTGCCATAAGGGCTATTTAATAAAAAAGTAGCGCCTTCTTTTGCATATTTCAGCATCTCCACCTTTTCAGTGAAATTGAATTGATGGCAAGCAATGAAATCTGCTTTGGTAATCAGATAAGGCGCACGAATCGGGTTAGGCCCAAAACGCAAATGAGATACTGTGCGTGCTCCTGATTTTTTTGAATCATACACAAAATATCCTTGTGCAAACAAATCTGTGTTTTCTCCGATGATCTTGATAGTGTTTTTATTCGCACCCACAGTTCCATCAGCCCCCAAACCAAAAAACAAACCTTGCCGCCATTCTGATTCATCCAAAGTGAAAGAAGGGTCAAAGTCAAGACTGGTAAAGGTTACATCATCATTGATACCGATTGTAAAATTATTTTTTGGAGCTTCTTTTTTTAGTTCATCAAATACTGCTTTAACCATTGCCGGTGTAAATTCTTTGGAAGAAAGGCCGTACCTACCACCAATAATTTTAGGAAGTTTTTCCATCCTGCCATTTTGCAAAGCCTCTACAAGAGACGACAACACATCCTGGTAAATTGGTTCGCCGGATGCGCCTGCTTCCTTTGTTCTGTCAAGAACGGCAATTGATTTTGTTGTTGAAGGTAAAGCTTTCAGGAAGTGATCTAAAGAGAATGGCCTGTATAAACGAATTTGAATTACGCCGACTTTTTCTCCGTTTTTGTTCAAAGCTTTAACCGTTTCTGCTACTGTTTCCCCGGCTGATCCCATAATGATAATAATGCGTTCTGCATCGGGAGCGCCGGTATATTGAAACAAATCATATTTCCTTCCGGTCATTTTTGCAAAATCATTCATCACCTCATCAACAATCGAAGGCATTTTATTATAGAATGAATTTACGGTTTCCCTCGCCTGGAAATAGACATCAGGATTTTGAGCGGTGCCTCTCACAAAAGGATTTTCAGGGTTTAATGCCCTGTTTCGGTGTGCAATAACATACTCATCATCTATCATCGATTTGATCTGCTCATCAGTCAAAAGTTCCAGCTTGTTTACTTCATGTGAAGTACGAAAGCCGTCAAAAAAATGAACGATCGGAATTCTTGATTTTAAAGTAGCTGCTTGTGCAATCAGCGCAAAATCATGTGCTTCCTGAACACTTGCCGAACTTAATAAAGCAAAACCTGTAGTCCGCACGGCCATTACATCCTGGTGATCACCAAAAATAGAAAGTGCCTGCGCTGCCAAAGAACGTGCGGCAACATGAAAAACAGTTGGCGTTAACTCGCCCGCGATTTTATACATATTAGGCAACATCAGCATTAATCCCTGTGAAGCTGTAAATGTGGTGGTTAACGAACCTGTTTGCAATGCACCATGAACGGTTCCGGCAGCGCCGCCTTCACTTTGCATTTCCATCACGCTCGGAATACCTCCCCAAATATTTTTTATTCCTTTGGAAGCCCATTCATCGGCAAGTTCGGCCATTGTAGAACTTGGAGTGATAGGGTAGATGGCACAAACTTCATTGGTTCGATAAGCAACATAAGCAGCAGCTTCATTTCCGTCTATAGTTGAAATTATTTTTTTGTTAGTTGACATCAGTTTATAGATTAACAGGTTCTGGAATCATTTCAATCGCGTGGCAAGGGCATTGTTCGTAGCATACAGCGCAACCTGTGCATGCATCGTAATTAAATTTATAGCGGTTTCCTTTTCCTAATTTAATGATGGCATCTTCAGGGCATGCGCCAAAGCAGCCGTCGCATTCAAAACAATTGCCGCAACTAAGGCATCGCTGTGCTTCAAATCGTGCTTGAGCTTCAGATAAGCCGGAGATCACTTCATCAAAACTTTGGATCGCAACTGAAGGAGCAAGTTTGTCCTGTTCTTTTTGCGGCGCATCCGTTTTATACCACATGTGAAGTTTTTTGTAACTGGCAGTTTGATGCTTGTCGGGTTTTATATAAGGTTGCTGGTTGAGATAACCATCGATAAATCGTGCGGCTTTTTTCCCGTGCCCGATTGCGATGGTTGAACTCCTGTTTTCAGAGGGCAGCATATCACCGCCCGCAAAAATTCCTTCATGGCCCGTCATTCTTTCTGCATCGATTTTTACAGTTCCATCATCATTAATAAGTATGTCTGAAAGGGCGCTTAGGAAAGAAGAGTCCGATTCCTGGCGATTGGCAATGATCAACACATCTGCATCAACTGTTTCAAACTCCTCGGTTCCGATCGCTTTGCCTTTTTCAATCTTCATTGTTTCCAAAGTGATCTTCTTGTCCTCAACTTTTGAAATTCTTTTTAACAGATTAATGTGAACGCCTTCTGCCAAAGCATCTTCAGTTTCGTAATCATAAGCCGGCATCATTTTTTTATCGCCCGCGAAATAAACAGTTACTTCTGATCCGAATCTTTTTATAATTCGTGAGAGGTATAAGGCAAGTTTGCCCCCGCCATATACTACCACTTTCTTTCCTTCAAAAGGAGACGGATCAGTTTTCATTTCTTTAAAAAATGAAAAGGCGTCAGAAATGTAAACTGAATCATCTTTTTCAAAATTTTCCTGCCTGATCACTTCTGCGCCAATAGAAAGAAAGACGGCGTCGAAATTGCCATCTTTTTTTTCTTTCATTATGTCTTTGATTTTATGATTCAGGATAAATCTTAATTCCCATGTTTACAATCCGGTCTATTTCTTCCTGCAATATTTCTTTGGGTAAACGGTAATCAGGAACCCCTGTCGCTAAAAGTCCGCCAGCGGTTTCACTTGCTTCAAACACCTCAACGGTATGTCCCATGCGGGTAAGATGATACGCTGCAGATAAGCCTGCAGGGCCTGCACCAACTACCATCACTCTTTTGCCGGTAGGTGTTGCTGAAAATTTTATCGGCCATTTTTCTTTAAGCGCTTCATCGCCGATATATCTTTCTACTGCATGAATACTAACGGCAGTATCAATGTGAGTGCGGTTGCAACCGGTTTCACATGGTTTTACACACACACGACCCATAATTGCCGGAAATGGATTGTCTTCTGCAATGGTTTGGAAAGCTTCAAAATAATTTCCGCTTTGTGCATGTGCCATCCATGCCTGGATGTTTTCTCCGGCAGGACAAGCGCTGTTGCAGGGCGGCATAAAATCCATATAAACCGGGCGACGAAGTCTTTTGGGGCCGGTGCCTTCGGCATGAAGTGTGAGGTCAACGGGCTTGGTAATATCAAACATAATTTCGAATGAAAAGTGAGATAAATATTCGCCAACAAAGTAGAAATTATGGATGGCAAGAGAAAAACTGATTTTTGGCACTCGGCACTATGACGGGAATCATATTTTAAAATTTCTCTTTGATTAGATTTTTAAAAGGTATTGGAAAACAAAAAAGCGGAATTATGTTGTTTTACTGTGTTTAGTAAACAAAGAAAAAATCGAAATTTTAGTTTTGCGCTAAATTGTACCGTCATCAACCCGATTTTGCAGAGCCGTTCAAATAAATTCGAACACTATAAAAGTGAAATATTATAACTTCACAACTTTAAAAAAATTTATTATGAAAAGATTAGCTATCGTAGCATTTTTATTGATGATTGCCGGCGGCACCGTTTTTTCGCAATCAGAAGACAGCGTCTCACATTATGATCAACACAAGGCATTTGCACCGTTTTTTTATCCTTCAAACGGAAATGAATACAGGAGCGCCAGCGGCCAACCGGGCCCGGCTTATTGGCAAAACCGTGCTGATTATAAAATTAACGTTTCACTTGATACTGCCGACCAAAACAGTGAAAGGAACGGTAGTTATTACCTACAAAAACAACAGCCCCGATGCTTTAAAATTTTTATGGCTTCAACTTGGATCAAAATATTTACCGGGAAGATAGCCGCGCACAAGCTACGAGTTTGATCACAGGCGGCCGTTGGGCCAATCAGACAATTTACGAAGGGCGATGAACTAAAATCAGTAGATATTGTAATGAATGGCAAAACGACCAAAGCAAAATATAAAGTTTCCGATACGCGTATGCAGGTATGGCTTCCACAACCTTTAGCTGCTAAAACAGGATCGCTTCAGTTAAAAATTGATTACGCCTTTTCTGTTCCTGAATACGGCACAGATCGAATGGGAAGACTGGATACAAAAAACGGATGGATATATGAAATAGCACAATGGTTTCCGCGCATGTGTGTGTTTGATGATATAGAAGGATGGAACACTTTGCCATATCTTGGCGCAGGTGAGTTTTATCTTGAATATGGAAACATTGATTATACAGTTACGGCACCGTCCAACCTGATTGTTGTAGGTTCAGGTGCTTTGCAAAACCCTGCTGAATGTTTAACTTCTACTGTAAGAAACAGGCTGGAACAGGCAAAGAAAAGTGATAAAACGGTGACTATTGTTAGCGCAGACGAATTAAACGGCACTTCTTATCATCCTAATAAATCAACCCTTACCTGGCATTTTGTATGTAACAACACACGTGATGTCGCGTGGGCTGCTTCCAAAGCGTTTATCTGGGATGCGGCAAGAATTAATTTGCCAAGTGGTAAAAAAGCTTTGGCACAATCAGTTTATCCTGTTGAAAGTGCAAAAGATAATGCATGGAAAAGATCAACCGAATTTGTAAAAGGCGCTATCGAATTGTATTCAAAAGAATGGTATGAATTTACTTATCCTTCCGCTACCAATGTGGCAGGTATTGTTGGCGGTATGGAATACCCGGGAATTGTTTTTTGTTCGTACAGAAGCAGCGGCGGAGGTTTGTGGAATGTGACCAATCACGAATTTGGCCACAACTGGTTCCCGATGATTGTAGGTTCCAATGAACGTAAATTCCCATGGATGGATGAAGGCTTTAATACTTTCATCAATGGAGTAGATACGAAAGTATTTAATAACGGAGAATTCTATCAAAAAAGTGACGTTGAAAAATCGGCGCCTTACATGTTTAAAAGCGATGCAGATGCTATCATGACTATTCCTGATGTAACCCAGCAAAGCTTTTTGGGTGTAGCGGCTTATCAAAAACCGGGTGACGGATTGGATATTTTGCGCAACCAGATTCTGGGCAAGGAGCGTTTCGATTCTGCTTTCAGAATTTATATTGACCGCTGGGCTTTTAAACATCCGACTCCATGGGATTTTTTCAGAACGATCGAAAATGTAAGTGGTGAAGATCTTTCGTATTTCTGGAGAGGCTGGTTCTTTACCAATTCTAAACTTGACCAGGGTGTTAAGGATGTAAAATATGTAGATAATGATCCTGCAAAAGGCGCTCTGATCACTATTGTAAATAATGACCAGATGGTGCTGCCGGTGCCGATGAAAATTGAACAGGAAAATGGTAAAACAGATTCAATTGAACTTCCGGCAGAAATCTGGCAACGCGGTGGGGAATGGACTTTCCATTATCCTTCCACTTCAACGATAAAAAAGATCACTATTGACCCTGATCATGATTACCCTGATATTGATCCATCTAACAACACCTATTCGGGAGAACCTTTAAAACCGGTGCCTCAAGGGCTTACCGCTTCAACAGTTATCGATAATTATCTGAAAGCAATCGGCGGAAAAGATAAAATAAATGACATTAAAGATTTGTCTTACACAGCCAAAGGTGAAGTGCAGGGACAGGGAATAGAACTGACCAATAAATACAAGGCGCCCGATCATATGCTTCAATCAATTACTTTGACTTCTTCTAACACGGTGGTTCAAAAAGTTCTGGTAAATGGCGACAGTGTGAGTGTGTCTGCAATGGGACAAAGTCAAAAAATTGGTGATGAAACAAAGTGCAAGGATTAAAGAGAGCGCAACGCCTTTTCCGGAAGCCCAATATTCAAATCCAGAGTATCAATTATCATTGGAACCCATGATTGCAAAAGTGGATGATAAAGATGTTTATGTGGTAACTATTTCATCCAAATCAGGAAGTGAAGTCAAAGAATATTTTGATGTAAACACAGGTTTGAAATTGAAGAAAGAATCAACAACGACTGCAGGGCCTTCGACCACTACTTATTCTGATTACAGGGAAGTTGATGGAATTAAATTTCCTTATTCAGAAACCATTTCTTCACAAGTTGATATTCCTTTAAAGGTGACTGATGTGAAAATAAACAGTGGTTTAACGGATGCGGATTTTAAGTAAAAAAATAAAATTTAAATATAAAAAAGGAGCGTTTGCATTTAACGCTCCTTTTTTTATAGTGAATAAACAAATCCGTGTTTTTTCAATTTCTTTTTTCATAAGCAATTGCAATTCTTTGAACGGTTTTTCCAAACTAATCAACCATGTAACGTTATTTTCAATAAAATACATTACATTTTAAATAAAAAGATATTTTATATCGCGTTGAGAAATTATGTCAATTTTAATCAATTATATTATCTTAATGTCAATATCTCCCTTTTCGATTTCTCTACTCACGTTCTTACTATATATTTTCGAAAAGATTTATGGTTTTACTGTAATGATAAACATGCCGTGTGAAAGCCAATTTTGAGAAGTCATTTAAACGGTTTTATGTCTGTTTAATAAATTTTGTTATGGAAAAAATATTAATGATAGAAGACAACGACAGTATCAGGGAAAATACCGCGGAAATACTTGCAAATGACAAACTATAAAGTTTCTCGCGCTGAAAATGGCAAAAGCGGGGTTGAAGCTGGCTTTAACGGAAAATCCTGACTTGATTCTCTGCGATATTATGATGCCTGTTCTTGATGGTTACGGCGTATTGCATATGCTTCGAAAAAACACCATCTACAAAAAATACTCCTTTTATTTTTCTCACTGCCAAATCTGAAAGAGACGATTTTCAGGAAAGGAATGGAATTGGGGGCCGATGATTACATAACCAAACCATTTAACGAAACCGAACTATTAAAGGCAGTTGAATGCCGGTTGAAAAAAGTGAAATTGCTAAAGGATGAATATAAGCATGCATGGAATGGACTTGCACACATTATTGAAAGCCCACACCGGGCAAGATTTATTGAATGAACTGGTTACTGGACGCAATATCAACAAATACAAAAAAAAGCAAATTATTTATTCCGAAGGCAACCGGCCACGTGTTTGTTTTATGTACAAAAAGGCAAAGTAAAGACTTATAAAACCAATGATTATGGAAAGGAACTGGTTGTTGGCCTGTATAAGGAAAATGATTTTTTTGGCTTTGTAGATTTGCTGGAAAATAGCAATTACCAGGAAACCGCGGCGGCGATGGAAGAAACGGAACTGGCAATAATTCCAAGAGAAGATTTTGAAGAATTGATTGACAGCAGCCATGAAGTGAGCAGAAAATTTATACAGATACTTGCAAAGAATATCACTGAGAATGAAAATAAATTGTTGGGATTAGCCTATAACTCTTTGCGGAAAAAAGTGGCTGATGCGCTTAATAACTTTACATGAAAAATACAAGAGTGATAATGATGAAAAATTTGTAATAAATATTACGCGCGATAACCTTGCTAGCCATTGCCGGCACTGCCATCGAATCACTGATAAGAACCCTTGGCGATTTTAAACACGAAAAACTGATTGATATAAAAGAAGGCGTCATTACTATTTTAAATAAAAAGAAATTAGAAAACCTTTTAAACTGATGCTTGTTTAAATTTGTAATCTTTATCAATTAACTAAAAAAGCCCCGCAGTACCAACATGCGGGGCTACAAGTAGGAATAAAACCTGCTTACTTAACAGTGATATGTTTGTTCACTGTCAATTTCTTAGCTTCTTCTTTTTTAGGAAGAACCAGCTTTAAAACTCCATCCACATAGGTGGCATCAATTTTTTCTTTGTTTACTTCTTCAGGTAATGTGAAGCTGCGGCTGAAAGAAGAATAGTTGTATTCCTGGCGGGAATAATTTTCATCTTTTTCTTCTTTGTTTTCTTCTTTTTCACTGCTGATAGTAAGTAAATTTCCGGTTACATCAATTTTAAAATCGTTCTTTTTCATTCCCGGAACTGCAAAGGACAATTTGAAGTCATCTTTGTCTTCAACAATATTTACAGATGGAACAGTAAATGTGCGGCCCAGGTAACTTCCTCCGTCAAACCATTCATTCCATGGACGTAAAAAATCGTCAAATAACTGATGGCATTAAATCGCTGGTTCTTGCCAATGTTCTTGTTTTCATATAAACCTCCTTGTTTTTTAAAATTGTTAATGTAATTAATTTCAGGTGTAAAGGTATTTTTTGTCAACATGTCAAAAACCGGTAACAATCGTCAGTTATTTGTATGAGTTTGGTCAGTGGAATTTTGGGAAGAATGAAAGAAATTACTTAGCGGTCTTCTTTTTTTTGCAGAAATTGATTTGGTGATCGTTTTGCCTTTTAACGATTGGGATTTTTCTTTCAATCTTGAAACGGCATTTTTCTAGGCTTCTTTAAGCAATTTTTAATGTAAGTTTTCGGAAATCTCTTTTTCTTTAATGGTGATGTGCCTGTATAAATTTCCCTCTCCGTTTACAATTTTTCTGGGATCAGCGATTTCACTGCCGCGGTTAAACCCAAAATTCACATGCTTACTGTAAACAGCTAATACTGCAAAAAACATCCCCCGCCTTATCTGAAGCGAAAAGCCTATTGCAAGTGCATTATAGTTGTCATAAATTAATTCGTTCTATCGGGATACAAATCCCAAATAAATTCTCTCAACCAAAGAGTAATTTCTTTAACACCATCGGGAAAGGGTTTTAAGAATTGGATAAGGTCTTCGGTTTCTTCTTTCGGCATGATATGATTTTAGCCAGTAAATAAACAAAAAGCCAAGATTTTTATTTTCATTTCTTTTGAAACAACAAGGTCAATATCCGGGGAACAGTTGATGAACTGTTCTCGTCAAAATATTCTTTCAGCAGCACAACCTCAAAACCATTTTCTTTTGCGGCATTTGTAAACTCAGAAACATGATGATTGAAACAAGTAACTACCTGCGGACCCTCTGTTGTTTCGAATCTTGCTTTTGTTCCTGAATATTGTTTAAAAGGATGTAATTCTCCCACATACATAAAGCCTTTTGGGTTGATCGCAATTGAGGCCTTATTAAAAGCTTCGTCCAGATTTTCAATATGTTCTAATACAAGGCTAAAAGTGATCAGATCATATTTCTTTTTTATAAAGTTCCAGTCTTTGGTAATATCTGCCAGTTGAAAATTTACTTTGGAAGACTTTATCTTTTCTTTTGCTTTTGCAAGCATCTCTTCTGAAAGATCAACCGCTGTAATCTGTGTTACTTTTTGTAAGAGCCATCCTGTATTTTTTCCTGTTCCGCAGCCGATCTCAAGCAGCTTTCAAACTCAATTTCAGACAAGGTTTCTCTCAAAGATAAAGCTTCAAGATCGCGGGTTTTGTTTACGTTATCGTCGTACTGGTCTGCCCAAATGTTGTATGACTCTTTTACGTTCATTTTGATCTTGAAGATACCAGTAATTGTTGATGCTTAATGTACGTTTTGAAGGCTTTTTTCAAAAATAAAAATACCAAATAAAAGTTAGTTTACCATGCCTCGGGATAAAAATGCAGCATGATTTTTATTTTTCTGATTGCTTCAGAAAAAAGAAGTATCCTAAAAAACTTGCGGCAATGCAGAAAGCCATAATAGCTAAAGAGTGTATGCCTAATGGAAGTGTATAATAGATGATAGTGAGCCCGGCGCCAAGGCCCATTAAAATAGCAAACCACTTAATGTTAATATTCCTGTCTTCTTTAGGATTGGTTTGCAAAATAGAAGAGACTATATTTTCAGGAATTCCTTTTTCTACGATTTTATTTTTTAGACGAAAATCCATAATTCGTTTTAATGATCCCCAAAATGAAAATCATAAATAATCCAACCACAAAAATGGTTGCACATACATTGAATACCTGTTTATCGCCACTACAATGTGTTGGTGCCTTGGGCTTCTGCAATCATTGGTGCAGCAATTGTTCCTGCTATACTTATAATCTTTTTCATTGTTTTTTTTAATTGTTTTATATTTCATAAGACCGGCAACTGTATTTATTGTTGCAATAATTTAATAAAAATTTAAAGCCTTCATTTTAGCCTGGTAATTTCTGTTCATATCGATATACAGAAAGACGAAAAGACTGATAACCGTAGTGATTATAAGGCCAATAACCGCTGGCGTAATTCCTGAAAATAGGCTTAATAAGTTCCTTCCAAAAAGATAACCAACGACGCAAAAGACAAAAATCGAAATGAAAATAATAAAGAAAGAAAACCTCTTTTCAGAGGAAAGATTAGTTTGGGATTGGGGTAATTGCTCTATAACCAATTCAGCCAGGTCAAAATCAAAAACGGGCTTTTCCTGTTGCTTAATTCCTTCAAACAACAGGCTATATTGTGCCGCTCTTTCTTTACAAGTTGTGCACGACTGTATATGATCTATAACTTCATCAGCACATTTTGTTTTTTCAAAAACGTACTGCTGAATTTCATCGTCGGTAAGATGTTCGTATTTCATAAAGCTTCCTTTTTATAAGTGAGCAATAAATTATTTCTCAGTGTTTTTCTTGCGCGAAACAAATAGCTTTTCACCGTTCCTTCCGGAAGGCTTGTTATTTCAGCGATTTCTGAATAGGTTAATTCTTCATTATGATAGAGTGTTATCAAGGTTTTATAAACCGGTGACAGCTTATCAATCTCTGTTTGTAAAATTTCTGAAAGCTCTTTCTGAAAAATGATATTTTCAGTTTCATTTTTAAAAGGGGCCATTCTATTATTTAGTATTTCCAACACTTCATCGCCCGATTCGCTGTCATCGCTGTTATTTCCGGGAAGTATTAGTTTTTTCTTCTCAAGGTAACTGAGACAGGTATTATAAGCAATTTGCCCGATCCACGTGGAAAGCTTTGACCGGAATTTAAAAGTGTTTAATTTTTGAAAAGTTTTTAAATAAATGTCTTGTGCAATATCTTTTCTGTCTTCGGCAACGGGAATCATTTTAAAAACAATTTGAGCCACTAAACCTTCTGTATTTTTCATAATGGTCTTGAAGGCATTTGTGTCGCCGCGTAATACCATTTCAACCAGCGGTTGGTCTGCTATATTATTTTCGTTTTTATTGCCCACTTGATGAAGTTAGACAGGCCAGGGTTAAAAATGTTGCACAAGCTGTAAATTAATGCCTTTCATTTTTAAGATTGTTAGTGGAATGCTAACAATTAACTACAGCCAGTCATCCAACAACGGTTTATTATTTTGTATAATGATAGCACTATTTTTGATGATTGAAAAATATTTAAATAAAAATTGAATGGAACAAAAGAACTTCGAAAATACAGCGCTATTGGTAATGGACGTGCAAGGTGCCACAGTGAAACACCTGGAAGAAAAAGAAAATTTTTTTGCTTCGTTGCAAAAAGCAATTACTGCTGCACGGGAAAATAAAATTCCTGTAATTTATGTTGTTGTTGGTTTTAGAAAAGGATACCCGGAAGTAAGTCGCCACAACAAAATGTTTTCCTCCATCATTGATGGAACAGCGAAGCTTTGATAAACGAAGAAGATTTTAAAGTGGCGGAAGAAGTAGCGCCGCAGGAAGGCGAAATCGTGATTACGAAAAAAAGAGTGAGCGCCTTTACCGGCAGCGACCTTGAAGTGATATTGCGTGCGCAAGCAAATAAATCATATTGTGCTTGCAGGCATTGCAACAAGCGGTGTTGTATTGTCAACTCTTCGGGAAGCCGCAGATAAAGATTTTAAGATCACTGTTCTTTCTGATTGTTGTGCCGACAGGGATGAAGAAGTGCATCGTGTTCTGACCACCAAAGTTTTCCCGCGCCAGGCAGATGTGATGACTGCAGAAGAATGGAGCAAAGCAATTAGCAAAATAAAAATCTTAGGAATTTGTTTGCCTGCTGGTAAAAAAAGCAATGAGCGAATAAACAGCGCCGATAATAACAAGATTAAAAACAAAGTTGATCAATGTATCGCTTACAGAATGCGACCGGCTGTCGATATCAATAAATAGATATACACTGCATAAGCAATTGCGGCTAACAGAATGTAATCCAGCCAACTAAAGCTTTAGGCAAGAAAAATATACCGATACGTTTGAACCAGGGAAATTGCATTTTTTCATTTTTAAAAATAAATAATGAGTATAAAAAGGGAAAGAATAACCATCAGCACGTTAAACCAAATTATCGAGCAAAAAAGAAATGCTTTTGGGGCTGCCCGACAAGAAAATAAATCCTTCGTATTGTTAATAATATTAACGATCATAAACACAACCGGAACCGCCACGAAAAAAAGAACGAAGTATATTTTTGATGAACGCTCATTTCATGAACATTTGAAAGAAACCTTGTGTGGGTGTAAAAAGATTTCATGAGAAGCGCGGCAATAATATAAAGCGGAACGGCAAAGCCACCACCAGCTTACCGCTGATTTGTCTTTTGCCTTGATAAGTGCATTTGACAACACTTCCTGGTGTTTAAGCTGCGAAATTTCGGGTTTTGTCATCCTGGTCAACCGTTCTTCAAAATTTTTCATTTCCATAATTAATAATGTAAAAGATTACAAATGGTTGCATTTTTTTCTAAGTTTTTCCAGGCCCCGTGAAAGCAACGATTTTAATGTACCTTCCTTCATATCCAGTATTTCAGCAATTTCTTTATTACTATTTCCTTCAAAATATTTCAGCGAGATAACGTCCTGGTATTTTGGTGGCAACGTTTTTAAAGCATCCAATACATCCAAAAACTGTTTATGCTGCTGCAGTTCTTTTTCGAGTGATTCCTTGTCTCTGTCAAGTAAATGAACAAACTGCTTTTTGTTTTCAAAATCAAGCCTTTCAAAAATCGAATTCTTTTTTCTGATCTTGCCTGTAAAACATGTTTACTTCATTGGTGGCGATGCGGAAGAGCCACACTTTGATAGAAATTCCCCTGTAGGAAAAATAACGTATATGTTTAAATGCTTTTAAAAAAGTATCAGCGGTAATGTCCGCAGTATCGTCAAAGTTGCCTGTCCTGCGAAAGATATAACCGAAAACGGGCTTATAATAAAGAATAAATAACTCCGAAAAGAAAGCGCGGGTTATGCTTTATTTTTTGTAATAGTTCTGATTCAGTCACATCTTAAATGCTCTTTAATCAATAATGCCGAGTGGTCTGTTTGGTTGCATTTTTACAAAAACTTTTATTTATGCTGCCTGAACAACCATTCCATCATTGCCGGATCACTGTAAGCTGCAATCCATGAGAAATGGCCTGTCTCAGGATACATCGTAAGGCCCGGGATGTGCGCCTGCTTTTCGTAAGGCCTCAGCCATGTTTAAAGAATAAAGTGGATTTACTGCAGGATCTTCTGAACCATGAAAAATCCACATAGGAATATGAGCAATTGATGGAGCTTTTGTGACATCGCCTCCGCCACAAACCGGAACTGCTGCCGCAAACAAATTGGGTAACGTTCGATGGCATCGTAGGTGCCGAATCCGCCCATAGAAAGCCCGGTAATATAGATCCGGTTGGTATCTACAGGTAAACTTTTTTCTGCCTGCTGAATAAGTCCAATCACCAGCTTCATTGGATTTGGAAGGTTTGGGCATCAGCGACATTGGCCCATGATTACGTTTGATAAAATTAGACCAGCCTTGCTGCCTGCAGGGCATTGCGGCGCAATAACGACGGCCGGGTGAAGACGCATCATTTCATCTGTAGCAAAATTTTGTACGCCCCACTTTAATTGTGCTTCATTGTCATTACCTCTTTCGCCCGAACCGTGTAAGAAAATTACCAATGGATATTTGCGTAGGTATCTGCGTCAGGAAACAAGGATTTGATAAAGTAATGTGTCACCATTTTGGAAAATATTTTAGAGAACTAAAGCGGGATGATGATTGTGAAAAACTTTTATTGTTGATGGCGAGACAAAAGATCAATAATAAAAAAGCAGGAAGGCTTGTTTTTAAAAATCTCATTTCAGGAATATTTTGAAGTGATGAAGTATGAAGCAACCATTAATGATGAAAGTTACAGAAAAGTATTGCTGCCAGGTCACGCACATGCAAAATAAAAATCTCATTTATTTCTTCATTTACTATAAAGTTGTAGATTGCCGACCTCAATATGGAAACATTAAAATTTGATGTGGTGATTGCAGGAGCAGGGCCGGCGGGCTGTGCAGCGGCTTATATGCTTTCGGGAAACGGTTTGAAGATTGCTCTGATTGAAAAAGAAACTTTCCCGAGAGATAAAATTTGTGGAGATGCTTTGGGGCGCCGATGTTACCAAACAATTTCACCAGATCAGTGAAACCCTTACTAATAAATTGGAACAATTTCCCGAAAAAATTCCATCGAATGGCGTTCGGTTTTTACTCGCCGAAACACCAAAAAATTGGATATTAAATTCTCAAACTCCGAAAGATGTTTTTGGTGGAGGCTTTGTTTCCAAAAGAATTGATTTTGACAATTTCTTTTTTTCTGAAACGGCTAAATTGCCCGATGTTACTGTGTTTCAGAATGAAAAAATTCTTTCAGTAATAAACGAACCGGGTAAAATTGTTTTGCAATCAGAGACAAAAAATTTTGAAGCACAATTGCTTTGGGCGCTGATGGTGCACATTCCGTTCTCAATAAAAAACTTACTGAAAATAAAGTTGAAAAAGATCATTATTGCGCGGGCGTAAGGCAATATTTTTATAATGTAAAAGAATTTCATCCTGATAATCACATCGAGCTGCATTTTTATAAAGAAATTCTGCCTGGCTATTTGTGGGTTTTTCCTTTGCCGGAAACAAGGCGAACGTAGGCCTGGGCATGCTTTCCAGTGTGGTGAGCAAAAAAAAAATAAATCTTAAAAAGGAACTGGTAAGAATTTGCTAGAAACGCAACCAACACTCAAAGAACGCTTTAAAGATGCAAAACCTTTAAGTGAAATTCAAGGGTTTGGGTTTGCCCCTTGGTTCAAAAAAAAGATCCATTTCCGGCGATCGGTTTTTATTGCTGGGAGATGCTGCCGGATTAATTGATCCTTTTACTGGCGAAGGAATTGCTAATTCAATAAGAAGTGGCCGGTTTGCTGCAGCGCATGTGATAAAAGCTTTTGAAGCAAAATCATTTTGATGCTGAGTTTAACAGGAGATATGACAAACATATCTATTCCAAAATGTGGAATGAATTCAGGCTTCGGACATACTTTGCAAAAACTTGCACGCTATCCTGCTATTATTAATTTTGTGGTAAAAAAAGCCAACAATAATAAATCGATTCAAACGCTTTTCAGTTCCATGCTCAACGATATGGATCTTAAAAAGCAATTGATCAAACCTTCATTTTATTTCAGGTTATTTTTTTCGTATCCTGAGCTTTGCTATCTAACTTGGACATTTTTTATTCAACCAATTTTCCGATCCATATAAACAACAAAGAAATAGCAGTGAATAAAATTATTAGCAAAACACTATTGATTAAAACCCTTTCAGCCCAAAATTTTCTACATCCACAAAAGGGTAGGGATAAAACCCGGAAAAATTTCCTCTTATTAAAATGTAAAGAAGGTAAACCAAAGGATAAAATAACCATTTAAAGACGTGGCCATAATGAACCTTTGATTTAGTTTCAAAATGATACCAATAAAAAATAACGAGCAAAGGAATAAGACTGAATGCAGCAGTTCGTCGACGATCTTTTGAAGTCCGGTTGGCTGCCAAATATGCCTTAACAAAACCTGGTAAACCAATCCCACGATGGTAATGTAAACCGTAATTGCGGTTAAAATACCGGGTTTTTAAAAGCTGTGAGTATTTTTAGTCCGGAAAATTTGGTGAGGTAAAATAAATGGCTACGATCAAATTGGTAAGAATGGTAAAGAAACTAAAGAAAGCGAATTATTGTTTCAGGAATGGAAGTTACCCGGTTTTCCAACATCAGAAAAAATTGCGCACCACTGCCAACCATGCTAATTAGTGCAAACAAAACAGGATAATTTTTTCTCATAAAATTCTCAGGCTTTACTTCTTTTTTTCAGGCAGGTTTTGGAACAGTGATTTTCATCGATTTTATTTCCTCACTCTCCGCCCGTTTTTCCAGGCCTTTCATTCCCCAATGAAGAAGAATGGGAATCAGCAACAAAATCAATTTTGAAATAACAGGTAAGATCAAAGAAACTAAAAAAGAAATGATAAAAACAACAGGTATAACAAGGCTCCGGTATAATCCCAACCTGATCCTCGATTTTGATATCTCACGCGAAAGCATTTTTCTTTTCGGATTGCTTACATACAGCCATAGCCAGCAATTCATAAAACCGGTGAGAACCATATTAAAAGTGTACACTGCATAAGGAAGTTTCAGATCCTGGTAAGAACTGTACTGACCGAGAAAACCGGAGCTAAACGGAAGTAATACAACTGTAAAAAGAAAAGCAAGGTTGAGCCATAATAGCCCGGTAGTATATTTTACTACATACCCGAATATGCGATGATGCACCGACCAATAGTGACCAACAATTCCAAAGCTGATAACAAACCCAAAAAGCCGCAACGACATGTGTGAAAGTGATTGCCACAAGAGATGATCAGTAGGATTTTCAAATTCAGGAACTTTAAGCTCTATTACCAGCAGCGTAATACAAATAGCACAAACCCCATCCGTAAAGAAAGTAAATCTTTCCAGTTGAAAATCCTGCCTTTCCTTGTCATGTTTTGGTTCCCGCATAACTTAATGTTTATGACCGCTGATTTATATTAAGTAAATATAAGAAATGGGTTAATAAATTGACAAAATATATAAACAGGTGTTGAAATAAAAGTCTATATAAAATTTATAAGAAATGGTAAAATAGATATTTGTAACTCCTGGACTTATGTTATAAATGTCACTTTATCGGATATTTTATCAATCTCCGGAAGCGAAGTGAAGCGAAAAAATCCGCGCTTTTTTAATTCTGCATAATTATTGTAATACATTTTCTATATTGATCATCAAACTCCTCAAACAATGGGAATTTTAATAATTTCAATTACGGCGGGAATTGTGTTTTTGGCATTGATGCTTATCTTGTATTTCAGAAGAAAGGAAACTAGGGATAAGCCCGGAGGTCCGGGTGGAGCTGACGTATTGGAAAAAGAAACAGGAAAAGATGAAGGCATCTATGACTAAAAACCTGATTATTTATACGTTTGGCGGTTACTCACTAAATTCGATAAATACTATAGCAAAATTTTGAAAATATTTTCTAAAATTTAAACTAATGAAAGCATACGTAATTGTGGAAATAAATATCCACGATCATGATTTGTATGATGAATACAAAAAATTAACTCCTGCAACCATAGCTGCTTATGATGGCAAATTCTTGATCCGGGGCGCAAAAACAGAATCACTTGAGGGTGACTGGAATCCCGAAAGGCTTGTGGTACTGGAATTTCCATCTGTAGAAAGAGCAAGAGAATGGTGGAATTCGCCGGAATACTCAAAAGCCAAAGCCATACGACAAAAGGCAGCCTCTACCAAAATGCTGGTTGTTGAAGGATTTGAATAAGTTGGTCAGGCCTGCTGCGCCGAAACCGCTAGCAAAATAGAAATGTCAAATAGAAGTTGGTTCACTGGTTTTCGCGCAGCGAAATATTTATATCCTATGCAGCCAACAATTTCTATTGTCCGTTTATATTATACCATACATATCCTTGCTCAATGTAATTAGAAAGCACCGTTTGCGCAGTTAATGAAACTTTGGTGCCGGAATACAGATCCGGTTTGTTTACCATAAACAGGTGCATGGCTTGTCCACATGCAATAAACTTTGCGCCGTTTTGCATCAACTCCTGTATAAGTTTTATATTAGGATTATCTATACCATACTTTTTCTTATAAGCATTATTAGTCTCGATAGAATAAAGTGAAGGTCCATGAGTGGCTACAACTATATGAATGTTTGAGACTGGTATTCCTGAAGCAACATGCAGATTGAGGATTCTGGCTATTTCTACCAACCCGGGATTAAGACTTTTATGGGTGCTGTCGTTATCGCCGGCAGTAAATTCAAACAATAGTTTGTAGTCTTTGTTAGGATCAGGTATCTCATCAACTCCTTCTACAGGTAGCACACTGGAAAACAATCCTGCATTAATAAGCGGGTAATAAGCCATTGCTTTTAATTGATTCAATTTGGCAGAATCTTTAAAGATCGGGGGCATCATGTTTTCGTTTGCCGGTTTTGTTTGTGAAAATGAAGGATAAGCAAATGAAATGATTACGCTCACCAGCAGAATGTTTTTTTTCATAAAATCATTTTTTTAGCAATAATGAAAAAAAAGTGAAGAGGATGATATACTTATCTTCTTAGCTTGACGAAGATATAATAAAGATTAATAATTTTTTAAGAAGATAGTCGTTATTGGTTATATCGTTCTTTCCTTTCGGCATTAATTCATAATTTAGCAGATTGTCGTACCGTACACCTTAAACGCGAGTATATGAAGCACCCCTCAATAATAAAATCATTTGTTTTTTTATTAGTTTTTTGTTTTGTAGCAAAGCCGGCAATTTGCCAAAGTGCTTACGCGCCCGACAGTCTCATCCTGTTAAACCTGGTGCAAGCGCGCCAGTTTGCCATGAAAAAGAAAGATATACCAGCTGTGATGAAACAGTTTGCTGATGACGCTACTTTAGTAAACCCTGCCGGATATTTTTATGCCAATAAAAAGGAGATAGCGGAGTATTATATTACAATGAATCACCTTGACACGATTACATATAACTACTCTTCGGGTAGCGTTGACCTAAGGATGCTTGACGGCAATAATGCATTAATCTATTATCCATGGGAAATGGATTGGTACAATATCAAACAGCCCGGTAAAATACTTTACAAAGAATTTGGCCTGGTGTCTATAGTCGCCCAAAAAAGAAATACGATGTGGCGGTGGGTGGTAGTAACGAACCAGCATACGCCCGAGTTTTTTGAAGACCTATTTGACCACAAAGGAACTGCAACTCCTAAAACAAGCCCTTGATCAATAAACCTGGGATAGCTAAAGCTTTAGGTAAAAATTACAAGATCATTATTTCGCTTCCCGGGAAATTATTACGAATTTGACGTAAATTTATTCACCTGAAAATGGTTGTATGCATTGGTCAAATTATTTCTTTTACCTGCAAAAAATAGGGACGAGGTATTTTTTCGTTGCAGGAATTGCTTTCGTTACATTTTACCTGCTTATAAAAAACAGGATTAGTTATAAAAAGATCCAACAAAAATTCCCCCGCGCAAAAGATTATGCAAGAGAGATTGGTTATTCTGTTGTTACCATCTGCATTTTTGCCCTTGTTCCATTGACGATACTTCATGTACCTGCTATTCGTACGCACACTTTCTTTTACACCCACATTCAGCAATACGGCTGGTTATATTTTTTTCTTGTCTTCCCGCTCATGTTTATTATTCACGACACTTATTTTTACTGGACACACCGGCTGATGCATCATAAAAAGTTATTCCAATGGTTTCACCTCGTTCATCATCAATCCACCAATCCTTCGCCATGGGCTGCCTATTCGTTTCATCCCCTGGAAGCTATTGTGGAAGCGGGAATTTTTGCTGTGTTTCTTTTTATGGTGCCCATTAGCCCTTTACACCTTGGTATTTTCTTTTTTGCCATGATCGTGTATAACGTTTATGGACATTTGGGGTACGAACTTTACCCGAAAGGTTTTAATGCTCATTGGCTGGGCAAATGGATCAATACATCTGTAAACCACAACCAGCATCACCAGTATTTTAAAGGAAATTATGGTCTATATTTTTTGTGGTGGGATCGTTGGATGCACACGATAAGAAAAGATTATGATGAAAAGTTTAATCTGGTTAAAGAAAGCACCAACAGGTAATATTTTATGGTTTTTGGTATTCTCCTTTAAAAAATAGAGCCGGATAGAAATCCAGCTCGTTTTAATCCAATATCCTATGAAAAACCTGCTGCAAATATAGCTACCTTTTTTGATTGACAAAAATCAATTTCATTAACAAATAGTGTTCAATTGTTGTAACAATTGCTAGTCTCTTTTATAAGTATTTCTATTATCTATAAACAAAAAGCCGGATAGAAATCCAGCTCCTTTTTCTAATCCAATATCCTATGAAAAACCTGGGTAAATATAACATGGATTAAATGCGGATTTCTATGACCGCAGTCAGCAGATGTAATGATTGATATTGGTAGCTTTCAAAAAGCAGCATTAGTAATAACAATCAATCAAATGATTGACTATAGTCATAGATAAAAAGTGCCTTATCTGTTTAACTTGAGCAATATTTTTTAAGTTCTAAGGCATTTTTTTATTAAACAATTAAAAATTTATTTATGAAAAAGCAAATAGTTTTGATACTGGCCGTTTTTCTTATATGTAATAGCCGGTTAATTGCGCAAAATGATTCAGTTGTTTCATTGCCGCCGATCACCATTACAGCTATCACCGAGGTTGGTTCTGCTGTTAATAATGCATTTTCGCAAACTTTTCCTGATGCAATCAATGTAAGCTGGTACAAATTTGACAAAGATTACCTGGCCCGGTTTATAGAAAATGATATGGATCATAATGCAATGTTTAAAAAAAATGGTGTTTTGAAATATGACGTTAGCTTTGGGTACGAAAACAACCTTCCTGAGGGTGTTCACGAGATTGTTACTTCAACTTATCCCGATCACAAGATTACACGTGCATTTAGGGTAAAAGAAGGAGACCGTGATATTTGGGTAGTGAATCTTGAAGGAGTAAAAAATTATGTGATTGCGCGTGTGGAAGATAATGAACTGGAAGAAGTGCGGCGCTTTAATAAGTCTTAATAAAAACCATGCTTGTATTGCTTTCAAAGCTGTTTTTATTCTCATAGAGGTTAACTTCTAACATGACAGAAGCCAAATTTTTCCATGATTATCTCGCCTCGTTTGAAAATAAAGGGGTTTTAGAGCAGCTTGAAAGTAGCGAACAGTCCGGCTTGTCAGAGGCGGAGGCTACCAAACGCCTTAACCGGTTCGGAGAAAACGTGATTGTGGCAGAGAAATCAAAAAGTTCTTTGTTTGAACTCTTACGTCATTTTAAAAGCCCTTTAATATTAATTTTAACCACTGCCACAATTGTTTCTTATTCATTAGGCGAAACCATTAATGCTTCAATTATTCTTTTTATCATCCTTTCCAGTGTTGCTATAGACTATTACCAGGAACGCGATGCGCGAAACGCGGCACAGCGCCTTAAAGAAAGTGTAAAGAACAAAGCAACCGTTATCAGGAACAGTAAGCAAAAAGAAATTTTTCATGAAAAACTGGTACCTGGCGATATTATTCTTCTGAGCGCAGGTAAAATTGTTCCTGCTGATGCAAGAATTCTTTTTGCAAAAGATTTTTTTATTAATCAGTCTTCCCTTACAGGTGAATCATTTCCCTGTGAAAAAAATAGTGTTCCTGTCAGTGATAATACAAATAATCTTATTGATCTGACCAATATTTGTTTTATGGGGTCCAGTGTTATAAGCGGAACAGCCAAAGCAATTGTTGTAAAAACTGGTGCCCAAACAGAGTTTGGAAAGATTGCAAAAAAACTTTCAGCCCCGGAAGAGGAAACGGAGTTTGGTAAAGGCGTTCGACATTTTGGTTACCTCATCATGAGAGTGGTCGTCATTTTGGTTTTATTTATTTTCCTCGTAAACGCTGTCTTGAAACGTGACCTGTTTGAATCGTTTATGTTTTCTTTGGCAGTAGCCGTGGGGTTGACCCCGGAACTCTTGCCAATGATCATGGCGGTAACCATGTCGAAAGGTTCTACTCATATGGCGCGAAAAGGAGTAATTGTAAAAAGACTTTCTGCCATTCCCGACTTTGGAAGCATGGAGGTTTTATGTGCTGATAAAACCGGAACTATCACCCAGGATATTATTCATTTAATAAAATATGTAGATAAACAAGGACAGGATTCTGCTTCTTTGTTGTTACTTGCTTATTTAAACAGTTTTTATCAAACGGGTATTAAAAATCCTCTGGATACAGCGGTGCTATCTTTTCGTAAGGTTGACATCAGTGGCTATTCAAAAAAAGACGAAATTCCCTTTGATTTTACGAGGAGGAGAATGAGCGTGGTGGTTACACATGAGAATAAAAACATCTTGATTTGCAAAGGTGCTCCCGAGGAAATTTTTAAAGTCTGTTTAATTAGTGACGAGGATATAAAGGTTTCTCTTGCTCAATATGAAAACCTTAGCATGGATGGTTTTCGCGTTCTCGCTGTTGCTACGAAAGAAACCGGTGCGAAAAATGTTTTTACAAAAGAAGATGAAAGTGCATTGGTTTTGCAGGGCTTTATTGCCTTTCTTGATCCTCCGAAAGCGGACGCCGGAAAAGTGATTAATGCGTTAAAAAAAATTGGCGTTGAAATAAAAATTATTACCGGCGATAATCATTTGGTAACTCAAAAAGTTTGTAAAGAAATTGGGTTACCTGTAAAAGGAATATTACAAGGACATGAAATGGATACTCTTTCTTATGATGCTTTGAGACAAAGAGTAAAGGATACAACTATTTTTACAAGGTTTTCTCCCCAACAAAAAAATCGTGTGATTCTTGCCTTAAAAGCTTACCAATGGACTGTTGGCTACATGGGCGACGGAATTAATGATGCGCCATCTTTAAAAACGGCAGATATTGGTATTTCAGTTAAGGGAGCTACTGATGTCACTAAAGATGCAGCTGATATCATACTTACCAAAAAGGATTTGATGGTGCTTAAAGAAGGAATTCTTGAGGGACGCAAAACTTTTGGCAATACCATGAAGTATATTCTTATTGGTTTAAGTTCCAATTTCGGAAATATGTTTTCCGTAGCTGCGGCTACCATCTTTCTTCCGTTTTTGCCGATGCTTCCTGTGCAGATTTTGATCAATAATTTTTTGTATGATATTTCACAGATCACGCTTCCAACTGATAACGTTGATAGTAGTTATATAGAAAAACCACAACGCTGGAACCTAAAAATGATCTATCATTACATGATTGCTTTCGGGCTTACGAGTTCGGTTTTTGATTTAATTACCTTTTATCTTTTGTACCAATTTTTCAATGTCAACCAGGAGCAATTCAGGACTGGTTGGTTTATGGAATCTCTCGCCACCCAAATCCTGGTAATATTTATTATACGCACATGGCACATTCCGTTCGTTGAAAGTAAACCTTCACGTCAATTGTTTATTGGAGTAATTATTTGTCTTTTTATTGGATGGCTGTTACCTTATCTTCCGGTTGCAAAACTGGCAGGCTTTGCTACGTTACCCGGCCAGGTAATCTTTTACATTTCAGGAATTGTCGTTATTTATTTGTTTACTGCTGAAGTATTGAAGAGAATTATTTACAAAAAACTCAATAAACAATAATTCGTGTGTGTGTATTTTTTACAGGTCTTGCTGATTTAGGAATGTGAATCACCACGATACCGGACTTGTATTCGGCGCTGATAAATGTAGTATCCGCATTTTCAGGTAATAAAATATGGCGGTCGAACCATTTGTAACTGAACTCCTGTACCTGCAGATTCCTTAAGGTTGAATTCACTTTTTCCTGGTTAACCGCACAGATCGATAAGATGTTTCCATTAACATAGATCAGCAATTCATCTCTTTCCACACCTGGAATTACAACTTCAATTTTATAGGCATCCGGTTGTTCTGTAATATTCACCGCAGGATGAACGATGTCTCTTTTATCGGTACGGTTAATTGCTTCTGTTACTTCTTTTTCATTTAAAAAAGGTACATATTCTCCCGGGTAAATGGAACAGTCGGGTTCTCTGGGTGATAACTGTTTCATGGCCGGTAATTTTATTTATAGTAAAGATACATTATACGATCCACCAGTACTGCTGATATTTATTAGCTTAAACACTGATGGTCGTCAATATATCTGTACAAAAATTGTGCCCTTCATTTATTTTGTTCCGCCGAAAGTCTTTTTTGATCCGTTTTACCAAAAGCTTACCATTTTTGCGGACATCATTTCATCTCGGTTAATAGAAATTGAACAGAAAGAATTGCGTACTTGTTTTATTCTTCAAAAGAATATTCCGGTTCTTCAATTTGCAGTTTATTGTCAACACTTGTTACCCCTTTGGCAAACCAGGCAGCATTTTCCGCATCCTCTTTTTCAGAAAGAGAACGCACCTTTCCGAAAAGCGTAATCTTACTTCCCTGTACTTCAACTTTTACTTTGCCCGCATCAATGGTAGCACTTCTTTGAAAAGCCCCATTGATCGCTTTTTGGATGTCAGCGGAAGTAGTTCTGTCCTTCACTTTTATCAGGTTCGTTACAGAACGAACACCGATCAGATCTTCAACCGCTTTTAATGCCTGCCGGCGCTGGTAATCCCAATCTACTTCACCTTCAAATTTTACACCTCCATTTTCTACACTAACTGAAATTTTCTGATCAGGCACCATAGTGTGCCATTTTAATGCATTCACAACCGCTTCAGCAATTTCAGCATCCGTTTTTCTATAAATCGGGGATAGGCCAACCTGGATATCTAAAGCGATTGCCCTCACACCGGCAATTTTTTTTGCCACTTTTTCTGCCAGCATTTTCTTGGAATAAGAATCAACGATGCCCGAAAGGGTTACAATGCCGTTTTTCACTGCTACACCAATTTCTGAAGCATTGAGAAATGGTTCCCATTTTAATTGTTCCAGCACATCTTTTTGAATTTGAATATCTGTTTTCATGATTGTATATTTTGATTTTGAGAGCGAGAGTTTTTCTCAAAGCAATGAAAATAATAAAAGGCAGCAAATGCCTGTTGTCAGCAGTTTTTATGACATTGGTCAGCACGGTTCACGGAATAGAAATCCGCATTTTTTATTGGTTTACTCCCAATGTTTGCTTTGTTGATTTATTTAAGTGGCCTTTTTTTAATCATTCCTCCGCACGTATCTTTAACGCTACTCATTACTACAAAAGCTTCAGGATCAATTTTCTCAATTTCACTGGTAAGTTTATTCACTTCAAGCCTTGTTGTCACGGTGTAGATGATTTCCATATTGCTTTTATTTTCACCTTTGGTTCCGAAACCGCGTTTTCCCTGGTACACGGTTACGCCCCGACCAATCTTTTGAATAATCATCAACCTGATTGTTTCGGCCTTATGAGAAATAATCGTTACACCTGTGTATTCTTCAATTCCTTCTATTACAAAATCCACTGTTTTGGAAGCAGAGAGATACGTGAGAATAGAATATAACGCCGTTTCAATTGATAAAAGGTAAGCGACCACCGAAAAAATAAGGATACTAAAAACAAGGATCACATCACCAATCGTTATCCTGAATTTTTGCTTAAAAAGATAGCCAGCACTTCAGTTCCATCAATCACTGCTCCGCCTCTTACTGCAAAACCAATCCCGCTCCCAAAAAGAATCCGCCAAAAACGGCCACGAGTAATTTATCATGGGTTATTTCAGGATAAGGAATTATCGCGGTGCAAAGAGCGAGGCCTGCGATAGCAAGCGACCTTTCGATGGCAAATGTTTTACCTATCACTTTAAAGCCCAGGAACATAAATGGAATGTTTATCAGGATCAACAAAAATGAATAATCCGGCGATTAGCAATGCAATCCCGGTTGCGTCGCCATCGATAAATTTATTGGGAAGTAAAAAACTCTTCAATCCAAAACCTGCTGATAAAATACCAAGAGCAATAAAAAAAGGTTTATGAAAAATCTCCTGATGCCCATTTTTATATTGAAAAAATATTTCCCCATTTCGTACCTGGAACGGGAAGAATTTTTCTCGATGCCGAGAATTTTTTGTACCAAAAATCTTGAAAGCGAATTATTCATTTTTATTCCTGATTAAACAATACATTTTGTTTTTTAAGCATCCTTCTCCTGGAAAACGCTTTCTCAATTTCCACAGCAAAAAATACCAACGAAGAAGCGACCCCTACACCTAAAAATTCATAAAAAGTCAATGACTGGGTTTTAAATACAGGATGAAGGGCAGGAGTGTAAGTTACGGCAAACTGCAACATCAGTGTCAGCAAAACAGCGCCTGACAAGGGTTTGTTCGTAAATAAACCAAGTTTAAAAAGAGACTGATTTTGCGAACGGATAGCCAAAAGATTGGCCATCTGGCTTATGCAAAGCACATTAAAAACAATTGTCTGCCAGTGCAAGCCAATTTTTATGGCAAAGCTTTGAGCCCCTAACGCAATTCCCGCCATCAGGATGCCCACCCAAATCATATTGAAACCTCGTCCGTCAGCAAAAACACTTTCCCGGGGCGACCTTGGAGGCCGGCGCATTATATTTTTTTCGGCTTTTTCAAATGACAGGGCGATTGCCGGCAACCCGTCAGTTACAAGGTTCATCCATAAAATGTGAATGGGTAAAAGGGCAATTGGTAACCCAATAACAGGTCCCAGCAAAAGTGTCCATAATTCTCCAGAGTTTGTAGTCATCAGGTAGCGGATAAACTTCAAAATGTTATCATAAATTCTTCGGCCTTCACGAATAGCTTTTACGATAGTAGAAAAATTGTCATCAAGAAGGATCATGTGCGCCGCTTCCTTGGAAACATCGGTTCCCGTTATTCCCATCGCAATTCCAATGTTGGCTCTTTTCATTGAGGGCGCATCATTAACTCCATCGCCTGT
Organism: uncultured Chitinophagaceae bacterium; assembly: GCA_963814075.1. Lineage (GTDB taxonomy): Bacteria > Bacteroidota > Bacteroidia > Chitinophagales > Chitinophagaceae > Ginsengibacter. The sequence goes on along the minus strand of CAWFBO010000019.1, from coordinate 134,136 downwards.
CATTGCTACGAATTGTCCTTTTTGCTGCAAAGTTTTTACAATCTGCAATTTTTGTTCGGGTGAAACCCTTGCATAGACTTTTATTTTTTCAACTTTTTCAATAAACTCATCTGAGCTCATTGTTGCAAGCTGTTGGCCTGTAATAATCAGATCGCCCGGGCTACTCAGAATTCCAATCCGCTCTGCAATTGTTTTAGCCGTTAAAGGGTGATCACCGGTTATCATAACGGGAACAATACCTGCAGTTTTACATTCTGCGATCGATGAAAAAACTTCTTCACGTGGCGGATCGATCATACCCGCCAGTCCTAAAAATTGTAACTCATTTTCATTAAATTCACTTTCAGATTTTTCCGGCAATTTTTCCCATATTCTGTACGCGAAACCTAATACCCGAAAGCCTTTCGAAGCCATATGGTCCACCTGATCGTTCAAGTAGGAAATATCAACATCTTTACATTTTTGCAGTAATATATCCGGAGCGCCCTTTGTAAGCGAAATTACTTTATGCTTATACGGATGAAAAGTGGTCATAAGTTTCCGGCCTGCATCAAAAGCAATTTCGGAAAGCCGGGGCCATGAACCTGTAAATACGTCTTCCGCTGCGGCAGTCTCCAGTAGAGCAACTTCTGTAGGGTCGCCTTTAAAACTTTTTCCATCCGGCATCACGTCATTATTTAACGCAAATGCATGCAGGAGCAAAGAAATATTTTCATCGCGTGCGAGCGTTTTTAGTTCTTTTGTGTAATATAAATGCCCGTTTACAAAAACCTGTTCGACATACATTTTATTTTTAGTGAGTGTTCCCGTTTTATCGGTGCATATATAAGTTACTGATCCAAGCGTTTCAACGGCAGGCAATTTTCTGATAAGACAATTGAAGTGTATCATCCTTTTGGCTGCCAACGCGAGCGAGATGGTAATAACAGCGGGCAATGCTTCCGGAATTGCCGCTACAGCAAGCGAAACACTTGTCAACGCCATTTTGACCAAGTCTTCTCCACGCAGCCAACCCGACAAAAAGAATAAAATACAGAGAAGCAATACCAGTAAAGAAAGTTTTTTGCCGAATTCTTCCATTCGTTGTTGCAGCGGTGTAAGTACCTCATCTTCCTGCAACATTTTTGCGATACGTCCGAGTTCTGTTTGCATTCCGGTAGCGATTACAACGCCCCTTCCACGGCCATAGGTTGCGAAGGTTCCTTTAAAGGCGATATTTTTTCTGTCGCCCACTACTAAATCTTCGGTATTCAATGCTGAGGAGATTTTATCAACCGCATTTGATTCACCCGTCAGCGCCGCTTCTTCAATCTTAAGATTGATCGATTCGGTAATTCGGATATCTGCCGGCACTGCGTTTCCCGCTTCCAGCAATATTATATCGCCGGGAACCAATTCTGTCGATGGCAACCAGTAAATTTTTCCGTCGCGAACAACTTTCGCATCCGCAACTGCCATTTGCTTTAGAGCAAGCATTGCTTTTTCGGCCCGGTATTCCTGTATGAAACCGATCACCCCGTTTAAGATAACAATGATGAGGATAACAATCGTATCTGTGAGGTCGCCAATAAATCCGGAGATGATAGCGGCAGCAAAGAGAATGAGAATCATCACATCCTTAAATTGGGCGAGGAAAATACCGACGATGTTTTTTTTCTTTCCTTCCTGAAGCTGGTTTAGCCCTTTTTCTTGTAATCTTTCACCGGCAACTGAAGACGAGAGTCCCTGTGGGCCCGACTCCAACAATTCAAAAACCTGTGATATGGTCAACTTATGCCAGTTCATATTTGAAATTAAGTCATTCTGTAGATTGCCAACATTAGCATTGTATAAAGTGCAATCAAAATAATGGCATCTATCGCCAACACAAAACGTTTGGTCGGAGAACCATATAAAATACCAATACCCACTACTGACGTCATGAGCAAGGTTACCATTCCGCTTAAAGCGTGATCAGGATTAGTTTCCAATAAAAGCGGACCTTTGGTATAAATTAAATCATCAAAGGCGAGGATAAGCATATTGAAAATGTTGCTGCCTAACAGATTGCCTACTGCCATGTCCATGCTTCCCATTTTTACTGCTGAAATAGAAACCACAAATTCCGGCAGTGAAGTAGAAGCGGCTACCAACAAAGTAGCCACAAATGATTTGCTAAGGCCGGTTTCTGTTGCCAACCGGGCTGCAAAAAAAGGTAATAAAAGAGCGCCTGTAATTACGAGCAATGCAAAAAATAAATATCGCTGAATAGAAACCTCCAGGGAAATAGTTTCTTTATTTTTAAACGACGATGTTTTTTCTTCGGGATATGTGGATGCCGCTATATGTTGTTCATTCTTGAAGATTACTCTTATGGCGATCAAATAAACAATAACCGATAAAACAGAAGCGCTGCTAATCCAACCAAAACGAGGAAACCTCGTCCCAAATACAATAGTGATTATGGTAAGTGTCATTAAAAAAATGCTGAAAAAACCTGCTACCACGTGGCTTTTGGTGACTACAGAGCTTAATGGTTTTTTAGGAATGAAATAATCGAGCAGTGCTAAAATAAGAAGGTTGAAAGCACAACTTCCCATAATGTCGCCGACGGCGATGTTAGGTACGCGGAAAAAGAGGATGGAACTGATGCCGGTAAAAAGCTCAGGCAACGAAGTGACTAATGACATCAAGATTAAACCAAACCATGCCTTGCCTATCCCTGTTAGATTGGTAATAACATCTCCGTATTTCGAAAGTCTTGAGCCGCTAAAAATAATTATAAGTGAACAGGTAACGAATCCCGATATGGTAAATATTAATGCTGGCATTACACACGGCTGACATTTTTAATTTTAATCTAGTTCTTCAGGCACTACCAGCAAAGGAAGTCTTGTGGTACATGCCATATTTTTTGTAAAGCTTTTTAAGAAAATTTTTTCCAGGAATTTTTTGTTCCGACGAACCATTACCATCATATCAAAAGGAATGCTGTCATGAAGGTGTTCGAGCGAACTTTTAAGATGACTGCTTTTCAGTTCTTTAAATTTTATTTCCGAATCGTTGAAATTTCGCTGAAGGAAATAAACGTAATTTGAAAAACAATGCGTGTTTTCTTTTCCTTCTTCGGGATTATTTACATGAACAACGGTAACGTTTGCATCCAAAGCCTTTGCAACAGAAAGGGTAAAGGACAACGCGGACCTGTCTTTGCAATGGTAGTTTGTAGCAAATACAATTTCTTCCGGATCTTTCCACTCATATTTTTCGGGAACTATTAATACAGGAATCCTCGATTTTTCAACAATTCGTGTGGTAGTGCTTCCGACAAGTGTTTTCTTAAGTCCGGATGCACCCTGGGTTCCCATTATGATCAGTTCAACCTTATTTTGTCTGGCAAATGAAAGAAGGTTTTTTACAACCGGCGGACGGGAAACGATGGTAGAGACTATTACATTCATTTGCGGACTTACCACCTTCTTTTTTAACCGCTGCAGTTTTTTTAGTTGTTTCGTTTCAAGCAGTGTTTCATACTCCTGCTTTTTCTGAGCTAAATCAGAATAAGGAATTTCTTCCTTCTCATTTACATGGAAGAGAATGATAGTGCCTTTGGTTTTAGAAGCCAGTTCCACTGCAAAGCGAAAAGCTCTTTCTGCAGTGGGTGAAAAATCGGTAGGTACTAAAATCCGTATCATACTGTTTTAATTTAAATCATGAAGTCCTCTTCCTTAAAGGTTTTGGTTGCGCGATAATATTGAAATTTAGGCTCTGTTTCTTTTATCAATGCTATGCCTCCAAAAGTTTCAAGCAAGCCGCCTTCAGTAATTTCAATCCTGTTTCCTCTTGCCAAAAACCTTTCAATTTCTTTTGTTAGTTTTTGAGTGGCAACAGACAATGTTTCATCTTCCAAACTTTTATGGATTTCTTCTTTCATAAAATTGTCAATCAGCAAAAGACCATCATAACTGTATTTGAGCGCTTTGACGACTGAATTAAGATGACTAAAAAGACTTTCAGTTCTTTTGGCGATTGCTATTTGTCCCTTCACTAATTTAGATTGCCAAAAATCCCATTGATCAATAATTTTCTTATTCAACGATTCCATTTTTGATGGCAGATCGCCGTCTGAAGAGAAGTTTATTTTAAACACGATTTCCCGGCAGGGAAAGAATTCGCAAAATTTGTTTGTTTGCTGTTCGTCTTCAGAAAAAATGAAAACCGGTTTGTCGTTCTTTTTGTTAACCAGCTTAAGGATGTTTGAAATCCGTTGACCCAGGCATTCAGGCGCATTTTTTGTTTTGTCGCATGATTCCTCTGTTTGTGCAAATACCTTGTGGAGCGAATTATTAAAATATTCATACAATTCAGCTTTGCTTTTACCTAATAACAGCAATTCAAATTGCGGAGTCCTGGCCGAATCCGCGATAAGATCCAAAAGCGAAAACGGATCGTCGAAACAAAATACCGGTTTGCCACTGTAGTTAAGGTAAATTATTTTCTCGTCCTCTCCCTGTATTATTATTGCCACGCTTTTGCGGTGTGAGTTGTAGTTTAATCTGCTGAAGACCTTTTCCAGCCGTCCAACAATAGTTCTTATCTCTTCCTCTTCATATTTACTTTCAAGTTTCTCCTGTACCATTTCAATCGTATAACTCAATATCTGGTTGATAGTCTTTAAATCGACCATTGAAGGTTGAAATGGAATTACCACGCCGAGTGAACAAAATCCCGAACTGATCTCTGAAAGTTCAGGCTGGTTGATTTTGATGTTAGGTAGTGTGATCATGATCTTAATTTTAGCAGATGAACAAAGGGGGTTATTTATTATGCGCTATGAATAATGGCGTATCCGTTTCTCTCATTAAAATATCTGCCATGCTTGTTCTGAACCAGCGTGAAAGTTCACCCCGGCGGTAAGCTCCTAATATCACTAACTCATTTTCTTTGTGGTTTCGCAGGTAACCTGGTATCTGCTCTTCTGCAATTCCTTTTTCCACTGTAATAGCCGCTTTAGGAAAATGCCATTTTATAAACTCTCTCATTCTTTTATTCCCCGGCAACCGAAGAGTTGCCATATAATTTTCCTTTACCGTGTACACTTCTACAGGTAATGACTTAAGGCGGCCGAGAAGATAACTGAACATTTTAATTGCATATAAAGACGAGGGACCTCCATCATACAGCAAAATAATTTTGTCGATTTCTCTATACGACCCGGGAACTACCAACACCGGGCATTGCACATCTCCCAGCAGATCTTTGATAAAGCGACCCGGTGGCTTTTCTTTGTAACGGGTAAAAGTTTCATATTCATCAATGATCACCAGGTCAGCAAACATGCTTTCTTCTTTGAGCTCCTGCAGCGCAAGATTTTTATCCCTGTGAATAGAAAAATGTATCCCTGCCTTGTCACAAGCTTTTTCAAATTGCAAAACTGATTCGTCTCGTAATTTTTTATCTTTCTCATCCAGTTTGTCCAATACTTTTTCCGCATTTTTTTCTGTCGACATTACTTTATACACGCTATAGCTGTGATAAATAAATTCATCCAGGAAAACACCTACAAGGTGTGCCTCCTCCAGCTTTGCTAATTCTATAGCATACTGCAATGTGCTCATCGACATTTTGTAGCCATCAAAAACTGCAAGAAACTTTTTCATTATTTTTTAGTTTACTGCAATATATCGTCAATCATTTGCCGGGGGAATGACCACAGTCAGTAGATTTTATGATTGACATCGCATAAAAAAACCGGTTCATCAATTATTGCGCCGGGGAAGACATTCAGGTCATTCAGATGAACCGGCAAAGCATTTATCAGGTTTGCGCCTGATTTATCAGGCAATCAACTCAATTGGGGCTTTCGCTTTACCGTTGATTTCAAACTGCGCCAACTGCGTTAGCCTGTCATTAATCTGTTTCTCGTTCACAGATGCCTGGTGGAATACTGCGGATGTTTTTTCCAGTTCCAACAAATCTGCAAACGCTGCCGCTGTGCCGTAAATGCTTATTTTAAAATGATTGATCGATTGTACACTTGCCAAAAGACAGCGAATCTTTTACTGCGGCGTCCGTACAGCTTTTAAGCTTGTCTTCTGCCTCTTCAATGAAGGCTTCCATAATTTTATTGTGCAATGACAAGGAGTTGATGTGTTCTTCGTCATAAAATGCCTGCATTTTGTCAATATGCTGGACAACGAATTCCAGGTACCTCTGGAACACATTTTTAAGTTTCAACGAAGAAGCGAGATTAATCCAATGCGGTAACACCTTTTTGAGCTGAACTTCCGCACTGATAAATTTGCGACCATCGACATCCAGTAAATCGTGTAATGTGGTGATAGTTAAATTATTTTCTGACATGGTTATTTTTTAAGCAAAAATATGGGCGTAGAGAGCTGAAACTAATGACGATAATCAGTATAATAAGAAACGGTTGTCATTTGCACCCGGAGTAAATTGGTTTTTCTTTGACAAGTTTTTTTAAAATGAAAAAGAATCGTTTAATCATTACTGTTATCCGGAACGAAAAATATCGTTGCTGACAGACAACAACTTTAGCTGATGAAAATCATTTCCGTGAAAAAGGAGTTTCGCGAATTTTGATCACGGAAATTACTTTAAAAAATTTAAAAAAAATAATCATGAAAAGAGTAGAAAATAAAGTGGTGCTGGTAACGGGCGGTTCTCTGGGAATAGGAAAGAAACCTGCATTTTACTGGCTAAAGAAGGCGCAAAAGTGGCCATCACTGATGTGCTTGATAAAGAAGGCGAAAAACTGGCGGAGGAAATTAATAAATCAGGAGGTACTAGCCAAATACTGGCATTTGGATGTTGCGGATGAAAAAGAAGTTGAAAGTGTTTATGCGGATGTGGTAAAACATTTTGGTAAACTCGATGGGTCAGTTAACAATGCGGGAATTTCCGGCTTAACAAACCCATGCATGAGATAACCGAAAAAGAATGGGACGCTTTGATGGCTGTTAATGTGAAAGGTGTTTTCTTTTGCACCAAATATGCCGTTCAGCACATGCTTGATAACGGCAGCGGCAGTATTGTCAATTTGTCATCCATTTATGGATTGATTGGTGCAGGTGATGCGCCTCCATATCATGCTTCAAAAGGTGCAGTTAGACTTGATGGCAAAGAATGACGCGGTTGGTTATGCAAAAAATAAAATTCGTGTTAATTCAGTTCATCCGGGATTTATTCAAACACCCATGGTTGAAAATTATGGAAAAGATATACCTGGATTTTTATGAGCAGTTAAATAGCTTGCATCCGCTTGGGCCATATCGGCGAACCGATTGACATTGCCTACGGAATTCTTTACCTTGTTTCTGATGAATCAAAATTTGTAACAGGAAGTGAATTGGTGATTGACGGAGGATACACTGCAAAATAAAAAATTAGTGTATTTCTTTGTTTGCTGCAAAATATTCTGTTTGATCAACTTTGTTAGCGAAAGGGAATAGTGTTCTTAATCCTTTTTCTCTGATAAGAATCTAAGGCATCGAAATATTTTGACTGGAATTTTGCTGATTTATTTTATTTAAAATCCCCTGGAAAAGGCAAAAATTAAAAACAAAAAATTGTTCTGGTGAATTATCAAAAAAATCTCATTAAATTTATGTCCCTTCTATCCTATTCTATAAATATCATTTCTCTTATTGCTGACCCGAAAGATTTTTACTCTTTTTTAATTTAAAAAAAACGACTTAAATGAAACATTTCATCTTCATGCTGGTATTTGGATGTATATTTTGTTATCCCGTCTCGTCCAATGCCCAATTGCTAAAAAAACTGAAGGAAAAGGCTAATAAAGCATTGGAAAAGAAAATCGATAAAAAAGTTGAAGATCAAACGGGTGTTAGTTCCGGAGACAACAATAATTCAAATTCCAACCAGTCCGCCAACAACGGGTCAAAGCCAACGAACACCAACAGGAGCCGGCCTAAAAAATACAGAACCGCCTGACGTTGTCGCCGCGATTGACGAGGCAGGCAAATCATTTGAGGGCAAAAGCTATAGCGATGCCAGATACTCCGTGCAACAGGCGCTTATAGGTATCGAACTTCAATTGGGCCACCAATTATTAAAATCACTTCCATTAACCGTTGATGGGTTAACTGCAGATACATCGCAGGATAAAGTAATGAGCACGCAATGGGGTTGGAATAATCTCACCATTCAACGTATATACAGTGATGGCAAAGACAAACAAATGACGCTTACCATTGGCAATAATTTATTGTACAGTGGCCTTGTAAATGCTTATTTTAATAATGCATATGCGGTGCAGGCAAATGACAAGGATCAAAACGCCAAACAGGTAAAAGTGCAAAATAATAAAGCACTGATCACTTTTGATTCAGACAAGGGCTATTCGCTTATTGTTCCTGTTGGACAAAGTTCGATGGTGGTGTGGGAAGATATCAATTTTGCGAATGAAGATGAGGTGATGTCCGCCGCCAATAAATTTAGTATTGAAGACATCAAAAAATCATTAGGAGAAAAATAAAATAACCTGTTATGAAAAAGCATTATTTACTATTGATATTTGTTTTGTTTATCGTGTCTGTGGCCCGTTCACAGGAGTTCGCAAAAGATATTGCCGCAGCTAAAGCTTCGTATGCTTCCGGCAATTTAGCAGATGCGCACTTTTCACTGGAACAAGGATCCAGGAGTTGGATATGATTGTGGGCAAGGAAATATTGGATATCCTTCCGAAGGATTTTAACGGAGTTGCTGCTGACGAAAAACAAGACCAAGTAGCTGCAAATGTTGGTTTTGTAGGCGCCACCGTTCATCGTCAATATGGCGATAAGGGTTCTACGGTGGAAATTATCAGTAATTCACCAATGATAGCCACGCTCAATTCTTTTTTGAATATGCCGATTTTGGGAGGAATGATGCGCAATTCTACCACTAAAGTTGTTAAAGTAAATGGCTACAAATCACAGATTGGAAAAAGATGGAGAGAATGCAGACGGAACTTCAAACTACACTTTGCAAATTCCTCTTAAAAGCGCATTGATTACTGTAACAGCAAAAAGAATGGATGAAAATAAAGTTTTGTCGTTTGCCAACACCATTCCGATTGAAAAAATTGCCGCCTTGATTCAATAATGTTTCCCGTTTTTTTGGGATTTTTTCGAAAAGCAACAGCTCATAATTGATTGCAGAAGCTTTATTCTTCTAAGATTCTTTCACAGAAACCTTGTGTGCACGGCTGATCTCGAATGAAAAAAGTGTAAGAAAAAATCCCTGTACGATGAACATTATTCCGATAAAGGCTACGATGGTTAAAGCGGCGATCATTGGCTGAATAAATATCAGTACGCCGACAAGTAAACTCAATAAACCGGCGATAAGAACAACGGCCCAAAATTTATATTCATTGTTTTTGAAAAAGATGGATTGAAAAATCCAGAAAATTCCCGTAAGATTCCATAAAAAGCAAAAATATAGGGGAGGGTAATGCTGTTAACCCGATATTTAAAAGAAGAATCACGGCAAAAATATATCCAAGCAAACCTTCTGCCATCTGCCAACCCCAGCCGTGATGTATTTTTCGGGTAATGATAGCGAAAGTGGCCAATATCAATCCTGAAATGAATAATGAAATGCTGCCATAAATTATCAGCCCCAACATGCCGCTTATCGGAAATTTTAAAATATAAAATCCCAGGAAAATAAAGATCAATCCCTTGATTGTAATTAGCCACCAGTTTTTTGATTTAATCATGTTTGATATTTTACAATATCTATTGATTTAAAAATGGATATTTTTATCCTAAATGTACAAAATAAAAAAAGAGGATAATCAGAATAGAAAATATAAGCAAAAGGAACAGCCAATAAAGGGTTTCAACTATTCTTTCAGAATTTTTTACTGACATCTTTTTAAGCGTAATCATATTTTTTTATAAAACTATTATTGGCGTTGGCTTAAGGTAATGACATTTATCAAAACAAATAATGACGCAGTGATAAAAATCAAAATTCAATAGTGTGAAATTCTCAATTCTTTCTCAAATAAATATTGTTTTAACTTCTTATTAAACTCATGTTTTTAAATGATTATCATCATGTTTTTATAACTAGTTCGCTGATACTTTTACACCGGTCTTTTCATAATATATAGTATTAAATCAAAGCTGGATTTTTATCCGGCTTTCTTTTTTCGTAAAATAAAAATCCCGGTAATTTGTTCGTTTGCTACTAAGCTATGAACATAGTATTAGGCGTTATGCCTGATTTCTGCGTAAAATTTTTCGGCATCACTTAACCTGCAGAGTTGCGTGCCATAAGTCATTGAAGCAGCAGTTCCGCAGGCTACCCCGTATTGAGCTGCTTCAAGCAACGATTTTTTTTCACATAAACTTAAAACGATACCAGCCAGCATGCTGTCGCCGGCGCCAACTGTACTGTACTTTTTTACCGGCGGGGGAATAATATGATGCATTTGATCTTTCGTAACCAGCATGGCACCTGCAGCGCCCAGTGAAACAACAATTACCTCACATTTTCCTTTTTTGATAAGGCTTTTTGCCACGTCTTCTACTTCGTTTCCATTTAATTCCTCTTTACCTGCAAGGAAACTTAACTCGCTTAGATTCGGTTTTAATAAAAATACGCCTTCATTTGCCGCGTCTTTTAAAGCTTCGCCCGAAGTGTCAACAATAAACTTTGCTTTTTTTATTTTACTGATATCAGCAATCCTTGCAAAAATATCTTTTGGAACTCCGGAAGGCAAACTGCCGCTGGCAACGATAAATTCAACATCGTCGCATTTTTTCAATTTCGTAAGAACCTGTTTCCATTCATTTTTATTAGTTACAGGGCCGGGCATGCCGAAGCGATATTGAAGATTGGAAGAAATATCTAGTACGATGAGGTTTTCCCTGGAGTGATGCGCCGTTTCAATAACAATTGAATGAATGTGATCTTCTTCCAGTAACTCGGTTAGAAATTTACCGGAATAACCTCCGGCGAGGTAAATAGCCGTTGCATTTCCCCCGAGCTTTTTAATGGCTCTCGCCACATTTATTCCTCCGCCACCCGGCTCAAAAACAGGTGGAGAACATTTCAATTTCTTCTCCGGAATTAGGCTGCTGATAGTTGTACTTTTATCAATAGCCGGATTAAAAGTAATGGTAACGATGGCGGGCATATACGTTGTTTGGTTTTTTAAAGGATGATCATTGGATCGGCAATTTTTTCATGTGGGAAAACTTCTCTTCAGGTAGATTTTTTTCAGCCGCGTTAATATTTTCAATTCCTCTCAAAATGGCATCCGGGTTAAAAGAAATACTGTCAATATGCTCGGAAACCAAAAACTGAGCAAACTCCGGAAAATCACTTGGCGCCTGTCCGCATAGACCCAATTTTTACGCCTGCTTTTTTTGCTTTCCTGATCATTAAACCGATCTCATTTTTTAACACCTTCATTTTGCTCACTGAAGAGATTGGAAATAATTGCTGAATCACGGTCGATTCCAAGGGTTAATTGAGTCAGATCATTTGAGCCAATTGAGAAATCCATCAAATATTTCCGCAAACTCTTCGGCCTGGAGAACATTGTTTGGAATTTCGGCCATTACATAAATTTCCAAGTCCGTTTACTCCTTGTTCAAGCCCGAAATTTTTCATTACCTGTATCACTTTTTTACCTTCTTCGACTGTTCGGCAAAAAGGAATCATCACTTTTACATTGGTAAGCCCCATTTCATCTCTTACAATTTTCAATGCTTCGCATTCCAGCCTGAAACCCTCTTTGTAACGATCGTTGTAATACCTCGAAGCGCCACGGAAACCAAGCATTGGATTTTCTTCTAATGGCTCAAAATCTTTTCCTCCGAGCAAGCTCGCATATTCATTTGTTTTAAAATCACTCATTCTAACGATCACGTCTTTTGGATAAAATGCAGCAGCAATAGTTGCCACCGCTTCTGCCAGTTTCTCTGTAAAATATTTTTCTTTATCGGGATAATGATGAGTGAGTTCTTCAATTTGTTGTTTTACTTTTTCATCTTTTAGTTCATTAAATTTTACCAATGCCATCGGATGAATTTGAATCGCATTGGTAATGATAAATTCAAGTCGCATTAAACCAACACCATCATTTGGATAAAAAGAAAGTTTAAATGCTTTTTCCGGATCGCCAACGATCATCATTACTTTCGTTTTTTTAGGCAATTTGATTTCGGTGAAATCAAGGTGTTTGGTAATGAATTTCAATTCGCCTTCATATACAAATCCTTCTTTGCCTTCGCAACAGGAAACGGTAATCATTTCGCCATCTTTTATTTTTGCAGTTGCATTGCCGCAACCAACAACCGCAGGACACCGATTTCCCTGGCAACAATAGAAGCATGACTGGTTCGGCCGCCTTTATTCGTAACAATAGCCGCTGCATTTTTAAGGATCGGATCCCAGTCAGGACTGGTAAGATCGGTTACTACAATTTCGCCAGGTTTTAATTTATCAGAATCTTCCGGAGAATTCAATATGCGCGCAATCCCGTGGGCAATCTTATTTCCGATCGCTTCACCAGATGCAAGCAGTTTGCCTTTTTCCTGCAACTCATATTCTTACCATTTGCAATGGGTTCATTTGTGAATGAACCGTTTCAGGCCTTGCCTGTATGATAAAAAATTCGTTTGTAATTCCATCTTTGGCCCATTCAATATCCATTGGTTTTTTGTAATGCTGTTCAATGATCGAAGCCCATTTGGCGAGTTGTTCTATTTCTGAATTATTTAAAACATAACTGTTCTTTTTTTCTTCAGGTGTGTCAATATTTATCACCGGGTTTTCTTCATCATTCGTATAGATCATGGTTTTACTTTTGTCGCCCATTCTTTTTTGAATGATCGCTTTTTTGCCTTGCTCCAGTGTAGGCTTAAAAACGAGGAACTCATCAGGATTTACAGTTCCCTGCACCATGTTTTCTCCAAGATCCCCACACTCCGGCAATATGAATCACATTTCTGAAACCTGATTCCGGTTCCAATGTGAAAGCAACGCCTGAACAGGCTTTATCACTACGTACCATTTTTTGGATTCCCACAGAAAGCGCAACCTTTTCATGAGCAAAACCATTATCCTGCCTGTACTTAATCGCCCGATCTGTATATAAAGAAGCATAACAGCGTTGTATTGCTATCAGCAGTTCTTTTTCTCCTTTTATATTAAGATAACTTTCATGCTGACCTGCAAAACTGGCTTGCGGCAGGTCTTCGGCTGTGGCACTGCTTCTCACGGCTACTTCAAAATAATTGTTATTGCATAATTCTTTATACGATTTTATTATTTCGTTTGAAAGGTCATTCGGCATATTTGCGTTTTCAATTATGCTTCTTGCCTTTGCACCAATCTCTTTCAGGTTTTTGAAAGTGTTGATGTCAAGCGTATCAAGCAATTTTTTTAAGGGGGTAGTTATTGAATTATACGCTAAAAAATAGCGGAAGGCTGATGCAGTGGTTGCAAATCCATTGGGAATTTCAATTCCTTTTGAAGAAAGCTCATTGAACATTTCGCCCAAAGAAGCATTTTTTCCACCTACTGAGGGCACATCTGTGATGTGTATCTCGCTGAATTTTTTTATATACATGAGAATACTTTTTTCTCAAATTTCTTTGTTTACTATGGCTTTAGTTATGATGCTCATCATTTAGTTATATGATAGCAGTTAGAGACAGATTTAGAGATACTGACATTTTTGCACTTTTCGCCGGTTGGCATAAACCTTGTCATAAAATGATAAACTATTAAAATAAAATTACAAGTTATGGCAAAGATTATAGGTATTGACCTCGGAACTACAAACAGTTGCGTGGCAGTAATGGAAGGAAACGAACCGGTAGTAATACCCAACGATGAAGGCCGCCGCACAACGCCTTCTGTAGTTGCATTTTTGAAAAATGGAGAGCGTAAAGTTGGCGATCCTGCGAAAAGACAAGCGATTACTAACCCCAAAAATACAATAATGAGTGTGAAGCGTTTTATGGGGCATAAATGGGATGAAATTACCAACGAGGCTACTCATCAAAGTTATAAATTGGTAAAAGGTGACAATGATACCGTTCGAATTGACATAGAAGGAAGACAATATACGCCGCAGGAAATTTCAGCAATGATTCTTCAGAAAATGAAGAAAACAGCAGAGGATTATCTTAGGACAGGAAGTTTCTGAAGCAGTAATTACCGTTCCTGCCTATTTTAACGACTCTCAGAGACAAGCCACCAAAGAAGCCGGAGAAATCGCAGGCTTGAAAGTTCGTCGTATTATTAACGAACCTACTGCAGCTGCTCTAGCTTATGGGCTTGACAAAAAAAGTGAGGATCAGAAAGTAGCGGTATTTGACCTTGGGTGGTGGTACTTTCGATATATCCATTCTTGAATTGGGCGAAGGTGTTTTTGAAGTAAAATCTACCAACGGTGATACGCATCTTGGTGGTGATGATTTTGATAAAGTAATTATGGATTGGCTGGCAGCAGAATTTAAAAAAGATGAAGGAATTGATCTTCATAAAGATCCAATGAGTTGGCAGCGCTTGAAAGAAGCTGCAGAAAAAGCCAAGATTGAATTATCATCTTCAACAGAAACGGAAATCAACCTTCCTTATATCACAGCAGTGGATGGTGTTCCAAAACATTTGGTTAAAAAATTGACCCGCGCACATTTTGAAAAACTGGCTGATGATTTGTTCGCACGTTGTTTAAAACCATGTGAAGCAGCATTAAAAGATGCAGGCTTAAGCTAAAAATGATATCAATGAAGTAATTCTTGTTGGTGGTTCTACCAGAATTCCTAAAGTGCAGGAACTGGTTGAAAATTTCTTTGGAAAGAAACCTCATAAAGGTGTAAATCCTGATGAAGTGGTTGCCATTGGTGCAGCTATCCAGGGAGGTGTTTTGACCGGTGAAGTAAAAGATGTGTTGTTGCTGGATGTTACCCCGCTTTCTTTGGGTATTGAAACCATGGGCGGTGTGATGACAAGACTGATTGATGCCAACACAACTATTCCTACAAAGAAAACGGAAGTGTTCTCAACAGCGAGTGATAATCAACCTGGTGTTCAGATACATGTTCTCCAGGGTGAACGCCCGATGGCTTCTCAAAACAAAAGCCTTGGTACATTCAACCTTGACGGAATTCCACCGGCCCCGCGTGGTGTACCGCAGGTAGAAGTAACTTTTGATATTGACGCGAATGGTATTTTGAATGTGTCTGCAAAAGATAAAGGAACCGGAAAATCCCATAATATCCGGATTGAAGCTGGTAGCGGTTTAAGTAAAGAAGAGATCGAAAAAATGAAGAATGAGGCGAAAGCCAATGAGGCAGCCGATAAAGCTGAAAGAGAAAAAGTGGATAAGATGAACCAGGCAGACAGTCTCATCTTCCAGACAGAAAAACAATTGAAAGAATTTGGAGATAAGATTTCTGCTGATAAAAAAGCGCCGATTGAATCAGCTTTGTCTAAATTGAAAGAAGCACATAAAAGTCAGAATATTAGCGATATTGATTCTGCAACTTCAGAACTGAACGCTGCGTGGACCACCGCAAGCGAAGAAATGTATAAAGCAAGCCAGGGTGCTGAAGGACAAGGTAACGGACAACCAAACACAGGGGAAGGACCACAGGAAGGTGCTGAATCCACTGCAGGCGGGGATAATGTTACTGATGCGGAATTTGAAGAAGTAAAATAAACTTTGATTGGCAGATAATTAAAGGCCGTCTTTTTCAGACGGCCTTTTTGCGTATACGCATTATTGTTATAGCTGTCAACGGTAGTTATAAAGTAGCCAGGCCTGTAGTGCCTGCAGGCAAATTTTCTACACTGCCATTGCTGCCCAACCGTCCAAAAAATTTGCGGTAAAAACCCGTGATATTATGCCCTCCTGAATTTAAAGAATATACATAGTAATTATTAGATGCCACCACAATATCAAGAGGCCCGGCTCCTGTGGTAGCTGCATCACCTTCTACCAGGTACAAGCCGCCCCATGGAGCTATATAGTAACTGGAAATATTATTGGTCGCAGTATTGGTGATGTAAGCAAACCTTCCATATTTGGTGGCGGCCACCCAACACGGCGCACTTTGGTAATTATCCCTTGCTCCGTTAATGTCCCTGATGTTTTGGTTCGGAAATATAAAATAGGAGGTAGCTGTTCCTACATGCGCTCCGCCCATTTCAGCATTTGAAACGATCATAAAATGCCCCCTTGCAAAATCAAACCCGAAGGGCGTATTACCTACAGATGGATTAAATTTGCCAAAACCCGCCGGAGTGTTTTTCCTGACTTTAAAACTGCCGATTATATTCGTAGCTTTTTCGGTAACCAATAATAAATCACCTTTAGGAGAAAAGGATATTTGAGGTGCATCTACACCTGTGCCGCTCAAAGGCCTTGTTGAACCTTCTATTTGTGTTAGCTTACCATTTTTACTTACCCAAAATCCATGAATGTTATCACTTCCGCGATTAAGTACATACAACATGTTATCATGCACTGTCAGGCTTACAGGAACATTTCCTTTTGAATTTACGGTACTGGTAAGATCAAGGCTGCCATCTTTATTTATTTTAAATGATGAAAGTGAATTACTGCCAGCATTTACTGCAAAAAGCCACTGATGATCTGCACTTATTGCCAGCGCACCTTGCGATCCCAAAGGAGAGCCGGTTCCTGTGCCACCGGAAGCAGTGGTACCTTTTGACGTTAATGTTCCATTGTTCATAATTTCATAAGCCAGGATTTGGTTCCCCGCAGCGGCATTACTTTCTGTATAGAGATAATGCCCGGCACCATGGATACCTTTTCTTAAGGAATTTGTTGCCGCATCCATATTTTCCGTGATAGACGCTTCATCCGGATTGGTTCCACTTTCCGACATCATTTCTTTCGTCACCTTATCCGGGTAAGTAGTGCTATTACTAATATTTTGATCCATTGTCTTGTGGCATGATGCGAAGGCGAGGAGAATCGCGCTTGCTAACGCGGCAGTTTTTAATTTGTACTTTTTCATTTTTTTTGATTTTTATTGTTTAGAAAATAATTTCCAAAAAACATTTATTCCCGGACATACTCCTGCCATTATCCCGGCAAGGATTTTTTTGAATATCCAATAAGCAATTGATTATTTCAGCGTTCCCAAAATTCCTATTTGAATTCCGGCGCTCGTTACGGGTAACTTTCCTACACCAATTCCCTGCAAGGGTAATTTTAAGTAAGGCTCTATTATTATTTTTAGTGACCCCGTAATGTTGTGCTGCAAGCCAGTGCTAATATTTAATACCGCTGGAATTTTCATGTCGTTCTTTTGGTAAACCCCTACCATTTTTTCGGGCGTACCATTCATGGTAACGTTATAATTGTTTCTTTCATTCATCATAATATATGCGGATGCCCCCGCTGCAACAAAATATTTTATCTTTTTCGAATCGTAAAAATAAAAACCTGCTTTGATTGGTATCTCCAATATTTTGGAGCGGCTTTCAAGGTCGTTGATTATCATGCCCGAAGGCATTGAAGCACCTTTTTCATAAAAAGCATCGCCCAGACTATAATAGTTTTTTCGAAAACTGATCAGCCCTGTTTCAAAGAAGAAATGTTTGTTTACCTGGTAACCTCCCATTAATCCGATTCCGAAAGCAGGTCCTTCAAAATGCGTTGATTTCACTTTATTAAAGTCAATATCCGAAACCAGTTCGGCATACCATCTTTTTTCATTTGCAGATTTTTCGCTGGTTTTTGTTTTTTTCTTCAATACTAAAGATGAATTTTCAATAGAATTTACAACCGATTTGTTTTCAGTTGTTTCTTTTAAAGAATTATCTTTTTTAACCTCGTCGGATTTTTCGGTTTTTGACTCGCTATTAAATATTTGATTGTGCTTTTCGGTTTTTGGCTGATCCATCTGTGTGTAAAGAACCTTCGCTTCTTTTGAAACACCGTTTTGGTTGAAATTAGCAGCGTTACTTGTAACGCCGGTATTTAATTTATCAATCGCTGTTGTTTTTTTTATTTCGGCCTTTTCCGATTCAACAGCTTTTTTATTTTCAACGTAAGTTTTTACAGGTGATTGGTTAACTGTAGCATTCGGATTAATTTTTTCTTCTTTAGAAACCGCTTGTCGGTTATTCCTTTCCACACGCGAATCTGCCAGGTATTTATCCGGGCCGGAATTAAAGATATATATGGCGGCGATTGAAGAAAGCAACAGCAAAAGAAAAAGAAGCTTTTTGTAATTAAAGCTTTTTGCAGGACGCTGTGTTTTATCTTCAATAGCAGGCACCGCAAGTTTTTTATCAATCTTATCCCAGTCACCCTTGCCAGTGTTCAGCGGGTAATTTTCTGCCGCCCGCCTGAACAAATCGTCCATATCGTTTTCTATATTCTGCATTCTGAAAGGGATTCTTTTTGATTAATAAAAGTTTGCATCAAAGCCCTGGCCCGCATCAAATTAGATTTCGAAGTGCCCACAGGTATGCCAAGTATTTCCGCTATTTCTATATGTTTATACCCGTCTATCACATGCATATTAAAAACAATCCTGTATTCCGGAGGAAGCTTTTTTATAAGCATTATCAATTCTTTATAGATCAACAGTTGTTCCGCCGAAGGGCTGGCTTCTTCAATATTCCAAACGTGATCCGGCATTCCCCCGATTTCCGGCAACAACATTTTCTTTCGTAACAAATCAATTGCGCTGTTCACCATTATTCTCTTAATCCAACCGCCCAGCATTTTTTCAATGTTTCCTTCTTTTTCAGAAACAAAATTGTTTATACGTGAGAAAAATTTCACAAATCCATCGTTCGTGATTTCTATTGCTTCTTCGTAACAATAGATATACCTGAAGACAATTTTTAGCGCAAAATCATAATACTTCTCATAAAGTAACTTTTGAGATTTGCGATTGCCCTGCCTGCATCCGTCTAATATGTCTTCGGTTTTTTCCAAATAACCTTTTTAATCAATGAGGATATTTTGTATTACTCAACTTCGGCTCAAACCAGATCCTTAAAGTTCGTTTATTTTTAATTTTTCTTTACAAAGCAGTACGTATGGCTAAAAAAAAAGGTTGCAACTCGTGGAGTTTTTTTTTAAAACGTGAAAAAGTCCGGGAGTTGTTTTCTTTTTTGGCCGGATTTGAGGGATATTTTCCCGGACGTTTAAAATAAAAACTTCGGATATTTGTCGTTCCACCGATGGAAATTCAAGCTAAGGAATTATTAGTCGTGTATATTTTACATTTTTAAACTAAACAGTTTTAAATTGTGTTTTTTTAACTGATAATAAATGAAGATCAATTTTTACTTACGGTATCACACGGTTTTTGGAGAAGAATTGTTTATAATCGGCAATAATAAATTTTTAGGCGATAACAATTCTGCCAATGCAGTGCCGCTTCGCTGGTTTAATGATGATTTTTGGGTAGCAACCATTGATTTTCCTGACAATTTTGATGATGAAATTCATTATAAATACATCCTGAAAGATCTTAAAGGAATTGAAATTTTTGATGGAGACGAAAACCGTTATTTAGACCTTTCGGTAAAGAAACAAAAGTCTTATTCTGTATTCGATACATGGAACAGCGCCGGAAACGTCTGGAATGTTTTTTTTACAGCCGCTTTCAGCAAAATTTTATTACCGCCAATTACTAAGTTTAAAGTACCGTCTCCAAGGAAATTTACACATATTTTTAGAGTAAAAGCGCCGTTGCTAAAACCGGGTGAAACAATTTGCCTTTGCGGTTCCACCACTCATTTAAGAAACTGGAACACAGAAGATCCGATCATTTTATCCCCGCATCACAACTGGTATTCTGCAAAGGTCTTTCTGGAAGAAAATGAATGGCCGGCAAGTTATAAATACGGTATCTATAATATTAAGGAAAAGAAGTTCGTAAGTTTTGAGCTGGGTGAAAACCGCCTGATAAGGAAGTTTGAAGAAGAAGAAAAAGGACTCACGATCTTCAATGATGGATTTGTAAATTACCAGCCAGGCTTGTGGAAGGGCGCGGGTGTTTCCATTCCTGTTTTCAGTTTAAGAAGTAAAAAAAGTTTTGGCGTTGGCGAATTTTCTGATATTAAATTATTGATCGATTGGGCCAACAAAACAGGAATAAAACTAATACAATTACTTCCGGTGAATGACACTACTGCCAATCATTCCTGGCACGAGTCGTATCCTTATGCGGCCATTTCGGCTTTTGCTTTGCATCCGATTTATATTAATCTTGATAAGGTGGCAGGAAAAGAATTCGCTTCTGTCATAAAGCCTTTGAAAAGAAAGCAAAAGCAATTAAATGATCTTAAACAATTTGATTATGAGCAGGTGATGAAATTTAAACTCACTGCTTTAAAAGAATTGTTTGATGCCGGAAAAAAAGAATTTAAGAACGATCTTGATTATTTTGAATTTTTTGATTTGAATCGCCACTGGCTGGTTCCTTATGCCGCGTTTTGTTACCTGCGCGATAAGTACAAGACGCCGGATTCATCCAAATGGAAAAGCCACAAGAAGTATAATGAACAGGCAATCCAAAAGCTGGTAGCACCTTCACAAAAGCATTATGACCAGATATTATTTTCCTATTTCGTGCAATACCATTTGCATTTGCAATTGAAAGAAGTGGCCGATTATGCTCATCAGCAAAAAATTGTTTTAAAGGGCGACATCCCAATTGGCGTGTACAGATATGGCTGTGACACATGGGTAAATCCTGGTTTATACAATATGGACGAGCAGGCAGGCGCTCCGCCTGATGATTTCGCAGTAAAAGGACAAAATTGGGGTTTTCCTACTTACAACTGGGAAGAAATGAGCAAGGACCATTATAACTGGTGGCGCAGCCGTTTTGACCAGATGAGCAATTATTTTGACGCTTTCAGAATTGACCACATTCTTGGCTTTTTCAGAATCTGGAGTATTCCGCTCGAATCTGTTGAAGGTGTGATGGGAAGATTTGCGCCAGCCATTCCTGTGGATATTTCTGAATTTCACTACCGCAATATTCCTTTTAATTATGACCGCTATTGTAAACCTTTTATCACCGACCGGGTTCTTTCTGATCTTTTTGGGGAAAGGGTTGATGAAGTAAAAACGAATTACCTTGACCACCTGCCGGAGGATCAGTATTCTTTAAAAGAATTTGTAAGTACACAATCAAAAGTGGTAGAAGCGTTAAAAACCAATAGCGATAAGGAGTTGAAGCAGGGGCTTTTTGACCTCATCAGTAATGTAATACTCTTTGAAGCGGAAAATTCCAGCGAACAGAAGTTTCATTTCAGAATTTCAATGGATAAAACTTCTTCCTTTCAAATGTTGGATGATTATACCAAAAATGGTCTCTGGCACCTGTACATAGACTATTTTTATCACCGGCAAAATGATTTCTGGAAAAAAGAGGGAATGAAAAAATTGCCTTCTTTAAAAAGAAATACCAGGATGCTGGTTTGCGGTGAAGATCTTGGAATGGTTCCCCCGTGCGTGCCTGACGTTATGAACCAGATCGGTATACTGGGACTTGAGATTGAAAGGATGCCGAAATCAGAAGGAAAAGAATTTTTCCATCCCGATGATGCTCCTTATTTATCTGTCGTAATGCCTTCCACTCACGACATGAGTACGATAAGAGGCTGGTGGGAAGAAAACCGGGAACAAACGCAGCGGTTTTACAATTATATGCTTGGTCAATATGGTGAAGCACCACAAACCTGCGAAGACTGGATCAATAAGAAAATTATTTTGCAACATCTTTATTCTCCGGCCATGTGGACCATTTTTCAACTCGCCGATGTCCTCGGGATGAATGAAAAATTAAGAGCAGAAGATCCACGAGGAAGAACGCATCAATATTCCTTCTGACCCGAATCATTACTGGCATTACCGAATGCATCTGAACCTTGAAGCCCTGTTAAAAGAAAAAGAGTTTAACGAGGAATTAAAAA
Organism: uncultured Chitinophagaceae bacterium; assembly: GCA_963814075.1. Taxonomy (GTDB): domain Bacteria; phylum Bacteroidota; class Bacteroidia; order Chitinophagales; family Chitinophagaceae; genus Ginsengibacter. The sequence goes on along the minus strand of CAWFBO010000019.1, from coordinate 112,182 downwards.
AATATATAAAAGAAAGTGGCAGGTGAAAGTTGACTATAAAAAATCCAATCTAAAATTCAGGCATCCATTTACCATTTCAAAAGGAACAAAAACTCATCAGCCGGCATTGTTGGTTGAGCTGGATTTCTTTGGAATTAAAGGATACGGCGAAGCGCCCGCGATTCCATATTACAATATTACGGTAGATCAAATGATCGGCGATATTGAGGACAAAAAGAAAATGATCGAAAAGTTTTCTTTTACGGAACCCGAAAGATATTGGCATTACCTGCATCATCTTATTCCAAATGATCCGTTCCTGGTTTGTGCTTTAGACCTTGCCGCCTGGGACATGTACGGTAAAATGAAGCGCAAACAATTGTACCAGCTATGGAATCTCGATATCTCAAACAACCCCGTTACAGATATCACTATTGGCATTGATACCGTTGATAAAATGGTAGATAAAATGAAAGAAATGCCATGGCCTGTTTACAAGATCAAATTGGGTACACCCCACGACATTCACATCATGGAGGAATTGAGAAAACATACAGATTCAATTTTTCGTATTGATGCAAACGCAGCATGGACAGCCAAAGAAGCGCTGGAAAAAATAAAGGTTTTTAAAGAACTTGGTGTGGAATTTATCGAACAGCCTTTGGCAAAAGATGATTGGGAAGGGATGAAATTTTTGTATGAAAATTCGCCATTGCCTCTTATAGCAGATGAGAGTTGTGTTTCGGAACACGATGTTGAAAAATGTAAAGGGTATTTTCATGGAATCAATATTAAACTTACCAAATGCAGTGGGATTACACCTGCTTTGCGGATGATCAAAAATGCCCGCGAATTTGGGATGAAAGTGATGGTAGGTTGTATGAATGAAAGCTCGATAGGCACCGGCGCTATCGCGCAACTATTGCCAATGCTTGATTATGTGGATATGGACGGACCTTTGCTTTTGGAAGAGGATGTGGCAAGAGGAGTGACATTTGATTATGGAAAAATAATTTATTCAGATGGATATGGATTGGGAGTGGCAGTTGACGCGTTTTAAAATTTTCAAAAAAAGTTTTGTTACTATAAATTTTCATCCTTTACTTTGCATCCTCAATGAAGCAAAACATTCACATACATCATCATCATTTTTTACCTCATGGGTAAGCTGTATTGATTTGTATGTAATAAACATAATTTAAAAGGCTTACTGAAAAGTGAGCCTTTTTTCATTTTAAAAGAAACAAATGTTAAAGATTGCGATTCAAAAATCAGGAAGGTTGTACGATCAATCGGTGCAGCTTCTGAAAGAATGCGGTATTGAATTAAACAATGGAAACCGCCAGTTAAAAGTGAAAGCCTTTAATTTCCCTGCCGAGGCTTATTTTCTGCGTGACGATGACATTCCGCAATATGTTTCTGATAATGTCGCAGATGTTGGCATTGTTGGAGAAAACGTGGTTTTCGAAAAAGAGAAAGATCTTAAAGTGGTAGGCAAGCTTGGTTTTGGTCGTTGCCGCTTGAGTATTGCTGTCCCTAAAAGTATGGATTATAAAAAAGTGAGTGATTTGAACGGCTTGAAAATTGCAACGTCTTATACCGTTCTTTTGCAAAAGTTTTTGGAGGAAAACAATTTAAAGGCAGAGATTCACGAGATCAGTGGATCCGTAGAAATAGCGCCGGGCATAGGTTTGGCAGATGCAATCTGCGATTTGGTAAGCAGCGGAAGTACTTTGTTTACCAACAACCTCAAAGAAGTGGAAGTGATATTGGATTCGCAGGCTGTTTTGGTCGCCAATAAAAATTTAAATTCTGAGAACAGGCAAATCCTGGATAATTTATTGCTTCGGATAAACGCGGTAAAAGCAGCCAAAAATAATAAATACATTATGATGAATGCGCCTGACCATCAGTTAAAAAACATTTGCGCTTTACTTCCGGGAATGAAAAGCCCGACAGTTGTTCCACTTGCAGAAAGTGGCTGGAGCAGTGTGCAGAGTGTTGTAAACGAAAATGATTTTTGGGAAGTGATAGAGAAACTGAAACAGTTTGAAGCGCAGGGAATTTTGGTAGTGCCGATTGAAAAAATGATCTCTTAAAGAAAAAACCATGAGCATAATAATTGAAAACCCGGCAAGAATCGAATGGCCCGATTTAGTAGGAAGGCCGCAGATCAATTCTGTAAATCTTTCGGAAACAGTTTCGGAAATTATTAATACTGTAAAAGTTCAGGGTGATTTTGCGGTAAAAAGTTATTCATTAAAATTTCATGATTTTGCCCCGGGAGATCTTTGGGTTACTGGAGAAGAGATTGCAAATTCGTCTAAACTCGTTCACAAAAGCCTTAGGAAATCCATACTGCAAGCCAAGAAAAATATTGAAAAATTTCACAAACGACAGGTTGCAAAAATCAAAAAAGTGGAAACAACTCCGGGTGTTTCATGCTGGCGCAAAAGCGTACCGATTGAAAAAGTGGGTTTATATATCCCGGGAGGGAGCGCCCCTTTATTCTCTACATTACTAATGCTCGCTATTCCTGCAAAACTGGCAGGTTGTAAAAGTATTTTGGTAACTACACCGGCTAATAAAAACGGAGATGTAGATCCGGCGATTTTATATGCAGCTAATATCCTCGGCATAGAAAATATTTATAAAGGCGGAGGGGCACAAGCCATTGCAGCGATGGCATATGGAACACAAACGGTTGAAAAAGTAGATAAGATTTTTGGACCCGGGAACCAATATGTTACGGCTGCCAAGCGAATTGTAAATATGGATGGGGTAGCGATCGATATGCTGGCCGGGCCGAGCGAACTGGCTGTTTTTGCCGATGAAAGTTGCGAGCCCGCTTATGTTGCCGCCGACCTGTTGAGCCAGGCGGAGCATGGTGCAGACAGCCAGGTGGTGCTGGTAGCAGTAAACAAACAAATAATTGAAAAAGTTATTGAGCAAATTCACCTGCAACTTCCTGACCTTCCGAGAAAGGAAATTATTGAACAAAGTTTTTTAAACCGGAGATTTCTTGTGGTAAAAAAAGTTAAGGACGCTTTTGATTTTTTGAATTTGTATGCACCTGAACATTTGTCAATCGCTTCTGAAAATGCAGAGGAATTGGCTGAAAATGTAATCAATGCAGGAAGTGTTTTCCTGGGTAACTATTCTCCCGAAAGTGCCGGTGATTATGCCTCCGGAACGAATCACTCTTTGCCTACCAATGGTACTGCGATTACGCAAAGCGGTGTTTCTGTCGATAGTTTTGTGAAAAAAATTACTTTTCAAAAATTGAGTCATAAAGGTTTAAAAAACATCGGAAGTTCAGTAGAGAACATGGCCACTGCCGAAGGTTTACTGGCTCACAAAAATGCGGTAAGTATTCGTTTAAAAAATTAAGAATGGAAAGTTTCAATATTGAGGCTCTCGTAAGAGAAAATATAAAAAAATTAAAACCTTATTCATCGGCGAGAAGCGAATACCGGGGAAATGCCGATGTATTCCTCGACGCGAACGAAAACAGTTACGGGTCACCGTTAGATGAAAATTTCAACCGGTATCCAGATCCGTTACAATGGAAATTGAAACAGGAAATAGCAAAGATCAAAGGTGTTCCTCCGCAAAATATTTTTGTAGGTAATGGAAGCGATGAAGTGATCGATATTGCTTTTCGGATTTTTTGTGAACCGGGAAAAGATAATGTGATCATTTGTCCGCCCACTTATGGTATGTATAAAGTGTGCGCCAACATAAACGCCGTTGAGGCAAAAGAAGTTTTGCTTACAAACGATTTCCAATTGGATGTGGAAGGTATTCTGTCAGCAATTGATGGGCACACAAAATTGCTTTTTATTTGTTCGCCGAATAACCCGACAGGAAATAATTTCAATCGGCTTGATATAGAAATGTTATTGAATAATTTTCGGGGAATTGTATTAATCGATGAAGCATACATCAATTTTTCAAGACAAAAGCCTTTTTTACAAGAGCTTACGGAATATGAAAATCTAATTGTAATGCATACGCTTTCAAAAGCCTGGGGGTTGGCAGGACTTAGGCTGGGACTGGGTTTTGCTTCAGAAATGATCATCGATCTTTTCAATAAGGTGAAACCGCCTTACAACATTAATGAGTCATCACAAGAGTTGGGAATTGAAGCGTTGGAAAACATTAAAGAAGTAAATGCGAATATTAAAAACACAGTTGAACAAAGAATTTTTTTGGAACGAAAACTGAAGGAATTTGATTTCATAAAAAGGATTTATCCTTCCGATGCTAATTTTATTTTGGTAAAAGTTACTGATGCAGATAAATTGTATCAATACCTTTTGATGCATCGCATTATTGTTCGTAATCGCAGCAAAGAACCTTTGTGCGAAAATTGTATCAGGATAACAGTTGGGACACAGACAGAAAATGAAAAACTATTAAATGCCTTAAAAAATTATGAGTAAAAAGATTTTATTTATTGACCGTGACGGAACGATCATCATGGAGCCGCCGGTTACCAACCAGTTAGATGCGTTTTCAAAACTGGAATTTTACCCGCACGTGTTTGAATATCTTTCGAAGATTGTGAAAGAACTGGATTATGAGCTGGTGATGGTTACGAACCAGGACGGTTTAGGAACGGATGTTTTTCCTGAGGAAGCATTTTGGCCTATTCAAAATTTTGTGGTGAAAACTTTTGAAGAACAGGGAATTGTTTTTTCTGAAATCTTTATTGATCGCACATTTCCGGAGGAAAACAAGCCCACAAGAAAACCTGGAACCGGCATGCTTACTCATTATTTTGAAAAAGAAAAGTATGATCTTAAAAATTCTTTTGTAATTGGTGACCGGCTCACAGATGTAGAACTGGCAAAAAATCTTGGCGCAAAAGCCTTTTTTATAAACAATTTCCAGGAACTGGGAACATCAGAAGTTACCGTTTCGCATGACGAACTGAAAGAAGTGATTGTATTGGAAACGCAGAAATGGGAAGACATTTACAACTATTTAAAAATGCCCACGCGTATCGTTACTCACATACGCAATACGAATGAAACAAAAATTGAAGTAGAGATCAATTTAGATGGAAGCGGGAAATCGGAGATCAGTACCGGCCTTGGTTTTTTTGATCACATGCTCGAACAGGTTGCACGTCATTCGGGAATGGATCTCAAAATTATTTGCAACGGCGATCTTCATATTGATGAACATCATACCATTGAAGATGTGGCGCTCGCTTTTGGGGAAGCCCTGTTGAAAGCTTTAGGCGATAAAAGAGGAATAGAAAGATATGGATTTTTGTTGCCGATGGATGATTCGTTAGCGCAGGTGGCCATTGATTTTGGAGGCCGCAATTGGCTGGTTTGGGAAGCAGATTTTAAAAGAGAAAAAATAGGGGAGATGCCCACAGAAATGTTTTATCATTTTTTCAAATCGTTCACAGATGCTTCCAAATCAAATCTTAATATTAAAGCGGAAGGAACCAATGAACACCATAAAATTGAAGCGATCTTTAAAGCATTTGCCAAATCTATTAAAATGGCCATTCGCCGGGATCCTTTAATAATTCTTTGCCCTCCACAAAAGGTGTATTATGAAAGTTGCTATTATAAAATACAATGCAGGAAATGTGCAAAGCGTTTTATATGCTTTGCAACGGTTAGGCATAGACGCATCTGTTACTGATGATCATGATGAAATAAAAGCAGCCGATAAAGTTATTTTTCCGGGTGTCGGTCATGCAGCTTCTGCAATGGAGTATTTAAAAGAAAGAAAACTGGATCAATTGATCATTTCTTTACAACAACCGGTTTTGGGTATTTGTCTTGGGCTTCAATTGCTTTGCAATTTCTCTGAAGAAGGAAATACAAAATGCCTTGGTATTTTCAATACCGATGTGAAGAAGTTTGATGATTCTGTTTTTCAAAATAAAAATTTGGTTCCGGTAAAAATTCCTCACATGGGCTGGAATACGATTACCAATCTCTCTTCGCCATTAATGAAAGGATATTGCAGAAAATTCCTACGTTTATTTTGTGCATAGTTATTACGCAGAAGCTTTCGAAAGAAACGATTGCCACCACTGATTATATTCATCCTTTTAGCTCGGCGATGCATAAAGATAATTTTTATGGTGTTCAGTTTCATACTGAAAAATCTGCTGAAGATCGGAGAGACCATTCTTTCAAATTTTTTAAAGATTGTATAATGGAAATTATTCCTGCGATAGATATTATTGATGGCAAATGCGTGAGATTGGCGAAAGGGGATTTTGAAAAAAAATTATTTACAATGACGACCCACTGGAGAGTCGCCAAAAAATTTGAAGAATCAGGAATTAAAAGATTGCATATTGTGGATCTTGATGGAGCAAATTGGCAACCATTAAAGAATTTAGAAACCTTGAATAATTTCAAAAAACACCTCATTGTTATTGATTTTGGTGGTGGGATAAAAACTACTGAAGATTTACAATCTGTCATTGATGCAGGCGCAGCAATGGTTAGCGTTGGAAGTATCACTGTAAAAGATCCTGATCTTTTTTATGAATGGATCAATGGCTTTTTGGCGCGGAAAAATTTTTGCCGGGCGCAGATGTCCTTGATAAAAAAATAAAAATTCATGGCTGGAAAGAAGAAACAGGAATTGATATTTTTGATTTTATTTCTTCAATACATTTCAAAAGGAATCCACCAGGTTTTTTGTACTGATATTTCAAAAGACGGAATGATGGAAGGCCCGTCAACAGATTTGTACAAAGAGATATTGAAAAATTTTCCATCTTTAAATCTTATTGCCAGTGGTGGAATTTCATGCCTTGATGATCTGCTTATTTTAAAAGAAATCGGTTGCTCCGGTGCCATTGTTGGGAAAGCCATTTATGAAGAAAAAATCAGTTTGGAACAAATTGCAGATTTTATTAAAAATTAAATAATGCTTGCAAAAAGAATTATACCATGCCTTGATATAAAAGACGGCAGAACCGTGAAAGGAGTGAACTTTGAAAACATTCGGGATGCAGGCGATGCGGTAGAACTGGCAATGTATTACTCACGGGAAGGCGCAGACGAATTGGTTTTTTTGGATATTACAGCCACCATCGAAAAAAGGAAAACCTTTGCGGAATTGGTAAAAAAGATTGCGGCTAATATCAATATTCCTTTTACTGTCGGCGGCGGGATTTCTTCTGTTGAAAATGCCCATGAATTGTTGCAAAACGGTGCTGACAAAGTTTCCGTAAATACGGCAGCTTTTAAAAATCCACAATTGATAAAAGAAATGGCAAAAGAGTTTGGAAGTCAGTGTGTGGTGCTGGCAATTGACACCAAAAAGGAAAGTGATAATAAATGGTATGTTTACCTGAACGGCGGAAGAACAAAAACAGATGCCCTTGCTTTTGATTGGGCAGAGGAAGGAATAGAATTGGGCGCCGGAGAAATTTTGTTAACCTCCATGAACAACGACGGAACCAAAGATGGTTTTGCACATGATATTACTTCCTTATTTTGCGACAAATTACCGGTTCCGGTAATTGCTTCGGGAGGTGCAGGCACAATGGAACATTTTGCAGATGTTTTTTTGAATGACAATGCAGACGCGGCTTTGGCCGCAAGTGTTTTTCATTTTGCGAGAAATAAAAATTCCGGAACTGAAAAAATATTTAGCACAACAGAAAATAGATGTAAGGCTATAAACAGGATGAAATAAAAATCTGTATTATTTATTGGTTTACTATCCTACATTTAATAAATTTTAGAAGAATAAAAATTAGTAAATGAAAAGAGATTATACAGACCTTGTAAGAAGAATAGATTTTACCAAATCATCGAGCGGAACGGTGCCCGCGATCATACAGGATGCCGCTACGAATGTAGTGCTGATGCTGGGCTACATGAATAAAGACGCCTTACTTGAAACGATCGATTCCGGCCTCGTGACTTTCTTTAGCCGGAGCAAAGGCCGCCTGTGGGTGAAAGGGGAAACGAGTAAAAATTATTTGCATGTGGTCGATATAAAAAACGATTGCGATTTTGATACGCTGCTCATAAAGGCAAAACCTGACGGCGTGGTTTGTCACACCGGCGCTGAAACCTGTTTCAATGAAGAAAACACAGGAGCGGATTTTCTAAGAGCACTTGAAAAAATTATTGAAGGCAGAAAAAGACATCCTGTTTCCGGTTCTTATACTTCCACACTTTTTAAAGAAGGCATCAACCGGATGGCGCAAAAAGTGGGAGAGGAAGCGATTGAAATGGTGATTGAATCAAAGGATAACAACAACAAACTTTTCCTGAATGAGGCTGCTGACCTGATGTTTCACTATCTCGTTTTGTTGCAGGCAAAAAATAAAACGCTGGACGACGTGATCCGGATTTTGGAAAAGAGGCATAAAACCGAATAGGCTTTTCTTCAAAAAAATAACGACAGGGCTTCGCCAAAAAATATTTATTTTCATACAAATAACTGTATGAATAAAGGAAGACTGGAAGCTTTTAGCGATGGTGTTTTTGCGATCATCATTACCATTATGGTCTTGGAACTGCGTCCTCCTGAAGGAAATTCATTTGAAGCTTTGAAGCCTGTTCTGCCAAAATTTATCAGTTACATTCTCAGCTTCGTTTACGTGGCTATTTACTGGACTAATCATCACCACATGTTCCAGGTGGTGAAGCGTGTGAACGGAAGGGTCTTATGGACAAACATCCTATTGCTGTTTTGTCTTTCACTGGTGCCTTTTGTTACTGCCTGGATGGGCGAAAATCATTTCGACCCTTCGCCGGTCGCCTTATATGGTTTTGTTCTGATGATGGCAGGCGTTTCGTATTATATCCTGGTGCGCTCACTCATTCATGTTCAGGGAAAAGATTCTTTGCTGGCCACCTCGATCGGCCACGATTTTAAAGGAAAAATTTCTATTGTGATTTACGCGGCAGGAATTCTTCTTTCTTTTTTCAATTCTTTTATCGGCTTTGGTTTATACTGCCTGGTGGCGTGCATCTGGTTTATTCCTGACAGGAGAATTGAAAAAAGAATAGACACGAAAACAGAATAGAAATCGGTTGAATTTGTGGTTTTACTGCTTTTGGTTTAGAGTTTTTAGCTGGTTTTAGAAAAGGTCAGCGCGGCTTCCAAATCCGAAATCTCTCCAAAAGATTCCTCCAAAAATCACAAAGTGTTATTACTTTTATCGCAATCATTTCTAAACATAAACGTATAATGCTTTTCTCCTGCATTCATTTTTTAAACATCCTGGTATGAATTTAAAGAAAGTAATTTTTGGTTCAGTAGTATTATTCGCCTGCAACCAACATCCGAAAAACGATTCGCAAAAAGAAGACATGTCTTCCGAATCACCCATTGCCTTTTCCCTTGAAGGAAGAAAACCTTTGGTTTATTCAACGGTTGAAAATACTAGTGACAGGATCTCCCTCACAGATTCTCTCACTTTTGAAGATCATCCGCAACCGCTGGAAACGGAGGTTTGTGTTTTTGTAGATCCCGATCACCAGTTTCAAACCATCACGGGTTTTGGAGGCGCTGTCACAGATGCTTCTGCAGAAACTTTTGCCAAATTGCCAAAAGATAAGCAGGATGAAGTGCTGCGGGATTATTATGACACCACGGATGGCATCGGCTACAATATGGCTCGGACCAATATCAACAGTTGCGATTTTTCGAGCGATAGTTACGTTTACATTCAACCTTATGACAGTATGCTCAGCACTTTTTCGGTAAAACATGATCAACAATACCGGATCCCTTTATTAAAAAAAGTGAATGAAAAACTCAATGGAAAAATGTTATTGTTTGCCAGCCCATGGAGCCCGCCGGCATGGATGAAAACCAATAACGACGTACTTCACGGTGGAAAATTAAAAAGGCAATATTACCAGTTGTGGGCAGATTATTTTGTGAAATTCATCAACACGTATGATAGCCTTGGCGTTCCTGTGTGGGGCGTTTCCGTTCAGAATGAGCCAATGGCTACGCAACGATGGGAATCGTGTATTTACACCGCGGAAGATGAAAGGGATTTTATTAAAACGGCGCTTGGCCCAACTCTAACAAAAAATAACTTAGGTGATAAAAAAATAATTGCGTGGGATCATAACCGTGACCTTATGTTCCAGCGTGCCAGCGTTATTTTAAACGACCCTGACGCGGCCAAATATGTATGGGCAATTGGTTTTCACTGGTATGAAACATGGACCAAATCGGATCCGCTTTTTGAAAATGAAACAAGAGTTAAAGAAGCTTTTCCAAATGTGAATCTCATGTTCACAGAAGGTTGTAAAGAGAAATTTGATCTGAATAATATTCACGACTGGAGCCTTGGCGAATTCTATGGTAATAATATTATCAATGATTTGAACCATGGAATTACTGCCTGGACGGATTGGAATATTTTAGTCGATCAGCAGGGAGGTCCTAATCATGTAGGCAACTTTTGTTACGCGCCATTGGTCGGTAATGTGAACACCGGAGAACTTTTTTACACCAATGAATATTATTACATCGGGCAGTTTTCAAAATTCATTCGTCCGGGAGCAAGAAGGGTAAGTGCTTCGAGTAATCGTTCTTTTTTGCAAACTACTTCTTTTATCAACAAAAACGGGAAATTGGCTGTAGTCGTTTTGAACAGGACTGATGACGATATTCCATATCATCTTTGGATTCATGGGAAGTGGGCCGCGGCCGACTCGAAAGCGCACAGCATTTCAACAATTGTCCTTTGATTCTAAAAGAAAAATCATGATTAAATTTTTTACGAATACTTGCTTTTCTTTTTCGTTATTGTTGTTTTTCTCTTTTCAACTTTCGGCGCAAGGTTTTTTAAGAGTGAACGGAACTAAAATCGAAAATGATACAAACAAAGATTTTATCCTGCGTGGAATGGGTTTCGGCGGTTGGATGTTGCAGGAAGGATATATGTTTCATCTGGGTTTTTTGGGACAACAATATAAGATCCGTGAAAAGATCACGCAACTGATTGGTAAAAAACAGGCTGATATTTTTTACGCCAAATGGCTGAAATACCACACGCAAAAAGCGGATATTGATTCAATGGCTTCGTGGGGATTTAATTCGATACGGCTTCCAATGCATTACGGTCTTTTTACTTTACCTGTAAACGATGAACCGGTTGCCGGGAAAAATACGTGGTTGCCAACCGGTTTTAAAATGATAGATGAACTGCTGAGCTGGTGTAAGCAAAATCACATTTACCTGATCCTTGATTTACATGCAGCTCCCGGTGGCGAAGGAAACGATTTTCCAATCGCCGATCGTCATCCCGGCGAGCCTTCGTTGTGGGAATCGAAAGCCAACCAGGATAAAACGGTTGCTTTGTGGAAGAAGCTGGCGGAGCGTTATAAGAATGAACCGTGGATTGGTGGCTACGATATTCTGAATGAAACCAACTGGGGCTTTGATGATCCGAAAGATTTGCATGGACAGAATGAGCAAAAGAATCTTCCATTAAGAAATTTGTTCATCCGCATAACCAAAGCCATTCGCCAGGTGGATAAAAAGCACATCATTTATTTAGAAGGAAATGGTTTTGCCAATAATTACAACGGCATGTTCCCTTTGTGGGACAACAATCTCGTGATCAGTTTTCATAAATACGGGAACTTTGCGACAAAAGAAACCATTCAGAAATACCTTGATTACCGCGACAAATACCATGTGCCTTTGTGGCTCGGCGAATCCGGAGAAAATTCAAATACGTGGTTTACCAATAACATTCAGGCTCATGGAAGACAATGACATCGGCTGGAGCTGGTGGCAATTGAAAAAGATGGGCATCAATCAACCGTTGGAAATCAAAGAACCCAAAGATTATGACCAGTTTGTTCAGTATTGTAAAGACAGCCTTCGGCTTGATGCTGCCAAAGGGCAACAGATATTGAATGAATTACTGAACAACATTCAAATTCAAAACAATACCTGGCATAAAGATGTGACTGATGCAATGTTCAGGCAGGTGCATTCAACGGCTACGCTGCCTTTTAAACCGGATATCGTTTCTGAAAACACTTCTATAAAAGCCGTGGATTACGATTTGGGAAGAAATGGTTTTGCTTATAACGATATGGATACTTCCAATTATCGTTATACTCCCGGCGTTCACAGCGAAGGCAACCGCGGCCATACTTACAGGAATGATGGCGTTGATATTAAAAACGATGAAAACAATGAGCCTTATGTTTTCAGCATTGAAGATGGGGAATGGCTATTGTTCACAACGAACGTGGAAAAGGCCGGAAGTTATCACCTCACTTTTTATACTTCAGGAAGTGATGGAATAATTGATGTATATGATAATGATAAATTGCTCGCGGGAAATATTGCTGTTGACGGCTCCAATAACGATAATAGTTTTGTTCCTTCAAAAACGGTCTCAACTCATTTGGATAAAGGAGTGAATAAAATAAAGGTGTTTTTTAAGAAAGGTGGATTCAATTTCAAGAGTATAAAACTGGAAAAAGAGTAGGGTAGCGGAAACTATTAAACGCAGTAAACAAATAAATAATTAAGAATTTTTTTATTCTTTTGCCAGCTTCCTGATGTCAGCAACTTCCAATACATTCTTTGGATAACCAGCCTTAACTGCGTTGATCATTGCCCTTCCTACTTCTTGTAACGTGAGTACGCTTTTGGGTGAAATGGCTTTTATAATCTTGACGAGAAATTTCACGATGGGTTTCCAGTTTTTTTGCCCGGGAAAAGGCTGCATCACGCCGGGACGAAAATTATATTCCGCTTTGAAGGGAAGTTTGGCCAGGTCGTTTTCTGTTTTGCCTTTTACGCGCGCCCACATCATCCTGCCTTTTTCGCTGCTGTCGGTTTTGGCGCCGGAAACGTAGGTAAAAACCATATTGCTATTGACGTCAAGCAACGCTTTCGCGAATGCCATTGTCGTATCGTAAGTGAGGTGCCTGTATTTATCCTCTTTCATTCCTACGGAACTTACGCCCGAACAGAAAAAGCAGGCGTCATAACCCTTTACATGTTCCGCGCATTCCTCCATTTTTAAAAAATCAGGAACTATAAGTTCTTTTAATTTCGGATGCTGCAAATCGTAATGCCTGCGCGAAACGATGAGCACCTCATCCACTTTTTCATTTTGCAAACATTCAAACAATACGCCTTCGCCTACCATGCCCGTAGCTCCGGTGATGATTACTTTTATTGCTGGCATTGTAAATGATTTTAAAAGTGAAGTTCGGGAGAAAAAAATGAAGGAAAATAAAAACCGCGATATTTTATCCGTTCACTCTAACCTTAACCCATTTCTTCCTTCACAATCTCCTTAATTCCTTCTTCATAACTAACAGGCGTATACGAAAATCGTTTGTTGAATTTGCTGCTGTCAAAGAAATAATCCTGGTCGTTCTGGTATTGCATTTCTTTTAGTTCTCTTACCATTGGTACAAAAAGGCCGGTGAGTGCTATCATTGTCTTTGAAAGGATAAAATATCGAGGTTTTACATTCATTGCTTCTGCAATGTGGTTGATAAAATCAACGCCTGTCCATTTTTCGGAGGAAGTGGGTAAATGCCACGTTTGGTTGATAAGCGTCAGGAGTGTTTCCCAGCAAAGCCACTGCTTTTGCGGCTTCCGGCGTGTAGGTGAAAGAATGGAACTTTTTGGCGTCTGACTGCCAATTGGCTTTTTGTTTCTTCTTAAACTTATCCAAAACCATGAGGTTGAGGAAACCTGTTTTTACATTAGGGCCATAAAAGTCTGCGCTACGTGCAATCAACGCGGTAAGACCTTTTTTCTCCATCGCATTAAAGATCATCTGTAACAATTCTGCTCTCACTTTTCCTTTTTTGGTTTCGGGTGCAATGCGCGATTCTTCAGTCATGTGCGGAATTTCATCCGGCGCATAAGCATATACGTTATCTACAAAAACCAGTTTGGCGTGATGTGCAATGCACGCGTTGATGGTGTTCATGCATAATCATTGGCCACTCGACTTCCCAGATTTTGATATTATATTTAAGCCCGACGGTGAGATAAACGACATCTGAGCCGTCAACGGCTTTATTTACCTGTTCTGCATTGATAAGGTCAGCCGGAAAAAGTTCATCGCTTTCATTTACTTTTTTAGGATGTCGGGCGACGAGGCGCACCTGGTCAGTATAATTCATTAATTCTTTTGCGAGTGGATATACCGATGGCGCCGCCGGAACCGAGGATTGTTTGCATGAGGTTTTTATTTGGAATATAACAATAATTCTTTTTACGGCAAGGATCGTAAGGTGCTCTCATTACAGTTCCTTTATCATCCAAAGATCGCAGCCGGTATGACCGCTGTTACCTAATGAATGGTGATATATTCAAAGCCATTTTTTTCATACATGCCAAGCGCGTTGGCAAGTTCAGGCATCGATTCAATGTACATTTTTTTAAATCCATATTTCTTTGCCTGCCGCATACATTTTTCCAAAAGCATTTGCCCGTAACCGTTACCTCTGAACTTTTTAGCCACATACATTTTTACCAGTTCGCAGGTATCAGCAGGCAATCCTTCGGTAGGAAAAAAACCGCCGCCGCCTGCCAGTTCGCCATCAATATCAATTACAAAATAAGCAGAACGTCGGCGCGGAAAAGAGATCGCTCAACCGATCGGTCGTTTCATCAAAATAAACCGTACCGGGTTTTGCCGCATTGAATTCTTCCAAAGAATTACGGATGATCTTTGCCATTGCAGCATTGTCTTTTGAAACAATATTCCTTACCTTCATTTAAATTTTTCTTTTCGAATTAGTATAAAATGCCGAGAAATCGAAAATTGAATCTTTCCTAATTTACAAATCCCCACTTAATCCCAAACCTGATTATCATGCCCGGCGTAGGATACAAAGGTGCTGCAAAATTGTTGTTGGTAAATTCGAAATGCTGTTGAGGTCCAGCGTGTTCAGGTTTTCAGCTTTGATAAAGGCAAAAAATGATTTTATCCTGAAATTAAAAAAGAGACTCACTTGCGGAAGGTTGCTGATGGTTACGCTGTCCTGCGGAAAAAATTTACCCATTACCGGCGAATAATTATAAGGCCTGTAAGGCGTGTTATAATTGACATCAATGCCGGTGCTGAGGTTGAGATTTTTAAAAAAGTTTCCTTCGAAAGCCAACCGTTGCCGGGTATAAAAAAGCGGCACTCTTATAGGATTGTTACCTGCGGTTTGCTGAACAATAAAATCGCTGTACAAATTCAAATGGCCCACAATTTTTGCATGAGTGGAAGCTGTAACCTGGGTAATATTAACCAGCCCGTTAAACTGATCTGTTTGGTAAAAATTTTTAAAATAAGTGTAGTTGGCAATGGAAATATTTCGCGCCATCAAAGTAAAACGCGGATTGTTAGCCATTGCCGTTAGCACGGTGATATTTTCTTTTTTGTATTGAGCGACATTACCAAAATTAAAAGAAGAATTGCCTTCATAAATGTAGGAAGGCGAGCGGTTCACATTTTGAAAACTTACCTGTACATCCCCGAACTTTTGATTGAGTGTTCGCGCAAGAGAAGCGTAAACATTAAAGTCGCCGGCATTGAATCCTGCAGTATACAATTCGCCGTTGAGATTGGCATCCCATTTACGGTTCCTTGTTTTATTGCGGTATTCTCCATGCAGAACGATATTGAAAAAGTTCTTTTTTCCTGATTCAAAATAACCCGAAAAGTTTTCTAAACCGTACACCTGCTTCAATAAACTGGCCCAGATTTTTGGCTGTCCGGAAACGAAACTATTGCAAAATCATTGGAAACAAATTTCCATCGGTCCTGAACATGTAAATTTAAACCATATGTTGGATTTAAACTTGTATCATAATGTTGCTTAAAAAAAGCCGAATCAGCTATTGGCGTAAGTCTTGCATCAGATAATGTATCCTTAAACTCGTATCGTGATGATGTGTAAGTGATTGAATGCTGGAAACGAAGCCTGGGGTAAAATAAATAATTGGTAGTGCTGTCATTTACAATGATCGAATCCTTTTTGCCAACATCATAACTCTGCCTGAAAAAAGCGGTGAAATTTGTATAAAGATTACCAGTATTTATTTTCGTTGAAAAAATATTAGGGTTCGGATTCTCTCCGCCAAGGTTAACGGGACTGACAACCGTTTGTCGCTGTAGGATCCTGGAGAAATGAATCTGCTACTATTCCCCCATTTTCAGAAGAGTTGAGTTTGTTGCCCAATAATACCAGGTAAGCCCCATATCTTTTTCTTTTTCCCCGGTAATTTGAAAAAAAGCGGTAACTGTTATGGTTGGTATTTTGGTCTGGAAAAATCCCGGCGCAGAGATAAGTTGGTATTCAAAACCGGCATTCCAGTTGGGTTTTATATTTTGTGTTTGTAACACTTTCACCACCTGTTCCTTTCCTGAAGCAAGATAATAGCCCAATTGAGTATAAGGCTTTGTCGTTTGAAAAAAGCGAGTGTTGTCTAAAGAAAATTTATAAAGATCATAAGCGTGAAAACCGGCATCCCAACCAGCCTTAAGCAAAGGAGTGAAAAGTATTGGGTAAGCGGCATTCCCGTTATTGCCTAATGTTTTATATCCGGCTGGAACCGTATAAACTTTTCCGTAATCGTTCAAAGAAGAATCGAGAAGTTCCCTTACAAGGGAATTGAGATGAAAATAATAAATAGTTATTGAATCTTTCAAATCATCGCGGTGTTCAAAAGCGATGGTATCACTATTCTGTCTTCCGCCCATATTTCTGAAACTACCCAAAGGATTTCCTGACTTGAAATTAGGTAACTGTGCCTCTGTAAACTTCATGCATAAGAGCAACACAACCAAAACACTAATTTTTGTGAAGCAGGTTTTTTGTAAAAAATATTTTTTGTGAAATCGCCATGTTAAGAATTCACCCGTTAACTATCGGACTGCGCTATCAATTGTTTAAAGATCAGTGTGAGCTTGGGTTCTGCCTCTTTTGCCGCCTTGAAGTACCTCTTCATGAGTTATCGTATTTTCTTCTTCACGAATGCCAATATCCGTAATTACACTCATCGCAAAAACGGGCAGCCCCAGATGTACTGCTGCTATCACTTCCTGCACGGTGCTCATACCTACTGCATCAGCGCCCAGGAGGTTAAGCATTTTATATTCTGCTCTTGTTTCAAAAGTAGGGCCGGTAACACCCGCGTAAATACCTTCTTTTACTTCGAATATTATTTTCGTGTGCTATTTGTTTTGCAGCTTTTATTAAGATAATTTTTATAAGGTTCGCTCATATCAGGAAAACGTTCACCCGAGAGCGTCTTCATTTTTACCAAGCAAAGGATTGATCGTAAGCATGCTGATATGATCGCGAATGATCATCAGGTCGCCCACTTTGTAAGATGGATTGATGCCGCCAGCAGCATTGCTCAGCAGCAAAGTCTGAATACCTAAAAATTTTAAAACGCGTATTGGGAAAACCACTTCCCGGGTGGAATAACCTTCGTAATAGTGAAAACGCCCTGCCATCGCCACCACTTTTTTTCCACTCAAGATTTCCAAAGATCAATTTACCCTTATGTCCTTTTACAGTACTGACGGGAAAATGCGGAATTTCGCTGTAAGATATTTCACATTCCATTTCTATTTCATTGGTAAAACTTCCAAGGCCGCTTCCCAACACGATTCCGACAGAAGGTTTTGTCAGGATACTTTGATTGTATAAATTGCATCGCCTCATTAATTTCATTCAGCATAAGCATTCTTAAAAAATTGTGGTCAAAGATAAGTGAAGATAACTTTAGATAACCGTCAGCAGTTCGTTATTCATTCCTTAATGTTGAATCAATAATTACTAAAATTTCCGGGGAAAAATTTTATGCCGGAAAAATTTTTGAAATCATTTAAAAAAATTATTCCATAGAAGAATTTTCAGTATTCATCTGCCGAATTTCTATTTCACTGACGCCAAGGTGAGCTGCGATTTTTTGTATCGACGGCCTGAGCGTTAAAAATAATAAGATAAATGCGCCGCCGAATATCATAATTACGGGATAACTGGTTTTAAAAAATATAATGATACAAAAAATGACAGCAAACTCCATTAACGCCCAGCGGTTGACACATGCAGCCCGATAATCATTAAATTTTTCCGCAATAGATTTCATATTGCCATTTACTTTTTCAAGTTTTTTTCTGAACAGAAGGCTGCCGCCCAAATAGCCTGCGATCCCGAATGTAACGCATAAAAAAATAAACAGGTTGGCATCGGATGGAGCCGGAGAAAATCCTTTACTGTAAACAATAAATAATGAAATGAGCGCAAATAAAACCTGCCCGATCAGCAGGGCCAAATATAGTATAGATAAGGCTTTAACTTCAGGAGATTGGGTTTGTTGCATGAAAGTGAAGATTTAAGCAGTTATTTTTAATGAGATCACAATAATACTTTTCTTTTTTGTTATTATAAAATTAAGGACGAATTTTCACCGGTAAACAAACAAAAAAAGCAAATTCTTACATCGCTGATAATTAAAAAAGGCGCGGGCTTTTAAACCCACACCTAAACCTAAACATGAAAAGTTTTCAGTAAACGAACAATTTTTTAAAATTCCTGTTTTACCACAAAGGCTTTCCGGCATAATAATCCAAAACTTTTTCCCTTAATACAAAATCATATTTTGCGGTGATGAGATTGTTTTGGGCACGGTTTAAATTGTTTTTGGCAATAAGGTAATCAACAGAAGTAATCGCGCCTGCATTGAAACGAATCTCTGCGGTGCGGAAAGATTCATGTAAATGCACTTTCCTGCTCCTGCAATAATTTATATTTATCCGCAGCAGAAGTAAGATTTACATAAGCACGCTCAATCGCTTGCTGCAACTGCGTTTTAGTGTTTTGTTCTATATATTGATTACTTTCAAGTTCCAGTTTTGCCAGCTTTAACCTGGTTTCTTATTCGTCCCGCATTGAACAAAGGAATGGTCAGACCCATATTCACTGCTTCATAAAGATTATTACTCAATTGGTTGCCGAAGGTGATTCTTTTGGGAGTTATAATTATCCTGTTTTACGATCACAGGGTATTGAGTGCCGTTTACATCTACATAATTGGAAGATGGATTTTCGGTAGCTGTTTACAAAATAATCACGGGTAGCCACACTCGAATAATTAGTGTTAATTTTCCGCCAAGTGAAAGAGTTGGAAACAATTCGCCTTTAATAGAGCGAATATTTTTTTCGGCACTTTGTGTTCTCAGTTTTACTGCCTGCACCTGTGCAAATTGTTGCAAAGCGGTTTTGTAAATTTCATCAGGAGTTCCTGAATAATTTGTATCGAAATTTTCAGCAGGAATTTTTTCCAATTCTATATTTTTCTGGTAAGGAATATTTAAAAGCTGTACCAGGTTGAGTTTGGCAGTTTCAACATTGGCTTTGTTATCCGCAATTGCTACCTGGTCTGTAGCCAATTGGCCTTTCATATCAAAAAAATCAGCAGGCAAAATGGCGCCGGATTTATTCAAAATGTCCAAACGCTCCACTTGTTTTTGGGTTACCAAAACCTGGTCCTGCGATTGCTTCAATACTTCCTCTGCACTTAGCACCTGCAGGTAAGCCAAAATAATATTAATGGTAAGATTATCTTTGGCCTGTTGCAATTCTTCTTTTGAAGCTTCATAGCCGAGTTTATTGGCTTTTATCTGGTTTTGCAAAGAAAAGCCATTGAACAATAAAAGATTGCTGCTTGCGCCGTAGTTGGCAAAACCTACTTTTTGATCAATGTAACCATTGGTAAAAGGATCGATACTTCGCCCGAAATTTTTACCATAATTACCGTTGGCATTGAGATCGGGCAACATATTTTCTTTTGATTGTTTCAGATTCTATACCTGCTTTTTGCATTTGCAAGATCTGCCTGCAAAACATCAATATTATTTTTGATACCAATTTCTACGGCTTGTTTTAATGTGAGCGTGTTTTGTGCTGAAGCATACAAAGCAAAAGTGGCGAAGATGATATTTAAAAAAAATGATTTCATATTTTTTAGTTCTTAGTTTCGTTATGTTTTTAGTTAGTTTAACTCTTATTTTTGAATTGATTCTATTCTGCCATCTAATAAATTAATAATCCTTGAACCATAATCGGCATTTTTTTCTGAATGAGTTACCTGGATAATGGTTACTCCTTCGTTATTCAATTCTTTAAAAAGATCCATGATTTCTTCACCTTGTTTTGAATTTAAATTACCTGTAGGTTCATCTGCAAGAATGAGTTTTGGCTTTAACTATCAACGCTCTTGCAATGCCCACCAATTGTTGCTGGCCCCCGGAAAGTTGAGTAGGGAAAAGATCTTTTTTTCCAACAATCTGGAAACGATCCAGAATGTCAGCTACCATTGCTTTTCTTTCAGAACTTTTAATGTTCTGGTAAAACAACGGCGTTTCAATATTTTCATAAACGGTCAGTTCATCAATTAAATGATAAGCCTGGAACACAAAGCCAATGTGGGTTTTAAAGAGTTGTGACCTTTGTTTTTCTTTCATAGCAAAAACATTTTCACCCATAAAATTGTATTCACCTTCATTCGGTTCATCCAACATTCCTATCACATTTAAAAGTGTTGATTTTCCCGAACCGGAAGGTCCCATGATGGAAAGAAATTCTCCTTCTTTTACATCAAGATGAATATCTTTTAAAACAAAAGTGCGGTTAGAACCGGTGTTATACCATTTAATATTTTTTTTAAAGAGAGCATGTTTTGATTTAAGATTTAAGAATTATGAGATATTCGTTTATACAAGTTCGTTACATTTTATTTCGAAACAGTAAACAAACAAATAATTTGTTTTTTATTTTAACATTTTCCATTCTGCAATATTGAAATTTTTCCGCCAACTTACCTGTTGAAGTTTATTCTTTTTAATTTATTTCTTTCCCCTTCTTCTCATAAATTAATGCCATTATTTTATTCGTTGTTTTTCAGCACTTTACGAAATTAAAAAAAAAGAAGTTGTTCGCTTTTGATACAGTCTGTGTACCGAATTGATACAGCGGTAAAATCTAAAAAAGTTTGAAGAAGTAAACGAATAAATAAAAGAGATTTTCTTTTCTCTACTTAGTTAGGTTCGTTTTGCGAAATAGTCTTACATTTATAACAGCCAAACAATAACTCAATCTCAATGAAATTCTTTCTTTTCGTAATTGCCTTGATTTTTTCTGCAGATTCATTTGCCCAAAATACGCCCCAGGAAAAACTAGATTCTTTTTCAGCCAAATTTGTTACTGCCATAAGAACACATGAACACCAGCGTATATTTATGGCAACCGATAAATCGGTTTATAGCAATGGAGAAAGCATCTGGTTCAAGGCCTTCCTGGTAAACGATATTTCAGATAAAATAAATAATAGCAGCCGCTTTCTTTTTGTGGATCTGGTAGACAACGAAGACAATGTGGTAAAAAAATTAATATTGGATGCGGCGAACAAGCAAACCGATTCAAGAATAATTCTTCCTGCATCTTTACCTTCCGGTAATTACTGGCTGCGCGCTTACACACGCCAGATCGTGAAAACAGATCCCCTCAGTATGAGTATAAAACCGGTGTACGTTTTTAATCGCTCCGACGAGTCTAATTTAAAATCACCCTTAAAAAAAACGAATAGTGTTGGCTCAGATAGCGTAGTAGTAACATTCTATCCTGAAGGTAGCAACCTGATCACAGGAGCAGATTGTATAGTCGCCGTTCGGACAACTGATATAAGCGGAAATCCGGTTTCAGTTAAGGGCTTAATAAGAGACAACTATGATGCAGTGATGGCAGGCTTTACCACTGATGAATACGGGCTTGGTAAATTTGATTTTGAACCTTCAGGCCACAGGGAATACCGTGCAGTTATCAGCAACGGCGGCAAGGAAAGTAACTATCCATTACCTCCGTTTAATTTTTTCAAAGGTCAGCTTTCAGTAACAAAAGGTTCGCCTGATTATATGGTTCGTGTTTTGTTGGGCGATTCCATTTATACCAAAAATGCACTTAGTTATCTGGTAGCCATTTCAAAAGACAATATGGTTTTTGCAAGTATTGGAAGAGGCTTGTACCAGGTAGCTGTTCCCGAAAAGAAATTGCCAAATGGCATCGTAACCTTTTATCTATTTGATGGAGATTTCCGTCTCCTGAGTGAAAGGAGTGTATATGTAGATAATAATAGTTTAGAGGTGAAAGTAACAACTGATAAAGATGTTTATTCGCCCCGCGAAAAGGTAACGATGGAGTTATCGATGACTGATAAGGATCAACAACCTGTTCCTTCTGTAGTTGCTATCTCTGTTTTTGATTCGGCATTTTCTGATCCGGCTAAAATGTGCCCGGTTATTCCGACCGATTATTCTGATAAAACCCTTGACAATATCTTTCTTGCAAGGGATGAATGTCTTAGTGATAAAGAAAAAGACCTGGTGATGATCATGAGGGAAAGCAGCTATGAAAGGGTTTCTAAAAGTGTAGAAAAGGATACAACTGCCGACAATGACAGCCTGCTTTATTTGAAAGGTGTAGTATTGAATAGCAAAGACGAACCTGCCGCGGGGAAAATTGTCACCCTCATATCTAATTCGGGGAATCTTATTTTTAGCTCTGATACAACCAATGACCAGGGCCGGTTTAGATTTCCGCTAGAAAATTACGCTGACAGTACCCAGTTTGGCCTCGAGTTGAAAAATCTTAAAGGAAAGACAAACTACGATATCATTGTTGATACTATGGTCTATCCGAAGGTGAAAACGCCTGACATTTTAAAAGACTTTGTTACCATAAATAAAAATACCCTTAAAAAATACATTGACCATCACTATGCTTCAAACCAACAAGATACAAGTGCGGAATTTAATCGCATTGCATTTAAAACTCCAAAGACGTTACCTAATATATCCTTGAAGGATCAGAAACTTGAGAATTATATCATATCAAAACGGGTAAGCTTAAGTTCGGCGATTATTACATCTAAGGACCTGAGCGATAAAACCAACATAGGGAATGCGGTATTAGGAATAGGCGGCCTTCACCGGTTAAACGGATTTCTTGTGATTAATGGGTTAACAGAAATGAAAGCGCCTAATGTAAGTTCAGAACCAATGATTTTGGTAAACGGAGCCACGGTAAGCACTGATGGATTTGCCGGCGTTGGCCAGGAAACGAGTCCTGACCTGGCTTATTTAAACAGTTTTGATCCGAAGACTATTGATTTTATCGAAGTTTTAAAAGGAGCAGATGGTGCACGTTACGGCATCAGGGGCGGTAATGGTGTTATATTAGTGAATACACGAAATAATCCTGAAGATGATGAGATTTCCAAACAAAATAACATGAAAACTTTTTATGCAACCGGCATTTCAAAACCGGTATTGTTCCCGATAACTACTTACCCGGAAAGCGATACAAAACCAACGACTTTTATTGATGATCACCCCACTTTATTCTGGAGTGGAAATTATTTTACTGATCAGCCAAAAAATACCATAACGTTTTATACAAGCACGGTTCCCGGAACTTACAAAGTGGTGGTTTCAGGTATAACCAGCCATGGAGATGTCATTTTTAAAACAATAACATTCAAAACTAAATAAGAAATATTTTCGAAGGCCAAACTATGCAAAAGGTAACAACTTAAAGTTGTTGTACGTATGAGGTTTTTCAGGTCCGGTATTGTTTCCGGTGAATACACCTTCAAAAACTGAGGCAGGTTCATCCCTGGCTTTTGAAAATAATTCCACCTTGTTTTGGAGAGGCAGCTATTTCAGCAATGCGCCAAACACAACGCTCTCTTTTTACACGAGCGATGTTCCGGCAACTTATAAAGTAACGATTACGGGCATCACTATTCACGGCGATATAATTTATAAGACAAATACTTTTAAAATAAAATAGACTTTAAAGCATTAAGACTTACCTGAAATGTTTTTTCTAAAAATATAATTATAGATAAATTAGCATTTACTATAAATCAAAAATCAACAATGAACACGGTCGGTTATTTTGAAATTCAATCTTCCAATCCTGAAAGAGAAATTGGTTTTTATGAAGCAGTTTTTGGTTGGAAATTTATTCGCGATGAAACAGTTCCCATAGAGTATTACAGGATTGAAACGCCTACAATAAACGGAGGTTTGCTCAAAAGGCCGGCAAACGTACCGCCAGCCGAAAGCGGCACTAATGCCTACGTTTGTTCTGTGCAGGTAGCCGATTTCGACAAAGTGAGTGATGAAATTCTACGTCATGGCGGGCAGGTAGCTATGCCTAAATTTGCGATTCCCGACCGCTGCTGGCAGGGCTATTTTATTGACCCGGATAATAACACTTTTGGCGTGTTTGAAGTTGATGAAAATGCCGGTTAGCCTTTTATCTTAAAATGAAATTCAGAAAAGAAAAAATCGGTTATTTGTTGGTTTACTGACTTTGTTTATCGAAATCATCGAAAGAAATTCTAAAAGCCTTTTTCAATTCTGTCTGTTTACTTCGTAAACCTTTTCCGCCATATTATTTGTTGAAAGGAAATAATTACATTAGTGCGATATTTTAAAATTAATGCTGTTATGTTTAAAAGAATATTTTTTGCGCCACTGGTCTTTTTGCTTTCTACAAATGGTTTTTCACAACAGTTAATTCCGGTACAGGATAAGCACATTTCTTACGAGGGAAGAATTGCTTATATGCCGGATGCTGCAGAATTAATGTGGCCGGGCACTTCTGTAACCATTCATTTTAAAGGTACCGGCATTAGCGGCGAATTTAAGGACCAGGATACTTCCAATTATTACAATGTTATAGTTGACAATAAAATTATTTCTGTAATTCAATTTGATACTTTGAAAGAAATTGTGACGCTGGCTGCAGGCCTCTCTCATGGCAAACACACCTTACAATTATTTAAACGTACAGAATGGGACAAGGGCAAAACGTGGTTTTATGGGTTTGAAACAAACGGAAAAACGAAGTTGTTGAACCCTCCAAAACTCCCCAAAAGAAAGATCGAATTTTTTGGCAACTCAATAAGCTGTGGTTATGCTATAAACGACATGGTGCATGATTCACCATTAGGATATTACGAAAATAATTATGACGCCTATCCTGCAATTACAGCGAGACATTTCAATGCGCAATATCATTGTACTTCAAAAAGCGGTATAGGAATTATGGTTAGCTGGTTCCCCTTAATAATGCCTGAAATGTATGACAGGCTTGATCCTACTGACTCAACAAGCAAATGGGATTTTTCAAAATTCACGCCTGATGTGATCGTGATCAATTTATTTCAAAATGATTCGTGGATTGTGACCATGCCGGATAATGAGCAGTTTAAAAAAAGATTTGGAACCACACCGCCGGATGAATCCCAGATCGTTAAGGCTTATAAAAATTTTGTTCAAACGATAAGATCAACTTATCCAAATGCACAGATCATTTGCATGTTGGGAAGTATGGATATAACAAAAGAAGGCTCGCCATGGCCTGGGTATGTTAAAAAAGCGGTCGCTGAATTAAACGACCCCAAAATATTTACTTATATCGCTCCTTATAAAAACACACCCGGCCATCCAAAAGTGAAGGAACAAAAAGAACTTGCCGACGGGCTAATTAAATTTATAGATGCACATATAAAATGGTGATACATTAAAAAGTTTTTGAAGTTGGCAGTAAACAAACAAATTTTTTAAATTTTCTTTTGCATTCCAACGCAGCAAATATTTTGTGCAAGCTTTGGCATTTGAAAAGAAATATTCCTGGTCTTCAAAATAAAAAACACCTTTATTTATTGGTTGACTGTAAACTTTGGTGAGAAATTTGAGAATCCGATTCGGAAAATTTTATACCTTTTAAAAAGATTTCAACAATCTTTATAATACATTGTTAATCAATAAGAAATAACTTTAATTACAACAAGCAAAATACTTACTCTCCTAATAGTTATTCCTTTCTTGAAACCTGTTAAGGCAACCAGGAGTTTTAGCGACATTCGTATTAACAAAAACAGAATTCTGATTTTATAAGGCAACTCGCTTGCAGCCTTTTTTGCGCCCTGGTTTACAAAGAAATAAGCGATTTAAATTGGCGATCTTTTTGTCCAATATTTTGCTCTTTTTTACGTTTTAAGAAATGATTCAATATCCCTAATCCATTTCAAAAACCGGATGGTCACACATGAAAACCTTTTTGCTACGTAAATTATCCAGTCTGCAAAATAATATTCTGTACGGAATGTCATTTAGTTTCCTTGTATTATTGTTTTTTATCCTTTTCATATTCCATGATAAAAATACAAATGACAACATCCCCATTGCAATTGCAGGCGGAATTATTGCTTTCATAATTATCCTGATCTTCTTATTCAAAATAGATGAAGACCGTAAATCCGGAAAGATTGCGAAAAGTGACCTTGCAGCAAACGAACTAAAATACAGAAATCTTATTGAGAATGCGGGCATAGTAATGTATACAACTACTGTGGATGGGTATATAACTTTTGCCACCGGTAAAGCTTTTCAATTGACGGACTACGATATTGAGGAACTGATCGGAATGCATTTTTCTGATATTATCGATATTGAGTGGCTTGAGATCGCCCAGGAAAAATACAGAAGACAAATTGAAAAAAATATCGACGAAACGTTTTTGGAATTTGCGATCAGAACAAAGTATGGAGATCTGAAATGGGTGGAACAATCAGCCGTATTGCTTATTGAAAATAATGTTCCGGTAGGCTTCCAGTGTGTGATAAAAGATATCACTGAGAAAAAGGAAATGGAGGAAGTCGTAAGAAAATATGAAGTGGCACTGGTCCAAAACCAGGAAAGATTGCAATCTATTCTTGATAACGCAACTTCTTTAATCTATATAAAAGACCTGGAAGGAAAGTATGTTTTGATAAACAAACAATTCAAAGAAGTGCTTAATGTTACAGAAAGTATGGTAATTGGTAAAACTGATTTTGACTTTGCGAATGAAGAGCAGGCGCGGCATTTCAAGGAAACGGATGAAAAGGTTATAAAAACCTGCAGGCCGCAGGAACTCGAAGAAATCATAGAAACGCCCGACGGTAAGCATACCATGTTGATCACAAAATTCCCCCTCATCAATGCTCAAAATAAATTATACGGCATCAGTGGCATTGCCACCGACATAACAGAAAGGGTAATGCAACGGGAAGAATTGATCCAGGCAAAAAAAGTAGCCGAAGATGCCAAGAGATTGCAGGAGCAATTTCTCGCCAATATGAGCCATGAGATAAGAACACCCATGAACGGAATACAGGGAATGACGGATCTTTTGCTTGATACATCCCTAACAGAAAAACAACATGATTTTGCAAAAACGATCAAAAGATCAGCTGATAATTTAGTAGTCATAATCAATGATATCCTGGATTTTTCGAAAATTAAAGCCGGTAAATTAACCCTTGAAAAAATTGATTTTGATTTGCGCGAGATTGTGGAAAATGTCACCGCCGTTTTCATGCACCGAGTTAAAGAAAAGGGATTATCATTTACAGTTGATCTTGATAAGAACATTCCCGCCATCTTAAAAGGTGATCCATACCGGCTCAACCAGATTCTCATTAACCTGGTAGGAAATGCAATAAAGTTCACACACGAAGGTGGCGTTACAATTAAAATAGTTGTTGAACAAAATAACCCGCACGGGGTAACATTAAATTTTTCAATTGAAGACACGGGTATCGGAATTAATAATGAAAAAATTAATGAAATCTTTGAAAGCTTTACACAGGCAAGTATTGAAACCTCGCGGAAATACGGTGGTTCCGGGTTAGGACTTGCTATTACAAAGCAGTTGCTCGAAATGCAAAAGGGGAGTATCCGGGTTGAAAGCGAATTGGACAAGGGTACAACGTTCCATTTTTCATTACCCTTCGATTGCAGCGATACCAATCACAAGTTATTTTTCAGAAGCAAAAAATTAAAAGACTACCAGGGGTTTTTACAAAATAAAAAATTCCTGGTAGCAGAAGATAATAAAGTGAACCAAAAGGTAATTCAAAATGTTTTACAAAAGGCAGGTGCTTGCGCGGATATAGCCAACGATGGACTTGAAGCAATCAATTTCCTGAAGGAAAAGCCGGGTTACGATGTTATCATTATGGATCTTCAAATGCCTGATATGGATGGGTATGCTGCCACCAAATACATAAGAAATGTGATGAACATTACTACTCCTATTATGGCGATGACGGCTTCCGCGTTGAAAGGTGAAAAATCGAAATGCATTGAAATCGGGATGAACGATTATCTCACAAAACCTTTTGACTTTTCATTATTTTATGAACGTATCAGCATGCTTTTACAACGCAAACCTTCAACCGTTTTGCAGGAGGATATTGAAACAAAAGAAGGCGAATTATTTGACCTGGGCATGTTGGAGGAAATGGATGATTCAGAATACCTCTCGGAAATACTCGAGATATTTCTCAACGATACTCCTGTTGAACTAAAGGAATTGCACAAATCGATAGAGGAAGATCAATTTGAAAATGCGTATCAAATCGCACATAAGCTAAAAAGCAGTACCGGCCTTTTAAAAGCAAATGCTCTTTTTGATGCATTGGTAAAATTGGAAGAAACCGCCAAACTAAAGAACAAGCATGAACTGGTTAACTTAAGTTTCCGGGTGAATGATGAATTCGGTAAAATTGAAAATCCATTGAGAGAATATTTGAAAGAAACAAAAAAATTAATAAAAGTTGATTGAATCCAATAATTAAAAAATTAAAATCTATGAAAGTATTAGTAGCAGAAGACGAAACCATCATGCGGAAAACTATTGAACTCCGCTTAAAAAAGGACGGGCATGAGGTTATTACCTGCAGCGACGGGAGAGAAGCTATAAAAAAAATCGAAGAAATAAATCCCGACCTCATAATTACAGACATCATGATGCCTTTTGCCTCCGGGCTGGAGATCATTGAAGCAGTGAAAAGAAGGGAAGGGAAGCAGATAAGAGTTATTGTGCTATCAGCAATGGGCCAGGAAAATGTAGTGCTCGAAGCATTTCAACTGGGAGCAGATGATTACATAACAAAACCTTTTAGCCCGAACGAATTATCAATGCGTGTAAAAAGATACGTTCCTGAAAAAGCAACTCTTTAAAAGTAATAACCGATAAGAAACAATTTAAAATGGAGCGGTTTGCCTACCATAATTTTTTAGAAATAAATATATCCGGGTTGATATGGGTGTTTTATTTTTTCCTATCGGTAATGGTATTGGTTTTTATTTTTATTCTCATTTTTTCATTTTATAAAAGACGGAAGGAAAAGAAAGAAAAATTATGGCAGGACGAAGTAGCTGATGTTATAAGCCATGCAATCTTTTTTGAAGGTGATCAGGAAACGTCCGTGGAAATTACAGTGGCCGATGAACGCTTAAACCGCAACTACAAATTCCGGCAGTATCTGACAAATGAAATAATTCATGCGAAAAAAAATCTTTCCGGGGCGCCGGTTTTAAATCTTATTAAATTATACGAATCACTTCAACTGGATAAAGATTCTTTATCAAAGATTAAAAACAAAAAGTGGCACATAAAAGCAAAGGGAATACAAGAACTCGCCATAATGGAACAGGCGAGGTACGTGAAAGAAATATTCCGGCTTACCAACGACCCCAATGAACTGGTACGTAATGAAGCCCAATGCGCTCTTGTAAATTTCTATGGCTTTAAAGGATTTAGATTTCTTAATGTAATCATACATCCAATAAGCCAGTGGCAGCAGATGCAGCTTTTGAACTACCTCCATGATTTACAATCGTATGATGCTGATCAGTTAAAAAAATGGTTGAATTCAAAAAATAATTCGGTGATAACAATTGGATTACGGCTTTCCTGTTTATTTAAATGCGGGGAAGTATATAGCGAAGTAATACATTGTCTAAAAAACGCGGATCAAAGTGTAAGGTCAAATGCTCTTGCTTACCTGCAAAAAATAAGCGAGGAAGGTACTGCCGAAGAGATTGTCAAATGTTTTTCCTCAGCTGACAGAAGTAACAAGTTGTTCATCCTTTCTATTTTACAGGAAATAGGGAATGAGAACCAGATTGTTTTTTTGATGAAACAATTACATAATGCAGATGATACAATTAAACTTGCTGCCGCCAAAACGCTTTCTGTTCTTCATCCTTTAGGTACCGCTTTTTTCCAAATACATTTGTTTGCCGATGAATTTCCATGGAATGCTATTTTCAAACAAATTGAGAACGAACAGGCAGCATGACGATTCAACATTTCATATTCAATTTTTTTACCGGTGGGATATTTATTTATTCAATAGTATTATTCTTCTTCTACATTTTTATCGGTATTTATTCTACGAGGGAATTAAGGAAATATCTACGGTTAAATAGTTTCGCCGATTTTCGTGTGCCCGCCGCTTCTGAACATCTTCCCGGTATCAGTGTCTTAGCACCGGCGTATAATGAAGCCGCTAATATTGTTGAGAATGTCAGATCAATGCTATCTATCCATTATAATACGCTTGAGCTTATCATTGTAAACGATGGCAGCAAAGATGACTCTCTTGAAAAACTGATAAAGGCCTACGATCTTCATAAAGCCGATATTTTTATTAACGAACAAATTCCAACAAAAAAAGTAAAAGGCATTTATAAAAGCAACAACCCTGTCTTTAAAAAGCTGATTGTTGTAGACAAAGAAAACGGTGGAAAAGCTGATGCTTTAAATGTAGGAATAAATGTTTCTTCTTATGAATATTTTGTTTGCGTGGATGTAGACTGCGTACTTGAGCAGGATGCGTTATTAAAAATGATAAAGCCATTTTTGGAAGAGACAAAAGTCAGGGTGATCGCATCGGGCGGTGTAATTCGTATTGCCAATGACTGCAAGATTGAAAACGGCAGATTAGTGGAAGTGAAACTTCCCAAAAAGTTTTTGCCGAGGATGCAAACTTTAGAATACATCCGCTCTTTTTTATTAGGAAGAATGGCATGGAGCAGGTTAAATGGATTGTTACTTATTTCCGGCGCTTTCGGCGCTTTTGATAAAGACATAGTAATTAAGTGCGGGGGTTATAGTACCAAAACTGTTGGCGAGGATATGGAATTGATTGTAAGGATGCGCCGGTACATGGAGGAGCGCAAACTTCGTTATAAGATCACTTACATTCCGGATCCGCTGTGCTGGACGGAAGCGCCTGTAAATTATAAAATACTTGGCCGGCAAAGAAACCGATGGACCCGCGGAACGATCGAAACGTTACGCATGCACAGAAAAATGTTTTTTAATCCCAGGTACGGTTTGCTGGGAATGCTTAGCTACCCTTATTGGTTTTTCTTTGAACAATTAGCGCCGCTGATTGAACTGGGAGGTATCATTACATTTATCATTTTCGCTTTTTTAGGAATTGTGCAGTGGAGCGTCTTTTTTATTTTACTTGGTTGTGTTTTTCTCTTTGGCTTTTTATTTTCTGTTTTCTCTATATTAATGGAGGTGCAAACCTACAATCAGTACAAATCTGAAAAAGACAATTTCCGATTAATGGGAACAGCTTTTCTTGAGCCTTTTATTTTTCATCCTTTTATTGTTTGGTCTGCCCTTAAAGGCCACATTGATTATTTTAAAAAGAAGCACACCTGGGGAGAAATGACACGGCAAGGATTAACTCCCGGCGTGTCAGATGCAAATACGAAAGAAAGCTTTTTTGAAAAAATAAAAGACTCAACAATTGTAAAAGGAACAGGAGAGGCCATTTCTTACAGCATCATTCTTTTTGCCTGCACTTTGCTGGTAAAAATTATGGAGATTATAAGAGATTGCGATCATTTTGGAGTACCAAAAGACATCTTAAGCGTTATCGGTCATGGCATTACAAACGATCTTTCTTTTGATTTAAATATTGCCATTATCCCGGTTTCTATTTTCATACTTTTTTACCTGGTAAGTAAAAAAATAGCCCGGATATTTATGGTAGCCTTTTCAGTTTTACTGGTGATGATCCATGCGGCGCTTGGCGAATATTTTTTGCAAACGCTGGTTCCACTTGGCGCTGACCTTTTCGGCTATACGATTGCTGATATAAAGCAAACTGTAGGTGCCGCAGGTGTTTCACCCGTTTTTATTGTAATTGCAGTGGTTCTTATTGCCTGCATTATTTCCCTGTTTTTGTTTATTCCGAAAAAAATAAAGATTCGCCCCGTCTTTTTTCCGGCTATTCTCATCCTGTTTGTAGCAGCTGCATTTAGTTCGATAGCTACGGTTACCAACAAATGGAAACCCGGGCCCGAATTCAGCAATTCGATGTCTTTAAATAAATCTTTCTTTTTTTATAATAATTGCTACCAATCTTTGTTTCCTGCCAAACCACATGACATGCCGTTTGTCAGAAATAGCGATAACCCTAATAATTTTCATTATGTAAATGAAGCGCAATACCCATTTCTTCATACGGTTGATTCAACAGATGTTCTTTCTCCTTTTTTCAGTAAACAAACAAATAAGCCCAATTTTGTTTTTCTCGTAGTTGAAGGTTTGGGAAGAGCATTTTCAAACCAGGACGCTTACCTCGGAAGCTTTACTCCGTTTATTGATTCCTTATCAAACCATAGCCTTTACTGGAGTAATTTTTTGAGCGAAGGCGGAAGAACATTTGCTATGTTACCTTCTATTTATGCCTCACTTCCTTTTGGGAAAAATGGCTTTCTTGAACTGGGAAACCAAATGCCGGCGCACAATTCCCTGTTTAATATTCTTAAAGCTAACGGGTATAACTGCAACTTCTTTTATGGTGGCGATGCAGTTTTTGACAACATGGGCAAATTTGTAAAAATGGATGGCGGAAATGTTTATGATGAAAAAACCTTCTCTGACAACTACGTCAAAATGCCTAAAAGTGAAAGTGGTTTTACCTGGGGATATGGAGATGACCAGGTGTTGGCAAAACTGAACGAAGTAAATATGAATGCGGAAGCGCCTACGCTTAATGCGGTGATGACCTTGTCAACGCATAGTCCTTTTCTTGTTAATGAGCAGGACAAATATCTCAACCTTGTTGAACAGCGTATGCAGCAGCTTCAATTTACTGAAGCTCAGAAAGTGGAGCACCGCCGGTATAAAAATCAATATGCTACAATTTTGTATATGGATAATTCTATCAGGGATTTCATAAACAATTATAAATCCCGGCCGGATTTCAACAACACTATCTTTATAATTACCGGCGACCACAGGATGCCGGAAATTCCTATGTCAACAAAGATCGATCGGTATCATGTTCCTTTGATCATTTATTCCCCGATGTTAAAACGCGCGCAGAAATTTAAAGCCGTTAATACGCATTTTGATATTACTCCATCATTATTGTCTTTTCTTCATCATCAATATCATTTTAAAATTCCTGAAGAAGCAACATGGATGGGATCAGGGTTGGATACGGCACACAATTTCAGAAACATCCACGCTTATCCATTGATGCAAACTAAAAATGATATTACCGATTTTATTATGGACGAATACATGCTTCATAATGATGATCTGTATAAGATAAGTGATAAAATGTATCTTGATCCGATTGAAAATGATAAGGAAAAAACGAAGCTGAAAGCGGCTTTTGCAAGGTTTAAACAAAGGAACGCTTCGATAGTAAAAAGCGCCTCGATAATGCCTGACAGCCTTTTGATAAAGTAAGAAGATTGTAATTTTAAAAAACCTGGTCAGCATCTATTTCAAAACCATATTACCTAATTAATTTTTAAGCAACCATATTTTCAACGAGGTAACAAGGTTGATTCTTATTTTTTTCTACTGAGGTTTTGGATATTCTTCCCAAAGAAAAGTAATTCTTTTCCGGGTTGGCATTTTATTCAGAAGCTAAAAATAAAAATCCTTAATAAAAGTTGCTTTACTGGTTGATTAAACCGAAGATTGATTTCCTTAACCAGTAGAATGTGATTTAAGAATAGGATAACCAATTTAAATTTTCTTGATTTTCAACCGGGCTAGCTGACTTCTAAAACCGATGGCTCAGTCCCACAGAAATATTAAATTGGTTGCCTTTTACAGAAGGTTGATATTCCTGGTTAATTAAACCGGTGCTGACGGAAATAATATTCCATTTTAAAAATGTGTGATTGAAATCTGCAGAAATTTTTCGGGAGGAAAGTTTGTTTTGTTTATTGCCGTATTGAATGTTCTGGCTGTTATCATCCGGCGAGATTCCGGTGCCCAAAGTAAGGCCGATATAATCATCAGCGCCTTTCAAATAATAGCGTGCATTTATACTATATGATTGCGAAACATCAGTGATAGAAGGTGTGATATAAGTTCGTGCAGTAAACAAAAAATTCTTCCAATATTTTCCGATTGAAGCTGTGTAAATATCGGTTGCCGAGCTAAAATACAAATACCTAAAACCCAATTCTGCTTCAAAGCTCTTGGGCAAATTAGCGTATAAAGAAAAACCCGCACGGTATTTAGGAAATACACCCAGGTTTCCGGCATATCCGAAATTTACATAAGCATAAAATGTTTTACTTATGTGAGGATAAGCATCTGCCTCTCCCTGGAAACCATCAGTACCGAAGCGGTTGGCATAATTAAGCCTGGCAATTACAGTTCCGGCTTTGGTATGTCTTCCGTAAGAAATACTGCCTAAATTCCAGGCTTTATCATACTGTTTGTCAAAGGAAGAATTTTCGTAGGTAATGGTTATTTTATTTACAGAAGTTTCATCTTTAAGTGAAGTTGCCAAAGCATGCGCCGCCGAATTTTGTTGATTGTGTTTTAGCAGTTCATCGGTAACCAATCCGGCTTTTTTGTATTGTTTGAGCGCTTTGAGGTTTTTGGCTTTTCTCAATAAAAGGTCTTCAGAATCAGGATTATAACCGTTAGTGCGTTATTGCAAATTTCCAGCGCACTTTGATAATGATCATTCCAGTATTCAAGATCAGCATAAGCGACGCTTGCATCTTCATTTGAAGGATTTGAGTCAAGCACTTTCGTAAAATGCATCCGCGCACTGTCGTACTGGTGAGTCCACGCATAAATTCTTCCTAAAAAAATATCAATATCTGAGTAGCCCGGCGATTGAGCGAGTGCACGATATGCTAATTCTTTTGCCTTGCCATAGTCCTTTTGCTCAAACGCGGCATTTCTTGCATCTTTAAATAATTCGTCAGAAGAAATATGCTCTTGCGCCCGTAGGACAGGAGAAATAGCTAAAAACAGGAGGATCGCAAGGAAAAATTTATTCATGGTATGGATCAAAGTATAGTAACGCTAAAACAGAGCCTGTATTATAAAATAAAAGCAAAATAGCAGATGAGGATGGACAATTTGGATTGACTGCAAATCGTTGATAGAATAAAAATCTGCACAATTTATTCGTTCACTGTTTCGGCATTTTCACAAGCAGTTTCACACACACATAAAATTTCGATTTCCTTTTATTTGTAAATTCTTTATTTTACACCTTTAATAAAGCATTTTAATGAAAACAGCTTCTTTTATTGTTTCGGGAATTGTTACCATTATATTGATTTTGCTTTTCAATACAAAAATGGTATTACCAATTCCTTTAGGAAAATTATTAAGTCCACAAAAAGGTTTGTGGCAAAATGCTGAACCGGCTAATGAAAATTATTCTGCCCAGCTTTCATTTCCGCAATTGCAGGGAAAAGTAAAAGTGTATTTTGATGAAAGGCTTGTTCCGCATGTTTTTGCAGATAATAACAACGACGCTTATTTTGTGCAAGGATATTTACATGCCAGGTTTCGCCTTTGGCAGATGGAATTTCAAACACGCGCCGCAGCAGGAAGATTAAGTGAAATTATCGGCCCAAAAGCGCTTGATTATGATCGGGATAAACGCAGGTTGGGAATGGTGTATGCCGCAGAAAATTATTTGAAAGCAATTGAAAGTGATCCGGAAACATTAGCTGCATGCAATAATTATACAGCCGGGGTAAATGCTTATATTGAAAGCCTTACTGAAAGCACGCTACCCGTTGAATATAAATTATTAGGTTATAAACCTGAAAAATGGAACAATTTAAAATCAGCGCTTTTCGGGAAATATATGGCGCTGGAACTTGCAGGGTTTGAGGACGATTTTGAAAAGACCAATGCAAAATCTGTTTTTTCTTCCGCAGATTTTGATAAGATCTACCCGATAGTAATGGATTCTTTAGATCCTATCGTTCCGAAAGGAACAGAATTTCCTCCGCCTGCTATCCAGGTTAAAGTTCCGGATAGTGCTGATTCGCTTTATTACGATAATAAAGATTCAACTACTATCGATGAACAAAAACCTGATCCCGATAATGGGAGTAATAATTGGGCGGTAAATGGAACCAAAACAAAAAGCGGCTATCCAATTTTATGCAATGATCCGCATTTGGGTTTAAACCTTCCGTCTATCTGGTACGAAATGCAAATCAGTACACCTTCCTATAATGTTTATGGCGCTACATTTCCGGGTGTACCAGCTGTAGTTATAGGTTTTAACGATAGTTGTGCCTTCGGATTTACAAATGCCCAGCGGGATGTAAGAGATTATTATCAAATAAAATTTAAAGATAACAGTAGGAGTGAATATTGGTTTGACAGTTCCTGGGTGCCTTCTACTTTTCGCGTTGAGGATATAAAAATAAAAGGCGAGCCGGATTACCTGGATACAGTGGTTTATACGAATATCGGGCCTGTAATGTATGATAAAAAATACAATGGAGGAAGAAATACCAATCAGAAAGATTATGCAGTAAGATGGAAAGCTCATGATTCGAGTAATGAATTAAAAACGTTTACGCTTTTGGACAAAGCGAATAATTACAATGATTATTTAAAAGCGATTAAATATTTACACACGCCCGGCCAAAACTGCATTTTCGCCAGCAAGAATGGTGACATCGCTATCTGGCAACAAGGAGAATTTCCGGCAAAATGGTATCGGCAGGGAGATTTTGTGATGCCAGGAACAGATAGCAGTTATCTTTGGCAGGGAATGATTCCGCAAGATGAAAATCCACATCTCATCAACCCTGAAAGAGGTTTCGTAAGCAGCGCTAACCAAATGCCTACAGATACAAGTTACCCTTATTACCTTGGAGGGAATTTTATTCCATACCGTGCTATAGAAATCAATAAAAGGCTGGAGAAGATGAACAATATCACGCCGGAAGACATGATGGAATTGCAAACCGATAATTTCAATGTGTTTGGCCAAATGGCAGCGCCGGTTTTGATCAAAAATATGCAGGTAGATAAACTGAGTCCACAGGAAAAAAAATACTTTGATATCTTAAAAAACTGGAATTACAGAAACGATAGAGATTCTAAGGGGGCTACTTTGTTTGTAGTTACATGGGATAGCCTCGAAACGGTTATTTGGAAAGATGAATTCGTCAATTCTGGTTTGCAATTACCATGGCCAAGTGAGAGCACACTTTTGGATGATATCAAAAAATATCCCGACTTTAAATATTTTGACAATGTCAACACACCGAATGAAGAAACGCTCGCGGATGATGTAACCGCGGCATTTAAAATGGCCACTGCTGTTATAAGACAAGCGGATGAAAACGGCAACCTGGAATGGGCAAAATATAAAGGCACTCATGTGGAACATCTTGCGCGCCTGGATGCTTTCAGTCGTTTGCATTTGCCGATAGGAGGAGGAACGAATACGATCAATGCAACAAAAGAGCAACATGGACCAAGCTGGCGAATGGTAGTTTCCTTGACACCTGAAACTGAAGCTTACGGCGTTTATCCCGGAGGTGAAAGTGGCAACCCGGGAAGTAAATACTATGATGACTTTATTGACACCTGGGTTGCCGGAAAATATTTTCAGCTTTGGATGATGAAAGCTTCTGAAGCAAATGACCGGAGAGTAAAATATACAATGAGCTTTAATTAATAAACTTATTTTAAAATGAAATTTATTATTTCAGCAATACTCACTATACTTTTTAGCTTTTTTGGCTGTTTGTATTTTCCCTGGTGGACAATAGCTGTCGTTGCATTTTTGGTCTCAATATTAATTCAGCAAAGGCACGTGATTTCTTTTTTCTGCGGGTTTATTTCCCTGTTTCTACTTTGGGGATTTTTAAGTTTTTGGATCAGCCTGCAAAATGATCATATTTTAGCACATCGCGTTTCATTATTAATTTTTAAAACCGATAGCCCGTTTTTATTAATATTTGCAACAGCACTAATTGGCGCACTGGTTGCCGGGTTTGCCGCATTGACAGGAAGCTACGTCAGAAAAGAGAAACAGCAAACAAACTTTTAATTGTAAAAAACGTTTTGATTAATTTTCATTTCACATCTCACTAACTTTTTACAAGTTATTTTCGTTTATGCAAAAGTTACTCCTGCTGCTTCTTTTCTTTCGTGTTTTTCCTGTTTCGTCGCAAACGGTTGAAGGAAAAGTAACTGATGCCGATGGAAATATTTTGCCGTTTGCATCCATTCTTGTAAAAGGAACGCCGAAAGGTGTTTCTGCCAATAATGAAGGGAAATTCAGCCTGAATCTTTCTCCCGGAAATTATACATTGGACTGCAGGTATGTAGGTTATGCATCTTCCCAAAAAAACATAACGGTTACAAATACAAAACAAACTGTAAACTTTGTTCTTTCGGTGCAGAAGCTAACGCTAAAAGAAGTAATCATAAAAGAAGGAGCCGAAGATCCTGCCTATGAGATCATAAGGCAAACCATAAAAAAACGATCGTTCTATGAATCGCAGGTAAAAGCATTTGAGGCGGAAGTTTATATTAAAGGATTGATAAAGCTGATAAGTTTGCCGAACAAAATTATGGGTCAAAAGATCCCTGAAGAAGACAGGAGCGAGATGGGGCTTGATTCTTCAGGAAAGGGAATTATTTATTTAACAGAATCGGTAACAAATGTTTACTCCCGGGAACCAGATAAATTAAAGCTGGAAGTTGTTTCCACGCGCGTGAGTGGCAATAATGGCCTCGGATTTAGTTTTCCCGCCTTTATCAGTTTTTATAAAAACAATGTGAACATCGCGCCGCAAATAAATCCACGGGGGTTCGTTTCGCCGATTGCCGACAACGCTTTAAATTTTTATAAGTACAAATTTCTCGGTAGTTTTTTTGAAGACGGAAATGAAGTGAATGTTATAAGAGTGATTCCCAAACATGAATATGAACCGCTTTTTTCCGGGATTATCAATATTACGGAAAATGACTGGCGCATATTTAGTTGCCATTTGACGCTTACCAAAAAATCGGCTTTGGAAATTTTGGATTCGCTGCAAATTTCTCAAATCCATACGCCGGTTGAAAATGATATTTGGCGGATCAAGAACCAGGTAATTCATTTCAGCTTTAACAAATTAGGTATCAGGTCTGAAGGCGATTTTGTAAACGTATATTCGAAATATAATCTCCAACCTGATTTTCCAAAAGGGTTTTTTGACCGTATTGTTATTAAATACGATACAGCCGTAAATAAAAAACCTCATTCGTATTGGGATTCTATAAGGCCTGTTCCACTTGAGCCGCAGGAGATCAAAGATTATAAGACCAAAGACAGCGCTTTTGCAGCGCGAAATGATTCAACTGAAAAAAATCTTGATTCCTTAAGAAAAAAGCAAGGGCCTTTAAAGCTCGCCCAAGTGTTGTGGTCAGGTGTGAACAGAACTCACTACAGTTACTCAAATCAATACAACGTTTCTTTTGCGCCCTTATTAAAAACGCTGCAATACAATACGGTAGAAGGTATAGCTATTAATCCATCATTGGTTATTTCCAAATATGCAAAATCGTTAAAAAGCCAGGTAAGTTTTATTGCCGATGCAAGATATGGTTTTAACAACCACCACATTAACCCATGGGGCGGATTTGTCTTTGAGAACAAAGATGTGTTTGATCCGGACAAAAAATTTAATCATCATTCATTTGTTATCGCGGGTGGAAAACGTGTAAGCCAGTTTTTTAAAGAGAGTGATATTGATGGTTTGGGAAACAGTATTGCCACTTTGCTATACGGGACAAACGCTATGAAAATTTATGAAAATTATTTTGCGAAAACGGGCTTCAGCAAAGAATGGGAGAGTGGCGCCAAATTTTTAGTAGAAGGAGAATATGAAGATCGCCTGCCTTTAAGCAATACTACCGATTACATCTGGGGCAAAAGCTGGAGTTACAGGTTAACGCCCAATTATCCCGTAGAGATTATGTCTTCACAATTTCAAAGACACCAGGCAGTAGTTGTCCATGCCTCGTTCAGCTTTCAGCCGGGGCAACAATACATTCAATTTCCAAAGCGAAAAGTTTCATTGGGTTCAAATTATCCAACTTTTACAATAGACTACACCAAAGGCATTAAGAATATTTTAGGAAGTGACGTTGATTACGATAAATGGTCATTGAACGTCGCGGATGATGCAAATTTCAAGCTTGCAGGCGTTTTAAAATATAGTTTTACGTTGGGCGGATTTTTGAATAACAAATCGGTTTTTGCACAGGATTACAAACACTTTTACGGCAATCAAACAATTTTTGCCAACCAATATGTAAGGTCTTTCCAAAACGCCACTTACTATCAATTCAGCAATGCCTCTTCTTTTTATTCGGAATTACATTTTGAACATCATTCCAATGGTTTGGTTTCCAACAAAATTCCTTTACTAAAAAAATGGAACTGGAATTTTGTGGAAGGCGCGAATGCCTTATATATAAACCCTTCTACAAAATATGCTGAAACATTTATAGGCCTCGAAAATATTTTTAAAATTTTGCGCGTTGATCTCGTTGTAGATTTTCAAAATGGATACAAGCCTGTATACACTTGCCGCATTGGCTTTGGCGGCTTATTAGCAGCCCCTTTTAACTACGAAAGATTTAAGAAGAAAGAGAAAATTATTGATGTTTGGTAAAATAAAAAACCAGTAAACGAATAAAAAATAAAGATTTTTATTTTCGTTTCACTACAATTTTTTCCGAATATTCTTTAATGACGTTACTAAAAAATGACCGGGCTTTCTCAAATTTATCAGCGGGAATTATGTTTTTGCTAAGCTCAAGAAAAGCAATGGATGTAATGGTATTTTCTTTATCGTCATAAATATATTTTGTTTTAAATGAGCCGAAATCAAATTTATCATCTTTAGAAGAAGGAAGATTTTCAACAGTATAATCGGCGGGCAGTTTGTAAATGGTTGTATCCGTTTTTATAAACGGGTAAGGAAAATAAAAAGCGCTTGTTCTGCTGTCTTCATCAGGCAAAGACGTACTCCATATCTTATAAATTCTTGGGTTTAAAAACATCTTACTTCCCGCAGTAAACTCAGGTATTTTTTCAATCTCTAATTTAATAGATGTTTTTGCTGAATCGGCCTTCTGATCTGTAGTAAGATCAAAACGGTCGGGTTGCAAAAAACCTAACCTTTTAACCAAATATTCTTTTTGATCATCTTTCTTTTCATTTAAAAGATAATGGATCACTTCTTCTTTGTATTCACCTTTTGACTCCATCACACTTTCACTTTCACCAGAGGCATCGTCATTAAGATCAACTTTAGTGGTAAGATGAAACGTATTTTCTCCGGCTTTGCTTTTGGGCGTGGCCACCAAAACTCCGCCTTCGGGCGTAACGAGTAATGCATTCCGGTTTTCTGTAAAACTTCCTAATACTCCGGGATCGGTTACCGAACTTGTACATTCAAGCCAGGTCGTATCTTTTTTGCCCGGCACACAAAGAATTACGTGATTAAAAGAATTATGTGGAAACGCCGGATCTACGGGCTGCTTGTTATACTCTGCATTTATCAGCGCCGGATAACTCACAATGCCAACTGCATCGAGCATGGCTTCCATATAATTAGACAGCGCTTTACAATCGCCATATTTTTTTGAGTCGACGAAGCTGGCGTTGAAAGGTTTAAAACCTCCAATTCCCAATTGAATACTTACATACCGGCAATTTTTTTGCAAATAATGGTATAATATATCAATTTTTTCTTTGTCTGTTTTGGCGTCCTTCACCATGTCCTGTAGAAAACTTTTGGTATCATCAGAAAGATTGATAGAGCCTTTCGAAAGCCCTGCATACCACAGTCCAAAGTTTTTCCAACTGGAAAGGTCTCCTTGATGTCCATCCATTGAAAATTTATTGGGCGATAAAAGTATAGCAGGATAAGAACTTTCATAGCTTGCGCATCCTTCCTCATAAGGCATTGACGAAAGATCTTTTACCTGCCAAACATAGGTTTTATTTTTGCCTGAATTGGTAA
Source organism: uncultured Chitinophagaceae bacterium (assembly GCA_963814075.1). Lineage (GTDB taxonomy): Bacteria > Bacteroidota > Bacteroidia > Chitinophagales > Chitinophagaceae > Ginsengibacter. The sequence goes on along the minus strand of CAWFBO010000019.1, from coordinate 69,977 downwards.
CAGTCGGAGGTAGTTTGATATGTTGTTGTTGGTACTTTAAATCAAGATTCGCAGGAACAGTCACTGTATATTTTGAGTTTTCTACCGATTGTTCCGGGATTTGAATTTGGTAATCAGGATAATTTAAAGTCCCTTTATATTTTATGTCATAATCATACTCAACCGTAATAGGATAGGAGGGAGCGGCCACTCTAAAATAATATACCATTCCATCAACCACAAGTCCATCACCGGTTCCAACGGCTCTCATCTCTTTCATTTTATACCTGTTCACAGGGTTGCCATGTGCATCAAAAACTTTAATTTCGGCATCTGTAAGTTTGGTAAATTCATCCGACTCTTTCATGAAAAAAAGGACATCATCGGCTTCTGCGTCAAGAACCGTAAAAACCTGGTGAACCGAAAGCTTCGCAAAGTCAATATCTTTTACTTCAAAATTGATTGTTTCTTCCCTCTTTACGCTGTGCGCATTTTTCAATAATGAATCTGAAAGCGTATAAGCATCGTAAATATTTTTTTGCGAAAAACAGTGGGAAACTGTCAAAAAAAATGAGGCGCCAATTATAAGTTTCTTCATTAGCTATCGGTTTTCTTTTTGATTACGATCTGTTCGTTCAATTTACTGAACAACTGTTTATAAAATTCATGGAACGACGGATAGTTGCTGGCCGGATAAGATGAACGCGCAAAATTAAGTGTGATCCTGAAACTGATGAAGCTGCTGTCAGGCTGTATCAGCCTTTCTAAAACAATGCTTGTATCGGGCATGATCATTTTGATATTCTGCGGCAGTTCTTCAAATTGGTATCCCTGGGGAATATCTATCTTTCCCAGGATAGTGTACGATTTAGGATAATCAAAATCTATATCTGTTTTTCTGTCGTCAGCAATAAAAGGGTTTTTTTCCAATCCCTGGAAAAGATTGAGGCTAAAATATTTATAATCACCGGAAGAACTTAAGGGGAGTGAAAAATCCAGCTTTTGTTCTAAAGGCAAGGTATCAACGTCAAGATTCTTGACTTTTATGTTTTCCACTTTAAGAGCAGAGAAATTTTTATTAAACAGATCGGAAAAGGAGCTTTTGTCTTCTTTCCATTCTTTTACCCGCGGGTTTTTCGAATATCCGTAACTGTAAATCGTGGCCTTGCCTTCCAGCAAATCGCTGGAATCAATATCAGCGTAGATAGTAACAAGGTTTCTCCAACGATCTTTGTTGTTCGACAACCTGATCCAGCCACCGTATTCCTGGTCAACCAAAAAAGCCTCATTATTCAAAACATCGTAAGGAATAAGATATGCCGGATTGTATTTATCGGAAGCATCTAAAACATACCTTTTATCACCAATTAAAACACAGGTCATCGTATTATTAAACTGGTCGAGAAAAGGATAGATCGTGTTTACCGTTCCGTTGTCTTTGGTACTTACCAAAAGTGGAAAAGCCTTGAGACCCGCATCTCTTAAAAGATCAATAAGAATAAAATTAAGTTCGGCGTTGCTCCCCGACTTTTTATCCCATGCAGACCGAATCCCATCCGAAGAATAAATATTTTCATAACCATTCCAGTTCATATTCTTCCGGACGTAATCGTGAATAAGAAGCATTTTGTGATAATCATCTGTCACATTTACTAATGAGTCGTCAAGTTCTTTGGTATGGGGCAAGTGTTTTTTTAGTTGCATGCCAAAATCTTCATCCTTTAATAATTCCTCGGTGAGTTTGGGCCAGCTTGAGAGTATTTCATCACTTCTTCCGTCAGGATAATCAATACGGGATAGCTGTGAAACAACCCGTTGAAGATAATCTTTTTCAGCGCCCATATAGGGTTCATCGGTTAAAGCCGGAATATTCCTTATAATGTAGGTTTTTTCTTCGGACTGATCAGAAACCGACGTGCTGCCATAATAAATATTGTCATTTACGATTTCTCTTTTTTGCTCTATTTTTTGATATGCGAGTACTTGTGATACAAACCTGAAAATGGTGGGAACTTTAGTTGTATAACTGCTATAACGGGTAGGGATGTCATCCTGGAAATACCAGTCAGGAACATTTTCAATTGACTTTTTTTCATCAGTATATTTATATTCAAACACACTTCCGACTTTAACGTCGGGCAGCGTAAATGAAACTTCGGATACCCGGTCGTTAATTCTTTTTACGTAAATGGACGATTTATCCAGCTTGGTTGTAGTGACCTTCCCCGAGTTATCCAGGTTGTAAGTTATCCCTGCGATATTCTTAATATATTCGTAATTGGAGGCGCTATAAAAATGAATTTTGATGTTTGCTTCATCCAGGCCTTTTTCTTTAAGTACTTTAATCCTTACTCTTTTGTTGGTTATGATCGTAAAACTTTCCCCTATCACATCATAACTCACGTCGCCGATCGACAGGAGTTTATACGCTTCGGCGTCTTTATCAAATTCACATTCTTTCAATTCAAGGTCGGCTTTATCAATATCACCGAATTTCGGAACTTCTTTTTGAGCAAAAATAGCGGAAAAGCACAGCAACAGAAATGTTGTCATTGGGAGTTTTCTCATGGCGTTGTTAGTTTTTTAGAACACTAAAATATAAAAAAATGATAAATAGAAATTTTTTTACCAGATTATTGTAACGAATTTTCCGGCATAAAATTTTCTGATAATGAAAAAGTTTTAAAAAAATTTGAATCCTCTTGAAATATTTTTTAATACGTGTAGTGAACAAACAAAAAATCTATTTTCCTGTTTTGCTTTATGAAAAGTCATTCACCTTATTTTTACAAAAAATAAAAAGATGAAGAAAGTGATTTTTTACAGTTTGCTCATGGCGTTTTTTTTGGGTTGCAAAGCGCAAGACCATCCATCTTTCATTCAACAAAAAAACGGTAACACGCTTTTATGGGAAGTGAATGGCAATGGTCTGAAAAAACCAAGCTTTCTGTTCGGTACGTTTCATCTTTTATGCAAACAGGATATCCACTTCAGTGAACAGTTAAAAAAAGCGGTAAACTATTGTGATACAATTTATATGGAACTGGATATGGATGATCCTTCTACCATGTTGAGCGGAATGCTTTATATGAATATGAGAGGCGACACTACGCTATCTGATCTTTATACCGATAAAGAATACACTCGATTGAAAAATTATTTTTCAGACTCCCTGAAAATGCCAATCGCTTTGTTGCAAAAAGCAAAACCTTACTTTTTAGTTGCTTTACTATACCCACGAATGATGAAATGTTCCTCACCTGCAGGCGTGGAGGAAGAACTGGTAAAGCTGGCTAAAGAAGACAAAAAAGAAATACAGGGATTAGAAACAATGCAGTTCCAGGCCTCGGTTTTTGACAGTATTCCTTACAAGTGGCAGGCAAAAGAATTGTTGAACAACATCGACAGCTTTTCGGTTAATAAAGAAGAATTTGAAACAATGCTTGATTTTTATAAAAAACAGGAAATGGACTCCATTAAAACCATGCTGGGGAAAAGTGAATTCGGCTCAGATAAATATGATGATCTTTTACTGAATGATCGTAACAAAAAATGGGTTAAAAAATTGGATACCATCATGAAAAATGAAAGTGTTGTAGTCGCAGTGGGAGCGGGGCATTTGGTTGGAGACAATGGACTGATAAGCCTTTTAAAGAAACAGGGATATACAGTAGAACCATTGAAAAACCAATAGGCTGAATTCTAAATATATTTCTTTTGAAAAATAAAATCCTTTTTTTAGTAAGTTTTCCGGTTTTTGAGTTGTATCAAAGATAGGGTGGCTGGTGATCGGTGGAATGAAGATTTTACCTTAAAAACCCGGGTCAAAAAAAGCCTGTAAAAAATACAGGCATTATTATAATTAGCTTTTGAAAATATTTATTAAAACTGTTCTAGTTTACTAAAGAAAAAATCCCCTTCTATTTGCGCATTTTCGTTGCTGTCGCTTCCGTGTACTGCATTTTCACCAATTGATGAAGCATATAATTTTCTGATGGTTCCTTCAGCAGCCTCAGTAGGATTGGTAGCTCCGATCAATTTTCTGAAATCTTCTACGGCGTTTTCTTTTTCCAAAATAGCAGCAGTGATAGGGCCGCGGCTCATGAATTCAACCAGTTCACCATAAAAAGGGCGCTCTTTATGTATTGCATAAAATTCTCCCGCTTTTTCTTCGGAAAGATGTGTCATTTTCATTGCTGCAATACGGAATCCGGCTTCGTTGATCATTTTTAAAATGGCGCCTGTATAGCCTTTAGAAGTAGCATCAGGCTTGATCATGGTAAAAGTTCTGTTCGTCGTCATTATTTTTGTTTTGGGTGCGAAGCTAATAATTAAATTATATAGTTGTTCAATTGACAACTTGTTAAAATTATTATTCTCAAGCGGCATTTCATTCAAATAGAAATAATAATTCTCTTTGCATCATTTATTGAAAAGAAGTCCATAAATTATATATTTACATCATTACAAATCAAAAAATCAGCAGAGAAGAAAATGATGAGAAATGTGTTTGAGATATTGCCTTCGGCTTATGAGGCCGAAAATTGTTCGCTAATATGTGAAGTGAACAATGAAGGCTTTTCCTACTGCCTGAAAGAGGAAGATACAAATTCATTTTTGGGGCTTGCAATGTATCTTTTTGATCAGACAAAACCTACCGTAGGATTCCCGATCGCTTTGCAGGTTCTGTTTCACCAGGAAGAAATTTTTTCAAAAAAGTTTAAAAAAGTGTGCGTGGTTTATTCATTTCCTCAAAGTGTTTTAATTCCGTTTTCAATGTACAATCGTGAAAAAAATAAAACAGTGTTGAACATGATGTTTGGAGATCTTGATGCCAACGATATGATCCTTACAGATGTGATCACAGTCCAATCTATGTACAATTGTTACCGGCTTCCTGCCGCTACCATTGAAATGGTTAAAAGTCTGTTTCCGGATGCCACAACCAGTCACCAATACTCTCTTTTATTAAAAAAAGACATCCCGGAAAACGATAAACTTTCGGTAATATTTTATACAAAAAAAGTTGTAGTTGACCTTATAAAAGATGGTAAACACCAGTTGCTGAATACTTACAGCTATGCTACAGCGCGGGATGTTTCTTATATTCTATTAAACATTTGTCACCAGTTTGGAATTCAAGATATTCATTTGGCCATTAGCGGTTTGATTGAAGAAAATTCAGCTCTTTATAAGGATATACATAAATACTTTAGCGACATTGAATTTTCGGTGTTTCGCGAAGGATATCAGTATGCCGAGGGAATTACCGCTTTCCCTTCCCACTATTTCAGCAATATCTTTGATCTTGATTCATGCGAATAATAACAGGAAAATACGGAGGCCGCAAAATAAACCCGCCTTCCAAAATGCCATATACAAGGCCCACAACAGACGTGGCTAAAGAAGGCTTATTCAACATTATTGAAAATAACATTTCGATTCCCGGTATAAAAACACTTGATATATTTGGTGGCACCGGAAGCATCAGTTACGAACTGGCTTCACGCGGAGCAGGCGATCTGACCATCGTTGAGAAGGACGCCAAAATGTATGAATTCATCAAAAATAAAATTGTCGAATTGCAAATTCAAAACTGCAGGGTAGAAAAAAACGATGTTTTCCGTTTTTTGGAAAACTGCGATGAAAAGTTTGACCTGGTATTTGCAGGACCGCCATATGCACTTAAAAATATTGATGACCTCCCGCGTATCATTCGTGAAAAAAAAATTTTAAAAAAAGAAGGGTGGTTTATCCTTGAACATACGCCCGCCAATAATTATGAAAATGAATTATTGTTTAAGGCAATGCGAAATTACGGAACCACCGTTTTTTCAATTTTTGTAAATAAATAAAAAAGATTTGAAACCCATTTTTATAACCGGGACCGGCACAGACGTTGGAAAGACACTGGTAGCTGCGATCATTACAGAAGCGCTACAGGCCGATTACTGGAAACCGGTGCAGGCCGGCTTTTCAGATGGAACAGATTCTTTATTTGTCCGGGAAATAATTACCAACCGCACGTCTGAAATCCATCCTGAATTGTATAAATTAAAAATGCCGGCATCGCCACACCTGGCAGCCGCTGCGGAGCATAAAGAAATTAAGATAAAAGAAATCATCGCTCATTTACCGACAACAAAAAACCGCTTGGTGATAGAAGGAGCAGGAGGGTTGATGGTTCCTTTGAACAAAAAAAAATTGATCTTAAATTTGATAAAAGAATTACGGGCGAAAGTGATCATTGTGAGTAAGAATGAATTGGGAAGTATTAATCATTCCTTGCTCACGGCAGCGGTATTGAAGAAAGAAAAGGCAGATGTTGCCGGATGGATATTTACTGAAGATTACAAAAATTATGAAGAGGAGATTGCCGGCTGGAGCGGCTTTCCGGTTATTGCTACTGTAAAACATCTTCCCGTTGTTTCCAAAGAAACGATCAAAGAGCAGGCATTAAAAATACGTCCCTTATTGAAATCCAGGTTATGAAAAAACAAGAATTAAGAACCCTCTATAAACAAAAAAGAAAAGCCCTGTCGCTTAAGTCTATTGAAAAATTAAATGATCTTATTTTAATCAATTTTCAAAAGCTTTCGCTTCCTGATGTTAATTGCGTTCATACATATTTATCTTCGCTAAAGCTCGGAGAACCTGAAACAGCCAACATTATCAAGTACCTGGAATTCAGGAATCCCCTGGTAAAAATTGTGATTCCAAAAGTGGATATTCATTCGGGCCACTTGGCGCATTACCATTATGATGACCAGGTTGAAATGATCAAAAACGAATACGGAATCAATGAGCCAAAACAAGGAAACAGGGTCGCTGAAACTGAAATAGATTTGGTTTTGATTCCCTTACTAGCCTTCGACAAAACAGGCTACAGGGTTGGTTTTGGAAAAGGCTATTATGATAAATTCCTTGCCCGGTGCAGAAAAGATGTTTTAAAAGTTGGATTGAGTTTTTTTGGACCCGTTGAAAACGTTGAAGACATCACAGGCTATGATATTCCGCTGGATTTCTGCGTGACGCCGAAAGAAAATTTTATTTTTTAATTCTAATTGCTTCTTTTGATTCTTATTTTTTATTCATGTTGAAAAGGTCTCGATATATTTTATTGCCGTTTTCCTTTATTTACGGAGGAATTATCAGCATTCGCAACCAACTTTTTGACAAGAAGATATTTCGTTCAGCAACGTTCGATTTTCCAATTATTTGCATCGGCAATCTTGCAGTTGGCGGAACCGGCAAAACACCGATGGTGGAATACCTGGTAAACCTGCTGAATAAAAAATATAAAACAGCAACGTTAAGCAGGGGCTACAAGCGAAAAACCAAAGGATTTCTGATCGCCGATGAAAAAAGTAAAGCTTCAGACATTGGCGACGAGCCGATGCAAATTCATAAAAAGTTCCCGGGTATAACAGTAGCGGTAGCCGAAGAAAGAGTAACGGGGATTCCTCAATTGCTTTTTGAAAAGCCTGAAACGGAAGTAATTATTTTAGATGACGCTTTTCAACACCGGGAAGTAGCAGCAGGTTTAAATATTCTGCTTACTGATTACAATAATCTTTATTCAAAAGATTATTTATTGCCTGCGGGAAACCTTAGAGATACCAAAAAAAGTAGTGAACGTGCTGATATTTTGATAGTTACAAAATGCAAATCAAATTTAACTGAAGATGAAAAACAGTTTGTGATCGAAGAATTAAAGCCAATATCCGGTCAGCAAATTTTCTTCACAACGATAGCTTATGATAGCCTTTACCATTTAATTTCGGATGAAGAATACAACTTAACAGTTGGTACTGACGTGTTACTTGTTTGCGGAATTGCCAATCCGAAAACCATTGAATCTGAGTTGAGACTAAAATCAGCTTCTTTAAAAACCCTTCGGTTCAAAGATCACCACATTTATGATTCATTTGATATAAAAAGAATAAAAGAAGAATTTTCAAAAATCGTGTCTTCAAAAAAAATAATTGTTACTACAGAAAAAGATGCGGCCAGACTTTCCGCATTTGAAGATGAATTAAAGGATATTCCGGTTTTTGTTTTGCCAATGTCTCACCGATTTTTATTTGATGAAGAAAAGAAATTTAAAAATACAATCTTTAAGTTTGTGGATTCTCATGAAAAGCAGACCGGAATGGGCTTTGAATGATGTTCCGGTACTGTTCGTCAAACCAATAAGCAGGCCATAAAAATACCTATAATTTATATTATGTTAAGTAGAATGTAAAGCCGAACATAGTAAACCAACTTATTCTTTCAATTTTTATTCTCCCCTTTTGATGCCAGTAAACAAAGAAAAAATAGAATTTTTAATTGATAAATAAAAAGCCCCGGATAATTCCGGGGCTTCAAAATCAATTTTAAAAAATTAGTTTACAAATTTTTCATCTGCAGCATTGTACTTATCCTGGTATTCTTTTAATTTATCTTTATCGCCTAAGCTCTGATAAATATTTTCCAGCAGGTTTGCTGAAGACTTATACCTAGATTTCTCTGTTTTCTTGTACCCCTCTTCAAATGTGGCAGCCGCTTTTTCCGCATAAGGAACCGCTTTTTGCAAAAACCCTTTTCCCTGTTCTGTAAAATCAGACTTGTTCTTTTTTTGGTCAGCAGTTAAATTAGCCCCTTTAATTTTTGATGCATCATCCAAAGCATAAATCCCTTTATTGTAATAGTATTGAGCATACAAAAGATTTACGTTACCATTATTCGGTTCTAAAGAAAGCGCTTTATCCAGCTGGGCTTGTAAAGTGGCCAATAATTGGTCCTTGTTGGGAATAACGGTGCCTTCTTCACTCCCAAAAACATAACTGAATATTTCCGTTGCATAATTTAAATGATAGCGAAGACTATCGGGGTGCTTTGCGGTTATTTCATCGTACTTTTTGAAAAGTGCTTCATGATTATCGTTTTCCCTATAGTAGTCCATCTCTACAAAATCATAATAATCATCTTTTGGATAAACTTCTTTTCCAATGGTTGCATATTTTACCATGTTTGCGGAATCCCCTGCTTGTTTGTAATCAAGTGTGAGCCATTGGTAAGGAAGTTCGAAACTTGGATCCGGCGTATTGTCGGCATTATGCAATCCGTCGATATGAGCATCAGCTATTTCCTGGAAATATTTGCGTGCGGAATCATTTTTCTTTGCATTCAATGCGGCTTTGGCAATATTAAGAACCAAGGTAGTATCAACCTTTCCGATGTTAGCCCATTTATTTTCTCCTATATACTGACCAACATTATTTGCTTTTATAAAAAGATCCATCGCTTTTGCAAATCCCGTTGTATCCGGTTTGTTGCTTGAATTGGCTGCATCATTGAAAGCATTAGCAGCTTCTCCATAATAGCCTGAATAGATTCCGAATATAGGCGAGTAATTATCTTTCACTACCATCAGCGTTACTGCCGGGTTGTTAGAATCAGCCATTGCTTTTTTAAATGCATCAAAGGCTTCATCATAGGGATCACCCGTGAATAAACTTTTGTAAGCTGAACTATCTGCCATTAAAGTATACACTTTACTTTTTAAATAAAGCGCTTGTGAATTGGTCGGATCCTTGGCAAGAATTCCATCGATCTCAGTCTTTGCCTGTTCGTACTTTTTATCATTTACATAATTGTTCGCTTTCTTTATGTCCTGTCCAAAAGTCAGCGCAACAAGAAATGTAAAGAGGGCTGGTAAAACTATTCGTTTCATGTGTGTTTATTGTTTTAGTTATTGATTTTCAGAATTTTCGTCGGCATCATTTAAATTTTCACGCTCCTTATCTTCGTTCTCACCATTGGAATTTTCAATAGCATTTTCATTACTTAATTCCGAGGATATTTTCCTATTTTCTTCAGTGGCAGTTTCGGCTTCGTCTTCATCTGTCTCATGTTCATCCAAGCTCGTGATCGCCGCTATTTCGTCGCCTTCATCAAGCTTGATCAGTTTAACGCCCTGGGTAGCTCTGCCTGCCTCTCTGATAGATGCAATTGAAGTGCGAATAGTTACACCAGACTTGCATGTTATCATTAAATCTTGCGTTTCCTTAACATTTAAGAGGCCAATCAGTTCCCCGGTTTTGTCGGTAACATTGATGGTTTTTACACCTTTACCTCCGCGGTTGGTAATACGGTATTCCTGCACTGCAGTGCGCTTTCCAAAACCTTTGGCGCTTACAACCAGCACGCTCGTTTCCGGATCATTAACATTTACACAAATCATACCAACAACCTCGTCTTTATCCTTATCTACAGATATTCCAAAAACTCCTATCGCTCCCCTGCCGGTAGCCCTTACTTTTTCCTCTGGAAACCTTATCGCACGGCCACTTTTCACCGCCATCATTATTTCTTTATTTCCGTCGGTAAGACATGCATCCAATAACTGGTCTCCATCATTGATCGTAATCGCATTGATTCCGTTTTGCCTTGGTCTTGAAAAATCTGCAACTTTAGTTTTCTTGATAATTCCTTTCCGGGTACAAAGTACGATATAATGATTATTTATATACTCTTCATCCTGGAGATCTTTAATTGTAATGATCGTACGTACCGTATCATCCGGCGGAATTTGCATCAAATTTTGAATGGCGCGCCCTTTGCTTTGTTTGTCGCCTTCCGTTATTTCGTAAACCTTCAGCCAAAAACATCTTCCTTTTTCGGTAAAGAATAATAAAGTGTGATGGGTTGAAGCTACGAATAACTGCTCTATATAATCTTCTTCGCGTGTTTTGCTTCCCCTGGCACCTCTGCCACCCCGGCGTTGCTGACGATATTCAGTAGCTGAAGTTCTTTTGATATAACCTAATTTGGAGATCGTGACCACGACATCTTCTTCTTCAATAAGATCTTCTATACTTATTTCATCGGCCATATAGGTGATCTCGGTCTTGCGTTCATCACCATATTTGTCTTTTATTTCAATAAGTTCATCTTTGATGATCTGGAACCTTTTGCCTTCATCAGCCAGAATTTCTTTCAGATTGGCGATAATCTGCATAATCTGCGTATGTTCTTCCCTGATCTTATCTCTTTCCATGCCGGTGAGACGTTGCAACCTCAGTTCCAATACCGCTTTCGCCTGGATTTCAGTCATTTCAAATTCTGACATCAAACCTTCTTTCGCTGTATCCGGTGTAGCAGCCGCCCTGATAAGCTTGATCACTTCATCCAAATGGTCAAGCGCAATCAAAAATCCTTCTAAAATGTGTGCTCGCTCCTCTGCTTTCTTTAATTCAAATTTGGTTCGCCTGATCACAACATCATGTCGGAAGTCAATAAATTCACGAATCAGGTCTTTTATATTTAAAACGTGCGGCCGCCCCCTTACCAGGGCTACATTATTAATTCCAAAAGAAGTCTGCAGTTCTGTGTGCTTGTACAAATGATTGATCACTACCTGTGAAATAGCGTCTTTTTTCAAATCCACCACAATCCTTGTTCCTTCCTTATTATTACTCTCATTATTTACATCAGATACTCCATCAATGACTTTTTCATTAATAAGATAGCCGATCTTTTCGGTCAATGAATCCCTGTTAACCTGGTAAGGAACCTCAGTAATTATAATTTTTTCTTTTCCGGTTTTAGTAGTTTCAACATTCACCTTTCCGCGAAGAACCAATCGGCCACGACCGGTATGCATTGCCTGTTTTACACCTTCGTAACCATAAATAATTCCGCCTGTAGGAAAATCAGGGGCTTTTACGATTTTAATCAGATCATCAATCTCTATTTCCCTGTTGTCGACAAAAGCGATACAGGCATCTACTACTTCGGAAAGATTATGAGGAAGCATGTTGGTGGCCATCCCTACGGCAATCCCGCTCGCCCCGTTCAAAACTAATTGAGGAATCCGGGTAGGTAAAACCGTAGGCTCCTTGTCAGAATCATCATAGTTTAACTGCCAGTCAATAGTATCTTTTTCAATATCCAGCAGCATGGTTTCAGCAATTCTTTCCAGTCTTACCTCCGTGTAACGCATGGCTGCAGGAAAATCCCCGTCCTGGCTGCCGAAATTTCCATGGCCATCAACCAACAAGTACCGCATGCTCCAATCCTGGGCCATCCTTACCAAAGTTCCATAGATGGATGAATCGCCATGAGGATGATATTTACCCATCACATCACCGACGATACGGGCTGATTTTTTATGAGGTTTGTTGTAAGTATTTCCCATTTCATACATACCGTATAAAATACGGCGGTGAACTGGTTTAAGCCGTCTCGGGCATCCGGAAGTGCGCGGCCTACAATCACGCTCATCGAATAATCGATGTAGGCGGATTTCATTTGTTCTTCAATGTTTACTGGAATAATCCTTCCACGAGGTGAGCCGTTTTCCGGCAATTCTTCATCTATTGTTTCCATAATTTTTTACTATCGGCAAATATACTTTTTTACACCTGTTTTTCCTTAAAAATCTCATTTTTTTACCATATACTTTTCACCAATTTTGAAGAGATAATGTGGATATTTTAACTGATCATTACACTATCTTATTTTGCCGGTTCAAAAAATATTTTTATACCAAAACATTAATAAATCTTATATCCATATTTATACATTCTTTCTTCATAATCAATAGCTTTGTTGCATGAAAAGTATTTTACTATTCGGTGCCGGAAAATCAACTACCTCACTAATTGATTACCTTGGAAAAATCTGCGATGAGAAAAATTGGAAATTTCAGATCTGCGATGCGGATCTTTCGTTGGCTCAATTCAAATCCGGTCGGTTTTCCTGCGCGGAAGCTATTTCGTTTGATGTGAATGATACCCCAAAAAGGCAGCAATTTATTTCCGCGTCGGATATAATAATTTCAATGCTCCCGCCCGCTTTGCATTTTTTAGTTGCTAAAGATTGTGTGGCATTTTCTAAAAACCTGTTAACAGCATCCTATATTGATACAAATTACGATCCCTGGCCGGTGAAATTGAGGAAAAAGGGCTGCTTTTCATTGGGGAAATGGGATTAGATCCGGGTATTGATCACATGAGCGGCATGAAGATCATTAATGAAATAAAAAACCAGGGAGGAATCATTACTTCTTTTAAATCATATTGCGGAGGTTTAATTACACCTGAATATGATGATAATCCCTGGCACTACAAGATCACCTGGAACCCGATAAATGTGGTAGCCGCCGGAAGTTCGGGAGGTTTTTACAAAAAAGGCGGAGAGATTGTTGAAGTACTTTATTCTCAGGTTTTTGCGGATGAACACCAGATCGTGGAAGTACCGGGCATAGGTTCCCTTGCCTGGTATCCCAACAGGGACTCGCTTTCTTATATTGATACTTATCATCTTCATGGAATTGATACTTTTATCAGAGCCACTTTGCGATATACTGCGTTTTGCCGGGGCTGGAACAAAATTATCCATCTTGATCTAACCAATAGAAATGATCATGAAGAGATCAAGAATTGTAAAACATTCGGAGACTGGTTTGAGTTGAAAAAGGATAAACTGATTCAAAATGAAGATGATTTTAAGCGAGAAGGATTTTTTTGACAATGAATTTATAGAACAAATCGATTTTATCGGTTTACGTTCTAAAGAATTACCTTCCTGGACTTGTTTCCAATTCTGCTTCCCTGCTTCAATTTCTTTTGGAAAAAAACCTGGTCATGGGGCCTGGGGATAAAGACATGGTTATTATGTTCATGAGATACAATTTTCTTGTGATGGAAAAAATAAACAAACCAGAAGTTGCCTTATTGTTAAAGGGAAGATAAAACCCATACCGCAATGGCAAAAACGGTAGGATTACCATTAGGAATAGCAGCGAAGTTAATTTGAAAATAAAATCCAGTTAACCGGCTTGCACATTCCTGTTATTCCGGAGATTTATAATCCTGTTTTGGACGAACTTGAACTGAATGGGATAAAATTTGAGGAAGAGATCAAAGAGACATAATGCTCAACAGTAAATGAACAAATAATCAGGTTTTTTGTTTTTCATTATTTTTTAAAATACTTTTTTCTTTCAAGAAATCAACAAAAGGATAATCATTTTCAATCTCACTTATCTTTTTAAGTTGGGAAGCGATAAATTTTTGATGCGCTTCGCTTTCTTTTAAAAAAGGTTTGTGATTTACGGCAGAAAGAATTTTTTCCATCTCTTTCAATATGTCTTTTGTGGTAATATCAAAAAAAGAATGAGAAAATTTTTCGAAAACGAAATTAATAGCGGTTTGATTTGGATGAACAAAGTCATTTTTGTAAAACCGGTAATCGCGTAAAACATCATTTACCAATTCATAAGCAGGAAAATAAAATACATTTTCTTTTTCGTCGGTAACACTGTGTGTTGCTTCTAACAATCTTGCTTTACTCCGGTTGTTTTCGACCAACCCATCTTTTACGTGTTTCACTGGGCTAACGGTAAAAATAATTTTTAGCTGTGGGTTGAAAAGTTCCAACGCAGAAATTACACTCAACAGGTCTGCCTTTATTTGTTCGACTGGCAACAAAGTTTTGATGAAAAGATTTGCCGGGGCCTTATGACAATTGGCAACGTTTTTGAAACTTTCCGTTAACTGGTAATTAAAGGCTGTCCCGAAAGTAACGATAAGAATGTTTGCCTCTTTCAAAAAAGCGTGTGCCCGTGACTGTGAGTTCATTATTTTTTTTACAACTTCCTTTTTGTTTTCCCCGGAAAAAACGGAATGATGCTTCCAACTGTGCCACAAGCCATTTAATTCAAAAAGGTTTTCTTCATCAAAAGGCTTGTTTTCAATATATGAGAACAGCGCATCAGTAATGCTTACCGGGTCATATAAAATGCCGTTTGGATTTTGCAAAACGTCAAACTTCAGGTCAACCATTTTATTCCCCATTTCTTCTGAAAAGCACGAACCTATAAATAAAACCTTATCCCTGTAGGAGATTTTAAAAGGAAATGATCTGACCTGGAATGGTAAAAAGAATTCCATTTATGCAAAAATTTTTGAAGCCATTTCCATGGCTCTTTTTAAAGCCTTATGATCGATGTTTTGAAGTAACCCCTGTTTTTCAAAATAAGGAATCATTAATTCTGAATCCATATTGCCAACCAATTCATCCTCTGCAAAAGGACAGCCACCAAACCCTTTTAAAGCACCATCAAAACGCCTGCAACCATTTTGCAAAGCTGCATCAATTTTTTCTTTCCAGTTTAAGTCTGGTTGAATGAAGATGAACTCCTGTTTCAATTTCCGGAAAATGAGGAGATTACTTTTTTTACAACCGGGCAATTTGTGAAGGTTGTGCAAGTCCCACTGTGTCCGCCAATGAAACAATTTCGATCCCCTCTTCCACCAATTTTTCGATCCATTCAATAACAATTTCTTCATTGTATGCATCGCCGTAAGGATTTCCAAAAGCCATTGAAATATAAACAACTGCCTGTTTATTATTTTGATCGCAGGTATTCTTTATTTTTTTTACAGTTTCCAAAGATTCTTCAATCGTACTGTTCGTGTTCCGTTTTTGAAAAGTCGGAGAAATTGAAAACGGAAACCCGAGGTAAGTAATTGGTTCAAAGGCTGACGCATCTTTTGCTCCACGTACATTTGCGACGATTGCAAGTAATTTGGTTTTTGTATTTTGTAATTCAAGTTTTTCGAGCACGTCTTTTGTATCCGCCATTTGAGGTATCGCTTTGGGCGAAACAAAACTTCCAAAATCCAATGTATCAAAACCAACTTTTAAAAGCTGATTGAGATATTCAATCTTGTTTTGGGTGGGGATAAAACTTCTCCAGCCTTGCATGGCATCCCGCGGGCATTCGATTAATTTGATGTATTTCATTTCACAGAATTTACCGGTTCTCTTATTACAAAGAACAGCAATAAAATTTATATCCGGTTTAAATGCTCCTATAGTCCTTCCATCGAATAATTCTCATAAAATGCATGACGTTCATGACATGGTATATAAGATCTGTCTCAAACCAGCGATGAGAATTTTTAACCTTTCCCGGATATTTATGGTGGTTGTTGTGATAAGCGTCGCCGATAAAAATAAAATCGATTGGGAGAATGTTTTTAGAAGTGTTAGGTAACTTGAAATTGGCATATCCAAATTTATGTGCCCACCAGTTGATTATGTTTCCCTGGAAAGCGGCCATTGTTATTGTGAGAGGCAACAAAATAAACATCCACCACGCGGTTGCGAAGTACATATAAAACGCAATATAAATCAAAATCCAGCAAACCCGTGTAATCCAATTGTGTCCGACTTTTTCCAACCACTTCCAGTAAGGAAGGTTCTTTTTAAGGTTTTCATTAATGAAGATGTTTGTACAGAATATTTTTTGATATTGGTTCCTTGTGAGGTACATTAATTTGAAAAAATTTGGCTCGTTATGTGGCGAATGCGGGTCTTCCAGGGTGTCAGTATGAACATGATGAAGCCTGTGCATAATTCCATACGCCGACGGACTCATGAATGATGAACCATGTGAAAGGAAGCAGCACATAAAGAAAAACCGTTCTGCAGGTTTTGACATTGTAAAATGATTATGGGATGCGTATCTGTGGTAAAAAAAAGATTGCAAAAAAAAGAGACATACCAATGTATCACAAAGAAGCAGGGAATAAGCATAAAGTTGTGTTTAGATTTAGAGGAGAAGTTTTTGTTTGGCATTATTTACATTGGCACGCAACCGGTTAAAAAAAACTAGCCTTTCTTTTTCATTTACACGGCTTATAGGTGTGGATTTTTGCGAGATCACATCAAGCGTTCTTTTCATATAGTTGTTGAACTTGTCGTCATAGGTGAACATGAAGTTCAAAATAGAGTGGTTCAGATACGTAAAATATTTATCTCCTAATTGAACGATTTGCATATTATCCCCCATTATCAATTCATTAATAAACATATTGTAGGGAGGGCCGGAAACTAAAGAAGATTTTTGACCCCGGCTAAGCTTAATTCCATACTCAGCCTGCAATTCAATATGGTCAATAAGGTCAAGCAGTTTATCCAAAAGGCAAATTGCATCATCCAACGATTTTAAAACACCTGTCGTAACATAAAATTCAATTTGGTGAATCGTGCTGGTGATATTTTCAACGTTCCATATTTCTGTGCTTGGGATAGTGGCAAAAGTATTACTAAGATCTTCCCATACTTTGTGGTAATGGCTGTAATCGTCTTTAACAGAAAACCGGGCATTTTTCCAATCATCGTAAAACAAAATCGATTTCATAAAGAAAAACGATTTGAAAGCCGCAATTTCAGGAATCAGAAAATAATAGAAGAAGGGAAATTCTTTGGCAAGGTAAGACATGTGATGGGGCTCAAAGGTCTTTACCCGTTTGATTATATCAAGGCAGGATTGAAGCCATTTGTCATAATTATAATCCGAGTTATTTATTAGTGTACTGGTAAAAATGAATGAATCAGAATTGAGATGCAGAAGCTGATCAAGAGAAATCTTAAAAGTGCTACAGAGGTTTTTCAATTCTTCCATCGATATCTGGGTTTCTCCTCTTATTCTTCTGTAAGCACTATCATTACTGATATCCAAAGCATCGGCCACCGAGTCCACTAAAGATAAATGGGGCGGTAAAAGGCTTTTGATGTGTTTGAAAAAAACAATCTGTACACTCTCAGTCTGCATAAATAAATTTTAGTAAACTTTAAGTGTGTGTAAAATCAGGTTTAGTAAATATCGCAAAAAAAAATAATTTCAACCACTTTATTTTTAAAAAATGCAATTGGCCATTCCAGCTTTCTTTTCAATGAATATTTTTTACCAATAAAGGATTTCAGGCACCAAAAATCAATTAGGAACCGCCTGCTCCCAACAATAATTTTAGCTAAAGATTTCATTTAAGGCTAAAACTTCTCCTGTGCTCATAGATTCACTTATATATCACGCAGTGCCGGCAATGGCAATTTTGATTGTGGCAGAAAGTTTATTCATGGTTAAAGAACATGATTTTGATTTTAAAGATGTTTTTTCAAGTCTTGCCATTATGCTTGGCCGTATGCCGATTGCTGCTCTTACAAGTGGGGTTACGGTGTGGTTGTATACTGTTGTCTACTACCACCGGTTTTTCAATATCCCCGACTTTTATTTTTTGCCATGGATAATATGTTTTTTTGCAGATGATTTCTCTTTCTATTGGTTTCATCGCGCAAGCCACACTGTTAGGTTTTTATGGGCTTCCCACCAGGTACATCATTCTTCTGAAAAATTTACGTTCGCTGCCGGGATCAGGGTACCCTGGACCGCAGAATTTACCGGCAACTTCTTGTTTTGGTGCTGGATGCCTTTAATCGGTATTAAACCGGAAATGATTCTTTATATGAAATCGGTTAGTGTATTATACCAATTCTGGATGCATACTGAAGCTATTACCAAATTACCAAAATGGTTTGAAACTTTTTTTAATACCCCATCTCACCATCGGGTTCATCATGGAAGCAACGTGGAGTATTTGGATAAGAACAACGGTGGAACCTTAATTATTTGGGATAAATTATTTGGCACTTTTCAGCCGGAAACATTCACACCCACCTATGGCTTAACTGATCGTTTTAATTCTTTTAACCCTATTGCGATTGTATTTCATGAATGGAGAAAAATATTCAAAGACATAAAAAAAACAAAAAGTATAAGAGATAAAGTTGGCTATTTGATCAAACCGCCCGGATGGATTCCCGGTGACAGCTCAAAGACAGCCAGGCGAATGCAATTGGAATTGAAAAAAATGGATGAGACAAAAAAGATTTAGCATTTATAATCAGACAAATCACGGTCATGATAACACTTCCATCATATTTAAAAAGAAAATCAATAAAAATAATCTGCACTTACTCAGCGATGTTTCTGATGCTAATTTCAAAAGCCCAGCAAAAGACATTGTATTATGATATTGTGAAGAGCAATGAAGTGATCGGTCATCTTGTTGTTCAAAAAATCATCGATGGAAACAAGACTTATTACAAGTTGCAATCAACTGTAGCCGCAAAATTTATTTTCTCTTATTCCAATGAAATTAATGAAACCGTTGTTTTTGAGAATGGTTTGATGACTCATTCTTTCTTCCATCAAACTGAAAATGGAAAAGAAACATTTACGGAGACTAAAAACTCGGGAAGCTATTTCCAAATGATAAAAAACGGGGAGATGTATTCGCAGGAGAACGCGCCGATCATCAGTAATATCCTTCAGCTATACACAGACCCTCCCTCAACGGATATCAAAGCTTTTTCGAATCACTTCCAGCAATTTATCAAAGTAAAAAAAATTTCCGAAAACCGCTTCCGGCTTTCACTTCCGGAAGGAGGATATAATTATTACAATTATCAAAGAGGGGTATGTACACAAATAGATGTGGAGCGAACCTTTTTCACTATTCATATTGTACTAAAAAATCAAAAATGATTTTAAAAATAATAATGTCAGGATTGCTTTCCAGACCGCTTTTTTCGAAGCTTTTAAAATCAAACAATCATGAAACAAAAAAATCTTCGGTCTTTCAATTAAATGAAATAAAAACAATCATCATGAAAAAGATAACAATTGCCATCTTGATCCTGGCGTCAACCGGCTGCACTCATTATTACTATGCGCCAAACGCAGCCAATATTCCTTTGTTTAAAGAAAAAAACACCTTAAAATTAAAAGGAGGATATAGTGGAGATAATTATGATGGGGCTGATTTTCAACTGGCTTATTCGGTAAGCAAAAATATCGGGATAATGGTAAATTCTTTTTTTGTTGGGCAAACAGAGGATGTTTATAATAGTATAAATAGTTCTTCTTCCCACAAAGAGTCCGGAAAAGGAAGCTACGGAGAAACAGGGTTAGGATATTATAAACCCCTGGGAAAAAGCAAGGTTTGGATATTTGAAGCATATGGAGGCGCAGGTATTGGTGGAGAAAATCATGTTTATGATCAATTCCAGGCTTCCAAATTACATTTTACCAAATTCTTTTTACAGCCTTCAATTGGGTATGCATCCAAAAGTGAGCATTTTGAAGTTGCTGTGAGTTCAAGATTTAGTAACTTAAATTTAAAAATAAAAAATAGTAACCTGACTTCGCAAAACAACCAAACAGAGAAACAAAATCTTGACTCAATAAGTATGCATCCCTCTTCAGTTTTATGGGAACCATCCTTTATAATTGCCGCCGGAGGAAAGTACGTGAAATTTTATTTCCAGTTAACGTTTTCAAATAACTTAAGTAATCCTTATCTCGCAATGGACAATGGCAACCTTAGCTTCGGATTAAAAATTACTTTTAAAAATGATCAGAAAAAAACTAATTCCAATAATAATTAGGGCAAACTTTTGAGAAGGCAAAAAAAATTAAAGAACCAAAAATGACGCCTCTGAAACCACATTTTGTTTAAAATAGAAATTGGCTGTATTTGTTTGTTTACTGTTGGAATATTTGAAATAAATACGAGATACTTTATCTTGCTTCATGAAATGTGACGGTATTGCTGAGAATGATCATCTTTAAACGTATTTATGAAGAATATCAAGCTGATTGAGGTGCCAAGTGAAATAGGCGCAGGTACACGCGGAGCGAGCCTCGGGGTTGAAGCCATAAAAATTGCGGCTCTTGATTTTATGAGCAACTTTTTTGTTCATTTTCCTTCCGAAAAAATTCAAACGGAAAATCAGTTACTTTTTGAACCGATACATTCTCCTTATGCAAAAAGGATCAATGGAGTTTTGACGGTTGTGGATCGTGTGGCAAAAGCGGTAAAAGATACCATTAAAAATAATTTCTTCCCCGTAGTCCTGAGCGGTGATCACAGTACTTCTGCCGGGACCATTGCAGGAATAAAACTGGCGAAGCCCCAAAGCCGTCTTGGAATTATATGGATTGATGCGCATGCCGATCTACATACGCCTTACACTACTCCTTCCGGAAATATGCACGGAATGCCCATTGCCGCTTCTATTGGCGAAGACAATGAAGAAAGAAAAATGCATGAACCTGATCAAAAGACGATAAAGGAATGGGAGCAACTAAAAAATTATGGGAAAATCAATCCGAAAGTTTTACCTGAAGACATTGTTTTTATATCTATACGGGATTTTGAAAAAGAAGAAAAACATTTGATTGATAAATATGGAATGAAGGTAATTTCTACAAGTGAATTGAGAAGAAAAGGGCCGGAAAGCATAGTTCGTTCCGCAATAAGATTTTTAAGTGAATGCACTGATATTTATGTAAGTTTTGATGTCGATTGCCTTGATTCGTCCATATCGAGAGGAACCGGAACTCCTGTTCATAATGGATTACGTGAAAGAGAAGCAGAAGATTTGGTGAGTAAATTTATGCAGAACCATAAGATTTGTTGCTTTGAAATAACAGAGGTGAATCCAACACTGGATAAAGAAAACCTGATGGCAGAAATAGCCTTTAATATTTTACAGAGGAGTGTAAATGTGCTGATGATGAATTAAGAACTACCAACTACGAACTGAGAACTATAATCCCGACGGCATTTCATTCTTTTGCCTGTATCTGGAAAGCGAAGGATCCATGGAAATGGCCTTATCACATATTTTCTGTCCCTTTTCTTTTTGTCCTAATTTTTGAAATGTCATGCCGGCCATGTATAATGTGGTAGCGTCTTTAGGATTAAGGTTGAGAATTTTGGTAAAATAATCAAGCGCCTCATTGTATTTTTTTGTGTCATAAAAAGCGTGCGCAATATTGTTTAATAATTCTTTATTATTGGGTTTACGTTCCATCACAATATTCAAAGTTTTTATGCCATTTTCAGCATCGCCCGAATAGATTTGGGCAAAACCATAATTTTCATAAAAATCATTGGTCTTGTTATAGCCGTTTGCTGCAGCCAGGTCAAAATTTTTCAAACTGCTTTTAAAATCATTTTGACTATAATAAATAAGCCCCAACTCATACTGCCACTGGCTTTTCTTTGGGTCCAATTCTACCGCTTTTTCAAACTGGGGAATGGCACTTTTCTCATCATCCAGTTCAAGGTAAGTACGACCAAGAGTATACGCTGATTCTCCATCTTTATCATTTTTTGAAAGAGCTTCTTTTAAATATCTTTCTGCTTTTCCATAATCTTCCAAATTATAATAACTCATCCCCAAAACGCGTGAAGCATTCTCACAATTGTTGCATTTTTGGGCAAAATCTATTGCCTTTTGAAACTGGTGATTGTTAAATGATAAAGTAGTAAGCTCGCTTATTACTTCCGGGTTTTTTGGATCGAGCTCGTACGCTTTATCAAAATTTTTCTGCGCTTCGGTTATCCTTCGCATGGATAGATCGGTTTTGCCGTTAGCTATATAAGCCTCTGTAAACGCCGGATTTAATTCGATCGCTTTATCAAAATCTTTTGCGGCTAATGCGAATAACCGCGAAGTATTTTCCTGCACACCTTTGTGATAGTAAAAATTTGCGCTATCCGCATTTTGGGCAAATGTGGATGAATACAGTAAAGAAACAAATAAGAAGAAAAATAATTTTTTCATAGTACCGGAATTATTAAAAAACATACTATTGAAGCACTATGGCACTTAACGCCGGGAGGTTTAGGTTTATTTCAGCCACATTATTCTTTTTATCCACAATGTGGGTGCGTAATTTCCTGGTTTGAAAACTTGCCTGTTCCCCAATACTTTTCGTCGTCACTGCAAAAGATCTGTTTCCATGAAGTCTTTTCATAAACCGTTACTTTCCAGTCATATCTTTCAACCGGGGTCATATTGAAAATCACAAGGATGTCGTCTTTTCTTTTTTTACCTTTTCGCATGTAAGCCATCACGCATTCATTCCTGTGATTGAGATCAACCCATTCAAACCCCTTTCTGTCAAACTGAAATTCATAAAATGCAGGCTGTGAAGTGAACAAATTATTCAGGTCTTTTAAAAAAGTTTTCAATTTTGAATGCGGTTCATACCTAAGCAAATTCCAGTCAAGTTCTGTTGTATAATTCCATTCGCTTGTTTGCCCGAATTCGTTACCCATGAAAAGCAATTTTCCTCCGGGATGAGTGTACATGTAGGAATACAAAACACGCAGGTTTGCAAATTTCTGCCATTCATCACCCGGCATTTTATAGATCATTGGAGATTTGCCATGAACCACCTCATCATGACTTAAAGGAAGAATAAAATTTTCATCATAATAATACGCCATGCTGAACGAAAATTTATCCTGGTAATCCTTCCTGTATAAAGGATCAACGTTAAAATAATCAAGTGTATCATGCATCCAACCCATCATCCATTTCATTCCGAAGCCCAGGCCACCCGTAACTGTCATACCTGTAACACTCGGCCAATCCGTAGCTTCTTCGGCGATCATCTGCACGTCCGGAAAATCACGATAGACCATTTCGTTCAGATTTTTAATAAATGCCATCGCTTCAATATTTCCGTTTCCGCCATATTCATTTTCTTCCCATTCTCCTTCTTCTCTTGAATAATCCAATCGCAGCATTGAACTTACTGCATCAACGCGCATCGCATCAATATGATACATTTCAAACCAATACCGGGCATTGCTAATTAAAAAAGAGCGAACCTCTCCCCTCCTGTAATTAAAAATATAAGAATTCCAGTCAGGATGAAAACCTTTGCGCATATCGGCATATTCGTAAGTATGAGTGCCATCAAACTTAAACAACCCATGTGCAGTCGTTCGGGAAATGAGACGGAACCCAGTCAAGAATAACGCCAATGCCTTCATTGTGAAAAGCGTCCACCAAGGCGCATAAAATCTTCGGGTATGCCAAACCGTGAGGTAGGTGCAAAATAACCGCATCCCTGGTAGCCCCAACTTCCGTCAAATGGAAATTCCATTACAGGCATTAATTCTACATGCGTAAATCCCATTTCTTTTACATACGGAACAAGAAGGCTGCTTATCTGGTCATAAGAATTAAATGAATCTTCATCATAAGGATTTGGTTTCATCCAACTACCAAGATGCACTTCATAAATGCTCCATGGTGAATGAAGGGAATTATGATTTTTTCGTTTATCCATCCACGTTTCATCCTTCCATTCATAGCGGATGTTTTTTGTTTTGGATGAAGTAGCAGGACGCAATTCCCAATGCCTGGCAAAAGGATCTCCTTTGTATAATAACGCGCCCTCATATCCCACAATAAAATATTTATAATTTTCAAATTCCTCTAATACCTGGTATAAATCCTTCCCAGATCCCCGAATGGTCAAGCCGCACAAATAACGGGTGAGCACCTGTATCCCATTTATTAAAATCGCCCACAACGCTTATGAATGTTGCGTTTGGAGCCCACACCGCAAAATAATATCCTTCCTTGTCCAAGACCTTCAATGGGTGTGAACCGAAAAATTTATAAAGATTATAATTAGTTCCGTTTTGAAAATTCCGAATCTCTTCTTCATCAAATAATGAATAATTCCAGACAGGCTTTGTCGAATCAACAAAATTTTCTTCTTCGTATGGAGTATTTCTTATTGCCATAATGCAATTTACTATTTTATGTTCGCCCTTTCTTTATGGAATTTTTTCCATTTCGCTTCTTATTATAAAAAAATCGTTAACATTTATTTAAGATACGACAAACTTTTTTGCTCATCTTTTTCAAATACTTTTAAAAAATATTTATAACCAAAAACTAAAGATGAAAGTACTTTTTTCATTGGTCATCAGCTGCTTATTCTGCCTAACGGCCTTTTGTCAAACCGCAGCAATTAAAGGAACTCTTACCGATTCTTCCAACAACGAGAAACTTTCCAGACGCAGTAATCGCGGTATTAAGACAACAAGATTCCACCCTTGTAACATTTTCAAGGAGCGACAAAAATGGCAATTTTCAAATCAATAAGCTGGATTCAGGAAAGTACATTGCATTGATCTCTTATCCGAAATATGCCGATTATGTTGATAAATTTGAATTGCAGGCGAATCAAACTTTTGATTTTAAAACTATTTATCTCACACAAAAAGCAAAGCTGCTCGCAGCCATAATTATTAAACAATCTGCAGTAAGAATCAAGGGTGACACAACTGAATTTACCGCTGATAGTTTTCATGTAAAACCCAATGCAACGGTAGAAGATTTATTGAAAGAATTGCCGGGCGTTCAGGTGGATAAGGATGGGAAGATAACGGCACAAGGCCAGCAAGTACAAAAAATATTAGTAGATGGTGAAGAATTTTTTAGTGATGATCCGACTGTTGCAACGCGCAATTTGCGCGCAGACGCTGTGGACAAAGTGCAGGTGTTTGATAAGAAAAGTGACCAGGCAGAATTTACAGGAATTGATGATGGGCAAACAACTAAAACACTAAATTTAAAATTAAAGGAAAATGCGAAGCACGGATATTTTGGAAAACTTTCTGCAGGCGCATTGGATAAATATTATAACGGGCAAGCGCTGATAAATGCGTTTAAAGGAAAACGTCAATTGGCTGCGTTTGCTATTGCCAGCAGCACTGACGCGACCGGACTTAAACTGGCAGGATTCAAGGAGTTATGGTTTTGCAAATGATAATCTGCAGGTGATGGATGGAGGTGGAATCATGATTTATGGCGGCAATGATGGTGGCGATCTTGGCACAAGCAGTTATTACGGACAAGGGTTGCCCGAAAGCATGAAAGCCGGGTATACATTTTTCCAACAAATGGAATGATGATAAATACAATGCCGGCGGAAATTATCTTTTTAATAAGTTGAATGTTCACAGTGCCGGCAATACTTACACGCAAAATATTTTACAGGATTCCGTGTATTATACCCGCGAGGCAGCTAATTCCTATTCGGATAAATTGCGGCACTCTTTGTCGGGCATGACTGAAATACAACTCGACTCCTCTTCTTCCATAAAAATAACGGCAAACGGCTACACGGGCACTACCCGAGAAAGTAGCGACTTATCAATCGAAGGCATTGGATGAAAATAACAATCCGGTTAATAGTAGCATAAGGCATACTTCTGCAAACGGAGACAATACTGGGTTTAAGCGATCTGCTCTTATGGAGAAAAAAATTCAAAAAGAAAGGAAGAACGATTTCTGTAAATTTTGATGAAACCTATAATGAAACAAGTAACAATGGCTTTCTCAATAACGTTTCAGATTTTTATGATGCAAACGGAACTATTTTCAGAAGAGATTCAACCGATCAAAATAAAGTGAATGCAAACACTTCCAATGTGGCCGGTGCAAAAGCAACCTATACAGAACCTCTTTCAAAAAAATCTTATTTAGAAATTCAATTATTCATTTTACAATAACAGCAGTACGCAGAAAAGATTGAGTTATGATAAAGATCTCAGCGGCAAATATTCGATGCTGGTTGATTCATTGAGTAATGAATTCAAATACATTTACAAGACAAACAGCGGCGGAATCAACTATCGGTTTAATGAAAAGAAATATAATTTTTCTATTGGCGGAAATATTGCCAACACTGCCTTTCAGCAAACAGACCTTGTGAAAGACACCACACGGAAATACAATTATTACAATCTTTTTCCACGTGCTAATTTTTATTACAAATTCAATGCTTATAGTGGTTTGCGTTTAATTACAATGGAAGCACACAGCAACCAACTATCGATCAATTGCAACCTTTAAAAAATAATAATGATCCTTTGAATGTTGTGATTGGAAATCCGAATCTCAGACAATCATTTCAAAATTCTTTCAACCTGAGCTTTAATAATTACAAAGTATTTCTCCGAACGATCTCTTTATATCGGAACTTATTTTAATTTCACCAATAATGCGATCAACAGCAGCTACACGATTGATGCTTTAGGAAAACGAACTACCCAATACCTGAATGTAAATGGAAATTATTCGATTAATTTTTATGCCGGGTATTATATCAAAATTCCGAAGACAAAATTCAATATAGGCTTGAGCCCTAACGGATATTTTACCAGGAATACCAATTTTGTAAACGGACAAAAAAACATTACCAGGGGCGAAAGAATTTCAATGAGACTTAGTTTAAGAACCTATGTAAAAGATAAATATCAATTTAGTATTTCAGGCAGTTCCATCGTATAACGTTTCTAAATCCAGTATCAGTTCTGTCGCCAGCAAGAATTATTGGACTTACGATTATTCTGCGGATGGAAATTACACGTTGCCGGAAAGTTGGAGATAGGATCAGACATAGATTTTAATTTAAGGCAAAAATTAACCGCCTTTGATGTAAATAATAATGTGATGGTTTGGAACGCTTATCTTGAAAAGAAATTTTTTAAAACAGAGGCACTCACACTGCGTTTTAGCGTCAATGATATTTTGAATCAGAATAAAGGATACAACCGTAACATCCAGCCTTACGCAATTGTAGAAGAGCATTATCTCACTTATCAGCGTTACGGATTGATCACGCTGACCTGGAACTTTAAAAATAAAGGCGGCGCAGGAGCTCCGAAATCAATGTTCTAAAAATTTAAAATAAAAAGATGAAAAAAATCATTTTTATAATAACAATATTTTTAAGCGTGCAAGCTGGTATCTGCCCAACCCGTTTTTATTTCAAAAGGAAAAATTGAATTTGAACGACGTGTAAATGTGTGGGCGGGCTTAAAAGGAACTTTTGCAGAAGAGATAAAAAAGGCAGTACCGGAATGGAAAACCAGTTACTTCGATTATGAATTTGACTCAAAAAAAGCGATTTATAAACCGGGCCGCGAATCAGGCGATAAACCCACTCCTTTTTCCGCTTCCGTTGCTAATGACAATGAAGTGTTCAGCGATTTTGCAAATGATAAATACATTGCTCAAAAACATGTATTTGATAAAACATTTTTAATCGAAGACAGTTTGCAGAAACGCAAAATGGAAAATCAAAAATGACTTCCGTGAAATCGCCGGATTCAACTGCAGGCGCGCCACCACTATTATTATGGATTCTGTTTTTGTAGTCGCTTTTTATACAGATGAAATCACAGTTCCCGGTGGCCCTGAAAGTTTTTCGGGTTTGCCGGGAACGATCCTCGGATTGGTAATTAATCGCGTTCACACAACCTGGTATGCCACAAAAGTGGAAGTGAATTCAGTTGATGAAAAAGATATTGTGCCTCCCCAAAAAGGAGAAAAAACCAATGAAGAACATTTGAAAGAAGCGCTAAAAAAAGCGATGTCGGATTGGGGTGAATATGGCCAAACGTACACGTGGAGTATTATGATCTGATGATCGGGTGAACCAGTGAACCAACAAAAAGGAAATATTTTTATTTTGGTCTTTCTGCTTTTAAATTTTTCCCAATTGGGAAACTATTTCAGGCACGTATCTTGTTGCCTCGCTTAGCAAAAAATAAATCATGGATGTAAAACAAATTGTGTTGGCAAGCAGGCCAAAAGGAATGCCAGCCAAAGAACAATTCAGAACTGAAACGGCTTCTCTGCCTGAATTACAAGACGGCGAAGTGCTTTTGGAAGCTTTATATTTTTCAGTAGATCCTTATATGCGCGGAAGAATGAACGATGCAAAATCTTATGCACCTCCTTACAAAGTTGACGAACCGATTGTAGGCGGCGGAATTGCAAAAATCGTTGAAACAAAATCCGCTAATTTTCAAAAAGGCGACATAGTTCAAGGAGCACTTCCCTGGGCAACGGAATCAGTTGTTAAGGGAGAATCGCTTCAAAAAATTGATACCAGCATCGCTCCTGCTCCTTATTATTTAGGTATTTTAGGCATGCCCGGTTTAACCGCTTATTTCGGATTGTTGCATATTGGTAAACCAAAAGAAGGTGAAACCGTTGTGATATCAGGCGCGGCCGGAGCTGTTGGAATTGTTGTAGGTCAGATTGCAAAACTAAAAGGTTGTCGTGTGGTAGGAATTGCCGGAAGTGAGGAAAAAATAAAAATGCTGAAAGACGAATTTCATCTTGATGAAGTGATAAATTATAAAATCACTTCTGATATGAAGAAAGCAATTGAAGAAACTTGTCCCGACCAGGTTGATGTTTATTTCGACAATGTTGGCGGCTCCATTTCTGATGCAGTTATCGCCAACATTAATTTTCACGCGAGAATTGTTTTGTGCGGCCAGATTGCTTTGTACAATGCAACTGAAGTTCCTACTGGCCCTCGTTTACAGCCGATGTTACTTACAAGGAGCGCGCTCATGCAAGGATTTATTGTTGGTAATTTTAAAGATCATTTTCGTGAAGGAATTGAACAACTTTCTCAATGGGTGAAAGATGGAAAACTGAAATACGAAGAAACAATCGTTGAAGGTTTTGATCAATTGCCCGAAGCTTTCCTGGGTCTTTTCTCAGGCAAGAATAAAGGCAAGATGGTGGTGAAAGTTTGACAGTAAACGAATAAATAATCACTTTTTTATTTGTTCTTAAAGGGTGTTATTTCTCATCTTCTCCAACTCCTTTTGAAATTGTTGTCCCCGAATTGAGTTTTTTGATTTGCTGGTTATAATTTTGATCGCCTTTTTTTCCCAACTCATTGCCTCTTTTTTCCTGTCTAATTTATAAAGCAAGTGCGCGTAAGTGTCCATGTATCCAGGCATTTCCTGATATTCGATTGCGCGTTTTGCCCAGTTTAATGCTTTCTCAAGATCGCTTTTGTCTCTTGCAAATTCATAAAACGACCAGGCTCCATCATTGAGTGAATTGCCATACTCAAATTGTGAATTAGCGGTTATAACTCTTCTTTTAACTATAAAGCCGGAATGCGTTTTAATAGTATCACTTGGTAAAGTCTTCAGCATTGTCTGAAAAGCAGCTTCGCCAGCTGATTTCAGAGAATCTAAATTTTTTGACATGTAATAGTTGTCGTAATATTTAATGGCTCCCGCAATGTATACCGCGGTATCTTTTATGCCTTTATAATATTCAAGTAAATTAAAATGAGCTGCTTTTTCCCCCCTCACTCTATCATATCCCCAAGTCCTGCCGGTGAATTTTGAAACATCAATCGCAAGAAACTGATTCTTTTCTTTGATCGCTTTACGAAGACTTTTTGAAATGATTTCGTTGTTGATTGAACTTGCCTGACGGAAATTCATCGAACGATAAACGCTTGCCAGCGTCTGTTCATGGGAAGTGATAAAATCAAATGCTTTGCTATCAACCAGCGGCGCTTGCTGCAAAACAAAAGAGATTGTATTAAACGATACGACAGAATCGTTGGGTAAAAGAGAAACGTACTCATCCAATAAAGAGTCGACGGGTTGATTAATTTCTTTTCTTTTAATAATGTAAGATTCCAAAAAAGATAAATCCCTGTTCCCTTCATTGTATTCCTTTTCAAAAGCGATTAAAGGCTTTTCGTTTTGATGTGATAAAGCAATGCTCGCGTATTTGAAATAGTCTGAAACGTTTGTTGTGGAGCCGATATATTGGTACAATGGTTCGCCCTTTTCATTTAGAAATAATGAAGCGGGAAATAAAGAAACAGAATATTTATTTGCCAAATCAATTCCCTCCCTGGATGAAGGATTTATGAGAAGAGCAATAAAGTGTTCTTGAAAATATTTAGCTAATTGAGGATTACTAAAGGCTTTATTTGCTACCACGTTGCATTCATCACATGAAGCTGATTCAAATTGAAGGAATATACATTTCTGCTGTCTTTCTGCTTTCCTCTGAACCTGTTGAAAGTTCCCTTTTTCAAACTTTATTTCCTGTGAAAAAGTTGTAGTCGAACATAATAGTGCCCCACATACGAAAAAGATAAGCGGTGTTTTGGTTACAATCATAATTTTACAATTAGTTTAATTCTAAGGTCTCCCTTTTTTTTATTTTTCCAATTCCCAAACCCCACTTTCCATTGGTTCCAAAATGAAATCTGAAAGAGGCGTTACTTTTCCCGTTTCAATATTTTTCATCTTGCTAAATCCTGCCGTCCTTTCAGCATAATAATCCACATTGATTGTTGAATTTTTCTTTGACGTATTTAAAATCGTCATAATTGTTTGTTTACTGTCGTACCTGAAAAATACATAAAGCCCATCTTCCTTCGGCTCAAACTGCATCATTTTTCCTTTGGTAATGGCAGACGAAGTTTTTCTAAAATTCGCCAACTTTGCGATGTAGTTCCAGATAGAATCTTCCCTCGGTGTTCTTCCAGCTTCGGTAAATTTATTTACCGGATCACCCTTCCATCCTCCGGGAAAATCAAGCCGCACGTGTCCATCGTTTGGTGAGGTAAATCCCTGCATGCCGATTTCGTCTCCGTAGTATATTTCAGGAATGCCTCTGCAGGTTAAAAGCCAGGCCAATGCTGCCTTATACTTAAGCATACTTGTATCTACAACAGAATAAAATCTTGAAAGATCATGATTATCCAGGAAGATCACATTGCGCATCGGATCTTTATAAGCAAAATCCTGCGCGAGCGTAGTGTACAATTCATTTACTCCATCGGTCCATCCGAAATCTTTGGTCATCGCGTCAGTAATAGCCCACAAGGTTTGGAAATCCGCAGGCGCCTGCAAATTGCTTTTGTATGGAATATTAAAATTGTTTTGCACAAAATAACTTTGGTTCAAAACACCATGAACCCACGTTTCACCAAACATGGTGATATTGGGAAATTCATCCATCAACGCTTTGTTACAACGGTTCATAAAATCAAGATTGTTGTAGATATAGGTATCAATGCGCCAGCCATCAATTCCAAATTCTTCAACCGTCCACAAAGCATGTTGAATTAAAAAATTGGCAACATAAGGATTTTCCTGGTTCAGGTCGGGCATGGAACGAACGAACCATCCATCAGACATGATCTTCTTTTCCTTTTTACTCGCATAAGGATCGAACAAGACCTGGTCTTTGTAATTCGTGTTTGTATAAGTAGGCCATTGATGTAACCAGTCTTTCATGGGCGGATCAAGCACTGTGAAATGATAACTTCCTACATGGTTGTAAACTGCATCCTGTATGATCCTCATATTTTTTGCATGAGCGGCGTCAATCAATTCGTGGTACGCTTTTTCTCCGCCGATTCTTGGATCGATCTTATAATGATCGGTAAACGCATATCCATGCTCTGTGCGATCAGGCATGTCATTTTCAATCACCGGATTCAGCCAAAGCGCTGTGACGCCAAGCGATTTCAGGTAATCCAAATGATCTTCAATTCCTTTCAAATCACCGCCATGCCGCGCATACACGGTATCGCGGTCAAGGCTTTGATCTCTCATTCCCGGTACACGATCATTAGTTGTATCGCCATTACTAAACCTGTCCGGCATGATGAGATAGATAAGATCTTTTGAGGTCACACCTTGTGCGAAAACAGTTCCGTTTCCCTGACGGCGTTTTTTCAAAGGAAAATTTATGACGAAGGAAGATCCGTTCTTTTTTACATTGATCTTGACCACTCCGGGAACTGCCGATGAAGTGATATCTATATCGAGGAAAACATAATTTTTATTTTCAACCTTCCCGGCTTTTTCCAGTTTTATGCCGGGATAATTTATCGTATATGCATTAGCGTTACCAATATCAGTTCCATGTATCATTACCTGTACATGATTCCATTTCATCCCGGTCCACCAGTTGGTAGGATAACAATTGTAGTTTGAACTTTGCGCAAAAGTGTTTGTAAAAAAATAAATGCTGAAAAGTAAGAGGAAGCTTTTTTTCATGGTCAAATTATTATTCCGGTATAAGTTGCATTTCAATCACGTCGGGAATTTTTTCATCTTTATCAACTACGATAAAATTAAAGAAACCGCCAATGGCCATCGAAATTCCACCGATAACCAACGCATAAATTGCCTGGTTGTGGAACATATCTTTAATCACAAAGCCCATTACAAATGATGCGATGAGTTGAGGTGTGACAATGAAGAAGTTGAATACCCCCATATAAAAGCCCATCTTGGCAGGTGGCAAAGCATCTGCAAGCATAGAGTAAGGCATCGTCAAAGTAGAAGCCCAAGCAATCCCGACTGGAATCATTGGGAGCAAAAATATAATAGTGAGATTTTATAAAAATTAGCGCAAATAAACCAATTCCGCCAATGATCAGGCAAATCATGTGAGTATATTTTCTGTGGGCACGTTTTGCAACCCTAGGCAATAAAAAAGCGGTAATAGCGGCGATTCCGCTATAGACTGCAAACATCACTCCTACCCAGTCACCAGTATCCTGATAAATCTTTGAATGCGCATCCACAGTATTATAAGCGTTTTGCGCAATGGCCGGTGTAGTATAAATCCACATGCAATAAAATCCAACCCACGTGAAAAATTGTACAACAGCCAGTTGTGCCATCGTTTTAGGCATTGAAAAAATTCCTTTCGTAATTTCTGCAACGGCATTACCAATACCTTTGGATTCCGTTTTTCTTTTTTTCCATTCAGCCATATCTTCTGGCGGAATTTCACCAGAAGTAATAACTGTCCACAATACAGACGAAAAGAAAACAATCGCACCAACATAAAATGAATATTTTACTGAGTCACCTATTTGTCCCTCGACTGCGGTATTATGGATGTGAAAAATATTTGTAAAAATCCACGGCAAAACGGACGCTATCACTGCTCCAATACCAATAAAAAATGTTTGTGCTGCAAAACCAGTAGTTCTTTGCGAAGAAGGCAACTTATCACCCACAAAAGCCCTGAAAGGTTCCATAGAAATATTGACAGAAGCATCCAAAATCCAAAGCAATACGGCGGCCATCCAAAGCATCGTTGATTGAGGCATTAAAAAAAGTGCAATCGAAGCAAGCACTGCCCCTACAAAAAAAAATGGTCTTCTCCTGCCCCATCGTTTGTGCCAGGTCCTGTCGCTCATATAACCAATGATCGGTTGAACCAGCAATCCTGTAAGTGGAGCCGCGACCCACAAAAAACCGATCTTATCAATATCAGCTCCCAGCGTTTGAAAAATGCGGGACACGTTGGCGTTCTGCAAAGCAAAGCCGAACTGGATACCGAAAAAACCAAAACTCATATTTAATATCTGCCTGAAAGTCAGGTGATGTTTTGGAACCGGGTGTGATGCCATGGCAATACGTTTTGTAAAAAAATGAATTATGTAAAAATTACACGTTAATAAGGAAAATAAAAATACGGTAAATTTTAATCAAAGTGATTTTTGAAAATAAATTAATTCAGTAGTGACTTCGTCGGTTAGGCAGTAAACGAACAATTAAAACGAATTTATATTTTTTAAAAGCTTAGAATTACAAAACTGAACAAGCATTTCCACGCGGAATTTTATAATTACTAATCTTAAACATAAGACCTATTCAATCACAAACCCGTCAGGAACAATCGCGTCCTTTTTGATGACCACAATACCGTCTTTCACCGTGTATAATTCATGGTCTGCATTTTTAAGATGTTCGCCGCCGTTGATTCTCACATTATTTCCAATACGTGCATTTTTATCAATGATCGCGTTATTGATATAACAATTGTCGCCGACACCCAACTTAGGAAGACCTTTATCGTCATCATTTCCCATATCTTCAATCGTTTCATAATAATCGCTTCCCATTAAATAACAACGGTAAATTTTTGTTCCGTAACCGATCCTCGTTCTGATACCAACCACACAATGTTCCAGTCTTTCCGCATGAACGATACATCCATCTGCCGCAATCGTATTGAGTAATGAAGTGCCGCTAAATTTTGCCGGCGGTAACATTCTCGGACGCGTATATACTTTTTGGTCATTATGAAAAAGATTGAAAGGAGGCAATTCGTCTGTTAAAGCCAGGTTAGCTTCGAAGAAGGAACCAATGTTTCCGATATCCGTCCAGTAGCCGCTATATTGATAACTACATACATTGTGATCCTCAATGGCAAAAGGAATAATTTCTTTTCCAAAATCAGTGGCATTTTTTTTCTTGCTTTCAAGCAGATCGATCAACACCTCTTTTTTGAAAAGATAGATACCCATAGAAGCGAGGTAATTTTTTCCCTGCTTTTGCATCTCTTCACTGGTTTCACTTACCCAATCAGGCAAAAGATCCAGGCCGGGCTTTTCAATAAAGGATCTGATCTTGTTTTCTTCATCTGCTTTTAAAATGCCAAATTCCGTGGCTTCTTTTTGAGTAACCGGAATTGTTGCGATAGTAATGTCGGCACCTTCTTTTACATGATTGCGGAACATGTTTCCAAAATCCATTTGATAGAGTTGGTCACCTGATAAAATCAACACATGGTCACACTCTTTCGTCATCAAATATTTCAGGCATTGCCTTACTGCATCCGCTGTCCCCTGGAACCATTCGGAACTTTCGGGCGTTTGTTCAGCAGCCAGGATATCTACAAAACCACTACTGAAATTACTAAACTGGTACGTGTTTTTTATATGCTTATTTAAAGAAGCAGAATTATACTGGGTAAGTACAAAAATCCTGTTGATATTCGAATTAATGCAATTGGAGATCGGAATATCCACCAAACGATATTTACCTGCAATCGGCACGGCGGGCTTACTTCTGCTTCTTGTTAAAGGGTATAAACGTGTTCCTGCTCCTCCGCCAAGAATCACCGCAATTACTGATTTACTGATCCACATGTTTGCTTGCATAGTTTTTTTATTTTTCAGTTTAAAATAGTTGTAGCCTTCATAAATTATTTTTCAGTAATAAACTTAAAATATTTTTTACGAATTATAGAGATTTATATAAATTTCAGCGCTCTTTTCCCAGCTATGATCTATCTGCATGATCTGCCTGATAATTTGATTCATCTTTTTTTGGTCCGCATACAATTCAAGTGAACGGTGAATCGCATTGCATATATCACCAACCGAATCTACATCAAAGCAAATTCCGAACCCTCCTTCTTCGCCAAAATCTTTTACCGTATCCTGCAAACCACCGGTACGCCTGACGATCGGGATAGTTCCATATCGCAAAGAATACATCTGATTCAATCCGCACGGCTCTACCCTGCTCGGCATTAATAAAAAATCGGCACCGGCGTACATACGGTGACTTAATTGTTCATTGTACCCGATTTGTGGATTATAATAACCAAAAAGATGA
The DNA here is from genome assembly GCA_963814075.1 of uncultured Chitinophagaceae bacterium. Classification (GTDB taxonomy): domain Bacteria; phylum Bacteroidota; class Bacteroidia; order Chitinophagales; family Chitinophagaceae; genus Ginsengibacter. The sequence continues at coordinate 34,056 of CAWFBO010000019.1, read as the reverse complement.
TTATGAAGATGGCTCAACTGATCTTCTATATATTTTTCACCGCTTCCCAAAACCAAAAAATTCATTTTACCCTCCATGTAATAAATCGAGTCTCCAATTACCTGTGGTAAAAGATCGGCGGCTTTTTCGCCAACAAGCCTTCCGATGAAAATAATCAAAGGTTTTGTCTCGTCAAGATTGAAGCGAACACACAACTCTTTTTTATTTGCCTGTTTTTTTTCTTTAAAATCATTGAGGCCATATTTTGCTTCCAGGAAATGATCTGTTTCGGGATTCCACACATCTGTGTCGATACCATTCAATATTCCAAAACATTTTCCTCTTTCGTATTCAAACAAAGCCTCAAGCCCGTTGGCATTGTGCCGCAATTCTTCCAGGTATCCATGACTCACAGTATTTACTTTAGCCGCACATTTAATGCCACAAGCCAACGCGTTTATGGTATTTTTCCAATCAAGCATTCCCCATTTATATTTATCCCAATCAGGAATGTACCATGACTTACCCCAATCCATCCAGCCCTGGTATTGTGCATTATGAATGGTAAGAATTGTTTTGATAGAAGAAAGATGACGGTAGGCAAAACAATTTTGCATCATAAAAGGAACGAGCGCCGCCTGGTGATCATGAACATGAACAATATCAGGGTGATGATGCCATTTACTGATCCAATCCACCACCGCTATCTGGAAAGCCACAAACCTTTCGATATCGTCCGCGTAGCCATACACCTTTTCGCGATCGAGTAAATTATTAATATCAACAAGATATAAATCGAAACCAAGAACGTTGTTTGCTTCTTTTATCACCGTGTATTCAAACCAGTAATTCGCCATCCCAAAAGCGCCCTTGTGAACCACATCAAAACTATGTTCGTACAAAAATTTAGTGCGATACATCGGCATTACCACTTTTGCAATGTGTCCGAGTTTATTTTGATATTTTGGCAGGGCACCCACTACATCTCCCAGCCCTCCTGCTTTTGCAACCGGGTAACATTCAGCGCTTACATGAATAATTTCCATACAAATTAATTAGCGCTTCAAATTAAGCATGATTTTTCTTATTAAAAAATTATAATAAAAACCTTTACTTTGGAAAAATTCTATATTTTCATCCTTAATTTACAATTCAAAACTACATTCCCAATGGCCACTCCTTCAATGAATTTATCTAAACCAGCTCCTGTCGCTAAAGGAAAATTACAGCCTACCAATTACGGTGCATTAAGCACTTTGGTAGTTGTATTTTTCTTCTGGGGGTTTATCGCAGCCGGTAATAGTGTTTTCATTCCTTTTTGTAAACATTTTTTTAATCTTGACCAGTTCCAGAGCCAGCTAATTGATTTCGCATTTTACCTCGCGTATTACATTGGCGCTCTTGCACTTTTTGCTTATAGTTCGTTTGGAGGAAAAGATCTTGTGGCTAAATGGGGTTATAAAAAAAGTATTGTTTATGGATTATTATTTTCTGCACTTGGTGCAGTGGCAATGATTCTTGCTGTAAATGCAAATGCTTTTGTAGGTATGCTTGCGGGATTATTTATTGTAGGGCTCGGATTTTCGTTGCAACAGACTGCAGCGCAGCCTTTTGCCATTGAGTTGGGAGACCCTTCTACCGGCAACAGTCGTGTAAACCTTGGCGGCGGTGTAAATTCTTTCGGAACTATGATTGGCCCTTTAGTGGTGGCTTTCGCTTTGTTTGGAACTACAGCAGCATTAACTAATAAACAGATCGCAAGCTTAAGCCTTAGCAAAGTAATTATTCTATATAGTTGCGTTGGCGCACTTTTTATAGCCGCCGCCGCTCTGTTTCAATTTTCTAAAAAAGTGCCTCATGGGATTTCGACAGAAAAAACAGAAAAAGCCAATAAGGCTTTGTATTCTTTGTTGATCATGACAGGAATACTCATCATCTTATTTGTTCCTGTATTTAGCAGCTATAATAGCCCCAATCAAAAAATAATTGAAAAGACAGAAAAAATAGTTGCAGTTCAAAATACCTCAGTAGACAGTTTGGTAAGAATTTCGATTACTAATCCTGCAGATTCCAATTTCTCTAACAATTTTTTGAAAGACAAAACCAAAACTGTTATTAACAAACAAATTGATTCTCTCGAAAAAATTAATCCAGGAAATATTGCTGCTATAAAGAATATAAAATCAAATCTTGATGAGGAAAATGCTAAGATTTCATCTTTAAAAGTTCCTTTAGAAACCTATCGGGTAAAATGGTTGTTCGGGGCGCTTGCGGTAGTTGTGCTGAGTCTGTTAATCTCTTACATCCGTGCGCAGAGAAAACCTGATGGCTGGGGCGCCATGAAATATCCGCAATTAATTTTGGGAATGCTCGCTTTGTTTTTATATGTGGGGACAGAAGTTACCATTGTAAGTAATATCAGTGATCTTTTAAGCAAACCCGAATTTGGAAGCATTCCTTCTTCCCAGGCCGCACTTTACATTTCAATGTATTGGGGAAGTTTGATGATTGGCCGTTGGGTGGGTTCTATATCAGCATTCGAGTTGACAGAATCTGCAAAAAAATTGCTAACGTTCGTTGTTCCCATGGTTGCCTTTGCCATTGTTCTATTGGTCAATGCGGCTTCCGGTTATGCTGTACACATTTTATACTATTATATCATTTGCGTACTGATACAAGTTGGCGCTTTCTACGTTAGCAAAGACAAACCTGCACGCATGCTTTTGATCTTTGGATTACTCGGTGTAACGGCAATGGCGATTGGCCTGGCAACCACAGGAAAAGTAGCGATTTATGCATTCATCAGCGGTGGTTTATTTTGCTCTATCATGTGGCCGGCAATTTTTACATTGTCTGTTGCAGGGCTTGGAAAATATACTACACAAGGTTCTGCATTTTTAATTATGATGATTTTGGGCGGCGGTGTGATTCCTCCTATTCAGGGGAAACTTGCAGATTTCCTTGAATCAAGAAGTACGGTTGCCGGCGCCGGAATACATGAATCTTATTGGATTCCTCTTATCTGTTATGCTTATATCGCTTTCTTTGCCTTTTTTGTAAAAGGAGTATTAAAACGACAGGGCATTGATTATGAAAAACCTATTGAGGAAGAAATAGAATCTACTTCTCCCGAAGGAGCACATGAACTGTAAGCTTTGCAAAAAAGGAATCTTTATTATTTGCCGGTTTACTACCTTATTAAAAAGTGAAGTTTACTTTCAAAAGTAGTTTGTTGTCAAATCAATATCTAATTAGCAACAATGAATAATAATTGTGATGAATAGAAAAACAAAATTTTTACTACTTATCCAGGTTGTTTTATTCTTAGTTCCTTTTAATTCAAAAGCCCAATCTCAAACCAACAAGTTGCCCGGTTGGGCTTTTGGTGGTTTTGTAAGGCCCGAAAATTTAAACCCGATTATTTCGCCCGATTCTTCCGCTTTTGTTGATCCAATGACCGGAAAAAAAGTTCAATGGGAATCCGATAATACATTTAACCCGGGAGCAATTATAAAAAACGGAAAAGTAATTGTGCTTTACAGGGCCGAAGATCATTCGGGAGAAGGAATCGGGTTTCATACTTCAAGGATTGGTTTTGCAGAAAGCACTGATGGATTGCATTTCAAAAGAAGACCATCGCCGGCACTGTTCCCTGCCAAAGATGCTCAAAAAGAATTTGAATGGCCCGGCGGGTGTGAAGATCCGCGGGTGGCAGTAACCGAAAACGGAACATTTGTTCTTTTTTATACTCAATGGAATCGCCAATTGCCGCGACTTGGTGTGGCTACTTCAAAAGATCTTATCACGTGGCAAAAACACGGACCCATTTTCCGAAAAGCTTATAACGGTCGCTTTTTTAATATGGCCACCAAATCAGCCTCCATCCTTACAAAGATGATTGGTGACAAACAGGTTATTGCCAGGATCAACGGAAAATATTGGTTGTATTGGGGCGAGCATCATGTGTACGCCGCTACCTCATCTGATTTAATTAATTGGCAACCTGTTCTAAACAAAGATGGGAAATTGAAAGAATTGATTTCTCCAAGAAAAGGTTTTTTCGACAGCGATCTGACCGAGTGTGGCCCGCCGGCATTGATCACAAAAAACGGAATTTTGCTTTTTTACAATGGGAAAAATAAGTCCGGCACGGGTGGCGATCAAAGATTTAGTCCCGACTCCTATTGTGCAGGTCAGGTTCTATTTGATATAAAAGATCCTTCAAAACCAATAGCCCGATTGGACGTGCCTTTTCTTCGCCCGATGGAACCTTTTGAAAAAAGTGGTCAGTATGTTAACGGAACCGTTTTTATCGAAGGAATGGTTTTCTTTAAAAAGAAGTGGTTTTTATATTATGGCTGCGCCGATTCGCAGGTCGGCGTCGCTGTTTACGATCCTTCAAATCCGGCACCTGCAGACCCGGTTATTTTAAATGCAAGACGGTGACAAACCACAAAAATAAAATTTCAGGAAATCTTATTAATAGAAAAGAAAAAGTATTTTTATCTTTTTAGTGCCGTAGCGTTTACAACTAAAATGATCCCTAAAAAAATATTTTTGTAGAATAAAAAAAATAAATAGTCATGGAATCTTCGTTAGAATATGCAATTGGAATTGATATTGGTGGCACCACCACAAAGTTTGGTATTGTAAATCATCGTGGCGATATTTCAAACGTTGGCGATATTGTTACCAATAAACACAGCGATGTTAATTTGTTTGTTGATGAATTGTACCAGGCAATGTTACCGGCCATCAAAGCTGTCGGAGGAATTGAACTTATCAAAGGAATTGGCTTAGGTGCACCCAATGGCAATTATTACAGCGGCACTATTGAATACGCGCCAAACCTGCCATGGAGAGGCATTATTCCTATTGCAAAAATGATCACGACCAAATTTAACAGGCCCTGCACCTTAACCAACGACGCGAATGCTGCCGCTATCGGAGAATTAATGTATGGCGCTGCCCGCGGTATGAGAGATTTTATTATGATCACGCTAGGTACCGGTGTAGGAAGTGGCATTGTTGCCAACGGGCAATTGATCTATGGGCACGATGGGTTTGCCGGTGAACTCGGACACACCATCATTCGCCCGGGAGGCCGCCTGCATTGGGGAACAGGAATGAAAGGCAGTTTGGAGACTTATGCATCCGCCACCGGAATTTCCATAACAGCAAAAGAAATATTAGATGAGCGAGTAGGCGAAAAAAGTATTTTGAGAGATATATTGCATGAAGATATTACTTCAAAAAAAGTTTGCGAAGCAGCACTTGAAGGTGATGCGATTGCCAATGAGGTGTTCCAGATTACTGGACAGATTCTTGGTGAAGCCCTTGCCAATTTCGTAATGTTTTCTTCTCCTGAAGCCATCATTTTATTTGGCGGTGTAATAAAAGCAGGAAAACTTTTATTGGATCCCACAAGAGCAAGCATGGAAAAAAATCTTCTTCCTATTTTTCAAAACAAAGTCAAACTTTTGTTCAGCGAACTGAAAGAATCTGACGCGGCCATCCTTGGTGCCAGCGCGCTGGTGTGGGAAATAAAACCGGAAGCGTTGAATGCAAGATAAGGAGGTGGAATTATTTAAAATTTTTCCGGCGCAAATTGAACGATATAAATTTATAAATGGCAATATTAATGGTCGGAGAAATCTCACATCCGATTTTTCCCAAAAATAAAAATCCTTAAAATAAGTTCGTTTACTGTACACCGTTATAGTCAATCATCCTCATCCTTCCTCTCCCCTTTCGGTAAAGTACTTCGCCTGGGATAAGGCGCATTTCCTTTTGAGGCAAACCAAAGAATGCGGTTGAGAAGATCGTCGTTGCCACCATCGATATGAGCAAATTCGGGAAGCATCGATTGTTCAGCAAACTTTTTGGCTTTCCCTTTTAAAGAAGCTGTACTCTTATTCATTTCATTAAGCGGAACGTTATTTTTCACAAAGGAATAAACGGCTTTTTTTGGCGTAGTGGAAAAACAATCAAACATCGGCAAAGCAGTGGCATCCATAATATTCATCGGTGGCAAACCCAGAATCTGCTCTATGGTGCGAACGATGCATGTTTGGTTATAATTGGTGTGAACTGTTTTTCTCAACTGTGAATAAGGGCTGATAATAAAACCAGTGGTTCGGTAAGCCGACACGTGATCCCAGCCATCCTGTGAATCGTCTTCGGTCACAAACACCACTGTAGAATCCCAAAAGCGGCTTTTGGTAAGGGCTTCAATAATTCGACCGAGTGCAAGATCATTATCTGCAACCATTGCTCTTGGTGTCGGAAATCCGGGCGCCATCCCCGCTGTATGATCGTTAGGAAGTGCCATCACCATTAATTGCGGTAACTGATCACCGGGTTTCTTTTCGGTTTCATGCAGTTCTTTAATAAATGCATCAGCCCGCATCTGATCATTAAAATCGTGCCCGTCATAGCAAGGATACGTTTGAGACATGATCGGCTTCACTCGTGAAATGGTGGTCAGGTTGGTGAAATCCGTTTGCTTTCCGTCAAGATAATTTTGGTAAATGCTCGTCCAGTTCAGGCTTCCATTAAATTGAGGCACACAGGCTTCTCCATAGATCCTCACGGTTTTCCCGTGATCCAAAGCATTGTTCCAGATGAAACCATTTTTATTATAAACCATTGCATCATACAACACATGGGGATAACTGCGAAACCATGCGCGTACATTTTTCTCAATATAATCTGTAACGATTGCCGCGTCTGCCCAGGAATGTCCCTCTGCGGAAGATTTTCCGGAAGCATAATAATTATCCAAGCAACAAATATTGCCTGCGCAAGTTTGTGCTGGTTGGGCGTCACGTTGTTTCCATAAATACATAAAGAAGGTTCGCCGTTTCCTTCCTGCATATCTCCCATCACCTGGTCGTAGGTTCTGTTTTCTTTAATGATATAAAGAACATGTTTAAAAACAGATGGCTCTCCTATCCTTTCCGGAACCGGCTTGGGCAGCAACTCCTGCACGGGTAAAAGTTCGGTAATTTTTGTACGAAACAACAGGTTCGACTGGATTACTCTTTTCGTGTACGCATCCAGTTCAGCTTGTGAAGGCAAATTAATTATAGAAATTGTCGCTTTCTGTTGATGCGCATTGTAACGGTTATTGTCTTCCACTCTTGCGCCTTCACCTTCAAGATTGGCAACATATAACGAATTTCCCTTCAAAGCCAATCCTGCGGGATAAGCTTCTGTAGGAATAAACCCTTTTATTTTTGCTTTTCTTCTTCAGCAGACGAAGAAATTTTGGCAATATTTATTACGGCAACTGCATTGTCCATTCCGTTTGAAACGTACAAAGTATTTCCATCTTCACTTATGGCAAGTGCATTTGGCGAATCGCCAATATAATTATTTTCCTCTCCATTCAATCTCACAGAAATTGAATCAATCACTTCTTCTTTTTGAGTATCAATCACTGAAATATAATCGCTGTTACCATTTGACACATAAACAAATTTTCCATCTTTGCTGCTGATAATCGCGTTGGGATGTAAACCCACTTCTATTTCTTTTTGCGCCGTTCCGGTTTTCAAATCAATTATACTCACTGTTCCCTTCGAAGTTGCTCCCGTTTTTGGATCAATATAAACCTGTCCATAAGGAATTCCGGCTGTTTCTTTTGAATGTATCATGTTGGCACAGGACCGGCCCAGTTGGTTACATATGCTTTTGAACCGGCAATGGCAATACCAAAAGGTGCCATTCCGGTGGCAGTTGTCCAGATGATTTTTTTATCACTCAATCTTACTTTCTCAAGCTGATTGTTTCCGTTCAAAACCACATACAAATATTTTTGCACCGTCTTCATCACTAATGGCAATATCGTTTGGCAAAGACAATGGCGCAGGAGCCAATCGCTTCAAAAGAAATTGAATCTGTTATAGTTGCTTTTTCTCCATCCCAAACAGCATTTAATATCACACAAATTTTTTTATATGGATTGGCCGCACCCCAAAGAATGTGCTCTCCTCTTTCATCCTGATATGTTTTTATTCCTGAATAAGTGCTCATCAATCCCCGGTAATTGCCGGAATAATCTAAATGAAATAAAAGCTTATTTTCTTTCACGTCAATGAAAGCCACGCCATACCTGTCTTCTACTGCCAACACTTTTCCATCCGGAAGCATCGCACAATCAAGGCTATGATTTTCCAGCCTTTCATTTCCAAAACGAATTACCGTTCCTGCAGGATCAATAAAACGATTGTAAGGCATCAGGATCGAACTGTTGTCAACCGCTAAAGTAGTATCATCATAACTGCTGTGATAATTGTGATCAGTAGAAACGGCAGACTTAAAAACGCGGGAAGTTTTACAGGAAACAAAAAAAACAGAAAGAAGAATGATTAGTTTAAAGAAATCGGTATTTATGAAAGAATTTGCATTCTGTAAAAATTGGTTTAACTCTTTGTATAGAAATTTAATAGTCTGGCAAAGAAAAGAAATTATATTATTGCGGGATATTTATTTTTAGGTTAACAAATTCAATGAATAATTTTCAGCCAGCTTTCTGAACTCTTCAACCTGACTCCGTTTTCCATTCTTCGTTTTTGTTTAATTCTTTCATCATGATATCTGCCACTTTGGGCGCCAGGTCGAATCGCCAGTTTCGCATCAGTAAATAAAACCCTCGTGCGCCGTGCAAGAACATCTTCTACAGTGCGCGCCATTTCATTTCTTACAGCCCAAATTACCTGCGCCAACGGTTATCAATGTCTCTTCACTTAATGGTTTGCGAATAATATTCATTTTGTTCTCCAGTTTTTCAATTTCCGTTTTATCAGAACCATAAACTGACAAACGATTTTCTTTGTCTTCGGCCAAACGGTATCCATGAATTTTCAAATTTTCAGTAGATGCCTTTTTTTTGAGGAAGCAGGCCTAATCGGATTATTTTATTCATTGCATCTTCAGCCATTTTCCGATAGGTTGTCCATTTGCCACCAATAACAGAAACAAGCCCGCTTTCCGAAATAATTACTTTATGGCTTCTTGAAATTTCTTTTGTTTTCGCAGATTCATCATCGTTAGAAGCTAACGGTCTCAGGCCCGCGAAAACACTTAACACATCTGATCGTTGTGGTGCTTTTGATAAAAATTTACCCGCTGTTTTCAATACAAATTCAATCTCTTTTTCCAAAGCCTGTGGCTCAATGGAATGAGCTTTGTAAAGGCGTATCTGTTGTACCCACAAGCACTTTATCATGCCACGGAATGGCAAATAAAACCCGTCCGTCTTCAGTTTTAGGAATCATGATGGCGTCTTTACTTTGCAAAAATGATCTATCGAGCACCAAATGAATTCCCTGGCTGGGCCTTATTATTGGTTTGGAAAAGGCTGATCCATTTTTAAAATTTCATCGGCAAAAACACCGGTGGCATTTACCACTACTTTTGCTTTTACCTCAAAAATTTCTTTGGTTTCTTCATCAATCATTGTACCGCCATATCATTTTTTCATTGCTTTTTTGAAAGAGAAACAACTTTACAATAATTAAGAACAACGGCTCCTTTTTCAACCGCCGTTTGCGCCAGGTTTAACGCCAGCCTTGCATCATCAAAGACTGCCGTCATGATAAAGCACACCACATTTCAATGAATTTTTTTGTATTGTCGGCAATCTTTCATCAACTTCTTTTTTATCTATCAACCTTGATTTTCCAATGCTTTTTCTTCCTGAAAGCCAGTCGTATATTTTTAAGCCGGTAGCATAATAAATCCCGTTACGCCATGAGTAAGCAAGGAATAATGAAGGATTCATTTTTGGTGAGATGAGGTGCATTTTTCAAAAGAAACCCTCTTTCTTTTAAAGCTTCTGTCACCAAACGTATATTTCCCTGCGCCAGATAACGCACACCACCATGAACAAGTTTGGTACTTCTGCTTGAGGTGCCTTTTGCAAAATCATCCTGTTCTACCAGCAAGGTTTTAAAGCCGCGTGTTTCTGCGTCCAGGGCTATTCCCAGGCCGGTAGCTCCGCCGCCAATCACCAAAACATCCCATTCAATATTGTCTTTTAAAGCATTTATAAGAAATTCTCTTTTGAAAAAATTCATCAGCGGTTTTTATCTTTTCTTAAATAATAAAAAAGTACTTCGGGGAAAATTACTAATTTGCTTTCTAATAATTTATTTTAAATCCTTTCATTTCAAAATGGAAATTGGCCGAATAAGTTATTTTACTGTCATATTGCCTGAATCTTCTTCCGGAATGCAAAGGATTATTTCGAAACTATAACTGCAGCATGAAAAAATATATACTCACGCTTGACCAGGGAACTACCAGTTCGCGTGCCATTCTTTTTAATAAAAGTGGCAAAATCGCTTCTTTGGCACAAAAAGAATTCAAGCAAATTTATCCGCAACCCGGGTGGGTGGAACACGATCCGATGGAAATTTGGTCCTCACAGGCTTCTGTTATAACGGAATCAATCCTGAAAGAAAAAATAAAACCCGAAGAAATTGCGGCGATCGGTATTACCAATCAAAGAGAAACTACCATTGTGTGGGATAAAGCAACCGGTAAACCGATTTACAATGCGGTTGTTTGGCAGGACCGGAGAACTTCAGCGCAATGTGATATGCTTAAAGAAAAAAATCTTGATGCTATAATTCGCGAAAAAACGGGATTGGTATTGGATGCTTATTTTTCTGCCACAAAAATTCAATGGATTTTAGATAATGTTGATGGCGCAAGGCAAAAAGCCAACGACGGAAAACTTGCCTTCGGAACGGTTGATTCTTGGCTGATATGGAACCTTACCGAAGGAGCGCTACATATTACAGACGTGAGCAACGCGTCGCGCACAATGCTTTATAATATTAATACGCTTTCATGGGATGAAGAATTGCTTGATATTTTTCAAATACCGGCAAGCATCCTTCCTGAAGTAAGATCATCCAGTGAAGTTTATGGTGAAAGTTCAGGGCAATTGTTGGGAACCAAAGTTTCTATCGCGGGAATTGCAGGCGACCAGCAGGCCGCGCTGTTTGGACATTTATGTAATAAACCCGGTATGGTAAAAAATACCTACGGCACGGGATGCTTCATGCTTATGAACATTGGCGACAAACCAATCCTTTCTAAAAATAATCTCATAACAACGATCGCCTGGAAGATTGGCGATAAAGTTGAATATGCTTTTGAAGGAAGTATTTTTATTGCAGGCGCTGTCGTACAATGGCTGCGCGATGAATTACAAATTATTTCTACCGCTGCCGAAATTGAAAAACTTGCTTCGGAAGTGAAAGATAGCGGCGGTGTTTATCTCGTTCCCGCTTTTGCGGGAATGGGCGCTCCGCACTGGAATCAATATGCGCGTGGAACTATGTTTGGGATTACCCGCGGTACCAACCGGAGCCATATTGCAAGAGCCGCTTTGGAAAGTATCGCCTTTCAAACGATGGAAGTATTGAAGGCGATGGAATCTGATTCGGGGATCACGATTTCCGAGCTAAGGGTTGATGGTGGCGCCACACAAAATAATTTACTGTTACAATTTCAATCTGATATTCTCAAAGCAGCCGTTGTTCGCCCGGAAGTTACTGAGATCACCGCTATCGGTGCTGCTTACCTTGCCGGCCTCGCTGTTGGTTTTTGGGAAAACGAGGAAGAGTTGCAACAACAATGGCAAATAAAACAACGCTATCTGCCAACTGCGGAAGATAAAGAAACGGAAATAAAGGAATGGCGCCGGGCAGTGCAATCGACATTGTTTTGGGCGAATGCAGGCAAAAAATAATTACCAATTCATAAAATAAATCAAAAACGAATGAATCCTATTGTCGCAGAATTTATTGGAACCATGCTGTTACTTTTGTTAGGTAACGGCGTGGTGGCCAATGTAGTTTTAAAAGATACCAAAGGCAACAATTCCGGCTGGATAGTGATTACCACCGGTTGGGCTTTGGCTGTTTTTACCGGTGTTGTGATCGCCGGACCTTACAGTGGTGCCCACCTGAATCCGGCAGTAACTCTTGGTTTAGCGATCGCAGGAAAATTTGCATGGGCGCGGGTTCCGATGTTTCTCGCAGCCCAGTTACTTGGCGCAATGGTTGGTTCGGTTTTGGTTTGGGTGATGTATAAAGATCATTTTATCGCCACCCCGGACAGAGGGCTAAAATCTGCAGTGTTCTATACGGCCCCTGCCATTAAAAATACCAGGTTGAATTTCATTAGCGAGCTTTTAGGAACCTTTGTTTTGTTGTTGGCCGTTTTTTACATTACCAATGGTGAAATTGGAAAAGAGAAGACACCAATTGGCCTTGGTTCCATCGGTGCAATCCCGGTTGCCTTTATTGTTTGGGCCATCGGCCTTTCATTGGGTGGCACTACCGGTTATGCTATCAATCCTGCAAGAGATCTCGGCCCGAGGATCGTTCATTACATTCTCCCTGTAAAAGACAAAAATAAAACAGACTGGAGGTACTCGTGGATACCCATTTTCGGCCCGATTGCTGGTGCCACAATTGCTGCAATTCTTTACCTGGTATTGAATGGCTAAAATAAAAAATGGACTTAAAAGTTCATTTACTGTTAGATCCTTTCCTTGTGGTCTCCCAGGTTCACTTCTTCTTCTTTCCCGCTCAAAGTGGTGTGACTGTATTTTAAAATTGCCACAAAAAACACACCTCCGATTATGTTTCCAAGTGTGACAGGAACGAGGAAATTTAAATATTGTCCAAATGAAATATTACCATTGATCAATCCCACAAATGCTTCAATATTGCCGACAATTGAATGGGCAAGTCCTGCCAGCCCGATTGAAGAGGTAATGATCCAGATGATCAATATTTGACTCACGGTTTCCCGGGCGGCAGCCACCAGCCAGGCAAGCAAGCCCATTAACCATCCTGCCAGGGCAGCACTTAATAATAATCCCATCCACGAATGAGCAACAATACCAATACTGATCTTCGCAAGCGCCCAGCCCTGGATGAAATGAAGTGTGTTGGCAAAATAATAAAGTATAAGCCCAAAAATCAGCCCACCAATAATATTGCTGAAATAAATAATACCCCAAAGTCTTAATAATCTTTTTATAGGCGCAAACCCCTGCAACACCGGTAATACAGCGAGTGTAGTGTGTTCTGTAAACAATTCTGATCTTCCCAAAACCACGAACATAAATCCAAGCGGGTACATATTGGCAACCAAAAACTGCACCACGGCGTCCGGAAAAACGCCATTAAATAAGGTTAAAACTACAGCCATCATCAAGACCGAAAAACCGATATCGAGTCCCCCTGAAAGGCCTGACAGCATTAGCCCCAGCGGAGAACGCTTTAATTCCGTGAGAGCCGCTTCTTCAGTATGCTTTAAAATAAGCTGCTGGCTCTTCTGTGGCCTTTTTTCTTCCACTTCTTTTAAACTTTTTCTGCGTAGCATAATAGAATTTTGAAATGATCTCTTCTCTCCAATCAATCTTATAAAACATAAGAAAGAAAATTAAAACCGGCAGATTTCTTCTATATCCTAATTTTTGTGCCAGAAATTTATTCCCGCAGAGGGAACTGGCTTTTTCCGCTTTTTAATAAGCCTGCCCTCCCCTTCCTTCGTTTAGAAAAAAAAATAGCTGTTTAGAAAAGTTTTTCTAATTCGGATAAAAAACTGTCGTAAAGAGAAGCCTATCTCTTAAAGTAACTAAACAAAGAAAATTCCTTTTTCCCTTTTGCAGTTAAATATGGATAAAGAAGATTCCACAAGTAGGTTTTGAACAAATTTTCTTTGAGAGGTTTATCATTAAGCAGTTGCTGTGGAAGCCAATTGTTTATGGAAATGAGTAATGTTTTTGCAAGAAGATTGTGAGCACCGCTATAGGCAGGTTTGCCGATTACACCTCTTTTTACATTATCATTAATACGTTTTTTTAACTTTGATAAAATTCGTGCATTAATATTTTTTATTTTCTCATCTATTGAAGAGTAGTTTCTTTTGATCTCCCAAAAATTGGTAAAATAAAAGACATTATTTTTCATAAAATCAAAAAGACCGGAAAACTTATCTTCGAAACTTTGGAGGCTTGGTTCAATTTTGCTCTTTACAAGAATACCGGAAAGTTCTTCAAGCACTTCCTCATATACCGCCAGCACGATCTCTTCTTTATTACTAAAATGATAAGCAAGATTTCCCACACTAATAGTTGATTCATCGGCGATCTGCTGCAAGCGTGTATTTGCAATTCCAAACTCAGAAAATAGTTTGCGGGCTTTCTCTATTATACGTTGCCTGGTAGTTTGCATATTCAGTCGATTAGAAAAATGAAGACGAACTTACAAGCAGGAAACAAAAATTAGAAATTTTTTTCTAAAGTTATAAAATTGATCTCACTTTAAAACAAAAAATATCCTCTTTAGCATAACGTCCCATTATGGATGGCAGTGAATGAACAAAAAATCAGAATTACTATTTTTTAATATTCTGACTACCTGATCATTAAATCAAAACAACAATTTTCATTTTTCAATTGCCAGCCTTCCCGCAAAATTAATAATCCCAAGGCAACCATTTTTTCAAACATTTCGATTAGACAATCAATTAAACGATAAAATTTTATTGTGACATTTTATTTAACTCAATTATTCAAATCAAAAATCAAATCATGAACAAAAAATATTTTGCAATCCTGGTTGTATGCGCCGTATCGTTCACTTTCCTTTCCTGTTCCAAGTCTAAAACCTATGCCACAGGAGGAGGCGGCAATAACAATAATCCGAACAGTATCACAATTTCAGGGATGGCCTTCCCCGCAACAACCACGGTTAAAGTTGGAAGTACCGTTACCTGGACGAACAATGACCCGATGGCACACACCGTTACCTCGGACGATGGAGTAAGTTTTAGCAGCGGCTCCATAGATTATGGCAAATCCTTTTCATACACAGCCAACACGGTTGGTTCGTATGCCTATCACTGTAATTTCCATTCAAACATGAAAGCGACTCTTGTTGTTACACAATAACTATTCATTTCAGTGTCTTAGTCAATAAATATTCAACGTATCCCTCGATTACATGGATTGGAAAACTGCCGGGTGCGGTTATGCGCCCGGCTTTTTAAAACAAGTTACCCGGTCATGCGAAACAAGATCATCATAAATACTTTCCTGCTCACTATTATGGCACTGGCAACAGTGGCACTTGTTGGTCTTATTATCTGGAACAAACCTCACAAAAACATAAAAGATGCAGTCGCCGTAGAAACCAATGCTATTGCTCTTTACCAGGCCCTTTCCCGTGATAGTTCCAAAATGAAAATGGCCTATTTAAACAAAGTAGTAGCGGTTTCGGGAAAAGTAAAGCAAATTCAAAAAAACCAGGAAGGGACACAGGTAATCCTCCTTGAAACAAATATTCCCGGGGCATCTGTTAATTGTACTATGGAAGAAAATGACGACGCAATTAAGCCCGGCGACACAATAGAGATAAAGGGCATGTGCATTGGCTACATCAATGGCGATGCGGAGATCGGATTAGCCGGGCGATGTTTTTTTAACGAGGTGCTACAAATCTTATTAACATACGCAAATGAAAAAAAATCTCCTGTTATCTATTGTTTTTTTCTTCGCTTTAAAGAACGCAAACAGCCAGGTTTATTACACTAAGAACGGGAGCATTTCCTTTTTTTCAAGAAGCCTTTTGCAGGATATTGAAGCTGATAATAACCAGGTGATAAGTGTGTTGAATATTCAAACAGGCGAATTGCAATTTTCCTTGCTTAACAAGGCATTTCATTTTCCGAAAGCAAAAATGGAGGAAGATTTCAATGAAAATTATATGGAAAGCGATAAATACCCGCGCTCTTCTTTTAAAGGTATCATTATCAATATTAATAAAATCGATTTCACTAAAGATGGCAATTTCCGGGTGACGGTAAAAGGTGATCTCACCATTCACGGAGTTACCAAAAGCATAATGGCAAACGGTGTGATCACCATTAGTAAAGGAACAATTTCTGCCAATTCTTCTTTTAGTGTTTTGGTGAAGGATTACGGGATAAATGATACCGACAATCGTCTCCAATAAAATTGCAGAATGGATTCAGATTAAGATCAACTGCAGTTACCAGCAAAAATAAATCATTCAACTTATCAAATCCATAATTATGCGATCGATAAATTTTTTTTCTGCCATTCGTAATGGCAGCTTTTTGCTCTGCCGGTTTTGCCCAGGATTCTACAAACCTCTTAACCGAACTCATTCATGAATCCGAAAGCAATAAAATCCGTTATGCCGAAAACACTTTTAAATATACACGCGTCGTCGACGGCCATTCGATTGTAAATCTTCCGGCACATGTACTTGATGTAAGAATTTCACATCGGTTCGATCCGATCAACAGCGGGCTGTATAATTTTTTCGGACTCGATGCGGCTGTGATGAGATTGGGTTTTGATTATGGAATTACCAATAATGTAATGATCGGCGCCGGACATAGTGTTTACCAGAAAACGTATGATGCTTTTTTAAAAATAAAATTACTGAGACAATCTGCGGGCAAAGTAGAAATGCCTGTAAGCGTATCATTTGTTCCAACAGTTGCCGTTAATACATTAAAACAATTTGATGGCGGAAAAACAATATTTCAATGACCGGCTCTCCTATGTTTTTCAATTACTCATTGCAAGGAAATTTTCTGAAAATTTTTCTTTGCAACTGATGCCAACATTTATTCATGCGGATAACATTTCTTTCGTCGCATGTTGATCAAAATATTGCAGCAATTGGCATTGCTGCTACACACCGGGTTTCAAAAAGATTGAATGTAAACGCAGAATATTATTACCGTTTAAATGATTATGGAAGCGGCGCTCACAATGTTTTATCTTTTGGAATTGATCTCGGAACAGGCGGCCATGTTTTTCAATTGCATTTTACCAATTCAATCGGGATGACCGAAAAATCTTTTATTGCAGAAACAACGAACCGATGGGAAGATGGCGATGTATTGTTTGGCTTTAATATTTCAAGGGTTTTTCAATTGAAGAAAAAGCATCACTTGAATATGAATAATTAACCCTATTTTACAAATCCTTTATTTGCTTTTCTTCAGAAACGGTTTTGCTTTTATAGTAAATAAAATTCCTGCGCTGTTCAGTTTTACTTTTCCTGCGCCAATTCCTGTTAAAGGCAAATCAACGTAAGGTTGAGCAGCCAAAGAAAATTGCTTGTTCATCAAATATTGATACCCAACCGAAAGATCCAGGACAGAAAAGAAGTGTTTGTTTTGATTGGAATTACTCCAGTCTTTATTGTAAGTCTGCCCTGCGGGCGTTTTATAGAACGTAATCATAACTTTCTTTCTTCATCAAGATAGGATGAAAGCCCTGCAGAAACCAACCACAGATGTTTTCCTTTTTGATCAAAATAATAATCAACATTCAAAGGAATGTCAATCACGTTACAGTTCGCATTTATCTTTTTAAGATAATCATAAGTAGTTGCCTGCGGGCAAAGTATACTCACGCAGGAGTTGCAGAATATATCTTTTTTGAAATAAACATGCCGGTATGAACACCAAAATGTTTTGAAAATGATAACCGGCACCTATTCCCAAATCCAGCGTCAGTTCGCCTTCATTGTTCCCACCACACTTTCACCAGGCCCTGCAGAAAAGCCAATACTAAAATTATTCAGAAAAGTGTTTTGCGTTTTCTCTTTTTGTTTTATGCTTTTTTTACTCTGCTTATTTCATTTGTTTCTCAGTTTGCGAAGAAACATTTTTTTCTCCTTGCAGTTTTTCCTCATTCTTTTGAATTATCTATTGCTTCACCTCTTTAGCTTGCAAAACAGAATTTGACAAATTTGTTGGTTTACTGTCTTCAGCATTTTTATCGCTTGATTCATAGCTGCTGTTTCTGCCTGTTTGCGGGTATAGAAGCATCCACATTTTTGTTGGATGTCGGTTTTTACTAACCGACCGGATAGTACGCTTTTCTATTTTCATGAATAACAGTGTTTGTTTTTCTGAATATCGTTCCCTGTTAATTGTTGCAGCTTTTAGATCAGTGTTGTTAGCTGAGTTTGATAAAGCAATTGCCTTTTCATCCGGCCGTTTTTCTTTCAAAGCATTGTTATTTGCAGAAGTATTTGTCTGAAGATTGGCATGCCGCAAATCCTTTTCCATTATTGTAGAAAAAGATAAAGAAAACAAAACCTGCACAGGATCAAAATCAAAGGAATAAAAAATAAAATTCTCTTCCTGTCCTTTTTCTGCGGAAGGTTTTCATCGAGCATTTGTTCCATTTTCTGCCATGCACTTTCATCCAAAGCCGGCTGAAAATTTTCTGCCGCTTCCTTTAGTTTTTTATCGTTTTCATCATCCCACATTTTTAGCTATTTGTATCTTGTTTTCGTTTTTTAAAATTTGTTGCAATTGTTGCCGGGCTTTAAAAAGATTTGACTTGGAAGTACCTACGGCAATATCCAATTGCTTCGCAATCTCCTCATGGGTAAAGCCGTCAATAATATATAAATTCAGCACGGTTCTGTATGCCGGCGAAAGTTGTTGTATAGCAGCAATGATCTCTTCATACGACATCCTGTCAACTACATTTTCTTCATTGTCTGTCATATAAATAACCGAGGTTTCAAAATCTGCAGTAAAAGAATGTTTGTTATTTTTCCTTGTATGATCAATGGCAGTGTAGATCATAATTTTCCTTATCCATCCTTTAAAAGAATTTACTTCATCGGCATACAAAGGTTTGTAGTGATAGATCTCTTTAAATATTTTGAGAAAACTGTCATTATAAATTTCCACTGCATCTTCATGGCGGATGGCATATCGCAGGCAAACAGACATACCATAGCTATAAAAAGAATTGTAGATCTTCTTCTGGCTTTCCCTTTGATTACGGGCGCAACCCATGATATGTTTATTTAATTCTTTTGCTGATAACAATTGATAAAAGCTTTCTGGTTAGGAATCGTAAGAATCCGGATAATGGTTGCCTGCCTGGTAGTTTTTTTTAAGTATGAAAAAATTCTCATGTTCCGGAAAGCAAAGTTAAAGTGTTTATTAGTTAATTGGTTTATGGTTGAATGGTTTCAGAGAAATAAAAATTCGGTTTATTTGTTTACTTACCGGATAAGAGTATTGATAAAGTAGCTAACCATGAACTCCTCACAGGTCTTTCTTCAACACCTCCCACACATTTTGCGCAACGATCTTATGCCCTTCGGCAGTAGGATGAATGCCGTCGCGCTGGTTCAGTTTGGGATCACCGCCAACGCCTTTCAATAAAAAAGGAACAAGGCCGATATTATTTTCTTCTGCTACTGCAGGATAAATTTTTCTAAACTTTGAAGTGTAGGCAGGACCCATATTTGGCGGGATTTGCATTCCTTCCAGGATGATCTTCACGTCGGGGTATTTTGCTTTTACTTTATCAATAATGGATTGAAGGTTCTTTTTTGTTTCCGTTAAAGGAATGCCACGGAGGCCGTCATTCCCTCCCAGTTCCAACACAAAAATATCAATCGGCTGTTTTAATATCCAGTCGATGCGGCTGTTGCCATCTGAAGTAGTTTCACCGCTTACGCCTGCATTGATCACTTTATAATTAAGGCCAAGAGAATCAATTTCATCTTGTATTAAAGCCGGGTAAGCTTCTGAAGGATCCACACCATAACCTGCCGTAAGGCTGTTGCCAAAAAACAAAATCGTTTTCTTTTTTGCAGTGGAAGAAACGGTGGTATCTTTTGAAACCGGTTGATTTTCGCTGGTTGCTTTTTTACTGTTGTTATTGTTGCAGGAAAAAAATGCCAACAACAATAAAAGGCACAAAGATTTTTTCAAACCGCCGTTTAAATAAGAGGGTATCATCATTAAAACAGAATTAATTATTTTTATTCAACACTTTCTTTCACATCAATCGTCCGTTGCAAAGATACCGTGATGTATTTTTTCAAAGTAACTTTTAAAAGGACTTATTAATAGTTGTGGAAGGAGGATATTTTTTTTATCTTCAATAAACCTTAGTAGCATATGGAATCATCCCAATGCTTACACCTTATTACCTTATTCTAAAAAACTAACTGACATGAAAATAGAATATAACAATTTATATACTCATTTTATTTTTACAACCTTACATCGTGTACCGTTAATTTCTGAAAAATACCGGGAAAGAATTGAAAAGTATATTACAGGAATTGTGAATAATAATAATTCTCATCTATACGCCATTTATGCTAATCCTGAACACGTACATTTTCTTGTATCGCGCTCACCAAAATTATCTGAAGAACATCTGGCTTCAATAGTTGCAGAAAGTTCTCAAAACTTCATAAATCAAAATAAATTATGTAGTAATCATTTTGTATGGCAGGAATCAGCTTCGGCCTTTTCTGTATCAAAGTCGGATGTAGATAAAGTTTGCAAATACATTCTTAATCAACCGGAGCATCATCGTAAAATAACTTTCAAAGAGGAATATGAAACTTTCATAAAATTCTATCAAAAAACTTTGCAGCCTTTTGAGAAATCAGAATAAAATAATCTACCGGGATTCATAAAATAGTTCAACAAAGAAATTTTTAAATCACCTTCAACCAATCTTAGTGGAAAATGAATTCATAATTAATCTGGAAAAAATAATAAGGTAATAAGGTGAATGTATTATTAGGAGATTTTTCTACTAAGGTTTTAATAGACTCCTAACATCAAAATATTAGTTAACCATTTTTTTTAGAGAAATTCATAAGCTAACTTTTAATTTAATTTCCAAAACCTTAGTAGAAAATTATTCACCCAAGTACTACCACCTTATTACCTTATTACCGGCTAGCCAAAATAAAAAGATAATAAGGTTAGTAAAACATCAATATTTATTTTCTTCTAACTTGTGAAGCAATTAACAGCACTTAGTTTTTGGTTATACTTACAAATCCTTAAGTTTTATATAACTTCAACACAACAAATATTACAATGCAACTTATAAAACAGATTAATGCAAACTATTCTTTCTCTTCAAAACGTAACCAAAAATTATAAAAGCGGCGGGAGCCTTTTAACCGTTCTTGATGACATCACTTTTTCGGTGGAGCAAGGCTCTGCCATTTCGATTGTCGGCCCATCGGGAAGCGGAAAAACAACTTTGCTTGGCTTATGCGCCGGCCTCGATCAGCCATCTTCGGGAAGCGTGGAACTACAACAAAATCATTTGGAATCATTAAATGAAGATCAGCTTGCGGCTGTGCGTAACCGTTACGTCGGGTTTATTTTTCAAAACTTTCAATTGTTGCCCACATTAACGGCGATTGAAAATGTAATGGTGCCTTTGGAATTGCGCGGAGAAAAAAAAGTGCGCCCACGGGCGATGGAGTTTTTGGATAAAGTAGGACTGGCAGAAAGAAGCCATCACTACCCTGCCCAACTGAGCGGTGGCGAGCAACAACGCGTTTCTATTGCGCGTGCTTTTTCCAACCGGCCTTCTATTTTATTTGCTGATGAACCCACAGGAAACCTTGATGCGGAAACCAGCAGCAAAATTGTCGATCTCATTTTTGGGCTGAACCAGGAAGCCGGTACGACGTTGGTTCTTGGTGACGCACGACGATGAACTGGCATCGCGCACACAAAGGATTATTCATTTAAAAGGTGGCAAAATTATTTCTGATAAACCCACCAAAATCAACAGCAACAACATTTGACGCGCATAAAAAGATAAGATGAATCAGAGCGATCCAGTAAACGAACAAAATAACCGAAAAATGAATGCGCTTCATTTCAAATGGCTGTTGCAGATGGCCTGGCGCGACAGCCGCAGAAGCCGTTCACGTCTTTTTCTTTTTATCTCTTCCGTTATTCTTGGTATTGCTGCGTTAGTGGCTATTTATTCTCTCGGAAATAATTTAAGCGATGAAGTGAACAACCAGGCGGCATCATTACTTGGCGCTGATCTTGGAGATTTCCGGGCAACCAACCTCCTGCGGAACCAATTCAAAATCTTTTGGATTCTCTCGGTGGCGAACAATCACAGCAAAGAAATTTTGCTTCCATGGTTTTGTTTCTCAAAAATGGGGGAACAAGGCTGATACAGGTGCGTGCGCTCAGCGGGCAATTTCCTTATTATGGTTCACTGGAAACAGAACCTGTTTCCGCAGCCACTTCGTTTCAGGAATAAACAGGAAGCTTTGGTGGATGAAACGCTTGATGTTGCAGTTCAATGCCAAACGCGGGCGATTCGATAAAAGTGGGCGAAGTAACTTTTGCCATCGCCGGAAGATTGATCAATGCGCCGGGGCAAACGGGTTTTACTTCTTCCATCGCTCCCATCGTTTACATTCCGCTTACGTTATCTTAAACAAACACAACTGATGCAAAAAGGCAGCCGCATCAGTTATCATTATTTTGTCAAATTCAATCACGCAGTTGACGAACAAAAACTCGTTGCTCAAATAAGGCCTGTGCTTGAAGCAACGATTATCATTACGACACCGTACAAACGCAGAAAGAAGATACCGGCCGCTCCTTTGCCGACCTTACCAAATTTTTATCGCTCGTTGGTTTTATTGCTTTGCTGCTTGGCTGCACCGGTGTTGCCAGCGCCGTGCATGTGTACGTAAAAGAAAAAATAAATTCCATTGCTATTCTTCGCTGCCTTGGGGCAAAAGCGTCGCAGGCGTTCATTATTTTTCTCGTGCAGATTGTAAGTATTGGTTTTATCGGTTCTATTGCCGGAGCAGCACTTGGTGTAGGTATTCAACAATTTTTGCCCTTCATTCTTAAAGATTTTTTACCGGTTACCATTCACTACTCCTATCTCATGGACTGGCGGTTATTGAAGGCATTATTTCTCGGAACCGGCATTTCTGTTTTGTTTGCGTTGCTGCCGTTAGTCTCCATCCGGAATGTATCGCCACTACAGGCATTGCGCGCTTCTTATGAACCGGCTGCCAATAAACGCGATTTTATAAAATGGGCAATTTATGCGCTCGTGGTTTTATTCGTCTATGGCTTTTCGTGGCTTGAAATGGGCAATGCCGAAAAAAGCATTTTATTTCACGCTAAGTATCGCGGCGGCTTTATTAATTCTTACCGCTATTGCGCGTTTGCTGATGTGGCTCGTAAGAAAATTCTTTCCTTCTTCATGGAGTTATTTATGGCGGCAGGGACTGGCCAATTTGTACCGCCCGAATAACCAGACAACCATTCTCATTATTTCCATCGGGCTGGGAACGGCCTTGATAAGTACATTGTTTTTTATCCAGTCGATTTTGCTCGGCCGTGTTACAATTGCCACCAGCGAAGACCAGCCCAATATGGTTTTGTTCGACATTCAAAGCAGCCAGAAAGAAGGCGTAGCCAGTCTTGTGAAAAACAATCGGTCTGCCGGTAAAAGAAATGATCCCGATCGTAAATATGCGGCTCGAAGCAGGTAAATGGTTATACCGCCGTGATCTGAAAAAAGATTCTACGCTACCCTATTCGCGCTATGTTTTTACAAGGGAATACCGTTGCACTTTTCGCGACTCACTTACTTCTACAGAAAAAATCACTAAAGGCAAATGGATAGGAAATGCACCGGCAAAAGGGCTTCCGCCGATTTCGATGGAAGAAAATTATGCCACGGAGAAACGGCATCAATATCGGCGACACGATTACTTTTAATGTGCAGGGTGTAATGATCCCTACTGTTGTCGGCAGTTTTCGCGAGGTTGACTGGAGCCGCATACGCACCAACTTTCTGGTAGTTTTTCCTGAAGGCGTTATTAACGATGCGCCACAGTTTGAAGTGATTCTCACCAAAGTGCCGTCGCAAGAAGTGTCCGCCAAATTCCAGCAGGCAGATGGTACAGCACTATCCTAATGTTTCCATCATTGACCTTGGGCTTGTGCTGCGTGTGCTCAACGCCATCATGAGTAAAATTGGTTTTGTGATCCGGTTTATGGCAGGCTTCAGTATTCTCACAGGATTGGTGGTTTTAATTTCTTCTGTGCTGATCAGCAAATACCAGCGCCTGCAGGAAAGCGTGTTGCTGCGCACATTTGGCGCAAGCCGCAAACAAATATTTGCCATCACCGCGCTGGAATATTTTTTCCTTGGCGCTTTGGCGGCGCTCACGGGTTTTCTTTTGGCGCTCGCCGCCAGTTGGGCTTTGGCGCATTATGTTTTTGATTCACCGTTCCATCCCAATGTATTTCCTGTTTTGATTTTAGGAATTATCGTGTGTGCATTAACGGTAATAACCGGTTTAGTCAATAGTTTTGGTTTGTTGAACAAGCCGCCGCTGGAAGTGTTGAGACAAGAGGTGTGAAATAATTGTCGGAATCAGGATTCACAGGATGAGAAGATTTACAGGATTTCCACATCCTCAAATCCTTAAAATCCTGATTCAGACAAAAGGTAATAAAATCAATCAGTTGTATTTGCTCCAGGATGAGAGAGGATTTACAGGACTTCTGTATCCCCGAATCATGTAAATTTTGAAAATCCTGATTCAGACAAAAAAAGAATTATTTTTTTTCATTTCACTTAATAAATATTTCACCATGACTCTTGACGAAATAACCTATAAAATAAATGGATGCGCAATGAAGGTTCATAATTATTTGGGTAACGGCTTCCAGGAAGTTATTTATCAAAGGTGCCTGGCAATTGAATTAGGGAATTCAAAATTATTATTTGGAAGAGAAATAGAGCAGCCAATATATTATGAAGGTATTGAAGTTGGAAGCAGGAGAGCTGATTTTATAGTTGAGAATAAAATTATTGTAGAACTTAAAGCATTAATTAATTTAGAAGATGTTCATCTTGCACAGGCGAAAAATTATGTAGTTGCTTATAATTTTCCGATTGGTTTGCTAATCAATTTTGGAGCAAAGAGTCTGCAATTCAAAAAAGTATTTAATTCAAAATATAATCCTCAAATCCTTAAATCCTGAAAATCCTGATTCAGACAAAAGGTGATAAATCAATCGGTTGTTTTTTACCCTAGCTTTCCTCACAATCCTTCAAATAAAAATACAACCGCTGTCCCTAAGCCTGTGACTACGGACAAAACATAAACTTCTTTATTTTGTTTGTTTACTGTAGCTATTCATCTTTGTGCGGTGAGAAACCACTTTCAACAACCTTAGTAGAAGAACCAATTCACCAAAATATTTTCCACCTTATTACCTTATTTTGAATGTAAGATGCAAGCGTTCGAAAATACTGTTTAAAAGGTTTAAATAAGATAATAAGGTAAATATTGTACTATGGAATTTTCTACTAAGGTTTTAGATTTTATTCTTTAGGTCTATCATGGTTTTCCAGGGTGACACCTTTCGAAAAGGTGTCACCTCTTCAACCACACTATATTTCCGGTTTTGATTTTAGGAATTATCGTGTGTGCATTAACGGTAATAACCGGTTTAGCCAATAGCTTTGGAATCATTGAATAAGCCGCCGCTGGAGGTGTTGAGGCAGGAGGTGTAGGTTGGTGTCTGAACCAGGATATATGGGATTAAAAGATTTGATAAGTTAATTTTCCCTCAAAATAAAAATCTCCCGAATTTATTTGTTTACTGAAATCCGATCACTCGCCACAAGTGCTATTTCTTTACCCCTTCTACCGCCGCCAAAAAATCAATAACTTTATTTCATAAAACTGCCATGTGAAAAAATTATTCCCTTCAGCAATTTGGTTGAGCCTGGGTGTTTTAGTGCTTATTATGTTCACCGGCATTATTGGTTTTATCCTGTTTGAGCAGTATAATTTTCTTGATGCACTTTACATGACCGTGATCACATTATCTACCGTGGGGTACCACGAAATAAGGCCATTAACTGAGCACGGGAAAGATTTTCAACATTGTTTATATTGTTTCATCGTTTGCTGCTTTTACCTTTATCATCAGTAAACTTACCGGTACATCGTAAGCGGGGAAATGGCTGTTTATTTAAAAAAACGAAATCTTATGAAGGCAATTGATCAATTTTCTGACCATGTAATTATATGTGGATTTGGCCGGCATGGACAGCAGGCCGCAAAAATTTTGGAGTCTAACATATAGATTTTGTCGTGATTGACACCTCAGAAGTCAATATAAAAAGCTGGCTGAATGAAAATAAATCGCTTGTTTATATCCAGGGCGATGCCACGGATGATGAAATACTGGTAAAATCCGGAATATAAAAAAGCAGACGCTTTGTTAATTACGCTACCTGCAGACGCTGACAATGTATTTATTGTGTTTCAGCCAGGTCATTAAATCCGCATCTAAAATCATTAGCAAGGCGCAACTTAAAAGTTCGGTAACTAAATTAAAAACAGCCGGCGCCGATCATGTTATACTGCCGGAAATGCTTGGTGGTACACACATGGCAACGCTAATCTCCAAACCCGATGTGATAGAATTCATCAATAATCTTTGGGGCGATGGAGCGGAGTCGGTCAATATAGAATCTGTGGCGTATGAAGTGTTACCGGATAGTTTAAAGGATAAATCTGTTCATGATATCATTAGCATGCATAAGACCGGAGTAAATTGTTTGGGTATAAAAAATGAAAAAGGAAAGTTTATTATAAATCCGCCTGCCGAAACCATTATTAAACCGCAGATGAAAATAATATTGTTTGGCACTATTGCTCAAATAACGAAAATGAAACTTCGCCTGATGGAATGACAACTTGGTTTTGTCAAAGTTTCAACCCATTTAAGAAAACCGGAACATTTTGTTCGAATTACTGACCCGGATGCCTGCCCTTCCTGGCCTGTTGTGTGCTCCGGCATATTTTCATCTCGCTGACTCATCGGCCTGTTCTTGTTTTGCTACCACCTCCACCAGTTCTCCTGAATTAGGTTGTTCTTTTGGGCGAATAAAATCGTAATAAGAAAGAATGGCACGACGCAATTGCTCTCCCACAAACGCTTTGGGGTTTCCGCTGCTGAATATAAAATCGGTACGTTCATTGGGATTATAATCCTTGGCAAACAAAATATCGTAGGTATGAAAAAAGCCCATCTTGCCGATGTTGAACCACGCCTTACGGCGCACAAGTATACTACTGAAAACTTCGCTTTTTTTACGCGTTTTAATCCCGATACATACCCCGAAAGTTCTTGTATCGTCATTATTCAAATACTTTACCAGTCGCTGTTTCAACTGCAAAGCTTTAAGGCTGTTATCTTCTACCTGGAAGTTAAGTTCATTGGCAGCATGCCTTACATTGATCTGGTATTTATCGAGGAGATAATTCCAGTCTTTCCTGTGTTCGCCGGTGATTCGTTTTATAATAATTGACTTCCACGGGGTGGAACATAACTGGCTGATTTGTGTAGAGGCACAGGAGGCATACTTCTTTTAAAAATTTTACCCTGAATAATTCGTCGCGCCTGTAAATGCCCAGCCAATACTTATCGTTATAGCGGTTAAATCCTTCGTAATAGGGCAGATTAAACGGTGGAAAAGCCAAAGAGACCGCGGCCGGTTTGGTAGTAAACGAACTGATATCTAATTTTTCAAAAAGTTCATCGCCACTGGCCTCATCATTATCGTAAAACTTTTCTTTATGCTGCAGGATTGTTTCTTCAATAGAAACTGACATACCTGCCAGGTCTTTTGTATGAAACAACTCTTTGCATTCATACACAACATTAGTCTTCGGGAACCTGATAAACAAATACCAGAAATCCGGTTCACCCCGGCGATGCCACCCAATTAATGTTACCTGTGAGCATGGGGGTAAAAGTCTGGTTGGCGTCACAAATATTTATCTTGAGCCGCGGTGCATAATTAAACGATTCAAAGATTTTATGATATACCTCTGCTTTCACCCATGTATTTAAAATAAATACTTCTTCTGCCGGATAAGAACTAATGATATTGGGAAATTCTTCGTTGTTAAGCTCATAACCAATACCCAACATACCCAATTGTGTGGTGAAAAAGTCAACATCTTCCATTTCAATATCAATCAGAAGTTGCTGCCGCAACCAAACCTAACGTAACCCAGGTTTAGCTTTCCGGCAGTTACCAGGATATTGTATAGGTCTACGGAGGAATAATGCCTCCTTTAAAATTGATCTTGATGGTATTAATATTTTTCATATCACGCGTTCTACGTTTACATAAGTGCTTATCAGGTTCCTTTCGCACTTTGTCAAATATCAGTTTTTTTTAGGAATGTAGTTTCGGTCCCAACTGGCGCAGGTCACCCGACCTGTGACTGCTCGTTACTCATATAAAACACAACCTTCATCACGCAAAATAAAAATAACCCCCTACGCATGACGAGAAGATTTACAGGATTTCCACATCCTTAAATCCCGAAAATCCTGGTTCAGACAAAAGGTAATAAAATCAATCAGTTGTATTTGCTCCATGATGAGAGAATTTACAGGATTTCCACATCCTCAAATCCTTAAATCCCGAAAATCCTGATTCAGACAAAAGGTAATAAAATCAATCAGTTGTATTTGCTCCATGACGAGAAGATTTACAGGATTTCCACATCCTCAAATCCTAAATCCCGAAAATCCTGGTTCAGACAAAAGGTTCTTTACTCGCCGCTATCGTCAACATACCTTCGGTAAGCAATTAAAAAATACTGAAGATCCGTTTGGTTAATAAAGATGCGGCCCGTAGGCTTTGAAGAAGGAAGGCCTAATTTAAACCAACTTTTCAGGATGGGCTTGGTAGCGCCATACTGTTCAAACATTTGTTCTTCATTAAGCCAGTTGAGAGAGAGTTCTGAGGCATCAGGTGGAGACGTTATAATAGGCGTCTTTTTAGTTTCTTTGCTAGTTACTTTTTTTCTCATAAAAAGTAGTTTGGTAAAAAAATATTTGTTACGTGATTCAAATATAATGTTTTTTATATAAAAAATAATCCATTGCCCATAGAAAAAAGGTTGCAACGTTCTTCATAAAGATCGTCGCAACCTTAGGGGGTTCCGGCAACAGAAGTGCTACTGTACAAACAGTGTAGCCACTGTGCTGTACGTAACCTGGTTGGCTGTGCCGATGGCGCCCACACGCACCCAGTATTGCTTACCGGGGGTGAGCCCGTTAAACACATGCTTGCACGTGGTGGTGTGCGTTACCGTCCAGTTCCCTTCATCGCCGGGAAGCTGATCGGTAATTTCGTGGGAATATACCCGGGCATACCTCACACTCTTTACGCTGCTCAGCAACTGCCCACCTGTTACGCCATTACTCAGCGTAACATTACCGGGGTTTGCCAATTTTCCCGGCTCGGGAGTTTTAGCCAGTGTGTAGCCACTGCTCACCAACACAGCGGCATCGCCGTTAGCCACGCACATGATGTACAGGCCCAGCTGGCCAAGCACCTGCTGCAATGTCTTGCGCGCGCGGTTCTTGTCTGCCACCTTCACCCTGTCGAGGCCTGCTGCCGCCTCCAGCGCTGTGCTGTAGTCTTCGGTAGCTGCCGCAACCACTTCGAGCGATGGCTCGGGTGTTGGAAAGTTTGGGTTTTCGGTCATCCATACCAGGATGTAGCCGGACTTTTCCTTGAAGCCTGAGTCCGTGTAGCCCCCGAAACTTGTTAAAATCCTTGGTTTCATAACTATGGATTTAGAAGATTGCCACAATATCGTGGTACCATTATAAACCCATTTGTGTATGAAAAAGTATGCATTTTTTTTTGCGATCCGATAATATCCGTTTTTATCCCC
Organism: uncultured Chitinophagaceae bacterium; assembly: GCA_963814075.1. Classification (GTDB taxonomy): domain Bacteria; phylum Bacteroidota; class Bacteroidia; order Chitinophagales; family Chitinophagaceae; genus Ginsengibacter. The sequence goes on along the minus strand of CAWFBO010000019.1, from coordinate 4,426 downwards.
TTTTTCAACGGAGGCGCTTTAAAAATATCCGTTTTTATACCTGTTTAAAGGCAGACCGCTCTGTTTTTATTCGTTTTTATGCGTTTTTATTCTTTTTTATCACTGCTTTTTGGCTCCTCTCTTCTTTTGGGGTGGCCTTCCCGCGCAGAGAAATGGTCGTATGTATCTAATGGTACGACCATAATGCGCAACAAAATGGTCGTATGTATCTAATGGTACGACCATAATGCGCAAAAAATGGTCGTATGTATCTAATGGTACGACCATAATGCGCAGAGAAATGGTCGTATGTGTGTAATGGTACGACCATAATGCGCTAGAGAAATGGTCGTATGTATCTAATGGTACGACCATAATGTGCAGAGGAATGGTCGTATGTGTGTAATGGTACGACGATAATGTCGCAGAGAAATGGTCGTATGTAGTGTAATGGTACGGCCATTTGTGCTAAAGAATGATCGTATTGTTTTTTAAAGAGGTGATTTCGAAAGGTGTCACCTCTGACCAATAATAGGAAACGCTAATAAATATTCCAAATATGTTGGATGAATTGAGTAAATCAATTACTTTAGATTGGTAATTTGATAAGCATTGAATTGCTTGACGGAACTCTGCAATACAAAAAACGAAAAAATGGGTATTGAAAATGAAGATGTTATAAAATTTGCTATTGCGTCTTATTCATAAATACAAATGTTACCTGCAACCCTTTTGGGACACTGCTAACTTGAAACTTTAAAACTTTTAATGAACATTGAGAAATATAAAAACATATCGGACAAACATCACCTTGAATCACCAGCCAACGCTTCATGATTTAATTTTTTTCCACCGCACAAAAATTTTCAAATTCTTTTGCCACCGCACAAGTGGCACATTTGAATATCTATATTTGTGGAAATAAAACAACATAACTTCAATGGGCAAAATTGTTAATCCATCACACACACTTCAAGGAAAGGTGTGGACAGCTTTGCTCTTTATTGTAGCAGCCACAAACCTCAAATTCTATGGCGTGAAGAAACAGTCAATGACTTTGGTGTTGACGGAGAAATTGAGTTGACTGCAAAGAACCAAGACGGCAAAGTAGAAGCAACTGGAGAAATATTGAAAGTTCAAATCAAAGCAACGAGCAGCTACAACAGTTACATGAAAATCGAAACTCAAACTTCGTTTGAGTTTTTCGCAAGAGAAGAAGATTTGGATTATTGGAACAAGCACAAACTTATGTTGTGCTAATAATCTTTGACGACAAAACAGAAAAACTTTACGCAAAGAAAATTACAGATACAGATTACAAACTTCAAACAAATAAGACCAAATCCTATCCAATCACTTTTGACAAATCAGGAAATCTGTTGCAGAAAGCTGAAAGTGATTTTCTGACAAAATTTTCATTGTCATCCAAAAGCAAGATTATCGTTTGACAATCCTGAAACTTTAAGCACAAATATTTTCAAGATAAAATATATTCCAAGAGAACTATATGCTTTCCCTGCAAATTTTTCAGATTCAATGGAAGTTTACAACAATCTTGAAAGAGGCGACTACCCAACTTTTGTTTTGTATGCAAAAACAGTTTTCACTTTTTCAGATTTAAAACACTTTCCAAAGTTCAAAGAGAGTTATGTTGACTTTGCAAAAAGAACCCCTTACCATACAATCACATTCAGACAGATATTGACATAAGAAATCATTTTGTTGAACTTTTGAAAAAATATTTCAAGGAATATTTCTATCACAGAAGAATTTATTACAATAAAGATTATTCAAGATATTATTTCGGTAAACTTGAAGAGCAAGACAACAGAAAGGAAAAACATAAAACAAGAAAGAGAGAACAAGAGGGGGAAAGAACAGTTGTTTCAAAACATATTTATGGCAGAGATACCTTCTTTAAACATTTGGCATTTGAGATTGACTTTATTTTTAAAGGGAGTTTGTTTTTAGTAATCAATCCAAAATATCTCTTTACTCTTGACGGAAAAGAAACACTTGAACCAAAGAAGATAACTCAATACACAAACTATCTCACAAATCGTGAATACAACGGACATGTATTAGATTCAGTCCATTTCTATTTTGATTTATTTTCAAATGGCAAACCAGTTATTGAAATAACAAACAATGACGGCATTTCTTTTTGTCTAACGAAGTATCTTCAAATGCCAGCAAAATTTAGTATTCCAACAGACAGTAAACAGTTTAAAAAAAAATGAGGAAGTTCAGTTTGAACAAACGACTCAAACAACCTTAAATTTTTAAATGGACAGTTTATTAAAAATAGAAACACTGCCTGAACCAAAGATTGAATTTGGCAATGACTTTATTTGCGATGACCCGAAAATGGGAATTGCAACAGGTGGTTTCTTTTCTCAATCAACAAACACTCACCGTTCTGAAATTCATTACAACATAATCGGAACAAACAACAACATTGAAGATTTGGTTGACTGGCTAAAAAAGTTTGAGGATAGAATTGAAGCAACAGGAGAAATAGAAAAAATTCAAGACACTGCTGAAATTGTTGACGGAGAAGTTGAAGAAGATGCAGAAGAAATAATTGATGATGGAACTTTGTTCCCTGAGTTAAATCACTTCCCTTCAAAGCATAGTCATGAAATAGTTGAAATTGAACAGACCATTCAGAATAAAAAATTCTATCCTGATTTTCCTGGGCTTAGTGAGGAGAGTTGTTTTAAATGCAAGTTTGTAAATGATGCTTCCAATAATGGAAAAATCAAAGACAGAAATTTGAATCAATCTTGTTGAGGACAAAACAAAAAAGGGAGCAATAAAAATTGAAGAAGTAATTGAACTTTACTTTAAAGCATACGCTAGGGCAATAGAAAATCAGATTTCAAAAATTGATGTTTGCTTTATTGTAATTCCTGACATTGTTTTTAAGAAATTAGGTTCAGTAAAGTTTGGTAAATCATACTTGAACTTTCGAAGAAAATTAAAAGCTGACTTTGATTGCTCACCCAAAAGCAATTCCAGTTCAACTCATTCTAGAAGGAAGCATCAAGGGAACAAAAAAATCAATGCAGGATTTGTCAATCACTGCTTGGAATTTTACAGTTGCCAAATTATTACAAGTCGGGCAGCATTCCTTGGACTTTAAGAGTTGAAGATAAAGACACCTGCTTTATCGGAATTAGTTTTCACAAACTGATAAATCAAGAGAACAACATGCTTCGTTCAAGCATTGCACAAGCATTCAACTTTGAAGGCAAAGGATTAATCTTTGTTGGAAAACAGTTTGAGTGGAATAAAAAAGTACAAAGATTTCTTCACCTCATTTGAGTTACGAGTATGCAAAAGACCTGATTGAAAATGTTATCAAAACTTATCAGGATTACAACGACAATAAAAAGCCCACACGAGTTGTAATTCACAAGACAACTGACTTTTGGAATTCAGCGAAGCATCAAACATTTTGTGAGGTTGAAGGTTTTCAAGACGGGATTAAAAATATTTTAGGCGATGAAGTAGAAATTGATTTGGTTACAATCAAGTCATCAAAAATTAAATTGTTCAGAGAAGTTGGACAATATCCAGTTCCGAAGAGGAACGCTTTTAGAAATTGACGATTCCACAGGTGTTCTTTACACAACTGGTTACATTCCCTATTACGAACTTTATCCGGGAGTTCACATGCCTAAGGCATTAAGCATAGACATATACGAGGGAGATTCAACATTGAGGAAAATTTGCAATGAGATTTTGGCTTTGTCAAAAATGAATTTCAATAACTGCAATTATTACGACAGTATGCCAATCACAATTCGCTTTGCAAAAAAGGTTGGGGAAATAATTCAGTATTTTCCATCGGATAAAACTCCCCCGAACAAATATTTCTTTTACATGTAAATAATCTAAACAAATGCTGAATAAATTTGAGAAGAAACTTTTAAAGAATACAATAGAGCATTCCAAGAATTTACTTTCTGGCGAAGGTTCAGGACATGATTGGTGGCACACCCTCTGCCTCGGTTGTGGCACACGAAACGGAATTTTTTAATTTAAATCAGGATAATAGATTGTGCCATGCAAATTCAAAGAAAGTCTGAAATAAACAGAACTTTATCCCAGGCCGTGTCTCTACTCCAAGCCCTGTAGCTCAGCAGGACACGGCCGATGAATTAAAAGATAGCTGCCCGAAAAAAATTTCCTTCATATAAATATTAAAATATATTACCTTGAAATGCTTTTGAGTTTCTCCTTTATGAAGAAACTAACTGTGGTGAATGGAATTTTATAGAGTATCAGGATTGAATTAAAGCATTCGGCGATGAAGAAAGTTTATTAAAAAAATAAAACGAGGCTGTATTTACGAAAGATATATTCTCTTAATATGTACTTCGAGAAAACATATAACCCATTGATAATGAGTAAAACAATTTGTTTTTAAAAAATAAGTTTG
>CAWFBO010000018.1:0-150450 GCA_963814075.1 uncultured Chitinophagaceae bacterium | reverse complement strand
GATGTATTGCTGTCGAGGTCGCGAAAGAAGCCGACCTCGCGTCCGCCGAGGGAGCCGAGCGCGAGGACGGCGAAGCGCATGCCGGCGATGCGCCCGTGGCGCGCGTCGATGCGCTCCGCCGCGAGCGCCACCGCCTCGTCGAGGAGGCCGTCGGCGAGCGCCGACAGCGAGAGCTGGGCCGTCGATACGTCTGCGGCGCCCGCGAAGAGGACAACGCCACCGACAGTGTGCGTCGCCCGTGGACGCGCCGCAGGGCGACCAGCGCCTGCTCGACGTCGTCGACGGCGCCGGCGGGAGCGCGCGTGCGCGGCCGGGCGCGCTCCGCCGCGAGGTCGGCGCGCACCTGGCCGCGGCGCAGGCGCGACGGCGGCGGCGGGCGCGTGAGGATTCCATCGAGCCCGTGGTGCCGCGCGAGCAAGCGTGACAGCGGGGCGCTCGTGGCGAGGAGCCGGGTGGCGAGGGCAAGCGTGCGACGATCGTGGGTGAGCCGGAAGATTGTCCTCTTACTACGATGCCATTTGCAATAATCAATGGATTGGAATGCTTTGTCCCACTAACAGAATTGCTTGGAATTCCATTCGCAATTTTAATGCAAGTGTCTGTCGACAAGCGGTTGTCCCGCCAATTAGTCTGTCCGAACAGAGTTGTAATGCAAAAGAATAATGATATAGTTAGAATGTGTCGCATTAACAATTAACTTTCAAAAATAGTACAAATGCTTAATTTGAAAAACTTAAGTTGAAGATAAATACAAATGTTCAATAGCGTAAAGTCGGCTTGAACAAAAGATGATAAGAATTACTGTTGTACAAGTATGGCTGGTCAAGCCATGCTTTTACAAATGCACTTGTTGCCAGCCGCACTACTTTATTTGTAGTGATGATACAATATCATCGGCAGTGCTTTCCCATTTCTTTTGGAGTTTCTCAATACAATTGAAAGTAAAAAGCAAAATCTTTCCGTCCACAATTGTGAAAAAATAATAGTTGAACACTTTTTGGTCAACCGCTTGTGTTACAAACTTGAAGTAGCCAACTTTTTTTCCGTTAACTGTCTTTACACCATCGCTCAATAAATTTAAGTCTGGTCGTTTAGCTTTTAATTGTTGTATTTGATAATCTTTGAAAGATACAATTTGATTTTCGGTCGCAGGTTGTTGTGTCATATCTGCGATAAGATTTACTTCGCCATCTTCGTCACTCAATGCCAAAATCGGTCGTGCCCTTTTTTGATACTTAGCTGTCCACATTTCTTCTGTCATAGACGACAATTCTTTTGGTGCAAGAATTTTTACTTTACCATTTAAAAATCAAACTGTGTCAAGCTTAGATTGTCCTAAAGAAAAAATTGGGAACAATAATAGAGCTAAAAATTTCATAGTTGTTTTTGTTATTTTGATGTGTGGCCGGTTGCTGCCAACGGCAACGCATTTACGCAGGCCGGATATTAGAATTCCCGTCTGCCCGGCTTGCATAAATGCGAATGTTGGCTGCTGCACAGCGTAAGGGTTATAAAAGTAAAAAGTGCTTTGTAATTATATTTTGAAAACTTTTGGGATATCTCTCTAAATTCTTATGCATCTCTGAAATTGTCACTTTATATAAATTTGGTTTGGGTATATTTGCACTTAAAAACCTGTCCATTTCAGTGAATGCAATTTTATGCTTTCCAATTTCTAAAAGTGAATGAAAAAGACCCAAAGAAGCTAATTCTGAATTTGGATTTAGTTTAAGAGTTTTTTTAAAATATTTGGAGCTCTTTTCGAAATCATTCGTTTGATAATATGAAGACGCAATTAATCCATTTAAGGGGCTATATTTTGAATATTTGCTTTCCAATGTATGTAATATCTTTAAAGCATTTTTATGTCTGTTTGCATTCTGCAATTTTATTGCTTTTTCTAATATTTCTTCGTCTTCTAAATTCATGTTATAGTGTCAAATAATGTGGTCAAGATGAGTCGGCAAAACTTCATTTTAATATACGCTAGTCCTTTCAGGAAACCTCGCTGGTTTCCGAAAGTAAAGCATCGTTTCTTCAAAATCAAACTTGTTGATGAGGCGAAACCGGCCAATTTTCGAATAAGCCATCCAGCCATTCTCCAGCCACCGGTTCATGGTTCTCGTGGGTATTTTCAGTTTCAGGCAGAGCACCGAAACTTCATACCACGTGTCTGATAATACGATGGGCTGATACTTGTCAATTTCTTCGTATTCGAGTTCCAGGGAGTTCATCAGGTTAATATCTCCTGCCAGCGCCTTGCGGGTAGCCAGCGCTTTTTTTGCCTCTTCGTCAGTCGGCGGCTTTTGGCTGCTTAGCCTCCTTAGTGAGCCTTTGTCTTTTTTAGCGGTAGATTTTTTTGCAGTCGTTTTGGCAGCAGAGGCCGTGTTGTTCCGGTTCATATCTGTTGAGTTTTTGGTTACAGTTTTGTCTGGCTAAGTTCAATTTCACAAGCATTACGTTGGCATTAACTATTATAGTTTTAAAGATAGGAGAAATATTTTATTTCAAAAAAGATTATTCGAACGTGCTAAGTTTTTGACCTATATATAAAAGAGAACAGGAGAAGCACTCAAAAGTGCACGACGATATTTCTCTTTCTTGTCTTCTTTGTGTTCCTTCGTGCTCTTTGTGCCTTTGTGGCCAACTGCCTTTTCTTTTTTCTTCTTTGTGCTCCTTCGTGCCCTTTGCGCCTTTGTGGCAACTGCCTTTCCTTATTTTCCGTCTTTGTCTTTGTGGCATCGCACCTTGTGGTACTAAGCCTTTGTGGCCATCTGCCTTTTCTTTTTTTCTTCTTTGTATTTCTTATTTCTCTTTCCGCCTTGCGGCAGAGTGCATAAAAAAAGGTTGCTACCATTTTACCGGTAACAACCTTAAAGGTTCATCGTGCAGGTAGCGACAGTTATTGGGCAAACCATGCAGCTACATTGCTGTAAGCTACCTGGTTTCTGCTGCCTACCACCGCTATCCTTACCCAGTATTGCTTGCCGGGGATAAGGTTGGTAAACATAAACTTGCTGGCGCTGGTCGTGTTGCTGGTCCACACAGTTTGCTCGGTGGGCAATACGTCCGTAATCTGGTGCACATAGCTGTTGGCACCTGCCACCGCGGGTACAGAGCTATACATGTCACCGGAGCTGAGCCCCTGCGATAGCGTGATATTTCCGGGATTGGAAATATAGCGCGGCTCCCGTTTTTGTCGAGCGTGTAGCCACTGCTCACCAGCGCTACTTCATCGCCGGCAGCCACCACCACTACGTTAAGGCCCAGTTGCCTTAAGAGGACAGTAAGCGCCTGGCGGCTCTGGTTTTTGCGCGCCACTGCATTGCGTTCCCTGGTACCTGCCTGCTGCAGGTCTTCAGTGTACATATCAAGCGCAGCCTTTACTGCAGTTACCTGCGCAGCCAGGCTTTCATAAATTGGATTTCCATTCATAGAATTGTAGATCAATTCTGCTTTCTTCTGGAAATTCGCGTCAGCATACCTGCTGAATTCAATTGAGACTCCTTTCATTTTTTTTGGTTTTTTTGTTTTTAAAAATATTGTTTGATTGGATAGATAACCTGCATTGTGGCATTTCTATTGCCGCGACCGGCGATTATTTTAGTGTTTGTCCCCGAGATGTATCGAAATGTATCGAATGTGCATTGAAATAAATATCCGGAGCAATAAAAATCACCCACCCCTGAGCCTCAAAAATGTGCTGTGAAATCTTTTTTCACGCCCCGGTTGCTGTTTTTTCTTCCGAAACAAAAGTCTTTGCATCGGGAACAAACGTCTTCGAATCGGAAACAAACGTCTTCGAATCCGAAACAAAAGTCTTTGCATCGGGGACAAACTTCGTCGTATCGGAAACAAGCCTCTTCGAATCCGAAACGAATGCCTTTGTATAGGAGACAAACGCCATCGAACCCGAGGCAAAAGGCTTCTTCACGGAAGAAACCGGCTTTTGCATGGAAGAAATTGACGGTAGAAAGGGATGGTGCCTTTTAGAAAAGGTGTTAACCTGGAAAATAACCGGTGGATTCAACAGGGTTGCCAACCTTTTGAAGTTTTAGCGACCTATACAGGCCCGGGTTACCTATAATATATATGTAAGCCCGCAAAAATTTCTTTTATATATATTAAAATATAATTACCTTGAAGTGCTTTTGAGTTTCTCCGACCAGCGATTCGGTTGACGCAGAATTAAACAGACACGATAAAGTTAAGTTTGACTTATGAATTTGCTACGTGGAATTTTATCAATTGGAATAATAATATCATGCCTGCTCAATTGGGTTGAAATTGAGACAGAAAATCTTATGCTCTTCTTTTCTGGATTAACTTGGGTTCCTTCGACAATTTTACTATATGCTTCTGTCTTGACAGCAGGCTATTCCTTCTTATAATAGTTACAGAAATTCAAATGTAAATTCATGGATATATTTAACATGCGGGCTTTATGGAATTGGAATGACTATCTACATATATCAAGCTGTAATTAGAAGGTTAGATTTGATATTTACATTAGCACCTGCCAATGCGACTAATGAAGTAGCATCTCATTTTGGTCTTGGAATTTATCTTACTGGACTACTATCATTGTTACTATTCTTAACAGGTTTTGATAAATCGGATAACAAAGTACAAGTGACTACATTTGACCAACACAACAGTTCCATGGAACAACAAAGCAACGTTCAGTCAAAGGGACAAGAGAGTCTTGATAAACCCAACTTTCAAGATTGGCTGAAACAAAATCCAGGGAGATCACTTAATGACTACTTCTCTAAAAACGAGTAAGACAATTTAAACGGCTGCCAACTAAAGCTTTGCAAAAGCAGGGCTAGACAATTTATCATCAACTAGTTGCATATATCAGCGGTTCTGACTCGATGTTCAGTATTCAGCTTTAGTTCTTAACTTCAACAACATATTTTCAAATGGGCATTTGTTCCGGGCTGGACAATCGAGGAATTCCCTGCCTTCGCAAATACCCTCCATTCTGGCGCAGATATGCGGCAAAGGAAAGAGTCTCGATGGCGTATCTGTGCCTTTGTTGTTAGAATTAATTCTTATTTTTTCAAGATGAGTAGTAAATATAAGTTTACAGATAACGACAAACTCTACTTTGTAAGTTTTGCCATCACTAACTGGATTGATCTTTTTATTCGTGAGGTATACAAAGAAGAAATTTTAAAAAGCATAAGATACTGCCAGGCAAATAAAGGGCTGGAATTATATGGATGGTGCATAATGACAAGCCACATTCATCTGATTATTGGTACAACAGGGAATCTATTACAAAATATATTGAGAGATTTAAAACGGCATACATCTGAAACATTGCATAAATCTATTAAGGCAAACAACGCAGAAAGCAGAAGGGAATGGATAATATGGATGATGAGAAAGGGCGGCAAAGAAAAATAAGAATACTGCAAAATTTCAATTATGGCAACCGGAAAGCCATCCGATTCAATTAATCAACATTAATTGGTGCATCAGAAATTGGACTATTTACATTATAATCCTGTCAAGCAAAATTTGTTACAAGACGGAGGAATGGAGATGCAGGAGCGGCATAGATTACTTTGGAGGTAAAGGGCTTTTAGAAATTATAAAACTAGACACTTTAATTCTGTGATGTCTTCGATGGCGCAGATACCCTGGCGCAAAAGCCCAGGCTGCATATCTGCGCCAGTGGGGGGGAAAGTGACATAAATAATGAACCTAAATTTTATAAATGGATATGGACAGCAAATTGAATGAGGAACTGCTTTTTTCTTCTATATACATAGGAGATGATAATTTTAAAGAATATAAATACAGGTCAAACTCTGATTTTTTGGAAAAATTATCTCGAGTTAATATTTTCATTGGGATCAATAATTCTGGAAAAAGCAGATTCTTACGAAAGCTCTTTGGGAATAATGAATTAAAATTTTTATCAGATGCCCTCGACGTAAAATCTATAAATAATAATATCGACCTATTTCTTTCAGGAATTCAAGACAGCTCTGAAATAACCACCAATCCATTTCTTCATTTAGAAAAGGAAATAAATAGCTTAAAGAATTCACAGATTTTGTATCTCATGCGTCAAAATGATTTTCAAGGTATTTTAAAAGATTTTTCTAAAATCAATGATTATCTTATTTCAATTTCGTCTCAACCTAATCCTTATTATAAACTGAAATTATTATCATCCAGCATTTACAACGAGCTCAAAAGTCTGATTCCTAAGGATAATAATATCACATTCTATAATTATGATACTATTTACATCCCCACACTGCGAGGTTTAAGACCTACCCAGACGTTAACTTCAACAGATAGATTTAATAACGATTACGACAATTATTTCTTTAGGACCATAGCGGACTATTTCGTCTCAAATCAAAAACTTGTTGATAATATTTATACAGGGTTAAATTTATATGAAGATTTACAAAAATTTATGCGAGGTAATCCACAACAAAGAGAGCAATTAAAACAGTTTCAAACTTTTCTCTCTCTTAGATCATTTTTTAATAATCAAGAAGTTGAATTAATACCGACAATTAATAAGGATACTGTTGATAGTGTCAAAATTGGCGGTGATGAAAAACAAATATTTAATCTTGGTGATGGCATTCAATCTATTATAATTCTTACATACCCTTTGTTTTTGAATAAAGAGAAAACTTTAAAGGTATTTATAGAAGAACCAGAGTTTCATTTGCATCCAGGTTATCAGAGAAAATTTATTGAAACCCTATTAAGTCCTGAATTCAAAAAAGTTCAATTTTTTTATTACCACACATTCAAATCATTTCTTGGATATAACCCTTGATAAAAATGATATATCAATTTATAGTTTTGAAAAAACATCAAATTAACTGTGATGAAACCAAAATTTATAATTTCAGATGTTTCGGACAATGACACAAATATCCTTTCTCTAATTGGTGTTAGAAATTCTTCGGTGTTCCTCCAATTGTACTATTTGGGTCGAGGGAATTTCAGATCGCATTTATCTTCGGAAATACCTAGAGATAATTCAAGAAGAAAAATCCGTCAAGTTTATGGAGGATGTACATTACTCTTTTGTTGAGTATGCTGGTAACAATATAACTCATTGGTCGTTCCTTGATTCTGCCGACAAAAATCATGATAATATTTTAGTAGATAGACTGTGCGGCAAGCTATTCTTAATAGCAGATAGAGATGAAATCAATCCAGATTCTGGAATAATTGATAAAAAACAAAAAAGTAAACGCCATAAAGAGCTAAAAAAGAAATTAGGAAATAGATTTTATCTTTTACAATGTCGGGAAATTGAAAACTTACTTACGCCAAATATTATAATTAATACCTTAAATAATTTTAAGAAAGAAGATTTGTTAAAGAAAAATCTATTTACCTATGAAGAATACCAATTGGAACCTTTAGGCAATTTTATAGATGAAAGATTTAATAAGATATTAAAGAAAAAATATGCTGCAAAATCTGGTACAATTTCAAATAAAGTTGATTTTGCAAAAGAGGTTGTTACATTAATTAATAATAAAAATGATATGTCAAAAGAAGCAATTCAACTCACCGAAAAACTTTACTCGTTTATTGGAGAAAATAATTCATTCTTAACGTAATGACTTGCACACCCCTAATTAGCGCAAGCGTCTCGCTTGTGAAAACTAAATATTCTTAAAATAATGCAAAAGATTACCACAACAGAACAGGTTGAAGATTTGGTTGAAGGCACAAGCGAGACGCTTGCGCCATGGGGAGGCCCGCCATACCCGACATTTTTATGCAATCCTTAAACTTTTTGCATCTTCCAAGAAAAGAACATGAAACCAATACTATTTTTTTTACTACTTCCTTGTTATATTATGGGACAAACAACCAATCTAACCGTCGAACATCTATCAATGTTGACAACTCCAATTTATCTTCTAAAGGGAGATTCTGTTGTTTCTCAAGGCACTGGGTTTTATATAGTCAAAGAGGACACTACAACTAAACAAAGCCTATTATTTTTGGTTACAAACTACCACGTTATAACAGGCTCTGCACCTATAGAAGCAAAGCAACCTATTGGCGACAATATTGTTTTCTTATTTCATAAAAACCCAGCAAATCCAAAGGATGTTAAAGAAGTTCGATATCCATTATTTACCAAAACAAAACTGCCGATTTGGAAAAGTAGTTCAGAATATAAAGATGCAGATATTGCAATAATTCCCCTACCATCCACACTATATCAAGACTGCAGTGTATATGCAATTACCGAAGAATGGGCTAAACCTGTAATTAAAGTAAGACCGACCTCACAATTGACACTTGTGGGATATCCCTATGGTTATTACGACACGGCAAACTCGTTGCCAATTTGGAAAACTGGCTCTGTTGCAAGTGAGCCTAATATAAATTTCGACAATAAACCTCTGTTCGTTATAGATATCTCTGCATTTCCCGGTATGTCAGGCTCCCCTGCGTTTGTAGTAGCTAATGGAGCTTATGAAATGGAAACGGGACCTACCACAGTAGGACGTGTACAGCAATTCATGGGTGTATATGCCAGCATGCAAATGCTAAATGAAAAGAAGTTCCTTGAACAACTAGATGCTGACGACAAAAAGCCAGGAATAAAGATTTCTGAATCTTTGGAACTCGGTCATGTGTGGAAGGCCTCATTAATTTTTGAAATAATAAATGGCCTAGATATTCCATTGTACGAAAAGACGATATTGAGGAACCTTTAAAGCATCTCCAAACTGGCGCAGGTCTACAGACCTGTGACTGTTCGTTACTTATATCCCCCTGATTTCATTAAACTCCTTCAACTAAAAACACAACCGCTGTCCGTACGCCTGTGACTACGGACAAAACATAAATTCCTTTATTTTGTTTGTTTACTGCAACTATTCATCATTGTGCGATGAGAAACTACTTTCAGCAACCTTAGTAGAAGAACAAATTCGCCAAAATATTTTCCACCTTATTACCTTATTTTTAATGTGAGATGCGCGCGCGTTTGGCAACTGTATTAAAAGGTGCAAATAAGGTAATAAGGTGAATGTTGTACTATGGAATTTTCTACTAAGGTTTTAGTACCTGGCACCCGTTGCGGCAGAAGAGGGATTTCCCCCCTCCCTGGTTCGTGTCCTCACGAACCGGAATGGATATATCGGAATGGTACATATGAATTTAAAAAGTGATGATTATCTTTAAAGGGAAAATATATTTGCCAAATGGATACGGATTTATTCGGAAGGCGGAAAAGTTACATTGAGATAGGAGAAATGTTTTTTTGGACGGCGACCATAAATAATTGGCAACGTTTGCTATCAAAAGATGAATACAAAAAGGTTATTACTAATTCATTAAGCTATTTAAGTGATTCAGGAAAAATAGATGTGTTTGGTTTCGTCATTATGCCGAATCATCTTCATCTGATATGGAGAATTAATGAGATGAATGGTAAAGAAACTTCGCGGGGTTCATTCCTGAAATATACTGCTCATGAATTTAAAAAAATGTTGAAAGGAGATAAAGAAAGTAATCGTGCTTCTTATGCTGTAGATGCCCATAATAAAAATTATGAATTCTGGAAAAGGAATTCATTAGCGGTTCATTTATTTAGTAAAGAGATCGCTTATCAGAAATTGGACTACGCCCACCATAATCCATGCACAGAATATTGGCAGTTAGCTAAAAAACCTACTGATTATTTGTTTTCATCTGCAAAATATTATGAAACAGGCGTAAACGATTTTGCATTTTTAAAAGATTTGAGAAATGAATTTTAACCAGTCAGAAGGGGAATGGTTCGTGGGGATTCGAACCAAGGATAGGGAAAAAAAATTTCCTTTATTTATTTTAAAATATATTTACCTTGAATTGCTTTTGAATTTCTCCCGGAGAAGAAACTAACTGTGGCAGATGGAGTTCTTTAGCGTAAACCGGATTAATAAAAAATGAACACGTTATAAAACGAGCTGTTGCGTCTGATTCAACAATACAAACGTTATATGCAATTTTGTAAACCCCTGAAACATTGACGATACCATTTGAGCCTGTAATATCCGGCATTAAAGTTAATGTGCATTTCATATTAGAGTACCTGGCGTTCTTTATTTCGTTCAGGTATTATATCAAGTTACGCAGGCAGGTAACCGACCCGATACCTGACAAAAACAGGCTTTCCATTATCCTGGGCGCCATTGCCGGCGCATTTATAGGTTCAAGACTGGTGGGTTTTTTTGAAAATCCAATGATTACATTCAATACCCATAATTTACTTCTTTTACTGAATACTAAAACAATAATGGGCGGCCTTTTTGGAGGATTGATAGGCGTGGAGATAGCAAAGAAAATAATTAAGGAAAAACGTTCTTCAGGCGACTTGTTTACTTTCCCGATAATCGTAGGAATAGCGATTGGCCGTGTGGGTTGTTTTTTAAGCGGAACTAACGAATTTACTTATGGGAAAGAAACTAATTTCTTTACCGGTATGAATTTAGGCGACGGATTGTACAGGCACCCACTTGCATTGTACGAAATTATTTTTTTGATTTTACTCTTTATATTTTTAAAAAAGATTGTTCCTTACACAGAAAAAGAGAACGGACTCTTGTTTAAGATTTTTATGATTTGCTATTTTGGATTTCGCTTCATGATTGAGTTTCTTAAACCAAACGTTTTCTTTATTCTCGGCCTCAGCAGTATTCAATGGATTTGTATTCTCTGTTGGGTTTATTACCTACCATCCATTAAAACAATTATCAGGAATGCCTACCAGGAAATATATATATTACGATTACACAATTAGTTTATGTCCCGAGTGTTTGAAACGAATTGATGCTAAAATCGTTTTTGAAGATGGCAACGTTTATATGCTAAAAAGATGCCCGGAGCATGGCACTTCTAAAGTATTGATAGCGGATGATATCGACTACTACAAAAATATCAGGAACTATAATAAGGCATCGGAAACACCTTACAAATTCAATACAAAAACTCATTATGGGTGTCCCTATGATTGCGGGCTTTGTCCTGACCACGAACAGCACTCTTGCCTTACCATTATAGAGATTACCGATAGATGCAACTTAACCTGTCCCACTTGCTATGCCGGATCGTCTCCGACTCACGGAAGGCATAGAACATTTGAAGAAGTAAAAAGAATGCTGGATACAATTGTAGCCAACGAAAAAGAACCTGATGTAATCCAAATCAGCGGTGGTGAGCCAACACTTCATCCACAGTTTTTTGATATTCTTGATTATGCAAAATCGTTGCCGATAAAACACCTGATGGTGAACACTAACGGTATTGAAATTGCCAAAGACTTTGAATTTGCCAAACGCCTGAAAAGTTATTCGCCCGACTTTGAAATTTATTTACAATTCGATTCCTTCAAAGACGAGGCATTGATGGCGTTGCGTGGTGCTAATTTGAACAAGATCAGGCAACAAGCGCTGGAACATCTTAATCAATTAAACCTTTCAACTACTTTGGTAATTACACTTCAAAAAGGAGTTAATGACGATGAAATAGGAAAAGTAATTAAGTATGCACTTCAGCAGCAATGTGTAAGGGGCGTAACCTTTCAGCCAACACAGATTGCCGGCAGGCTTGAAAATTTTGATGAAAGTAAAAACAGGATTACGCTTACCGAAGTGAGAAGAAAAATATTGGAGCAAACAGACATTTTCAACCCGGATGATTTGATACCTGTACCCTGTAATCCTGACGCCCTGGTAATGGGATATGTATTAAAGTTAGCAGGGAATAATATCCCCCTTACTAGATATATTAACCCGGCAGATTTACTTGACAATAGCAGGAACACCATTGTGTATGAGCAAGACCAGGAACTGCATCGTAAGATGTTTGAAATATTCAGCACCGGGACATCTACGGACAAAGCATCGAACAAATTGCACAGTTTGCTTTGCTGCCTTCCTTTTGTAGAAGCGCCAAATCTCGGCTACGACAACCTGTTTAGAATAATAATTATGCAATTTATTGATGCCTATAACTTTGATGTAAGGGCTATCAAGAAATCGTGTGTCCACATTGTTAACAAGGACAATAAAATCATCCCTTTTGAAACAATGAACCTTTTTTATAGGGATGATAAAAAAGAGTATTTGGAGAAACTTAAAACACAAACTTCTAATTTATACTAATGAACGGAATGATCTATTTATTGATATTTTTAGTGGCGCTTTACTGGCTCATACCGGTAGTTTTAATAATCGTAGGATTGGTCAGGATCAGGTCGCGACCGGAAAATGCGAAAAAGCTATTAATTGTGGCTGGTATTTTATTACTGGTTGGCGCCGGCTTTTGTGGCGTATTATTATCATAGGTAGTGAGAAAAAATCTCTACCTGGCACAGGTCTTCCTGCCTCCCCATTCTGGCGCAGATATGCAGCAAAGGAAAAGTAGCGTTGGCTTATCTGTGCCGTTGTTATCATTTCTATCTTAAAGGGCACAGATACCCATCCACGCAAGGCGATGCTGCATATCTGCGCCAGTACGGGGGCTGTAAGCGCATGTGTTCGTTGCCCCTGCCTCGGTTCGTGGCACACGAAACGGAATTTTTTAATTTTAAATCAGGATAGTAGATTGTGCTATGCAAATTCAAAGAAAGTCTTACTCTGAAATAAACAGAACTTATTTTTTTACCGCAACTATCCACCAATGGCTGCCACTGCTGGCATCTAAAGAAAATAAAGAATTGATCATAGATTATTTAAAAGAACTTTCAACAAGAGGAATGATAAAGATTTATGCATTTGTGATAATGCCCAATCATGTTCATTTTATCTGGCAACAACTTCGCAAAAATGGAAAGGAAACACCACAGGGGAGTTTTTTAAAATATACAGCACACGAATTTTTAAAAATATTAAAGCAAAATGGCACATCAAAACTTTATGAAGTAAATGCAGCCAATAAAAAGCATCAAATTTGGCAAAGAGATTCGTTAAGCGTGGAAATAAGTAGCGGTACATTTGCAAAGCAAAAATTAGAATACATTCACTTTAATCCTGTTAGTGGCAAATGGAATCTTGCCAAAGATTACCTGGAGTATAATTATTCATCAGCAAGGTTTTATGAAACAGGAGTAGATGACTTTGGATTTTTAAGCAACCTGTTTCATGAATAAAGATAGATATGTTTCGTGTGCCACGAACCAGGGAGAAAGGTGTGCGACGAACCAGGGAGAAAGTCCTCGTTTGCAATGAGGACGGCTCGTAATGATTTAGTATTTTGCAATAAATGAGTGGCGACAAATTGAAAAAAAAGCATTGAAAATTCTTAAACAAATTTTTCTCTGACTGTCGTTGACGAGACGCGAACATCAACCGTAAAAACGACTTTATTATGAAAGAAATTACCATTACGTTTACCGCAGATGAGTTACGTGAATTGGCCAAGCAATTGTATTTTGGTTCATTTCTTACCATCGGCTTTCCATACGACAACCAAAAAATGGCAACGGAGATCTATACCCGGGTATGTGCTACAGGCTATCATGAAGCGCCTGAGTCGGGCTACTTCAGGTTAGGTGGCGCTTTTGGACCCCTATTTGACATTTCACATGAATTAGAAGAAGAATGCACACCTGTGGTTGAGCAGTATGAGGAATCATGTATTGAAGATCATTTACCCTATCGGCTTGGAGACAGGGATTTTGAGGAAAAGTATGGTAAAATGGAACCTGAGCAGATAGTCAGGAATCCCAAACTGCAGGCAGAACTGAAAGAGATGCAGGAAAAATACATACAGGAATTTGAACGATACGGTGTATTGCATTTGAGACTGGAGGAAGAAAAAAATTAAAGAATCACAAAATAATTTATCCCAGGCCGTGTTTTCTCTACTCCAGGCCTTGTAGCTCAGCAGGACACGGACGATGAATGTATTATAAAATCGGGTAGCGTATATTAGCGGTTATACAAACGTTAGTGGCAAGGCGAACTACAACAAATCTTCATCCTTGTTGGTCTTAGCAATAGTAAAAGAGCCTTTGTTGGTGTTGAGCTCCCACTCTGGCGCAGATATGCGGCAAAGGAAAAGAGGCGTTGGCGTATCTGTGCCGTTGTTATCATTACTATCTTAAAGGGCACAGATACCCATCCCCGCAAGGCGATGCTGCATATCTGCGCCAGTACGGGGAATAATAATGATTGGCAATTTTGGGCACAGCATAACAAACCATTAGAGATAAAAGATCAGGAAATGTTTAATAAGATGTTAGAATATATTCACTTAAATCCTGTAATGGCCGGTTTTGTAATCAAACCGGAAGATCGGAAATATAGTAGTGCGCGGGATTTTTCGGGTGTAAAGGGATTGGTTGAATTGAATTTTAGTTAGTAATCACAATGGCACAAGCGGACGCTTGCGCCAACATGGGGTATTAAATGATGCAAAAACTTTGATTGTCAATCAAAGTTATTTTAATGATGATGAAGCAGCTATAAAATTTAAATCAGGGGCAGCAGGCTTTATACAATCGCAAGGCAAACTATTAACTATTCAAATGCAGGGTGAAAAAGTAAACCCACAAAGTATTGTGAGAAGATATGAAGTTGATTTTGAAAAAGGGAAAACAATGTTTGTGATTATTTTTTCTAAACAGGGAAGAATTATGTTAGTAAATCACATGTAATAAATTCTCCCAGGCCGTGTCTCTCTTCCAAGCCCTGTAGCTCAGCAGGACACGGACGATGAATGTAGGATAAAATCGGGTAGCGTATATTAGCGTAAATACAAACGTTACATGCCATTGTAAAGTTCCGGCCACCATTAAATTCAAAAAAGACAATGTTCGATACTTTTCCAACTATGCAGACAGAGAGGCTTAACCTCGTAGAAATTGGACAAGAGCATTCGGGTGACATTTTTAAACTGTTTAGCGACAACAGAGTTACGCAGTTTTATAATATAGTGACACTGGCAAAAGAAGGCGAAGCACAAAAGTTTATTGACTGGTTTCACAATCGCTTTGTAGAAAATGCAGGTATTCGATGGGGATTTCATTAAAGGGACGCGACAATATTATTGGGACAATTGGATTTAATAACTTTACCAAGCGACACAGGGCTAACATAGGCTTCGACCTACAGGCGGATTTTTGGAACAATGGTTATTTGACTGAGGCAATAAAAACCGTTATTGAATTTGGTTTTCGCAACCTTGATATAAATCGAATTGAAGCTGAGGTTATGCAGGGCAATGTCGCATCAGAGAAAGTTCTTGCTAAAATTGGCTTTAAAAATGAGGGGATATTGCGACAATGGATGTACTGGAATGACAAGTATTACGACATGACGAAGTTTTCACTCCTACAGTCTGACATTAGGGTGACCGGGAACAACAGCATGTAACATGGATATTGTGTGAGCAGGACCGGATGTTGAAACATCGGCTGTAGTTAGCTATCAGTAAAAGTTACAGCAGAAGGGAATGCCTAATTCTATACCTTTGCCAAAGACTCGAAATAGCCGGGCTTTTTTACTCACTCACTTGACAAATACCCCGGCCATTATGTGCAATTGATGCGATGCTAAAAAAATAATTATTAGTAAGGCAAAATTTACAAATGGAATCGGGCTATAAATACCTTGGATATTTCTTTCTTATTTTTATTGTTTTTGTAGCACTTGGTTTTTACTATCCATATTTTTCATTATTTCCTTCTTTCAAATCTATAACAGTAATTATTCATATTCATGCCCTGGCATTGTTCTTATGGGTGTTTATATTGATTACGCAACCCCTGTTAATAACTTATGAGAAATTTAAAGTTCATCGTTTTATCGGGCGGTTTACTTATTTCTTAATGCCCATAATCATACTCTCGTCAATCGGGGTTTTAAGACAGCAATATCATGAGGGAATAGAACGAAAGATGACTTCTGCCGAAAGTCTCAAAACTTTATTTATTTCTGCATCGGAGTTAATTGAGATAATAATCTTCTATACACTTGCGGTAAGAAATATAATAAAAAGAAATGTTGCTTGTCATTTGCGTTATATGATTTGCCTTGCTTTAGTATTTATTCCCCCCACCTTTGGACGAACATTAGGCTATTGGTTATATATGAGCCAATATTATACCTACAATATTTCAATGTTTTTATGTTATGTCACTCTGATTATATTATTCATTCGCGACAGAATTAATAATATAAATAATAAGCCCTATATAGTTGCTTTTTGCATTTTTATCTTTTTTCATGTTAGTTGGTATATTGCCGGGCATCCGATATAATGGTTACAAAGCGGCATTTTCTACAGCGATGATTCTTCTCATCTTTTGTTCGAGCCGAGGTTATACTCTTTCTCAGCAACGTCTCCGGCAACGGGACGTTCCGCCAGGTTAATAACTCAACAACTGTTTATGCCGGAAAATGAACGATAAAAAATCGATAGGGTAGAGAGTAATTACAGCGCGCAACGTCAACTAGTGTGAGACGTTGCTGAGAAAAAGGTTCTAATGAGTAATTCAGCACGATTTACGAACTTCAAACGAAAAAAACCACAGGCATATACCTGTGGCCTTGTCATAATTATTTTTTAAATTATGCTTTTGTTATCACGGTATCAACCGTATGGATAACACCATTAGATGTTGCTACATCGTGGCTTTGAATTTTAGAATCGTCAATGGTTACCTGGCCATTTTTTACTTCTACATTCAATTCCTTACCATTAACTGTTTTCAGCTTTTCACCATCCTTAAGATCTTTGAAATTTATTTTTCCGGAAACAACGTGATCATTTAAAAGATCGGTAAGCTTCGCTTTGTTCTCCGGTTTTAATAAACTTTCCAAGACTTTTTTGTCCAGCTTTTCAAAAGCAAGATCTGTTGGCGCGAAAACCGTGTAAGGGCCGGCACCGGTTAACACCTTATCTAATCCTGCCGCAATCACGCCTTTTTTCAAGGTGGTCATGTGCTTGTCTTCGTTTACAACCTGTGTTATATTTGACATTTTCTATTATTTATTTGCTGATAGAATAATCAACAACGGGTGTAAGGTAGTTCCGTAATGAACAACATCGCTGTTAATGTTTCGCTTCAGTGTTTAATTAACGTATCATAGAGTTTCTCCAAAATAAACGAGAAGATATGATAGCAACCTCCAAAATGCCTGCTGCTAACAAAACGATTGCCGCAAATGGGGCAGACGGAAGGTCTTGAATATCCTTAATAACAGACAGACAAGCAGATGCAGCTTAGAAGCGGTTTTGTGCAAGTGGGGCTGAAGGAATTCAATGCGCAAATGACCGAATAATCAACTTTTTCATTTACTTTGGGTTAGGGCTTTGGGCACATAGGCGGTTGAATTTGCAACGTGTGCAACGTCCTGGCCGTAAGTATTGAAAGACCTAACTTACTAAATTAAGAATGAAAAATTGGTCATTAACATTAGACAACATTACAAGACAGTCACAAATTGAATTCGGAACGCTGACAAATGAACAATTGGATTGGAAACCGAATCCAGGGACTTGGAGTATTGCCCAAAATTTAGACCACTTGATTGCGGTTAATGAAACTTATTATCCTGTTTTAGCAGCTTTAAAAGAAGGGACTTACAAAACACCTTTCATTGCAAAAATTGGTTTTATGGTTTCATTTTTAGGTAAGACAGTATTAAAAGCAGTACAACCCGACAGACAAAAAAAAATGAAGACGTTTTCAATTTGGGAACCGGGTACAAGTAAAATGGGTGATGATATACTTAAAAGGTTTGAAATTCATCAAAATGAACTCAAACAAAAAATAAAAGAGGCAAAAGAACTTGTCGAGAAAGGTGTTGTTATTTCTTCACCTGCAAACAAAAATATAGTCTATAAATTAGAAAGCGCATTTGACATCATTGTTTCACACGAACAAAGGCACCTGGAACAAGCAAAGGAGATATTACAATTATTGAAAACTAACGCCAGCCACTAACATGAACTGTGTAAAAGACCAAATAAATTTTGGTGTTTTTAGGGTCTTGCAGAGCAACAATTTGGTTGAAAGAAATTGGATTTTTTTTTCCTTTTGTGATTCTGCCCTCAGCAGTTCCGGCTGATGTAATTTTATCAGCAAACGAACAAATGATCAACTTTTCATTTACATTCGAATGAGTGTTTGGGCAGTTGAAACATTAAATTGTGCTCCACGTGCCAATGCGTAGCCGCTGTGCGTTATTATTAAATCAACTTTATTAAATTGAAAGCAATTGTTTACTCAAGATACGGAGGCCCTGAAGTTCTACAAATCAAGGAAGTAGAAAAACCTTCTCCGAAGGACAATGAGGTATTAATCAAAGTTCATGCTGTATCAATAAATGATTGGGATTTCGGCCTTCTCAGGGGCGACTTTATAAATCGTCTGCAAAACGGTCTGGTGAAACCGCAAGAGAAAAATACTTGGCTCCGATATCGCCGGACATATTGAAGCGGTTGGTAAAAATGTAACCAGGTTTAAAACAGGTGACGAAGTTTATGGTGATATGAGCGGTTACTGGGGAGGTTTTGCAGAATATGCCTGTGCACGTGAAAAATCATTGGCGCTGAAACCTGCTACAATGAGTTTTGAAGAAGCAGCTGCAATACCACAGGCGGCTATGCTGGCTGTACAGGGCCTTATTGATAAAGGAAAAATTAAATCCGGACAAAAGATACTGATTAATGGCGCCGGCGGAGGAGTTGGTACTTTTGCAGTGCAGATTGCCAAACTATACGGGGCAGAACTAACAGGGGTTGACAGTACGGATAAACTGAACATGCTCCATTCGATAGGCTTTGATCATGTCATTGATTATACCAAAGAGGATTTCACCAAAAATGGCCAATGTTATGACTTGATCCTTGATGCTAAAACAAATCGTTCGATCTCTGCTTATTCCCGTGCTTTGTGTCGCAATGGAATTTATGTAACAGTAGGTGGTTCCCTAAAACGAGTGTTTGAAGCTTTTGATTCTGGGGCTCGTTGCTATCCGGTGATTAGTAAAAAATACATGCGTATGGTAGTCTTGAAGACAAACAAGGATTTACTGTACATAAATGAACTTTTCGAAGCCGGCAAAATCAAACCTGTTATAGATGGGCCTTACAAACTAAGTGAATTTGGAGAAGCATTCCGGCTTTTTGATAAAGCAGAGCACAAAGGAAAAGTTGTGATAACAATGTGAATGAATTTTATCGTTTCGCAAAACCGAACCCGAAACATTGGCGGTTTAGCCATACGGCGGGGCGACGAATATATTCTCCAACTTTTTGTTTGCTATCATCAGCAGCCTGGCCGCCGAATTCTATTAGCAAACGAACAAATAATCAACTTTTTCATTTACATTCGGTTGAGGGTTTGGGCAGAAGGAGCCTTAAATTCCTAACCGGCTACAAAGCCGCATTTGTAAGCTGCTATATTGGATTAAATTCTTCACTTCAAAAAATAATAATCATGAAAGAGAAATCATCAAAAATTAACTTTAAGCTATTGGTTCTATTTCTTTTTATTATTGCAACAATTTTTGCGTTTGTTCATCAAGAGTATAGCTTAATAGGGCGGTGGTCAATCCTTAATCTGGACGGTACACCAAGTGGAGAATATTTGGATTTTAAAAAAGATAACACATATACCATTGCATTACCAAACGGGCAAATTGGAGAAAGAGGGGATTATCTTTTACAAGACTCTGTCTTTTCGATTAAGAATATTAAAGATGTTTGCGGGAAGGATTATTGGGGAAAATATAAATTGACATTTTATGGAAATGATTCAGTTCATTTTGTTCTAATCGGAGATTCTTGCTCCCCAAGACGAATGGATATTGTAGGCTTTAACCCGGGTTTGAAACGATATATAATAAAATAGTTTTTTTAAACCTGTTGCGTCTTATTCCTAAATACAAACATTGGGCGATATCTAAACCCGGACCGATATACTTAAGAGATAAATCAGAAATATGGAAGTGCACCATCATCCGAAAATTGAGAAAAAAAAATTCACGGAATATTTGTTAGAAGGGTTAATGATTTTTTTTGCTGTTTCTATGGGTTTCCTTGCAGAAAACATTCGTGAACACATCACCAATATTGAAAAGGAGCACCAGTATATCAATAGCCTCATTCATAACCTGGAACAGGACAAAATCGACATAACAAACACAATTAATGATAATCAAAAAAAACTTATCGATTTAGACAGCTTGCTTTCAATTTTATCCAATAATATTTTAACCCCGGAGAATAAACAGTTGTTGTACAAATATTCAAGAATGGTTTCATTTTATTCCAGTTTTGCAAGTGACGACGCAACGATGACACAGCTTAAAAATGCCGGTGGTTTTCAATACATACGAAAAGACCATATTGCCGATAGCATCTCACGGTATGACGAAGTAATAAGAAGCATCGATGCAGCGGAAGCTCCATATTCGAAAGCTATAAATGATGCCGTGGATGCAATGAGCGAATTTCTACTATTTAAAGTATGGAAAGACACTTCATATTTCAAAAACGGTACAGCTCCAAACAAAGAACTTCCCCTGTTATATGATGACCCTAAAAAAATAAGTATGTTTTATAATAAAATATCTTTAGAACGGGGATGGACACAGAACTACCTCGACAATTTGCGGGAAAAACTTCCATTCACAATAAGATTAATCGATTTGTTACATAAAGAATATGAAATAAACTAGAAGCGTTTTATTAGACCAGAACATCGCCTGACATTAGTATTGCCAAAAAGCCAAACATGACCTGCACTAAATTGAAAAAGCTTTTGCTTGTTGCGAACTAATAATTTTACCTTTCAGTATTCGTCCATGTTCTGCTTTGTTTCGTGGGCCGGGGTAGAATGCTGAAGAAGAAAGCGTTTCCGGTAAACAAACAAAATTGTCTAATTTTAGTTTTAACCATAAGCTGTTGGCAGGGAATCCAACGGCAGCAGGAGATCAAGCGATACTGCTATCCTGAAAACGACCATACATAAAATTAAATAAACAAAATTATGATTCAGGATGCAAAATCATTGAAAAGAACGGCACGGATTACCGGGCTTTTGTATTTCATTCTTGCCCTTCTTGGCATCTTTAGTTTGATGTATGTCCCGCCTCAGATTGCCGTTAAGGGCGACGATGCGGCAACCTGCCAAAACATAATGAACAAAGAATTCCTGTTCCGCATTAATATATCCGTCTCTGTCATCACCGATGTTTTGTACATTTTTTTAGCAATGCAGTTTTATAAACTATTTGAGAATGTAGACCGCAATCTTTGCAGGCTTTTGGTTGCATTTGTGCTTGTGCAGGTTCCTTTCAGCTTTGCACTTTCTACGCTGGATTTATCCTCTCTCCTGGTGCTGAAAGGAGATATTATGAAATATCTCACCGCTGAAGAGGCGCAGAAATTTGCCATACTCTTTCGCAGAACAAGCATTGCCGGAACAGGACTGATACAGATTTTCTGGGGACTGTGGCTTTTCCCAATGGGGATGCTGGCCTACAAATCAGGATTCATTCCCCGCATCATCGGGGTGCTTGTGTTGATTACAGGTGTCGCTTATACGGTACAAAGTCTCATGTATATACTTTTCCCTGAAATTAAAAATGCGATAGATCCTTATATGTTTCCATTTTTCTTCGGTGAACTTTCCATCATTTTATATTTATTCATCAAAGGGATAAAAAACAATTGGAGTCCTGCTGCATAACGATTTGCCGCGCCATTTTTTGAATGTCAAAAAAATAAGAGAGTGGAACCCTGGCCGGTGTAAGCGTTTCCCCTGGCAACGAGTTCCGACAAAAACATAAATTCCTTTATTTTGTTTGTTTACTGCAACTGTCTCAATCATAATTAAATTTGGAGGAAGATTATTAATTTTAAAATTGCGCTGTAATCGTCGCAGCGCTCACCAGCGTGAAACGCTGCTGAGAAACGAAAGCAACCAAACTTTAATTAAATTTATGGAGATGAGAATGCTGAAACTAATAGCTATTATTGCCACTTTTTTTGGAGGCGGACTTTTTCAACAATCAAACAATAATAACATGAAACCGAATGCAGGAAATAATAGCATTGCACCGAAGTACCTTCGGATGACTATTGCTCATTGGAATATCAGCACCTACTCGCCAGACGCAGAACGAATATTTCGTATGATCGGGACAGATGGACTTGCTGTCTTCCGGGCTCAGCCGGGATTTATAAATTACCGGCTGATGCGTGCTGATAGTACAAAGACAATTGCAGTTGCAAAATGGGAATCAGAAGAACTTGGTAAAGCTGGTGCAGAAAAGTATCGCCAATGGATGCGAAATGTCGGGATTATGGACTTAATTAAGCTTGAAACTTATTCTGGTGAAATTGTCGTTGATTCCGATCTGAATAAAGGGGAAAAAAATTAATGACAGCTCATGAAAAAGACGACCTATTCTCATAACCTTAATAGAAAAAATAAATGAACGTAATAGAACAACAGATTTTAGAAACCTGGTTTATCAATCACAGAACCAATTTAAAATTATTGGATAACTTAACAGAAGAAGCCTTGACACTAACCACTTCAAAGCGTGGTGGCGGAAATGTAGGGCATCAGTTAGCTCACATGTACAATGTTAGATTTTGGAAAATCGAAAAACTTGAAAAGGAACTTGTAAAAGATTTGACGACAATAAAAGCAGAGGACGCCAAAACTATTGCTATGCTTAAAGAGTGTCATACCATTTCTGCCGGCTTCGTTGCCGAAGTGTTGAAAAAAGGAATTGAAGACAACGGAACTGTAAAAGGCAACAAACGTGGACTTGTTCCATTGTTAGGCTATTTTATCCATCACGAAGCACATCACAGGGGAAACATTTTGCTTACATTAAAGCTATGTGGTTTCAAACTTACAGACGAATTGAAATACGGAATTTGGGACTGGAATAAGATTTAAAATACTTCCTGTTTTCCTTAGAGTCCATCAACTAAAAAGACAACTGCTGTCCGTACATTTGTGAATACGGACAAAACATAAATCCATTTATTTTGTTGGTTTACTATAACTGTATCAATCACGATTACATTTGGAGCAAGATTAATAACTTTAAGGATTGTGCTGTAGTCGTGAATTTACTTTTCAGCATTATGCAACGTCAAGCAGCGTGAGACGTTGAGAAAAAGTGCATATCTTCATCTGTAGTTTTTCACCTTGCTAATGTTGTGGACTGAACGATATAAAATGCCGGTACATCAGCAAGCTGACCGTTGGTGTAATTTGAGATGACCCCTAACAATTTAAAAAAATGAAAAATTTTATCATAACGCTACTTTGCCTGACTTGTTTAAACGCATTTGGGCAGACCACAAAAGTTAAATTTGATGGTAGCAAATGGGAAGCACCATACACTCTTAACTTTCCGAAAGGTTGGGACGTTGAACGGTTTTTAATTCCGATAGAATTTGCTCCTCAAATTCCTTATAAAGGTGTCGAGGACATTAGATTTACTCCAGGCTGGGGCAACGCAAAAAGTGATGAATATTGGACATACGCTTTTTTGTGGTATTTAGACGGCAAACAAAAGATAAACGCAAAAATTATAGAAAACAATTTAAAGGCTTATTATACCGGACTTGTTGGGAGAAACATTGTGCCTCGAAAAATTCCGGCCGACAAAATAATAAAGGTTAAAACGGAAATTAAAAAGGTGAAAACAGACAAAGGAGATTTAAAAACTTTTCGGGGAACAATTTATATGCTTGACTATATGGAGCAAAAACCAATCACACTTAATTGCATTGTTCATTTAAAAACCTGTGAAGGGAAAAATAATACTTTTATATTTAACGAAATATCTCCCAAACCCTATAGCGACAATATTTGGCAAAGTCTTAATCAATTGTGGACTCAGTTTAAGTGCGACAAAGCTATTGAGACAAAATAAAACTACATTGGACAGGCAAAAAACAATAATTCCTGTTTTACTTTAACTATTGAGAAAGACTTTTGGAGGTGAATATTATAGAAAAGAAAAGTTAGTAAAAATTCATATTAAATATTATTTAGAATGCAATAACTTAGATTTTCATTCGCCCTAAAACCATCAAATATGCTTTTTATAAAAAGATTGCTTGCTACGTCTTGTTTACTATTTTTTTGCATAACTGCATTTACTCAAACAACGAAAAAAAAGTACCCCGAAATAGATATTACGTACAAAAAATTTGTGTTAGACAATGGGCTTACACTTGTTGTGCATGAAGATCATAAAGCGCCTATTGTGGCTTTCAATGTATGGTATCATGTTGGCTCAAAAAATGAACCAGTGGGTAAAAATGGTTTTGCCCATTTATTTGAACATTTAATGTTTACAGGAAGTGAAAACAACCGGGAAAAATTTGATGTAATGCTTGAATCAATTGGTGGCACCGATAACAATGGAACTACGAATAATGACCGTACCAATTATTTTGAAGATGTGCCCACATCAGGGTTAGATAAAATTTTATGGGCTGAAAGCGACAGGATGGGTTACCTTTTGGGCTCTGTTGACTCATCACGATTGGAAGAACAAAGAGGGGTTGTTGAAAATGAAAAACGAGAGGGCGAAAACCAGCCTTATTCTATTGCCGAGGAACTCATCGCAAAAAACACTTTTCCTAAAGGCCATCCCTATTCATGGACGGTGATCGGTGATAAAAAAGATTTGGATTCCGCATCCCTCGATGATGTGAAACAATGGTTCAAATCTTATTACGGCCCTAATAACGTAACCGTGGTGATTGCTGGCGATGTTAACACCGATTCGGTTTATGAAAAAGTGAAAAAATATTTTGGAGCGATACCGGCTTGCCCCCCAATTGCAAGGCAAAAAGCATGGGTTGCAAAAATGCACGGCATCCATTATCAAACCGCACAAGACAGGGTACCGCAAACGCGGTTACAGAAAGTCTGGAACACCCCGCAATGGGGAACAGCGGACGATGCTTATCTTAATTTATTAAGTGATATTCTTACTAACGGCAAAACCTCACGCTTGTATAAGAGGCTGGTGTATGACGATCAGTTGGCAAGTAGTGTTTATTCTTATGTTGAGGACAGGGAAATCGCCAGCCAATTCAATATTGTAGCCAATGTAAAGCCTGGTGTCACCGCGGGTAAAATAGATACGATAATCAATGAGGAACTGCAGAAAATACTGACACAAGGGCCAACACTTGCCGAAGTAGAAAGAGCTAAAACAAATTACTTTGCTGGTTTTATTAAAGGTATGGAACGTATTGGCGGTTTTGGCGGCACATCAGATATTCTCGCACAAAGCCAAACTTTTGAGGGCACTCCCGGATATTACAAAAAAATACAGGAATGGATTAAAAATGCAACGCCTGCTGATATAAAAAAAGCGGCTGTTGCCTGGTTGAGCGATGGTGAATATGTTTTGGATATTGAGCCTTATGGAAATTATACGGTTGGCGATGCTATTGCTGATAGAAAACAGCAACCTCCTTTAGATGCGCCTGTAGTTGTAAAATTCCCGGATACAAAACAGTTTACATTAAGCAATGGATTAAAGGTAGCATTGGTTGAAAGGAATTCGGTTCCCGTTGTTGATATGTCTTTAATGGTTAACGCCGGTTATGCCGCTGACCAGTTTGGTAAACCGGGCCTCGCTAAATTAACCATGACGATGATGCAGGAAGGAACAACAACCAAATCTGCTTTGCAGCTAAGCGATGATTTGGCTAATGCAGGTGCAAGCCTTCGTACCTATTCCAGTCTTGATAATTCGTATTTGTACATGACTGCATTGAA
The DNA here is from genome assembly GCA_963814075.1 of uncultured Chitinophagaceae bacterium. Lineage (GTDB taxonomy): Bacteria > Bacteroidota > Bacteroidia > Chitinophagales > Chitinophagaceae > Ginsengibacter. The sequence continues at coordinate 124,664 of CAWFBO010000018.1, read as the reverse complement.
GATAAATCTTGATGAATCGCTCAAATTATTCACAGATGTTTTATACCATCCTTCTTTTCCTGAAAAGAATTTTGAAAGAGTTCAAAAAGAACAATTGCTTACCATCAGGCAGGAACAATCACAGCCGTTTGCAATGGGGTTACGTATTCTACCACATTTATTGTATGGTGACGGGCATGCATATAGTAATTCTTTCACAGGATCTGGTACCGGGTCATCTGTAAAAGCTATTACCAGAAACGACCTCGTGAAATTTCATGATACCTGGTTCGCTCCCAATAATGCAGTACTTGTAGTTGTAGGTGATATCAACCCTGATGAATTAAAAACAAAATTGGAGAACAGCTTTGGTTCATGGAAGAAGCACTCGGTTCCTGAAAAAAATATAAAAGATGTTGACATTGCCAGCACAACCTTCAATTTATATTATTGATAAACCCGGCGCGTTGCAATCTATCATTTTTGCGGCTGAGATAAGCCCGTCAGCAAAAGATCCTGACTTTGAAAAAATTCACATGATGAACCGTATTTTGGGTGGGCAATTTACTTCACGCCTTAACATGAATTTGCGTGAAGATAAACATTGGGCGTATGGTGCCGGTTCTGCGGATGTATCGGCAAAGGGGCCGGGATTTTTTGTAGCTTACGCCCCTGTTCAGACAGATAAGACAAAAGAATCTATGCAGGAAATACAGAAAGAACTATCACAATATGTGGGAGATAAACCGGCAACAGAAGAAGAGTTTGATAAAGTACAAAAAAATGCAGTGATGGAATTGCCAGGTGTATGGGAAACGAATAGTTCTGTATTATCTGAACTACAATCAACCATTGAATATGACAGGGGATTAAATTATTTGAAGAATTATCCATCAATGTTGCAGCATCTAACATTGACCGATATACGCAATGCTGCAATGAAAGTAGATAAGCCAAATAATCTTACCTGGGTAATTGTTGGAGACAGGTCAAAGATTGAAAAGGGAATACAAGAACTTAACTTTGGCCCGATCAGATATATCGATACAGAGGGTAATGAGGTAAAATAATTTTTTTGTTCGTAAACTTAAACCTGGTTAATGTGGCATGAAGATTTTTTGAGTAGTGTCATGCAACACTCTTAGCCTCTTTCATGGCCGGTCTCCTTACGCGTCATTTCAAAGTCGTAACTATTTCCTGTAAACCAACCTGTCTTCCGGCAGGCAAAAAGCAATAATTCCTGTTTCATTTTAACCGGTTAGTAAAGGAGAATTTTACGGGTACGCAACGTCCTCCCGACAGGGTACCCGTTGTACTGTAAAAATAAAACATGCATATACACCGGATCCTCTGCGTGAGCTTTAGTTGTAAAACCAGCCACACCAACAAGTCGAAAACTGTCGCCTGTTATGTTGACAAAGCCCAACCATTCATATAAAATGAAAGCTGTGTTCATTGTAGATACCTAAATTTGATAAAAGAATAAACATGACTTCAAAATATTTCAGGCGCTGCCTGGTGATTGCAATCGTAATTGCGGGGCTCATTGAAAATGCCACAGCCCAAAGTAAATTTTGGAATACCAAAGATGCTTATTTAGGACAAGTCCCGCCATCTGACACACCAAAAATATTTGCACCTGAAATGCTTGCTGATTCCGGAATTGTGTTGGGAAGGTTAGCCTTTTCAAAAGACGGGAAAGAGTTTTATTACGGATTTGCGCGACACTGGTTCGACTTTAATGGCACAGGTGTTAAACAAATGATTTTTGATGGAGGAAAATGGAAGGCTCCTAAAATAATAGCGCGTGACCTGGCTACCCCAACGCTTTCTATTGACCAGGATACATTATTTTTTGGCGGCCCATACAGCGATGTGTGGGAATCGACGAGAACTAAAAATGGCTGGGCTGCAGCGAAACCATTTCTTAATAAACAATATGGGCTTTACAATTTCATGCCAACTGAAAGCGGGCTGTATTATGTAGGTAGTAATGCCAATTCAGGGAGCAAAAGAGATTACAGCACTTACGACTTTTGTACTTTAGCTATTTCCAAAAATGATACTATTATTAAAAGTTTGGGCGCTCCTTTAAACACTTCAGCTTTTGACGGAGATTTTTTTATTGCACCTGATGAATCTTATATTATAATCAGCGCCAAAGAGACAAAGACCTATGAATGTGAGCTGTGGATCAGTTTTAGAAAAACCGATAATACCTGGACTGAACCGGTAAGTTTGGGAGAAAAAATAAACGAAGGCTTGGCACATCGTTTTGGGCAGTATGTTTCTCCTGATGGCAAGTATTTATTTTACACAAAGGGCACAGGCGAAAAAGATTGTAATTTTTATTGGGTTCGGTTTGATAATTTATTAAAAAAATTGAAGCCAAATAATTTATAGTTAACCCAACCGTAAACGAGCGAGACCTTTGAAGGCACAAGCGGGACGCCTGCGCCTGGAGACCGGTGGCTCAATACTTCCAATGGAAGCGCCAGATCGTCAATCCCAATTGCACTTTGTACATTTAAAACATATTTCATGCTCATTCGTCTATAATGAAGATGAAGGATGCAATGGATATATCAATGCAAATGGCGGCTGAAAGGAATAATACCATAACACAAACCATTAAAGCATACAGCAGGCGCCTGCTGAGCTTTATCAAACAACGCGTATCCGGTAGGGAAGATGCAGAGGATATTTTGCAGGACGTGTTTTTCCAGCTCGCGGGAAACGCGGAACCCATTGAACAGGTAGGCAACTGGCTTTACACAGTGGCGAGAAATAAAATAACCGACCGGTATCGAAAACATTCGATGCCATTGGCAGATGATGTTTTCGGAACATATCTAACGGACGATGAAAATTTCGATTGGCGGGATATCATCCTGGCCGGAGATGACAATGTGGAAACCGAATATCTACGGACGCTGTTTTGGACAGAATTAAATGCTGCCCTGGATGAACTGCCTGCAGAACAAAGGGAAGTCTTTATAAAAAATGAACTGGAGGACGTCCCTTTTAAAGAATTGTCGGAACAAACAGGGGTAAGTATCCCAACGCTGATCAGCCGCAAACGCTATGCCGTGTTGCACCTGAGAGAAAGGCTGCAAACGTTGAAAGATGAACTATTGAATTATTAGGAGCATTATTATCAATTTTTGAACTAATTAAAAATTAAATACAATGAAAAAATTTTGGGTCACAAGAGGGGTGATGTTCTTCTTCCTATTTATTGCTGCAATATTACTATTCGGTGTAATAGTAATGCTTCTTTGGAATGCCATCTTGCCGGCAGTATTGGGGGTAAAGGCTATTACCTTTTACGAGGCATTGGGAATACTGGTATTAAGTAAGATATTATTTGGCGGCTTCGGAAGAGGCAGAGGCTGGCACGGACGCCGCCATGCATGGAAACGAAACTGGCGTACGAAATGGGATGGGATGACACCTGAAGAAAGAGAAAAATTCAGGGCCGAATGGAGAAAGCGTTGCGGTGGCAGATGGCACTTTGATGAAGATATTGTTTCCAGTGAAGAAAAGAAGAGCGAATAATTTTTGCAAGCAGGTTTGAATTTTAAAAGTATTACTGTCTTTCTATTCCCGGCTAAATACATTTTCTTTCTGTGTGTGGGCTTCTGCATTCTTTAGAATCCTTGAAATAAAAAAACAAATGCGGTCCACACATCGGTGCCTACGGACAAGATATAAATTGCTTTATTTTGTTGGTTTACTGTAACTGTCTTTTTCCCGGGCCGTATCGCACTATCACATTAGCTAATCAGCTAATTAGCTAATTATTCTGTTCTCAAACTCTTCACCGGGTTAGCCAAACCTGCTTTTATCGATTGATAACTTACTGTTACAATAGCAATCAAAATGGATAAGATTCCCGCCCCGGCAAAGACCCACCATTTAATATCAATATGGTAAGAAAAGGCGAGAAGCCACTTGTGCATCGCCCACCACGCTACCGGCGAAGCGATAAGCAGGGAAATAATCACCAGCTTCAGAAAATCTTTTGAAAGTAAAGTGGTAATGTTGAATACTGAGGCGCCGAGCACTTTCCTTACACCAATTTCCTTTATCCGGTTTTCAGCCATGTAGGTGGCGAGACCGAACAGTCCGAGACAGGAAATAAAAATAGTTAGCCCGGCAAACAGCGCCGCCAGCGTTCCTGTCTGTTGCTCCTCCTTGAATTTTGCGGCATACGCTTCATCCACAAATTTGTAATCAAATGGATATTGCGAATTATACTTCTTGAAAATGTTTGAAGCAAGTTGCAAATCTTTTTGAGTGGAATTGGCGGGATTCAATTTAAAGTGCATTGTATTAAACCAGGAAGCGGGCCCCATCACAGCCAATTGTTGCACTTTTTCAAAAGGAGAAGCGTAAATAAAATCTTTCAAAATACCTACCACGTGCCACGTTCTTCCGTCTGCCTGCACTTCTGTGCCTACAGGATCTTTTAGCCGCATCACATGAACTGCTGATTCATTAAGAAGCATTGCGGTGGAATCAGTAGGGTATTTATATATATCAATGTCTCTTCCTTCTGTTAAATGGACACCAAGGGTTTTTACAAAATCAGCATCAGAAGACATCCTCACGAAATCGGTTTTTTCATCAGCGGAAGTGCTTCCGTCCCATTTCCAATCCCAGCCGTCGCTGTTTCTATTGGTTATCGGGCTCATCGATTTGGAAACTGCAACTGCAGCGCCACTGTTGATTAAATCATTTTTTATCAGGAGATAGTTTTTCTTAATATCACCATCCAGCGATGTATAAACCAGCTTGTCTTTCGCATAGCCCGAATCTCTTTCCTGTGCATATTTTATTTGCTGTTCAACAATAATGGTACAAATGATAAGTGCAATGGCAAAAGTGAATTGTAGCACGACCAAAACTTTTCTTGGTGTCACGAGCGCATTCGCAGATTTTAATGTTCCCTTTAAGACTTTCACAGGTTTAAAAGACGACAAATAAAATGCGGGGTAGCTGCCCGCCAGCACTCCTGTAAAAAGAACAAAAGCGATCGCTAAAAGCCAGAAATAAATATTACTGAAAGGCAGGCTAAGTTGTTTGGATACCAAATTATTGAACGCTGGTAAGGCTGCCGAAACGATGAATAGGGCAATTAAAAAAGCAAGAAATGAAAGTAAAATACTTTCGCCTATGAATTGTGCGATCAGTGATCTTTTCTGCGCGCCCACTACTTTGCGAATCCCAACTTCCTTTGCTCTCTTTTCGCTCCTTGCTGTACTTAAATTCATAAAATTGATGCAGGCTATTAGGAGGATGAAGATGGCAATGATTCCAAACATTCTCACAGTTTTAATTCTGCCATCAACATATTTCCCATTCTCAGAATCAGAATACAGCCATTGATATTTTAATGGGTAGGCAAAAACCTGTGTTGTTTGTTCATCTCCTGAATTTTTTGAATGTTCGATGGTAACATTTTCTATCTTTTTGTTGAACGAAGCCAAAGACACACCCGGCTTTAGTAAGGCGTAGGTTTGAACAGAGTTGTTACCCCAATAAGTATCATCTCCGCCGATCTTTTTCAAATAGCTCCAGGGCAAAAGGTAGCTGAATTTAAAAGCTGTGTTGTTGGGTAAGTTTTTCATTACAGCGGTGACTGTAAAGTAATCCACACTGTCAATTTTTAGAACTTTGCCAACGGCAGGCTTCGGGCCAAAAAGAGCTTTCGCAAAGTCTTCCGTCAAAACAATACCCTTGTTATTATTTAAAGCCGTTGAAGGATTTCCTTCAACTAACGGGAAACTGAAAACATTAAAAAAGGCTGAATCGGTAAAATCGCCTTGCTCATTCAAATGTTTGTCGCCCACCGTAAATAAAAAATGGCAACCAGACATTCTTACCACGTCTTCCACCTCCGGATATTCGCTTTTGATAGTCGGCGCCAAAATCTTGGGTGTAGTATTCCAGGCATTAAGTTGCCCGTTGAATTTGTCACGATTGTTGAGCGTATAAATGCGATCGGTTTTTTTGTAAAACCTGTCGTAACTCACTTGATTTTCTATCCACAAAAAAATCAACATTGCCGCAGCCATGCCAATAGCAAGGCCGGAAATATTTATCAGTGAAAAAGCTTTGTTTTTAAGGAGATTTCTGACAGCGATTTTGAAATTGTTTTTAAACATTTTTCAAAGCAATTTTAAAGGGATATAATTTCTTTTCGGGTATAAACTAAAAAAACCGGGCCATCAATTAAAACATTGAATATTAATTATTTAAAAATTTAAAATAATCAAGACTGTTCGTTTTCGATACACCGGGTGTTCATCTTTGATATAGTTTAAAGAAAGTTTTGTTTCCAGGTCTTTACTACAATTTTTTAAGATTTCAATTTCGAGTTACAATAATTAGCCCCTGATCTTTTCTTAATATAATATTTCTTCATTTAGCCATTATTGTTAGTAAACCAACAAATAACCGCAATTTTCATTTTCAAATTATCACATTGGCTAATTAGCTAATCAGCTGATTATTCCGTTCTTAAACTTTTCACCGGATTCGCCATCGCCGCTTTTATTGATTGAAAACTTACTGTTATTAATGCAATCAACATCACCAATATTCCTGCTGAAGCAAACATCCACCAACTTATTGTAATGCGATAGGGAAAATTTTGCAACCATTTGTTTGCAGCCATGTATGCCAATGGCGACGCAATCACTAAAGCAAATACAACTAACTTGATGAAATCAGTTGAAAGCGTTGTAACAATGTGTTGTATCGATGAGCCTAACACTTTTCGAATCCCGATTTCCTTTGTTCTCTTTTCTGCAGATAAAACTGATAAGCCAAACAATCCAATACATGAAATGAAAATGGTTAATAATGCACCGAATAAAATAATCTGTTCCCATTTTTCAACAGCGGCATATTGCTTTATGTTGTCATCATTTTTAAACGTGTATGAATACGGGCTCATCGGGTAAAATTTAGAGAAGGTTTTTTGTATCCATTTTAAACTTGCTGTTGCTGACCCGGGTTTTATTTTGATATAGTAAGATCCATACAAATTGTCGTTCTTCATAGTAAATAATTCAGGTCTTATTTTTTCGGTTAACGAAGCAAAATGATAGTTTTTTACCACGCCAATTACACGATACATTTTATTGTTATCGAAGGAGAATTTCAGGGTTTCTCCAATCGGGTTTTTCCATTGCGCTGTTTTTACAAAGCTTTCATTTACGATAACGGATTCTGTGGAATCAGCAGGAAATGCTGGTGAAAAATTTCGTCCTGCAACCAATGGAATTTTTAATAATGGCAAATAATTTTCATCAATAGTTTCATAAGCAAATTGTATAAGAGAATCATTAGCATTTCTTGCTGCTGCCTGGCCGTAGCCTGCATTCTTTGCGCTAACGCCGGCAATCTTTGGGTTTTTAAGCAAATCATTTTTAAAAACAGCCGCATCGGCATGTTTCATTCCATCTTTATTCACGATAACGAGATTGTTGTCATCATATCCCAAATCTGTTTTAGTAAGAAAATTAAACTGGGAATAAATGATAAAGGTGGCAATGATTAAAAAAGATGCCAGTGTAAACTGTAACACCACCAGGGATTTTGGTAAATAATTTTTCCGTGCTATTTTAAAACGGCTGTATAATGTTTGCACAGGATCATAACCTGACAAAACTAATGCAGGATAAAAACCTGCAAGAAATCCTGTAATAAGATATAATAAGATATAGCCTGCTATTAATTTCGCGTCGACCGAATACGAAAGTGATAATGCTTTGTTGGCAAGATTATTAAACAAAGGCAATAGTAATTGCACTAAAAATATCGCTAACAAAAACGCAATGGTGCATAAGAAAAAAGATTCGCCGAGAAACTGCATCATCAATTGCTTCCTGGAACTGCCAATAACTTTCCGGATGCCTACTTCTTTGGCACGCCTCACAGAACGCGCAGTGCTAAGGTTCACAAAATTTATACAGGCAATCAATAATATAAACAACGCAATCCCTGAAAGTATATAAGAGTAAATCGGGTTGCTGGCGGCGTCATTTGCAGGAAGATCAACGCTTAAATGCATATCAGGAAACGGCTGCAAAAAATAAGTTGTGCCCATTTTAGCATCGGATCCGAAGCCAAACTTTTTTGCGAGTGCTTCATAGGTTTGCTTCGCATCTTTTACATAAAAAGCCTGCATTTGCTTTTCTACCGTTTGCGGAGTTGCTTTGTCATTTAATACTACATACGTGGTCAGTGAGCTACCGAAGAACCAATTTGCAGTGTTATTTGCATCTTTCGTAGATTCTTTTAAAGGCAGTAATATATCAAATTGTATGGAAGAATTTTGAGGACAGCCTTTTGCAACAGCCGTTACTTTGTAGGGAACAAAAGTGGAATCTTCTTTTACCATCATTACTTTACTCACGGCATCAGTTGTACCAAAATATTTTTTTGCAGCATCTTCGCTCAATACAACCGAATGTGGTTCTTTTAAACATGTTCTGTAATTGCCCTCCAACAATGGAAAAGTGAATATGGAAAAGAAGCTTGAATCAACATATAACATGCGCTGCGATTCCACTTCTGTTCCTTTTTTTACATCTTCTACTCCGTCTTGCATACGTACAAAAGACTTGATGCCCGGAACGTTTTGTGTGAAGCGGGGCCCTGGCAGCAAGCTGGTAGTGCTAATTTCCCTTTCCTGCCCTTGCTGTTCAGATTTTGACACAACGCGGTAAATATTATTTACATTTTTATGAAACCTGTCGAAGCTTACTTCATCTTTTACATACAACATTATCAGCATGGCACAGGTGAGCCCAAGGCTTAAACCTGCAATGTTGATGAAAGAATAAATCTTATTGCGTTGCAAGTTTCTTAAAGCGGTTTTAAAATAGTTTTTAAACACGATTTAAAATTTAGAGTTTAAAATTATGATTTTCTCTCAATACAATATTTATTCGTCTACCCATTATTGTTAGTAAACAAACAAATATCCCCACTTTTCATTTTCACATTATCACATTAGCTAATCAGCTAATTATTCTGTTCTCAAACTTTTCACCGGATTCGCCACCGCTGCTTTAATTGCCTGGAAGCTTACTGTTACAAGGGCGATAACTATGGCGGCAATTCCGGCTGCGGCAAATAACCACCAACTCACATTGATGCGATACGCATAATCCTGGAGCCATTGGTGCATAAAATACCATGCAAGCGGTGTAGCGATGGCAAAGGCAATGGCAATGAGCAGAATAAATTCTTTTGAAAACAAATAAACGATATTACCGGCGGTGGCGCCAAGCACTTTGCGAATACCCACTTCTTTTATTCTTTGTGCAGCCATGAAGGAGGCCAAACCGTACAACCCAAGACAGCTAAGGAATATAGCGATCGCAGCAAAAATTTTGTACAACTGCGATAATTGGCTTTCCTGTTGGTAAAAACCTGCGATTTTATCATCAAGAAACCTGTACTCATAAACATAATCGGGAAATGTTTGCTCCCATACTTTTTTAATGGATTGCATGGTAGCAGCAATATTTGTTGTTGACAGTTTTATGGCAGCCTGGCGGTACATGGTACTGTTGGTGGCAATAAGCAATGGCGCAAGATTATTGCGCAAAGTCCTGTCGTTAAAATCTTTCAATACACCAACAACCGGGCATTTTATCAAGCCATCCATTATGCTTACGTCTTTGTTCAGTATATCTTCCGGCTTTTTAAGCCCCAGGCTTTTTACGAACGATTCATTTACCAAAAATTCTTTTGTCCAACCGGACGGTTCTAAATTTCTTCCTGCCACCAGTTGTAATTTATAGGTTGGCACAAATGCAGTATCAGCAAATTTGACGATCGCCTGGAACCCTTCATCCTTTGTTGCATGGTCAAATTTCAAGTTTGTCCACATATCATTCTCGTCTTCAACCGGGCTGTTGGAACTGAAACTCACCGCCTGAACGCCTTTTACCGACAATAGCTGGTTGCTTAGGTAACCCGTAAGTTTGTTACCAGTACTATCCGGGCGAAACGGAATATTTACAATCGCATCTTTGTCGAAGCCTAACGGCCGGTTCATAAAATAATCCATCTGCTTTCACAATGATCAGCGTGCCGATGATGAGGGCTTGCGCAATGATGAATTGAAACACTACCAATCCTCTTCTTAATGAAATTCCCTTTGTGGTATTTGCCGTTAGTTTACTTTTTAGCGCATTAACGGGATTGAAACGAGATAAAACAATCGCAGGATAAAAACCGGCAAGTGCTGTTACCACAATAGCTACCGCCAAAAGAAATATAATAATTGCGGGATTTCTGAAGTATATTGAATGAAAGCGAAAGTTCCAGCAGTTGATTTACGTAAGGCAATGCAAGAAGGCGTTATAGCTGCAGCAAAAATTACAGCAATCGTAACTATCAAAAATGTTTCAACGAGGAACTGTACACGCAATTGGGATTTGCTACTTCCCAAAACTTTTCTTACGCCCACTTCCTTTGCCCGGTTAACAGCCTGTGCAGTGGAGAGGTTAATGAAGTTTACGCATGCGATCAGCAGGATGAATGCGGCGATCAGCCACAAAACATTGATGAGTTCATGACTGATGGTCTTGTTACTATAGTCGCCGACCTGTGTATCATAATGCACAGCGACTCAAAGGCTGTATCATATAACTATCCTTGTTGTCAGCAGTTTGTACTTTTTGCGAATAGGCGCTTAACTGTTGATTGAAATTGCGAACAGAAGTGTTTTGGCGGCAACAAAACAAAGCAACCAAAATCAGGCGCTGATTGATTCCAATCCGGGTTTGCAAATCCATACTTTATATCTCCGGTAAAATCGGTTCCCCAGGCAATGGCCATTTTTAGCTGGAAGTCTGAATTTGCCGGAATGGGAGCGAGAATCCCTGAAACTTTCAGCACTATCGGAGGAAACTGGAACAATGCCGCATTGATGCGATAGAATCCTGTTAGTTTAATGGTTTTGCCGGTTGCCGTTTTCCAGTCGCCGAAATATTTTTCCGCAGTTTCTTTTGTAAGCAATACATTGTTCGGATCATTTAAGGAAGCATAGGAACCGGCGAGAAGTGGAAAATCAAATATTTTAAAGAATGCGGAACTGGTATAAAACACACCGTTCTGCTCTTTAAAATTCTTTACAGGCGTTCCATTGTCATCAAGCACCTGGAACTGATCATTGTGGCTTGCATAAACGGGAGCTATTTGTTGCAGTTGGGGGAAAGCCGTTTTTAATCCTGTGGGCAATGGAAAAGGAACACCTTTGGCGTAGGAAACAGTAGCTGCATCTTCATTATGATGTTCGGTTAACACACGATAGATGCGATCTTTTTTTGAATGAAAAGTGTCGAAGCTCGTTTGGAACTGGATAATCATAAAGATGATTAGGAAAACGGCAATACCAACTGCTAACCCGGAGATGTTGATAATACTGTATGTTTTTTTTCTTGCGAGGCTTCTGAATGCCGTTTTGAAATAATTTTTAAACATAAAAATTGATTTATGATGTATAATTTAACGATGTCTGATTGATAAATTCATGATTCACCTTTGAGATTTATTATTCTGTTCGTAAACTCTTTACCGGGTTTGCCATTGCGGCTTTTATGGCCTGAAAACTCACGGTAAGTAACGCAATCATAATTGCAACAAGGCCTGCCAACGCAAACATCCACCAGCTTATAGTAACCCGATATGTAAATGACTGCAGCCATTTGTTCATTGCCCACCACGTAACAGGTGTAGCAATTACAATGGAGATTATCACCAATCTGATAAATTCTTTTGAAAGCAAGCGTACAATGCCGGATACGCTTGCACCTAAAACTTTGCGTACACCAATTTCCTTTTTCCTTTGTTCCGCACTAAATGCCGCAAGACCAAACAATCCCAAACATGAAATAAAAATTGCCATAATGGTGAACAAATTGATAATGCGCGAAAGCGTTATTTCAGACGAATATTGCTTCTGTACTTCATCACTTAAAAAAGCATATTCAAAGGGTACAGCTTGTAAATCTTTATGCCATATCGATCCAATTTTTGAAAGTAGTGTTTTGTAATCTGTGCTGGCAACAGAAACAATCAAGTGAGAAATGTCATTTCGTTTTGGATTATAAACTAACATGAACGGCTTTACCGCATCATGTAATGAATTGTAATTAAAATCTTTCATAACGCCTGCTATCTCTACATAGTCTACCGGATCCGGAGGCGTATAATCATACAATTTTGTTCCCGGGGCATTTTCAGGTTTTAATCCAAGCCGCCTGCATACTGTTTCATTTACCAGCACTTTCCCGGAATCATATAAATGAAAATCTCTTCCGCTGATTATTTTAATACCGGTCGCTTTAACGAAATATTCATCGGTTGAAATATTCTGAATGTCTGTTGCCGTAGCCTGGCTGCCGCCCGCAAGGAAATAGCCATTATCATTTGGCACAAATTTCCCCAGGTAGTTATTTGCTTTACTTACATATTTTACTTCTGATAATTGCCTCAGATCACCGGCGAACGCGTCTATCTTATTTCTTGAATCATCCGTATGGAAATTAAAAATGAGCTTTTGATTTTTATCAAACCCTAAGTCTTTATGTTCAATAAAATTTAGCTGGCTATAAATAACTATGATCCCTCCGATTAATATTACAGACAACACAAATTGAAATACAACTAATGAGCGGCGAATCCCCGCCGCCGAAATATGATTGGTGAAATTTCCTTTGATAACTTTTATAGCCTGGAAAGCTGACAAATAAAATGCAGGATAACTGCCGGCAACAATACCTGTTATAAGAAATATTGAACCCGGCAATAACCACATTTTATAATCAGACAACATAGATAAGTGAATACTTGCCTGGGTTACCTGGTTAAGATACGGGAGTGCCAGCATCAATAAGGGCAACGCGAATGCAACACCAATGAATGAAAGTAAAAAAGATTCACTCATAAATTGTTTAACAAGGTCACTTCTTTCTGCACCAATAACCTTTCTTACACCTACTTCTTTTGCTCTTTTGGATGCCCTTGCAGTAGAAAGATTCATAAAATTAATGCAGGCAATTACCTGTATCAACACGGCGATTAATATTAAAATATTCAGGAAAGATGGATTAGCTGTTTTTGTTGCTTCAACTTCATAACCGGTTGTTGTATGAATGGAACCAATTGGCTGAAGGTGCAAACGCTTGGTCATGCCCAATTGCTTCAGTTGATCGGCACCATGCGTTTGTAAAAACGCAGGCAGTTTTTTTTCCAAAGAAGCAACATTTGCATCCGGACGCAGTTTGATAAAAGAGTAGGTAAAGTTGTTTCCTGCCCAAGAATCGTTATGCAAAACATAATCACCAATTCCGCCGCTGTTCATCGTAATAAAAATATTTCCTTTTATATTTGAGTTCCCAAGGCTTTCATCAACAACACCCGTTACTTTAAAATCATGTTTCCCGTTGTCATCATCAATTGTAATTACTTTATTTATCGGATCTTCTTTGCCGAACAATTTATCAGCAGTCGGTTTAAGCAATACAACGGTATAAGGTTCATCTAAAGCATTTTTTTCATTGCCGTTTACAAAATGATAAGTGAAGATGTCGAAGAAAGTAGAATCAACATACAATTCATTTTTTTCATACAAAGATTTTTCCTTATAGCGAAGCAAATGCTGGCTGTTTGTGAAGTCTGTTATTACCCGTGTGAATTGCCTGACCTCAGGAAAATCTTTTTTGATGGCAGGTGCAATTGGCGGCGAACAGGTAGAATTATTATGCGTATCTCCGGGTAAACTGAGCCAGGTTGTAACACGGTAAATATCTTTCGCATTCTTCTCGTGTTTGTCAAAGTTATATTGATCTTTCACATATAAAACGATATATAGACAACACAGGGTACCGACGGCAAGACCAACAATATTAATGAGGCTGAAGGCTTTGTTCTTTAATAAGAACCGCCAGGCTGTTTTGAAATAATTTTTAAACATAGTTTTAGAATTATACGTTATCAGTTTTTTAAAATCAACCGTTTTGTCATTTTTTGTTTTTTCGTTTATCTATCACTGTTAGTAAACGAACAAATAATCTCAGTTTTCATTTTCACATTATCGCATTTGCTAATCAGCTAATCAATTAATTATTCCGTTCTCAAATGCTTGGCCGGATTGTCCGTCGCGGCCTTATACGTTTGTGAAATGATAGTCAACAAGCCAATACCCAACAGGAATAGGAAACACATTATTACTGATCCAAAGCCAAAATCGATCCGCTTACTGAAATTTTCCAGGAACATTACCGACAAAAACCAGCCAACCGGCATTGCTATCAGTCCTGCGATAAATAAAAGTTTGATAAATCCTTTCGAAAGAATATTTACCAGTTGCGCTGATGAAGCACCAATTACTTTGCGGATGCTGATCTCTTTACCTTTTACTTCAACAGTATAAACGACCAACCCGAGCAAGCCTAAACTTGCAACCACTAAAGCAATAAGACCCAGGAAACCTAACAGCGAAATGGTTGCGGCCTGCGAATTGCTTTTTTCAAGATCATCAGACAACCAGGAAGCTTGTATTCGGCCAGGGACATTTTTTGCATCCACTGCATCCTGCACTTTTTTCAGCATGGTTGTTTTGTTATTGCCTGCAAGTGCGGTAACATACAAATAGGTATATGCGCTGTCGTTTGTGCGAAAAGCAAGCGGACCAATTGGTATTCCTGCATTCTCAAAATTGAAATTTTTAAGTATGCCCTCGACTTGAAGTTGAGTTGAATCGTTGATCCATATCTTTTCACCTTCCGCCTTCGCCGCATCAGTAAACCCTAAAGCATGGGCGGCGGCTTCATTGAGTAAAATATATTGTTCGTTTCCATTTTGGGGATTAGGCGCGAAGTTATGACCGGCTACCAGTGAAAAATGCATAGCATTAATAAAATCAGCATTAGCATAATAATACGGCAGGTCGATGGCTTCCTTTTTATTGCTCACCCAGGCAGTAGTGTTCATTCCGGTGAAATGTTTAGTAAAATTCGCGGTGGAAGCCCCCACCGATTGAACGCCGCTCACATTATGTAGTTCCTGCGAAATGATTTCCTGTTTCATCCCATTCAACGGTACCACTATCACATTGTCGCGTTTGTAGCCGGGATCCAGGTTACCCATAAATGAAAACTGTTTGTAAAAAACCAAAAGGAAAATGATAAACACAAGTGATAAACTATACTGAAAAACGATCAACACTTTTTGAATACCTACTTTCCCAAAAATTTTTGCCGTAGTGAGATTTTTGAGTACACGTAGAGGAGTAAACGCAGACAGTATCCATGCCGGCGCGCTACCGGCAAGCAATCCTGCGAATAATGCATAACCAATGGTCCATGCTATAAATTCACCATTATAATGAAAAGAGGAGGGGATGAACTCATAGTCATCGTTGAAAGGCGCATACCTGACTATAAAAGAAAGAATGAGCCACGCAAATACAAGCGCCAACAGTGATAGCAGGACTGACTCAAAAATATATTGGACAAAAACCTGTGATCGTTTGGCTCCCGCAATTTTCCGTATGCCCACTTCTTTTGCCCTTGTTAGTGAGCGTGCAATGGTGAGATTGGTATAGTTGAAGCAGGCGGCCAATAAAATGAGCAGGGCTATGGTTGCTTCGACATAAATTTTCGACCAGGACGTTCCGCCCGCATTATCGTTATTTAAATTTTTTCTGCCGGGGCTTATCTGGTCAAGAGGCTGAAGATGAAACGCAGTTGTACCTTCTTTATTTATTGAATTCAAACGCGCAGCGATGGAATATAGATTTGCATCCATGGCAGCCCGTTCAATATTTTTACGCAACAGGACATAAGTATAGCCGGCATTAAAAGCAAACCAGTCAGCCGATTTGTCGCTGATTATCTTATCACGTTCCATCAACGGCACACTTCTATAAGAAGCATAAGCATCGTAATTCAAATGTGTTTTTCCGGGAGGCGTATTAAGAACGCCTTTGATCAAAAAAACGGTTCCATTGTCAAACCGGATGCTTTTGCCGATCACGTGAGTAGTGCCGAAAAATTTCTCCGCAGTTTCTTTTTTCAGGATAATAGTGTTAGGCTCTTTTAAAGCGGTGGAGGGGTTGCCCTCAAGCAGTGAAAATCCAAAAATTGAGAAAAAGGAAGGTTCTGTAAAAGCGCCGTTTATGTATAATTCTTTTCCGTTGGCAGTTGCGGTTCCGTTGAGGGCCGGGTAAACATTTGCGGCATCTTCCACAAGGGCGGTGTCATCAGCCAGGCTGTTAGCCAAAGGCAGTGAAGTACTTGCCATTTGCCATTTTTCGCCTCCCTTTTTGTGGTATTCGGATGTAACCCTGTAAGTCCTTTCGGGGTGGGGGTGAAATTCATCATAACTGAAAAGCGTCCTGTGTCCGGATGAGTATCATTAAACCAACAGACATGCTTAAGCCGAGACCAAAGATGTTAATAAATGTCGTCAGTTTATTTTTTAAAAGACTCCGGATCGCTATTTTAAAATAATTTTTAAACAAGGCCTTAAAAATTTAGAATTTAGAATTATGAGTTTTGAATTTTTATCGTTCAATAATCATTGATGAACATTTCTTTTTTTTTCGTTTATGCCTTATTGGTAGTAAACCAATAAATATTTCAAATTTTTATTTTAGATCAGCCAATAGCGAAACAGCTAAGTGACTATTATTCCCTTCGCAAACTCTTCACCGGGTTAGCCATCGCTGCTTTTATTGTTTGTGCGCTCAAAGTAAGCAAGGCAATAAATAACATTGCCGATCCGCTCAACACAAATACCCACCAGCTTATCGCTGTTTTGTAGGCATAGTTTTCAAGCCATTTATATATTGCCAGCCATGCTAACGGCGCAGCAATAAAAACGCAATGCAAACAAGTTTCATGAAAGTCTGTTGATAAAGCAGAAACGATATCGGAAACAGTTGCGCCCAATATTTTCCTGATGCCAATTTCTTTTGTGCGGGTATTTATGGTGTAAATAACAAGGCCCAATAACCCAAGACAACTTATGAAAACAGCAAGGCCGGTCGCCCATGTTAGCAGGCTTGCGGTTTTTTGTTCGCTTTCATACATTTTGGCAATTGTGTCATCATAAAATTTATAATTGAAATTTTCACCCGGATACATTTGATGATATACTTTCTGAATTTTACTGATGGCACTTTGCCAGGCCTTTCCCCCGGCTGTGTTTGGCTTTAAACGGATATGAAACGTAGAGCCATTGCCATCGGTAAATACAAGCGGAAATATTTCGGAATGCGTAGACTGATCATGGAAATCACGCATCACACCCACTATAGGCATCTTCTTATTATTAAAAGTTAACTGCTTGCCAATCGCATCTTCCGGTTTTTTAAATCCAAGCAGTTTTGCATATTTCTCATTGATGAGAAATTCTTTGAAAGTATCGCTCGGAGCGACATTCCTGCCCGCAAGTAATTTAATTTCATACACATCAATGTAAGAAGGATTTCCCCATCTTAATTGAACCTGCGGATGTATGTCTTCCTTAGGTGCATACGAAACGTTGGTAAACGCTACGCCATTATCTGCCGGAGAAAGAAAGCCGGAACTGGCCACTTCCACTTCGGGAATGGAATTAATTTCGTTTAACAATCGCTGCGTGTGTGCGGTAACGGTATCGCGTGGTGCATCGAATGTTATTATCCCGCTTTTATTAAAGCCCAGGTCTTCATTTAATGAAAAATTGATTTGCTTGCTTACCATAACCGTAGCAATAATAAAAAATTGCGCTACTACAAATTGAGATACGGTTAATCCCTTTCCTGATCCATGCATGCCTTGTTTCGTTGCCGTTTGCAAACGACTGTCCTTTTAAAACAACGGTAGGTTTGTATCCAGACAAGATTAACGCAGGATACAGGCCTGAAACAAAACTTACAAATAAAATAAGCAATAGGAGAAAAACAAAAATTGCCGGTTGATAGAATAAATTAAAATGCAACCCATCCGGAATGTATTCTGAAAAAGCGCTTAATAGTAACGGCGTGAAACCAACAGAAATAAGGGTTGCCATTAAAGTGACTAAAAATGTTTCACCCAAAAACTGGAATACCAGTTGCTTTCTTGAACTGCCCATTGTTTTTCTTATACCAATTTCTTTAGCCCTTTTGGTGGCATTTGCAGTGGTGAGGTTAATAAAATTAATACAACCTAAGAATAAAAGAAAAGCTGCAATAATAAGCAGGCCGTATAATGTAGGTTTATTGGCAATCCTGTTTCCAACGCCCTGGTATAAATGGTTAAAATGAACATCGTTTAACGGCTGCAGGTGAAAACTCATGGTATTGTCCGCATCTTTATTGGCGTCTTTATTATACTTATTGAGCAAGCCTTTTAATTGTGTTTCGGTTTTTGAAGGATCGGCGCCCGGTAAAAGTTTTACATAGAGTTGTGAATAAACCATCCAGTCGTTCCACACATTCATCATAAACTGATCCTGCAAATGTGTTTGTGCGATGGTTGCATACGATATGAATTCAAGACCTGTGAATGTAGTTTGCTCATCCAAATCTTTTACGATACCCGAAACATTTGCAGTGAGATCGTCATTATAAGTAATTTGTTTTCCTATGATATCCGCGGCGGCAAGCGACGGAAAATATTCATGCGCTCTGCTTTCAGTCAGTACCACATTGAATGGATTTTTTAAAGAAGAATTAGGAGCTCCGGCAATCCATTTGTAAGGCAACAAAGAAAAATATTGAGGATTGGTAAAAACGATGTCTGCTTGTTTTTTGAATTCACCAGGTTTGCTTTCACCTGCTTTTGGTAATTGTAACTTTGGCAGTTCCGTCGCCCTGGAATTGCATTATGGGCACCGTTTTCTGAACACCTGTCACTTCATGTTGGATTGCATTTGCCAGGGGTGCCTGAACGCCTGCACTATGCCCTTCAACACCACCAAAGCTCGCATCCAGCACTACACGGTAAATCCTGTCGCGACCGGGCTCAAACTTGTCGAAGCTAAATTCGTAATGAACGATCAGGAAAATTACCAGCGATGCGCAGATGCCGATTGATAAACCCAGGACATTAATAATTGAAAAAACTTTGTTGCGCCGAAAGTTTCTTAAAGCTGTGATAAAATAGTTTTTGAACATGTTGTTTATTTTATTTTTTGTTTAGTCATCACCGGTAGTAAACCAACAAATAGTCTGTATTTTCATTTTCACTCCCCATAGCTATTGGGATTCACATCATCACATTTTCCAATTAACTATTCCGTCCTTAAACTTTCCACCGGGTTGGCTGTTGCTGCTTTGATCGTCTGGAAGCTTACGGTAACCAGTGTGATCAACAATGCACCTGATCCTGCGGCTGCAAAAATCCACCAGGCTAACGTTGCCCTGTATTCGTAATTCTGCAACCAGTTGTGCATAAAGTAATAGGCAACCGGGGTTGCTATCAATAGCGAAATCATCACCATCACTATGAAATCTTTGGACAGTAATCCCCAGAGATTGAACACGGATAGCGCCTAATACTTTTCTTACGCCAACTTCTTTGGTTCGTTGTTCGGCCATAAAAGAGGCCATACCAAATATGCCGAGGCAAGAAATAAAAATGGCAAGTATCGCAAAGAAGGCAGCGAGTTTTCCAATACGTTCTTCATCCGCAAACTTATATGCATAAGTTTCATCAGCGAAGTTGTAACTAAAAGGCTCGTCCGGGGAGTACTTTTTGCAAACGGCTGCCAGCTTTGCCAATGCATCGGAAGTAGTCATGGAAGGGCTTAATTTAATATTTAATATCCCGCCTATACTTGTGTCTAAGAAGTATAAAGTTGGCTTCACCGGTTCATAAGGCGATTCCATCACCATATTTTTTACCACACCGATGATCCGGTAACTTTTATCATATTGTTTGATGATCTTGCCGATGGGATTTTTAAAACCAATATATTTTGCTGCTGCCTGGTTGACAATCACTGCGGATGAATCCGTGCCAAATTGATTGCTGAAATCCCTTCCCTTTAGTAATTCAAATCCAACAGTTTTGCCGTAAGTTTCTGTTGCATTTACCGTATTAAACTGGGCACTCTTTTCTGCATCCATTCCCGCCCAGGAAAAACCATTATTATACCGGTCATTTTCTGTGACCGGAGTGTTTGACTCAGCCATATCAGTTATTACACCTTGCGCCAGCAGGTCGTTTCGCATGTTCGTAAAATTGTTATGGTAGTTATAGGTTTGCATAATAATGGTGATAAGTCCTTGCCTGCTGTAACCGGTGGGCCGGCTTTTTGCAAACTGTACCTGCCGGTAAACTGTAATCGTACAAATGATAAGAATAACCGAAACGGTAAATTGAGTGACCACTAAAACTTTGCGGGGAACAGAAGTGGCCCGGCCGGCTTTGAAGGTTCCTTTTAAAACTTTTACCGGCTTAAAAGATGAGAGGTATAAAGCCGGATATAAGCCTGCAATTAATCCTGTAATCGACACTGAATCCTATACAACATAACCAGAAAAAGACATTAGTAAAAGGTATGTTTAGTTGCTTTGCCTGAAACATCATTAAAGAACGGCAATACTGATTTGCACAATTATGATGGCAACATACAAAAGCAAACATTGCCATCAATAGAGACTCGGAAAAAAATTGTTTAATAAGTTGTGAACGTAACGAACCTATTGCTTTGCGAATGCCGACTTCTTTAGCCCGTTTCTCACTGCGGGCTGTGGATAAATTCATAAAATTGATACAGGCAAGCAGCAACACAAACAGGCCAATGATGGCAAACATCCTGACATAGCGAATAGCACCGCCTGTGTTTACCCCATTTTTAAAATCTGAATACAAATGCCATTTGCTCATTGGTTGCAACAACATTTGTGGCTTTTCAATCTTAGCAGTTTGTGCGTCAATTTTGGCAAGCTTTATATCTTTGATTTTTGCCGATACTTTTTTCATATCAGCATTAGCAGCCAACTGCACAAAAACCTGGAACGATTCGTTATACCAGCTATCTTCGTTTCCGTTGACCCAACTGGTAAGATCGAAAAAAGGTGCAATAAAACTCACATCATTAAAAGAACTGTTCAGTGGGAAATCTTTGTAAACTCCAACCACTTTTTCAGGTAAGTCATCGTTTATCTTCACAATCTTGTTTACCGGATCT
Organism: uncultured Chitinophagaceae bacterium; assembly: GCA_963814075.1. Lineage (GTDB taxonomy): Bacteria > Bacteroidota > Bacteroidia > Chitinophagales > Chitinophagaceae > Ginsengibacter. The sequence goes on along the minus strand of CAWFBO010000018.1, from coordinate 103,487 downwards.
TCATCGGGAAACAACTTCTTCGCCATCGATTGCGATAATAAGAATCGTTGAATGTTTTTGAAACGCATTGCGCGTCCCGGCAATCATATCCAAACTGAGCATACCAGGCGCATCTGGTTCCATATAATTCCCTTGCCCATTAAATTTTTTATCGCCTGAAGACAACAAACTATTCATACTCCAGGATGACAATACCACATATTTAAAATCATCGGCGTAATTGTTTCTAAGATCCGCTGCCAATGGAATTGAATTGCCTTTAATAGTACTAACCTGGTTGTTTCGTGTTTCGGTTTGCATTACCTGCGCAATGCGATGGTAGTTGTCAAAATTTTTATCGAATGATAGCTCGCTCCAAATCCACAATCCAATCAATATAGCGACAGCCATTCCTGCTGAAAGGCCGGAGATATTAAGAACGGAATTTGCCTTGTTACGGGTCAAATTCCGCCATGCAGTTTTTATATAGTTTTTAAACATGATTTAAAAATTTAGCGTTTTGAGTTATGAGTCTTCATTTTTCTTAACAAATAATTTTTCGTTTAAGCATGATAGTTAGTAAATAAACAAACATTTGAAATTCTTATTTTCTTCATTAGCCCATTAGCTAATTATTCCGTTCTCAAACTCTTCACAGGATTCGCCACCGCTGCCTTTATCGCCTGGAAACTTACGGTGATCAATGCAATCATAATGGCGATAAAGCCGGCAATGGCAAATACCCACCAACTTATATCAATGCGGTATGCAAAACTTTGCAACCATTTGTTCATGGCCCACCAGGCAACGGGAAATGCAATTACTGATGCTATCAAAACTAATTTTGCAAAATCTTTTGAAAGCATGGTAACAATGCTGCTAACACTTGCTCCTAATACTTTTCTTACGCCAATTTCTTTGTTGCGCTGTTCTGCTGCATAGCTAACAAGCCCAAATAAACCAAGGCATCCAATAAAAATGGCGAAAATGGCAAACGTAATAAACAGTTTCCCTGTTTGTTGTTCTGTTGTATAAAGCTTATTAAAATCGGCATCCATAAATGAATAATCAAAAGGCTGTCCCGCCGCCATAGACTTCCATTGGCTTTCCACTTTATCAATGAGTGAAGGAATATTTTTTGTGTCGATACGCATGGCAATGCTGCCACGGTTGTCTCCTTCCTGAATGACAAGAGGGCCGATGTTGTTGTGCATGGAGCTGTAATTAAAATCTTTTACCACACCGATTATGTGATATGCCGTTGCACCATTGATATTTCCGTTATTCATGTTAGGGTGATACAAAGATTCCCTTAACGGATCTTTAAAGCCAAGCATTTTTGCAGCGGATTCATTAATGATAATACCTGTAGAATCAGAAGGAAAATCTTTTGAAAAGTTCCTGCCTCTTTCCATTTGCATACCAAGGGTGGGGATATAATTTTCATCCACATAGAAATTAGTTAAGATTACTGTTTTCGCTGCATCAAAATTGGCATCACGAAACCATCCTTCGGTATCATAATTAGTTCCCGTGGGCAAGTCGCCCGTAATGGTAGCATCTTTTACACCCGGAATATTTAATAATTCATCCTTAAAAGTTTGTATGTTATCGTTTAAATTATAGGTATTATGCAATACCAATACCTGGTCGCGGTTGTATCCAATTTTCCGGCTGCGGATATAATCAAGCTGGTTATAAATTACAAGGGTACCGATGATAAGTATGATAGAAATACTGAACTGAAAAATAACCAGGCCATTGCGCAGCCAACTGCTTTTAAAACCTTTGGCCATTTTTCCTTTCAAAACGTGTATCGGCTGAAAAGAAGATAAATAAAAAGCAGGATAGCTTCCTGCAACGCATCCTACTAAAAGCACCAAAGCGACCATAACAGGTAATAACCATGTGGAAAACAAGGTGCCTACATACATGTGCTTATGTGCGAGCTGGTTGAAGAGGGGAAGCAATAGTGCTGCGATTAAAATGCCGAGTAGCAATGAAATAAAACTTATCAAAACAGACTCCGTTAAGAATTGCCTGATCAGGCTTGAACGCGATGAGCCCGCTACTTTTCTGATGCCCACTTCTTTTGCGCGATTAGCAGACCGGGCTGTGGAAAGATTCATAAAATTGACACAGGCAATCAACAGGATCAATAACGCTATCGCAGAAAAAATATACACATAAGTGATATTTCCGTTGGGCTCGAGTTCATAGGATTTATCAGAATGCAGGTGAATGTCGGTAAGCGGCATCAAATGATAAATAAAATGGTTGCCTTTGTTGGTTAGATCGGTTAACGAAATATTCATTTGCGATTGCAGATCTTTGGCCAGGTAATTATTGATTGTAGCATCAACATCCTTTTGCAATTTTTGCCTTGATACATCCGGGCGCACCAGTATAAAACAACTGGCGTTATTGCTGAGCCACGAAGGATTCGCCTTGCCTCTTGGTCTCAGAAAGCTGAAATGAAAACTTGATTGCCGTGGCATATCCTTTATTACGCCTGTTATTTTGCAATTGGTTGAATTGTCAACATATAAAGTTTTGCCAACAACATCTGTAGAGTTGAAATACTTTTTTGCCGTAGTTTCATCTATTACAATTGAATTGGGTTCATCAGTGCAGTATTTGGATCGCCTGCAATCATGGGGAACGTGAAGACTTTAAAAAAAGTAGAATCTACATAAGCCGCATGATGATCCTGGATATTTTGGTTGTCTTTTTTTATTAAAATATCCCCCTGGCTGTTGATTCTTACCATTTGCTCCACCTCAGGATAATCCCTTACCAAAGCAACAGGAAGCGGATCGGGCGCCGTAGCCATATTTGCCTCTGTATTATTAAAATAAATATCGCCATCCAGCCGGTAAATATTGTTCGCATTTACATTGTATTTATCATAGCTCAATTCATCCTTCACATACAAAACGATCAATAAGCAAACAGCCAGGCCGGTTGCGAGGCCAACAATGTTAAGCGCAGAAAACCCCTTGTTTTTCCAAAGGTTTCTGAACGCGATCTTTAAATTGTTTTTAAACATGTTCTGAAGTTTAGAGTTTAGAATTATGAGTTATGAATTTCGGCAGCCAACATGCCGCTTATTTCATTTTTCGTTTAATCATTATTGTTAGTAAACCTGTCTGCCGGCAACAGGCCAACAAATAATGTGGATTTTTATTTTCACTCCCGATTGCTATCGGGATTCCAATTTCCACATCAGCACCACTAATTAGCTTATCAGCTAATTATTCACTTCTCAAACTCTTCACCGGGTTGGCCATCGCCGCTTTTATTGCCTGGAAACTTACCGTAATAATCGTTATCAGCAATGCCGTTAACCCGCCGGCAATAAATACACCCACACCGATGTTAATGCGATAATCATAATTCAGTAACCAGTTATGTAAAAAATAAAATGATACCGGAACTGCAATCAAACAGCTTATCAATACAAGTACCACAAAATCCTTTGATAACAACATCCAGATTTGCTGTACAGACGCCCCCAACACTTTGCGAATACCGATCTCTTTAGTGCGCTGCTCGGCAACGTAAGCGGCCAGTCCAAACAGGCCTAAACAGGAAATGAAAATAGCAAGCGCCGCAAATAAGCCCGCAAGTTTTCCAATCAATTGTTCGAGCTTAAACTTTGAAGCATATTGGCTGTCTGCGAAAGAATAATCGTAAGGGTAAGCCGGGTCATATTTATTAAAGATGGCTGTTAACTTCGCAATAGCATCGCGTGTTTTTATATTCGGTGATAACCTGTACATCAGGTTTCTCTGCGGGTCAGGCATGCGAATGAACATCGTTGGATCGGCGGCTTTAAACGGTGATTCCATCAAAGCATCTTTTACAACACCTGCTATTGTATACGGGTCATCATTCTGATAAGTAGTTATCTTTCTACCAACCGGGTTTTTCAAACGCAATCTTTTTATGGCAGCTTCATTAAACAGGATACTGGTTGAATCATATTTACTATTAAAATCTCTGCCTTCTTTCAATTTCATACCGGTCGTTTTGAAATAATCGCCTGTAACAAGAATACAACCCATCTCAACCGTTTCACCTGCTTCTTTGCCCGGAAATTGTTTTAGATCAGTGTGCCAATAAACATTGGTAGCAGGACTTGTTGCGGTAGTAACAGATGAAACAATACCTTTCTCAAGCATTTCATTTTTTAGCGCCGTAAAATTTTTATACAGGTCATCATTCAAACTCGTAGTCATCAACCTGTTTAAATTAAGACCCGTTGGCCGGCTCTTGGCGTACTGTATTTGCTGGTAAATAATAACTGTACTTATGATCAAGGCAATCGAACAACTAAATTGAATAACCACTAAAATTTTTCTCGACAATGATGATTTGCCTGCCTGTATATTTCCTTTCAAAACTTTTACAGGGTTGAATGACGAGAGATAAAATGCCGGTCTGCTGCCCGCAAGTAATGCAGTAACAAATAAGCAACCAATGATTACGATCCAGAAATAAATATTACCAAATGGAATGGTGATATGTGTTTCGGTTAACGTGTTGAAAGCCGGCAGCGTAAACTGTGCCAACAACAATGCGAAAACAAAAGCAACCAGGGTGAGTAAAAATGCTTCCGTTAAAAATTGCAGGATCAGATCTTTTCTTTGCGAACCGATGGCCTTACGCACTCCAACTTCTCTTGCTCTTTTTTCTGAACGGGCTGTGGTGAGATTGATAAAGTTGATGCAGGCTATGATCAATACCAACAAACCAATGATCGAAAACATTCTTACATAAACAAGGAAGCCTGCTGTGTCTTTACCATTTATATAGTTTGAATATAAGTGCCAGCGGGCTAAAGGTTGCAGCGTAACATAAGAACGCATCGCATTGGTATTGCCTTGTTCTGTGTGTTCAATATTCCTGATCTTCGGCGCCACCTGCGTGTATTTAATTCCGGGCTTTAGCTTTATAAAAATTTGCAGGTTATTATTGCTGAAGGTGCTTAATCCGTCAACTTTTCGCTGTGGATAAATTGCATAACTGTAAGAAGAGGGCACCACGTATTTAAAACTGAAACTGGCATTTTGCGGAATGTCTTTTATGACGCCTGTTACCTTAAGACCATGCTCGTTATCAAAGCGTACATATTTGTTTAATGCCTCTTTATCACCAAAAAGAGACTCGGCCAGCGATTGTGTAAGAACGATCGAGTAGGGATCGTTAAACGCCGTATTTGCGTTGCCTTCAATAAAACGATACTGAAAAATTTTAAAGATATCCGTGCCTGCTATAGCGCCATTCACGTATAATTTCTTGTCACCTACCACCAATCCATGACTGCCCATCCAATCACTTTCCGCAACGTATTCTATTTCCGGAATTTGCGTGCGCAATGCTTCAGCCAGCTTTAACGAGGTAGTTTGAAAAGTAAGCGTATCACCATTGCTGTCAAAATTGCGTTGTACCCGGTACACCGATTGATAACCCGGCAGGAACTTATCAAATGAATACTGGTTATACACCCAAAGCCCGATCAATAATGCTACAGCCATTCCTATTGCAAGACCAGCTACATTCAAAAAGCTGTAACCCATTGTCCTGGTTATATTTCTCCACGCCGTTTTGAAATAATTTTTAAACATAAATATTCATTTACTGGATTTATGATTTATGACGCTTCATTTTCTTTATTCACAATTGACCATTCACCATTCACGATAATTATTCCGTTCTTAAACTCTTTACCGGATTTGCCACTGCTGCTCTTATTGCCTGGAAGCTAACTGTGATCAACGCAATTAAGATGGAAATAATGCCTGCGACTAAAAACATCCACCATGAGAGATCAATTTTGTACACATAATTCTGCAACCAGCTGTGCATGGCGAGCCATGCGATAGGTGTGGCTAAAATCAAAGCAACAAATACCAGTAACAAAAATTCTTTTGACAGCAAATTGAACAATGTAACCGGGCTGGCGCCTAACACTTTTCTTATACCGAATTCTTTTGTTCGTTGTTCTGAACTGAACATCACCAATCCTAACAAGCCAAGACAGGAAATAAATATGGCAAGAAAAGCAAAGTAATTTGCCAACTGGTGCACCACCTGCTCACTCTTGTACAATTTTGCGTATTCGTCGTCAGAAAATTTATAAGTGAAAGGAAATTGCGGATTCAGTTCTTTGCAAACTTTCTCAAGGCTCGCTAATGCTTCTTTTGTTTTGCCCGGTTGTGTTCTTACCAATGCCTGCCCCCAGCTAACATCTTCTCCAAGGCGCAATACCAGCGGATTGATTGGTGTATGCACTGAGTTGAAGTGAAAATCTTTTAACACACCAACGATCGTTCCCGGCTTACCCCAAAATGTAAGTGGTTTTCCAACAGGATTTTTATAACCGAAAATTTTTGCTGCCGATTCGTTCACAACATAACCAAGGGAATCTGTGGGATATTCTTTCGAAAAATCCCTTCCTTGCGCAAGTTGTAAATGCATCGTTTTTACAAAATCATATCCCACGGCTGACTGGGTAAACTCTACCGGGTTGTTGGGGTCTTTGCCTTCCCATTGCACGCCACCTGTTCCGTTAGTAATTTGAGTGGGATTGTCTGTTATGCGGGAAATGTTTTTTATTCCGGGCATATTGCTCACTTCGTTTTTAAATAATTCATACTTTGGAATAAGATCACCTTCCAGGGGAACATAAAGAAGATTCTCCCTGTCGTACCCAAGATTCATTGTTTGTATATAGTTTACCTGCTTGCTTATTACGATCGTACCGATAATCAGAATAATAGAGAGCATGAATTGAAATACAACCAGTCCTTTGCGAAACCATAAAGCACTGTTTGAAAACTTTGGCAAACCTTTCAACACTTTGACGGGCCTGAATGATGAAAGGTATAAAGCAGGATAGCTGCCCGAAATAATGCCGGTTACTGCCAGCAGCCCGGTAATGATGAGCCAGAAATTTAGACTGTTAACGGGAAGATGAATTTGCTTGTCTGTAAGCTGATTAAACTGCGGAAGCGCAAGCGTTACGAGCAACAATGCAACAGCAATTGAAATAGTGACAATGAATAATGCTTCCCCGATAAATTGCTTTATGAGAGCGGTTCTGACAGCGCCTACTACTTTTCGTATACCAATTTCTTTTGCCCGCTTTACAGAGCGGGCGGTAGTAAGGTTCATGAAATTAATGCAGCCAATCAGCAAAATAAAAATGGCAACAATGCTAAACAGTTTTACATACTGAATTCTTCCACCTGATACATTTCCATTCTTATCAAAATTGGAATGCAGGTAAACGTCTCCATAACGCGCAATGCCAAGGCGTATATAGGAACGTTTTGTTTGTTCTTTATTATAAGTATCCAGGAACTTTGTGATTTTGGTTTCGAAAGCTTTCGCATCAGTTCCTTTACGCAGCATGATATAACAACCCGGACCGTTGTTTGTCCAATCTTTCGCCCAGCTATTATTTTCAAGAAATTCGTCCCAGTTCAAAACATAATCATATTGCATGGTACTGTTATCGGGCATGTCATCGAACACCCCGGTAATTTTTAAGTCTTTTTGATTTTGAAAACGGATTGTTTTACCGATTGCTTTAGCAGGCGAACCGAAAAATTCTTCGGCCATCTTTTTTGAAATGGTAACATTATCCGGATTTTTTAGTGCGGTTATTGAGCTGCCTTCTAGTAAAGGATAGGAAAACATTTTAAAAAAATCCTGCCCGGCATGAATTCCATTTTCTTTTATTATCTTATTGTTGGCTTCAAACGTTGAAAGGCCTGGCCAATCCATATTGACTGCATATTGCACATCGGGTAAGACACGTTTCATTTCATCGGCCATAATTCCGGGGCTACCATAAAATGCATCTACTGCGCCATCCCGGTACTGCTTTTCATATACACTGTATAATTGCGGCCCGTTTTTATGAAACGCATCCACGTTGTATTCATCATTTACCCAAAGCATAATTAAAAGGCTACATGCCAAACCGAGTGCAAGCCCCATAATGTTGATAATAGAAAATACTTTGTTCTTCCAAAGATTTCTGAATGCGGTTTTAAAATAACTTTTAAACATAAATGTTGGTTTACTGATGTTCCTGATTTATGATGCCTGATATATGATTTTTCACATTTTCCAATTTTTTAATTATTAAATTATCACATTAACTAATTACTCTGTTCGCAAAGAATCAACCGGGTTTGCCACTGCTGCTTTTATAGCCTGGAAGCTTACCGTAAGCATGGCCACCAGTATGGCCACCATTCCTGCTATCGCAAAAACCCACCAGCTTATAGAAATTCTGTAGGCAAAATCCTGCAACCATTTATGCATCGCCCACCATGTAACAGGTATTGAAATTGTGAATGCGATACCTACCAGCAATAAAAATTCTTTGGATACCAACAGCAATACGTTTTGTACAGAAGCGCCCAACACTTTGCGGATGCCTATTTCTTTGGTACGTTGTTCGATCACAAATGCAGAAAGACCAAACAGGCCAAGGCCTGCAATGATAACAGCGATGATGGCAAATACAGAAAATATCTGCTGCGTGCGAATTTCACTGGCATACAATTTTGCAAAATTCTCATCAAGGAAATAATACTCCAGCGGTCCTTCGGGATTAAAGGCATTCCATTGTTTCTTAAAATCGGAAAGAAAATCTTTTATATCGGCAGTCTTAACTTTTACGACTAATCCGCCAAAATTTCCACCAAGCATCATCATCATTGGCGCGACCTTTTCCTTTACCGATGTGTAATTAAAATCTGCTACAACGCCTGTTACTTTGTATTCCTTTTGCCCGGAACGAACGATTGTTTTTCCGACCGGGTTCGTTCCGCTCCAGCCTAATTCGCGCACGGCCGCTTCATTAATAATAACGCCGGTAGAAGAATCCGTAGGAAAATCCCTGGAGAAATTTCTTCCCATTATGATATGAAGCCCCAGCGTTTTTACATAGTCGTAATCTATGTGATAAATATTTGCGTGAATTTCTGTGCCATTTCCATTTTGATCCTTAGGATAAATCTCGGTGCCATCCATAAAAATACCGCCAGGAACATACCTTGAGATACTTGCCGAAGCTACGCGGCTGTCTTGCAACAATTGTTGCTCAAATGCAGCCTGGTTGTTTCCGAGCAACCGGGCGTCGGGCAGAAACATTACCTGCTCCTTATCATAACCCAGTTTTTTATTTTGCATGTAATGCAGTTGCCCGTACACAATGATCGTAGCGATGATCAAAGCAGTAGAAACAAAAAACTGGAATACCACAAGGCTGCTGCGCAATGTATTTTTTCGTGCACCGGCGCTGTATGAAGAACCCTTTAAAATTTTAATGGTATTGAAAGACGATAGAAAGAAGGAAGGATAAATGCCTGCGAGGATGCCGACCATTACGCTCAACAAAACCATCGCCAATATGAATTGGTAATGAAGGAAAAAGCCAAAGCCGATATTTTTCCCGGCGAGTTGATTGAAATAGGGGAGAAGTAAAAACAACAAGACAAAAGCGCAAAGCATGGCAAACAGGGTAAGCAGCACCGATTCAGCAAGGAACTGACCGATCAACTGCTTTTTTAGAGAACCCAATACTTTCCGTATGCCCACTTCTTTTGCTCTTTTAAAAGCCTTTGCTGTAGAAAGGTTGGTAAAGTTTACGCAAGCCAGCAATAAAATAAAAATGGCCAATGCAGAAAAGATGTACACATACTGGATATCGCCGCCGGGTTCCATTTCATATTTCGTATGTGAGTACAAATGAATGTCCCTGAGCGGCTGTAATGAAAACACAAATGTGTTTATTGATTTTTTCGCTTCGGCAAGGCTTACGCCCATATCGTGTTGGATTTCGGGAACCACATGTTCAGCAACCAATTGGGGAAATTTTGCTTCCAGCTTCCTGGGATCTGCATTTTTATTTAAAACAAGATAAGTATAGGGCCCGAGATTACTCCACGTTTCATGCGTAATATGCCACGTCGAAAGGCTTAAAAATGCATCAAAATGAAAATGAGAATTATCGGGCACTTTATCGATAACACCTGTTACCTTATAAAGCGCACCGTTGATTCCTATTGCCAGCATTTTACCCAATGCATCCTTACTACCAAAATACTTTTTGGCCATGGCTTTGGTAATTACAACACTGTTGGGTTGCACCAAAGCATCAGCATCATTCCCTTCAATCAATGGGATAGAAAATATCTGCAGGAAATTAGAATCAGCAAAAGCGAGGTGGTCTTCTTTAAATTGTTTATCGTCGTATTTAATAAAATCACTGGCAGGAGCAATTCTTGTAAATGTTTTTATTTCCGGGAAAGCATTTTTCATCCCTTTTCCCACTGCGAGGTCCACATCGGGATAAACTGCTACGTTTCCATTTCCTGTAACGGACAGGAGTACACGATAAATATTTTTTGAATCTGCGGGATACCTGTCATAACTCAGTTCGCTGTAGACAAATACGGCAATGAACATAAAACAGGCCAGCCCGGTTGCCAACCCAATAATATTAATGAAAGAGAAAGCTTTGTTTTTTCGCAAATTCCTTAAGGCAATTTTGAAATAGTTTTTTAGCATCGAAATAGATTATTGATGAGTCTATTGTTTTGCATAAAGAATTAAGCCTGATATTTACCTGTTGATTTTAAATACTTTATGTTTTAAAATAAAATATACCTGTTCGGTTTCGATACACTATGTGTTTCCTTTTGATACAGTGGTTAATTTGCTAATTGGCTGACTAGCTGATTAGCAAATGTGAAAATGTGAATCCTGACAGGCATCGGGAGTGATAAGGAAGTGCAAAAATATCATAGCTTTATATAGTGCCCTTTGCAAGGCTCTACTGTTACCTTTTTTTATTGAAATAATTAAACCAGGCTCAAATGAAATCAAAGCGCGGCTTAAATTCTATTCTTCCAAATTACAGCAACACCGGCGATATCGCTTTAAAAAATCAAAGCACCCTGAGAAAGCTGGTTGGTGCCTTGGGAATTCTTTTGCCATTATTGGTATTCTTATTTTTGAATATATCAGATGGCTTTAGCACAATACTTCCATCAATAAGCCATTATTATTTTACAAGGGCTGCTTCGCTTTTTGAGATAATTGTTAGTTTACTGGCCGTTTTTTTATTAGTATATAAAGGCGAGCAATTGATTGATTATGCCTTGTCAAGCCTTGCGGGCGTTTCCGCTTTGTTGATGCTACTTTTTCCAACAAGCAACCTTCGTGGGTATAACGGTACTACCAAGTACGACCCTGTTGCTGTCACCTTTTTTAAACAAAGCCCGTTCCGTCCTGAGTTTCATTATATATGTGCCGCCCTGTTCCTGGTGAGCCTGGCGATAATGGCTTTGTTTGTTTTTACAAAATCATCACAACCGCCAAACCTCAGAACGCAGAATAAACGGAACCGGAACAAGGTGTACCGCACTTGTGGCGTGGTAATGCTGGCGGCTATGGGTGTGGCGTTTTCAGGTTTTCTAAATATCATACCGGCCAATATTTATGACGGCAACAACTTAACCTTTTGGATGGAAACACTTTCAGTAGAAGCATTTGGCGTCGCCTGGATGGTAAAAGGCGAATTGGTTTTAAAAGACTAACAGTTATGCTTACACTACAGTCACACCAGGTGTTGCGCAATGTTTCCCTGCCGAAAGCAAACTTTTCCACGATAAGGAAATAAAAATTGCGATTATTTATTCGTTTACTGATACACCCATTTTTCACACTGAGTTGGACAGGACGCCAAATTGTGAATTGACGTATCCCATTTTCCCATTATCAAATTAGCACATTATCACATTAGCTAATCAGCTAATTAATTACTCCGTTCGCAATGATTTCACCGGGTTAGCCATCGCCGCTTTTATCGCCTGGAAGCTGATCGTTATTAAAGCGATGAGAAAGGCGCCGGCGCCGGCTACTAAAAATATCCACCAACTCAGCCCGACCTGGTAAGCAAAAGTCTGCAACCATTGAGTCATCACCCAACCTGCAATGGGAGTTGCAATGATGTAAGCGATGAGCACCAGTACGGCAAAATCCCTGGAGAGCATCGTGGTAATTCCTGAGACACTTGCTCCCAATACTTTCCTGATACCGATTTCTTTGATACGCTGCTCAGCAGAAAAGGTAGTTAGCCCAAACAATCCCAGGCAGGCTATTAAAATAGCGATTACTGTAAACCATGTTACAACGGTTGCAGTTCGCTGATCCTTGCCGTAATTACGTTGAAAATCCTGGTCTAAAAACGAAAAACCGAGGGGGATGCCGGGATGAAGCCGGGACCACGCGAACTGAACCTTTTTCAAAAGGCTGCTGTAATCTTTGGTTTGAACATCGGCGATAAGGTAACCGTATTTGTTCCCAAATGTTTCTGTAGTAAAACCGTACGGCTGTATAGAAGTATGAAGGCTTTCAAAATTAAAATCTTTGACCACGCCAACGATGTTCAGGGATCCGTGAAATCCATTCACATCATACCGGACAGACCGTCCTACCGCATTCAGGGTTGTGTATCCCAGTTGGCGCACGGCAGTTTCATTTAAGATGATACCGGCAGAATCATGATAGGCCTTCGAAAATCCCCTGCCACTCAGCAAATGAAAGCCGAGCGTTTTCAGGTAACCGTCGTTTACAGCATTTAGGTGGACATCCACATTGTCATTCCCGGATTGACCTTCCCCGTAAAAAAGCATATCATTAAGGTTGGCGATACCGGGATAGGCAGATCCGCTGGTTATGGATTTTACTTCAGCGTATTTCAATAATTCGTTCCGTAGAGTGGTGTAATTTTCTTCATTATTAAGATACCCGTCCTGCAGGTGAACAATTAACTTCCGGTGCTTATCAAAACCAAGAGAACGGTTATTTAAATATTGCATCTGCCGCCAGGTGACGATAGCCGCAAAAACAAGACAGATGGAGATAGTGAACTGGAATACCACCAGGCCTTTGCGAACGATGATCTCAGAAATGTTTTTTATTATTTTACCCTTTAACACGGCCACGGGCTTAAAGGAAGACAAATAAAAAGAGGGGTATAAACCTGCGAACAACCCGGTTACCAGGGTTAGCCCCGTGATCCATACGATCAAAGAAAGATTATCGCCAAAATGAATGTTTTTTTGGGTGAGTTGGTTGAAAAACGGCAGTACCAACTTCACAATTATTAATGCGATGCCCAGGGAAATCAGGCACATAATGAATGACTCTGACAGGAATTGCCAAACCAGTTGCTTCCGGCTGGCGCCCAGTACCTTTCTTACCCCAACTTCTTTTGCCCTTTTTTTACTTCTTGCTGTGGCCAGGTTCATAAAATTAATACAGGCAATGAGAAGCAGGAATATCGCGATAGAGGCCAGTATGTAAAGCGATTTGATATTACCGTTGGCAGCAATTTCATTGCCGGTAGAAGAATGCAGGTAAATATCTTTTAATGGTTGCAGAAAAAGACCTACAGATATTCCTGATGCCTTCCTGGTTTCCGCCGTTTCCCTATTATAAAAGGTTTGCAACTTTTTCTCAAACAACGGGGCGTTAGTACCCTTTTTTAACTTGATGTAGGTGAAAAATATGCTATTGCCGGTAAAAGCGGTCTGGTTTTGTACCCAATGCCACATGTCATCATTATGCATAGACAAAAAATAATGAGCTGGTATATGGGATTTATATTTGCTGTCATCAAAAACAGCTTTCACGGTATAATTAAAAGGTCCGAAGGGCGTGGTGATCAAAAGAGGTTTACCGACGGGGTTATTGTTGCCAAAATACTTTTGTGACATTGTTTTTGAAAGAACAAGGGTGTTGGGTTCATCCAGGGCAGTTTTACCCTCGCCATAAATAAATGGATAGGAAAAGATCCGGAAAAAGGTAGAATCCACATAATACCCGTTAGTCTCGAAAAACTGTTTGGGCTCAGGACCATTTTGATTGCTCACAAGCATTTTGGAAATGTCTGAAAAAGTCATCAGCCTGGCGGCCTGTTCCACTTCGGGGAATTTATCTTTAACGGCAAAAGCGATGGGGGCCGCCACAGAGGCCCAGGGCTCATTGTCTTTGTTATTTTTAGAGGCAATACGGTAAATACGGTCCGCATCCTTTTGGTGCCGGTCATAACTGCTTTCATCTAAAATGTAAAGCATAATGACAAAACAGGAGGCGAGCCCGAAACCTAATCCTAAAATATTGATAAAAGAAAAGACTTTGTGTTGCCAAAGATTTCTGAAAGCCGTTTTAAAATAATTTAGAAACACGTTTTTGCAGTTTAGAATTATTAATTATGATTGATTTCTGCCATTATTCTATTTTCATTTATATATGATTGTTAGTAAACTTACCCACCGGCATCCAGCCAACAAATAAGCTGAATTTTCACATTTTTCAATTTTCAAATTTTCACATTAAATCACTCACTTCTCAAACTCTCTGCCGGGTTGGCTATCGCTGCTTTTACGGCTTGCAATCCTAATGTAGCAATAGCAATGATAAATGCCAGCGCCCCGGCCAAAGCAAACATCCACCAGCTCAATTGTATGCGATAGGCAAAATCCTGCAACCATTTATTCATAGCCAGCCACGAAACCGGCACTGCTACCAGCATAGCTATAACCACGATTTTTAATAAGCTGCCTGTAAGGAGGGTTGTAATGTTGCTGACACTCGCGCCCAGCACTTTCCGGATACCAATCTCTTTTACGCGCTGACTTACGGTAAAAGTGATTAACCCAAAGAGGCCAAGACACGCAATGCAAATAGTAAGAATGGTGAAGGCCAACAGTATTTCTCCCTGCTTTTCTTCAGCATTGTATTGCTTTGCAAAATTTTTATCCAGGAAATGATAATCGAATGTGGCCGACGGATCAAATTTTCTAAAGGTGCTTTCAACCACTGCAAGTGATTTCGCTATATTCCCATCACCCAGCCTTACATACATATTATCCCTGTCTGACGCAACTTTTGGGAGCATCATGATCATTGGTTCTATCTTATGTTGCAGAGAGTAAATATGATAATCCTTTACTACGCCTATAATATTGGCAAATGATATTTCACCGGTAGCATCCTTGCCTCTTGAAATTCTTTTTCCCACAGCGGTTGTCCAGCCGTGCCTTTTAAGCAGCGCTTCGTTTACAATTACATCATTACTATCTGAAGTGATTTCTTTAGAAAAATTGCGTCCTTCCAGTAAGTGGATCTGCATGGCCGGGATAAAATCCGGATCGATGATTAATCCATAGGCAAGGTTGCTGTGCTCATCCAATGCGCCGTTTTTTTCTATGCTGTAATCCATCATGCCGATATCGTTATTGCCAATCGGGTTTCCTGCAGAAGCAGCCGCTTTCACCATGGGGCTTTGTAGTAAGGCATCACGGAGCGCCGGCACTTTTTGCCTCACTGCCCTTGAGTCGATGTGAAAAGTGATCATTTTATTTTTATTAAAGCCCAGGTCTGAATTACGAACAAAATTGAGTTGCATGTAAATAACCATTGAAGCAGTTATTAAACTAACAGTAACCACGAACTGGAAAAGAACCAGCGATTTCCTGAAAAAAACCTGTCCCTTCACTTTTCCCAACTGGTTTTTTAAGGCAGGTATTGTTTTAACACGCGAAAGGAAAAAAGCAGGGTAGAGGCCGCCCGCCAGGCCAGCCACTAACGTGAAAAACCAGTAAATAAATAATACTCGGAACCACGCCCAATCGCCATACAGATAATTGTTTGCCGGTAATCCTATCGAGTAAAGGCATTGCCAACGCTATTAAAAGCAAACTGGCAACAGCCGCGAAGAATATGGTCATAAGCGATTCAGTAAGGAAAAGGGCCACCAGGTTTTTCTTACCTGATCCGATGATCTTTCTTACCGCTACTTCACGCAACCGGACAGATGCGCGGGCAGTGGTTATGTTGATATAATTGATGAAAGCGATGAGCAGGATAAGGAATCCAACTATCGAAAGCACATAGATATATTTTATATCATGGTTTTCGCCCAACTCATATCCCAGGTGCGAATGCAAATGAATAGAGGTGAGTGGTTGCAGTTCTAAAGTAAAATTCACATCCTGCGAATTCGGGGTCAGGTATTTGGTAACAAAAGCGGGCATTTTGGCTCTCAACCTGTTGATATCGGCATTTTTCTTTAGCAGTATATAAGTGTAGATACTTAGATTGTTCCAGTCGCCACCATAGTTTTCCGGCATAGAGCGCAACGCAGTAAATGTAAAGTGAGAGTTTTCCGGCACATCGTTTATTACCCCGGTTACGAGTATCGGCATTTTATCAATATAAACCGTTTGATTAATAGCTTCTGCCGGATCCTTAAAAAGCGTGGATGCCAGCGTTTTTGTGAGCACGATGGAATTAGGTTGTTGCAGCGCGTTTAAGCCACCTGCAATAAAATGATAAGTAAACACTTTAAAGAACGAAGGATCAGTAAAAAAGATGGCGTCTTCTTTTAGTTGTTTATCCTTATAAGTAAGTATGCCACCGCCCTCGGCATCGATACGGACCGCATCATCAACTTCGGGAAAATCCTTTTTAAAAGCCGCGGCGGCAAGTGCAGAGGTGCCGGTGATGTCGAATTTTTCTTCACCCCACCTGCCATGCGAAGCAAGCCTGTAGATACGGTCGGCCTTTTTATTGAAGCGGTCGAAACTTAATTCATCAGTTATATAAAGAGAAATGAACCAAACCGCTGCAAGGCTCAGGGCGAGGCCGGTAATGTTAATGAAAGAAAATACCTTTTGGCGGCTGATATTCCTGAATGCAGTTTTAAGATGATTTTTAAACATGTTGTATCGTTTAGAATTTAGAAGTATGAGTTTAAAGCTGTTTCCAACATTTGTCGCTTTTTTATTTTCGTTTCACCATTACAGATAGTAAACCAGCAAATAATCAAAATTTTTATTTTCACACCCGATAGCTACCGAATCTCACATTTTCAAATGAATCATTCACGCCTCAAACTCTTCACCGGGTTAGCCATCGCCGCCCTGATGGATTGAAAACTGATGGCTATTAAAGCAATCACCAGGGAAATAATAGCGGCCATCGCAAACGTCCATCCGCTGATGTGTATGCGATAAGCAAATTCCCGGAGCCATTTATTCATTGCCCAGTAAGCCAACGGCGTTGCAATTACCGTTGCCATGATTACCAGTTTCAAAAAATCTTTACTAACCAGTTGTACAACGCCGCCGACACTTGCGCCCAGAACTTTCCTGATGCCGATCTCTTTGGTCTTTGCCTGCGCTGTATAGGTGGCCAGGCCGAACAAACCGAGGCAGGAAATAAATATGGCGATGGCCGCAAAAGTTGTAAACAAAATGCCTGCACGCTGTTGCGCCCGGTAATGCGATTCGAATGTTTTGTCAAGAAAATCATAAGAGAAAGGTGCGTTGTGCGCATATCTTCGATATTGCGCTTTTACCGCTTTTATGGCTGCCTGTGCGCCTGCTCCCGTAGTCCGTACATATAAAATGTTTTTAAATCCGATGGGTCTTATTACCAATGGTGCAATAGGATCTTTCAGTGATTTAAAATTAAAATCTTTTATTACGCCTGATATTTCTCCATCGGCCTTTCCATAGCCAATTTTTGTGCCGATGTAAGGAGGTTTCAAACCCATAGCTTTTACGGCAGTTTCATTCAAAATATATTTATTGCCCTCAGAAGGCATTCCTGTAAAATTTGTTCCGGCGATGAATTGATACTTCATGGTAGGTATGAAGTTTTTATCTGCCTGTACCCGCCAAAGCATAAACGGAACATTATTCTTTTTACCCTCCCAAACGATATCTCCTGACACCTCTGTTACATTGGTAATGTCTTGTGCGCTACTAAACGAAACATTTACTATCTCCTTTTGTGACAATAATTCATTTTCGATAGCGTCAGCATTTTTCATTACGTCTTTGGGAAATGAAACAGTGAAAACATAGTTCTTATCATAACCCAAATCTTTATTTCTTATATATGCCATCTGGTTTCCCATTACAATTGTGCTAACTAACAATACGAATGAGATCACAAATTGAAGCACTACCAGCGATTTTCTGAATGAAGCCGTTTTAATTCCCAAAAAACTTTTATCGCGTACCGCACCCAGGGGATTGAAAGATGATAATAAGGCTGCGGGATAAAGGCTTGAAATAAGTATTGTTCCAATCAATGCGTAAAAAATCATCTTTAACATAGAAAAATCGGACAATGAAAAATCTAATTGTTCACCCGTAATTTGATCATACAATGGCTTTAATAAATTGATTAAAACAATTGCGATGAAAATAGCAAACCCGAAGGTTAATATTGTCTCGGTGATGAATTGCAAAAACAATTGCCTTCTTTTCGCTCCAATGATCTTTTTTATGCTCACCTCTTTAATTCTTGTAAGAGCGCGGGCGGTAGAAAGGTTTACATAGTTAATACTGGCAATAATCAATATTAATATGGCAACAATAGCCATTATCTGTACCATCTGTAATGCAGAAGTATTTCCGTCGATCCCTGTAAGATGAAGATCTCCCAGGTTCTGTAATTGGAAAGTTGTAGCGGCCTGGCCATTTGACGTTGCATTAAACAGGTAGGTAAGTTTTTTTTCAATAGCCGAAGTATTGGCTTTCGAATTTAACAGGAGAAAGGTTCTGAAACTATAATCGTTTACATCTTCATCGATTGTTTTCCAACCATGATCGCCGCCATTAGCGGTAAATTGTTGGGCATAATACGCTACCGGAAAGATAGCGTCATATTGCAGGGAAGAATTATGAGGAAAGTCTTGCAAGACGGCAGTTACCGTAAAGTTATTTTTGTCAAACCGGACAATTTTGCCAAGGGCATCCTCAGTCCCAAATAATTTCCTCGCGGTTGATTGTGTAATTGCGACGGAGTTCGCATTTGGCAAAAAGGCATTGCGGGTACCACGCAACAATTTGTAGTCGAAGAAGTTGAGAAAATTACTGTCTGCATAAACAATACGGTTGTTGTCAAATGTTTTTGTCTGATCAATATTGGACAACACTTTATCAGGCAACGACGGATTTTCATTATCGCTTACCATTCTCAGCACAGAAATCACCCCGGGAATTTTTTTTGCCATTACAGATAATGGTCCGGGTACGCCCCGCCACGCAAGTGATTTTCCTTCCATAGTAATGTGGGAATTTACCTGGTAGATATTTTTACACTTTTTATTAAATGTGTCGTAGCTAAATTCATTCTGTACCCAAACCAGCAGCATAATTCCGGTTGCCAGGCCCACAGCAAGGCCGCTTATGTTTACGATGCTGTAAAATTTATTGGCCTTTAGATGGCGCCACGCGCTTTTGAAATAATTTTTGAACATAAATGTTCGTTTACTGATATTAAGGTTTATAATGCCTGATTTTCGTTATTCACAATTGACCATTCACAATTCACGATAATTACTCCGTCCTCAAACTTTCCACCGGGTTACTCTTTGCAATTTTAAAAGTCTGTGGTACAATAGTCACCAGTCCAAGCAACAGTAAAATAAACGACCCCAGGAAAATGGTACCCATAGTCAAATTATCACGAACGACCATAAAATTAAGCCAGTAATTATTTAATAAAAAAGCCAGCGGAGCAGCGATTAAGATGGTGAGGCCGAGCATCAACAAAAACTCTTTTGAAAGCATAAAAACCAAACGCCATTCACCGGCGCCAAATACTTTCCGGATGCCAATCTCTTTGGTCCGACGCTCTGTAGTATAGATGGCCATTCCCAACAATCCGAGACAGGCGATCGTTATCGCCAAAAATGCGAGGAAACTTATGACAGAAACAAGGTCAAGGATTCCTTTATTGGCATTGGCCAAAGTTTGGTCATAAAATGTATATTGAAAGGGGTGCACCGGGTCTATGGATTTCCATTTGCCGGTAAGTTTTTTCAGGACCGCCGAGATATCTCCTGTTTCAAGTTTCACGGTGGCGTATCTTATTGACGCCGGGTTTGAATGCAACACCAAGGGCCCGGTCTTTCTGCCACTAAACAATAAGAAAAAGGTAAAGTCTTTTATCACGCCTGCTACCTGTACGCTTTTCCCGTTGAGTAAATAGTTTTGGCCTACAATATCACGGGGTTGCGCGAAACCGAATTTCTTTGCCGCTTCTTCATTCACCAAAATATACCGCGAGGCCGAATCATTATCCGGGGGAATATTACTACCATATAATATTGGAATTTCCATAGCATTTACATAACCGGGATCTATGGAAAGATCAATCGCATTGAGCGCTGTGTCTTTACCGGGTATGTTCAATGAAAGACCGTCGTTGCGGCCTGTGGCAGGAAGATAGGCACATCCGCCTACCTCTTTTACACCCGGAACATTTTTAAAAGAGTTCTTAACCAAATTAAAATCGTCTCCCTGCAGGTTGATATTGACGACATTTTTTGGATTAAATCCATAATCAAATTTCATGTAATACCTGAACTGGTTATAGATTACGATAGAAGTAATAATGAATATTAGTGAGATCGAAAACTGGCTTACGGTAAGCACGCGGCGCAAGCCCCACTTTCCCAGGTGAGGACTATCAGCTTTTTTCATCATAACAACCGGCCTGGTCTTTGAAAATTTTAATGCGGGATAAATCCCCGAGATAAAACTTATCAGCAGGCTAAATGCCACAAACGCCAGGTAGACATAAACATTGAAGTGCAAATCAAATTGTAAATACTTATTGATCCACAGGTGTAGAAAGGCATTTTTAAGAAGAAATAAAAAGCCATCGGCCAGCAGTAATGAAAGGAATACGGTGAGCATGGTTTCACATAAAAACTGGATCACCAAATCTTTCCGGCGCGCCCCGACGACTTTGCGTACCCCGATCTCGCCAGACCTGGTAATGCTCCTGGCAACGGACAAACTCGCATAGTTCAAACAAGAGGTAAACAGGATTACCAAGGCAAGCCCCCCAAGAATATAATACACAAAAAGGGGAAGCGTGTTGGTAGGAGAATTATTTACCAAAGGCCCGGGGTTAATTTTTGTAAGTGGCTGGAAAGTTAGCTTTGAATCTTTTAACTGTTGGTTGCTGTTGTCTTTGAAATGTTGAAGTGTAATTTGATTCAGCGCCTGGCTAAGGTCTTTTACATGGGCGTTTTTTCGCAACAGAACATAGGCAAACGTTTCATGGTCATTGTTCCAGTCGCCGGTAAGGTTTTCAATTTTATTGTCTGCGTACAAACGATTCAACGTGGAAGCAGACATGATTCCATCAAACTCCAGGTGAGATTTGTAACCATGATCGGCAAACACGCCGGTTATCGTAAACAGACCCCAATCAACAGGCGGTGTACTTTCATCGGTCCATTCATTTAGTCCGCGATTTGAAAATTGAATCGTTTTACCAACCGGATCTTCCTTACCGAATAACTTTTTAGCCGCCTTGCCTGATATCACAATTGATCCGGGCTTTTGTAAGGCTGTGGCAGGATTTCCTTCTTCAAGGTCATAGCTAAACACTTTGAAAAAAGAGGGTGTAGAAAAATAGCCTTTTATCCCGGCATATTTCTGGTTATAAATGGCATCGCCTCCAAATCCTCTTCTCAGGTAGACAGCATCTTCAACAGCCGGGCAATCTGATTCAAGGGTATTGGCAACAGGAAAGGGTATCGTAGCCCTTAGGCGTGTTTGGTTCAAAGGCGTGGTGGCAAGCCTGTAGATTCTGTCCTTGTTTTTTTGAAAACTGTCGTAGCTCATCTGATCTGACAACATCAGTATTAACAGCATGCAAACAGACATGGCCACCGCCAAACCAAATATATTGATGAATGAAAAAGCTTTGTACTTTGTGAGGGTCCGCCACGCGGTTTTGAAATAATTTTTTATCATGGCAACAGACAATTAACAAATTATATTCATACAGTGCCAAAAGAATCAAGCCTGATTTTTTTCATTTGATTTTAAACACATTATAGTTTACATTAAATTATAAGTGTCCGCTTTTGATACACCATGTGTTTCCTTTTGATACAAGAGGTTAATTAGTCTTTGCTATAGTGTACTTTTTGGAAGAACATTTACGCTTAATCCGGGCACGACTCATAATCCTTATTATTTCGGTGAAGATTTTTTGGATTTGATATAGTCTTCTTTGATTTTTAGCAGATCAATTTTTGAACAATCCCGGATGAGTTGTTGTAAAATGTTCAATGGCAGTTCTTCTTCGCTATTAAAATTGATACACCCTTTTTGAAAATTTGCAGCATTTAAACGATCCTTATACTTCGAGTACAAAGTTGCTGAAACGTAAATTGGAAATACATGCAACGACATATATTTTTTCACACTCGAAAGTCCATATTTAAAAGTGCCGGGCGCATTATAAATAATCATTTCTTTGCCCATCATCGGCGCTACTTTGGCTTTAACGCTTCTGTCTGTTGTAATAATAATTTCATGGATATCATTTAAAATCTTCTGCCGTTCGGGAAGTTGCTTTGAAATAAATTGAGGAATAGTCATGTAGATTATTTTACTATTTTCTTAAACTTTTCTATCTGCCTCCGGTGGCGCAACACATGAACAATGGCATGCTCCCACATTTGTTCAATATCATAAGTTTGTCCCCAGTGCGACAAAATCTTATTGCTGGTTGGTTGCATTGTTTCCTCTTCAGTAAAAAAGCCGAATGTTTCAATGGTGTAGAAAAACATTTGGTCAAGGTCATTGTCATAACCAGCTATGGCAGCGCGTGAGGCTTTGTCCCAAAGTTTAAAGGGCGCATTTTTTAATTTGCGGATATAATTCGCATAAGTATACCCGGCATATACAACATGTGTCAATACAGATTGAATTGATATACAGTTTGGGTCTGAAGTTGTTTTGTCTGCCAGCAACGTAAGCTCCATTGGAGAAACATCTGAGATCACCTGCTTCAATTCTGAAAGGGCCTTTTCATATTCATCGAGTAAAGCACCTTTTGCTCCGGTTCTTTTATTCATGTATTAAAAATAGTAAAATAAATATCCCGCCGCTTAATTAATGAAAATATATTTATCGCTATTGGGCGGTTGTTTACTTTGCCTTCAGTTTAATTTTATTATTAACCAGGCTACTGTTCCCGGAGTAATATGCCAAAAATCCAATTTGTAACAGAACGCCAAAAGCGGATGGTAAAATCTGGCTGTAAGGTTGATACGCAACAAATACGGTTCCGATAAACGCAGCTAACAATGCTGTAAAGGCTCCAATCATCTTATAAATATGTTCGTAAAACCATAATTTGCCATACCGGGCTCTTGGAATTAAATAGCGAAGAATGTCGTATGAAATTACTATAAACAAAGCCCCTAAAGTACTGTAGATAATTACCGGTTTCCAAAAGAAGCCAATTGTTTTAATATAATATATGAAATAAAATGCAGAGAGAAGTGTAATTATCGCCACGGAAATATCCAGCAGTTTTGGCTTATTGCTTTTTGTTTGTAAAGCCCTGTAACCGGAAAATCCCTGGTAAGCGCTTAATAAAGTAATTACCAATAGAAACGTGTTTCGTTTAAACACAAATACGCCAAGTAAACCTGTAAAAATCACAATTGCCATAAAACCAAGAAACCATTTCCCGCTTTTTATATGAATTCGCTTTCCTTTTTTTGCGATCAATGCAATGATGCCAAGTAACAGGGCAATTGAACCTGCTGTTATGTGAAAAGCAATATTCGTTGAGTGAAAGAACTTAAAAATGTCCATGCTTTAGAAAGGCTACATTATGCCTGATTAATTTACAGTGAAGTACTGCTTTTTATTTTTCTGATTTCCTGTTAACAATTACCGAAACCAGGCTTTTGGGAGCTTGCTGTTAAAAGAAATCACCCCTTTGATAAATATAGGAAAGTTTTTTAAATTAAACCTGTTTGCAAAATGATTGAGTGCCGGGAAAATAAAAAATACAAGTATTTCTAAATTCGCCAATAACTACAATTAGTATAGGTTTGTACAACAGCGGCATTGGTTTGCCAGCACCTGCAATTCTATCTTTACAGGCATCATGAACCTGCGATTCTTCTTCTTTTCTAAAGTATACTTTTTTACTCCTGTTAGCCACGCGATAATTGCCACTGATGACCTTTTGTAGATCTACCCGATGTATAGTCAAATAATCAATTTATTATTAACTATTAAAACTACTTACAATGAAAAGTGTGCTTTTATTTTGTTGCATCGGTTTATTCTCACTCCCGGTATTTTCGCAGTCAGGATTTGGCTTAAAGGCAGGGGCTAATTTTTCACATCTAAAGTTTTCTAACAAAGACTACACTACATCAACTGTTGTAGGAATTCATGCGGGACTTTTCTATAAAATAGGTTTCAATAAAAAAGCCGCTGTTCAACCTGAGATATATTATTCTTCAGAAGGTAATAAATGGAAAGCCGGTTCTACCATTGGCAAGATAAACGAATCACAGGTGAGGATTCCGGTATTGTTTCAATATTACATAACAGATCGTGTTTACGCTGAGGCAGGGCCACAGTACAGCATCCTGATTTCCATTAAACAAAGCAGGAATGGAGGGGAAAAGGAAGACCTAAGAGACCTTTATAAACTTGGTACAGCAGGTTATGCATTTGGAGCAGGCTATAAATTTCCGGGCAACCTGTCTGGCCTTAGGGCGGGGATAAGATTCAACGGCGATTTCTCCAGGATAAATAATGAAGATGTTGGCGGAAATGATTTGAGAAACAGTCTGCTGCAACTAACATTTATGTACTCCCTTTCTAAAAAATAATTTTTATTTGGAACCGGTAAATGTTCAGTTTTTCATAAAAACAACAAACCTGGCTGCTTTTCAGGCATATTAATGGTAGCACGCGAAAAGTAAAATTTGCCATTATCGAAATAAAAATCGTGATTTTTTGTAGGTTTACTGTAAATGATTCGCAGAATGAAGAGGACTAACAGGATTGGTTATCCGAAAATATTGGTTCCGAAAAATAAAAAACCCGTTGGGATGTTAGCAGCAAAATAACAAAAGATTTATGCCGATAACCAAATACCAGGTTTACGTTATTGAGCTAACCAAACGGGTGTTTTCAGAAGATGCCCGGTTTAGAACTGCCAACCCGCAATTTAATGGAGTTCTGGAATGCCTGTATGTTGGCATGACAAGTAAAACGCCTGCGGAAAGATTTAAACAACATAAAACGGGCTACAGAAATAAAAAAGGCCATAACCTGTCGTCCGCAATAGTTAGAAAATATGGCGTTTACCTGCGCCCCAGTCTTTATGATCATCTCAATCTAAAGCCGATGACACGGCAGGAAGCTTTAAAAATGGAGGAGAAACTGGCATTGGATTTACGAAGGAAGGGCTATGCCGTTTGGTACAATTGAACGCAAAAAAAGACGAAAAAACCAAAACAGTAATCGCCATTCTTTATTGGTTTACTGTAGAATGCTGGCTGGAATTAATTGAAATAAGACTCAGGAATTATCTTCCACATATTGTGAGCCAGCCTGCCGTTGAGCAATTCGTACAGTAAATAAATCGGCCAGAAAATATAATGAACAATGACTAACAGAATAGAATGGTTGTAGTACCAGCTTACCATTATCGAATATAATCCGAGAATAAAATATAAAATGCTGTTATTCCTCTTGTTCATTTTAATTTACTTTAGAATTGTATTCTTTAAAGATAGAAATATTATTCTCAATTAATTACCGGTAACGAATTATCAAACAATCTCATCCTGTAAGCGTTGATAGCGGTGCGCCCCAATTTTTTTATTAAGCGATTATTTACCAGCAAACCAACCGGCGCACCTATCAAAGGTATCATTTGAGCCATTTTTGCTACATCCAGATAATCCCTGTATTCCTGCTGAAAATTTCTCCAGTCGAATTGGTTAATATCTTCCGGTAAATTTTTTTGCTGTTCTTCCCAATTAACCATTTGCAGGTAAACTTTCTTCCTGTACAATGCGCTGGAAAAAGCCAACTCAAATATGTGCAGGAGGTACACCCTTTCTTTATAATCGTGCACATCAAAACCGTATAAAACGGCAATATCAAATAACAGTTTAATTTTAATAGCCAGCAAAACAGGGAAGTCTGCGAGGCCAAGCAAGATACCGCCCGCGCCGGTAATGCCACCTTCAACCGCCGCCGTTTTTCTATAAATATTTATTTTCTTTCTAACCGCTTCCTCGCGGGTTGGCAAAGTTGCATTTAGTAGGGGACGGGAAGTAATAAATTTCGAACCAAACAACACGCCGCGTACCATTTGTTTTATCGTAACCGTAATGCCACGATGCACTTTTTCGGGTATCCAGCTGTTGAATTTGTTTTGCAGTTTTTTAGAGAGATTATCAAATAACGATGGCCTTTGCAGCATTTTCTTTTGCCACATTTTTAATTCGCGTATTGCGAAGGCGTCGTATGAGTTGATCATAATAAACGCTTTTTGCAAATATAAGTATACAACCTATGGAACCCGGAAAGAGCAAAACAGGATTTATTTTCTTAATGTCCACGATGGTTGGAAAACTTTAGTAGGAATAGTAGTTATTTCCCCCGAAGGAGACCCGGCGTGAACCAGAATAAGTCAACTTTTATTTGACATTTTTATTTTGCGTGCAACCCACCAAATTAACAGGCAGAGCCCGCTATAGCTCATCCAAAGCCGAGCCTCATTCCTGCGGGAAAAAATGAGAAACTCTCTTAACCGGGTTGTTGATCATTTCATCAAAACTGGTTTAAGCAAAAATATTTTCTGACCAATTAAGACAAACAGCAAACAAACAAATTGCCCGAATTTTTATTTTCCAATTTTCACATTAGCTAACTACTCGGTTCGCAACGATTTAACCGGGTTGGCTACTGCCGCCTTAACCGCCTGGAAGCTCACCGTTGCCAGGGCTATCACTATTACCAGGGTGCTTCCTGCTGCAAATAAGCTCCAATTCAAATTGATCTTGTATGGATAATTCTCAAGCCACTTATTTGCGGCTAACCATGACAGTGGTATTGCTATCAAAAGCGACACGGCAACGAGTTTTAAAAAATCTGTAGAAAGTATCCTGACGATATTGTTTACAGAAGCACCCAATACCTTGCGGATACCAATTTCTTTTATCCGTTTTTCGGCTGCCAGTACTGATAATCCAAACAAGCCGATACACGAAATAAAAATGGTGAGCACGGCGCCGAACAAAAGTATCTGTTTCCATTTTGCTTCCTCTGCATATTGTTGCTTGTTTTGCAGATCCTTAAATTCATAAGAATAGGGGCTCATCGGGTAAAACTGCATAAAGGTTTTTTGAAGCGCTTTGAGTGTTTTTGTGGTAGTGGCAGGATTTATTTTGATATAATAACTTCCATACGGATTGTTATTTTTCATCGTAAATAACTGCGGACCGATCTTTTGGCCAAGTGAGACGAAATGATAATCTTTTACAACGCCAATCACGTGATAAATTTCATTGTTATTATAAAAGAAATTCACGGTTTGCCCAATTGGATTTTTCCAGCCGGCCTCTTTCACAAAACTTTCATTTACGATTACCGAATTGGTGGAATCCGAAGGACGACCGGTAGAAAAATTCCGTCCTTCGAGCATTTTGATTTTTAATAACGGGATGTAATTTTCATCAACGGTTTCATACTGGAACTGAACAGATGAGTCTGAGGCTACTTTTGCCATTGTTCCCCACTGGCCGCCATTTTTTGCACTCACCCCCAAAACTCCCTGCACATTCATCAGTTCATCCTTAAAGACACCTGCTTCCTGGTGATCGTGAATCCTTGTGTTAACGACCACCAGGTTTTTGTCATCATACCCCAACTTTGTATTGGTTAAAAAATTGAATTGCGAATAGATCGTCATCGTGCCGATGATCAAAAATGAGGCTAGTGTAAACTGGATAACCACCAACGTTTTTTGTAAATAATTTTTGCCTTTGATATTAAAGCGGCTGTACAAAGTTTCTACAGGTTTATACCCGGAAAGTACGAGAGCAGGGTAGAAGCCCGCCAACAAACCGGTAATCAAAAACAGTACGATATAGGTTATTACCAGCTTTGCATCGAAAAGGTAAGAAAATGCCAGCGCCTTATTGGAAAGCTCGTTGAACACCGGCAAAATAATTTTTACCAGCAGGAGCGCAAACGCAAATGCAATGGTGCAAAGAAAGAAAGATTCGCCCATGAATTGTCTTATCAGTTGTTTCCGATCGCCGCCTATTACTTTCCTGATACCGATTTCCTTAGCGCGTTTTACTGATCGGGCTACCGTCAGGTTGATAAAATTGATGCAGGCAATCAACAGAACAAACAAGGCGATTCCGGAGAGAATGTAAGAATACATCGGGCTGCTTGCATGCACCAGGCCATTTTGTGGCGGTAGTTCTGTACTAAGGTGCATATTGGTGAATTTCTGCAAACCATACGTTCCCATGTCGGCGTCTTTGCCAAGTCCGAATTTCTTAGCCATTTCTTCGAAAGTCGCGGACGCATTGCTGACATAAAATTTATTCATTTGCTTTTCCACCGTTTGCAGGCTGGCCTTTGGATTTATCACCACAAATGTGTTGAGAAAAAAATTGAACCAGTTGTCATTATCTTTTGCATCCGAATCAGTTTCTTTGAAAGGAAGCAAAACGTCGAACTGTATGGAAGAATTTTGGGGTATCCGTCGTGCGACCGCCGTTACTTTGTAGGGAACAAAAGTACTGTCTTGTTTTACCATCACCAATTTACCCACGGCATCTTTTGTTCCGAATCTTTTGACGGCTTCATCTTCGCTTAAAACGATTGAATGAGGCTCGGTAAGGCAGGAGGCCGGATCGCCGTGTAACAATGGAAAAGTAAAAACTTTAAAAAAGGTTGAATCAACATATAATAACTGCTGCGACTGGATTTCAGAGCCTTTTTTAATGTCTTCATTGCCGCTTTGAACGCGCACAAAAGTATTGATACCCGGTACATTTTGAGTAAACCGGGGCCCTTGTAAAAAACCGGTATTACCACTTTTGTGAACTTCGTTTCCGAACTTCTGATCACCTACAATCCTGTAAATATTATTTACGTTCTTGTGAAACCTGTCAAAGCTTACTTCGTCTTTAAGATATAATAAAATAAGCATGGCACATGCAAGGCCCATACTTAGCCCGGCAATATTGATAAAGGAATAGATTTTATTTCTCTTTAAATTCCGCCACGCGGTTTTAAAATAATTTTTAAACATAAAAGTTGGTTTACTGTCTTTTTTGATTTCTCAGCTGCTTTTAACGCATTCATCATTTGCTTCTCTTATTCAAAAGATAAATTGATCTTTCCACCGCTTGCATCGGCTGTTATCGGAATGCCGCCGCCGTTTACGGTGCCTTCAATCCTGTCACTCTTTACTGTTCCGCTGAAATTATTCAGGGAAAAATCCCTGTCCATTTTATTCCCGAACAACTTAAGATCATAGCCTTTACCCTTTGGTATTGTTAGATTTATATGGCCGCCCGAGTTGCGTAATTTCACATATTCCAAAGGCTCGGATATTTCTGCATTAATACTTCCACCGCTGGTAGATGCGTCAACGCTGCAGGAAAGTGCTTTCAGATCAATGCTGCCTCCTGATGTGGAAGTAACCAGTTCGCCGCTGATATTTTTTGCATGAACGGAACCTCCGCTTGTAGTAGCCTTCACGTCTCCGTTAAGAGCCTCAAGCCTGATAGAACCGCCTGATGTATTTAACCTGATCTTTCCTGTGCAGTTTTCTGCGCTAATGCCGCCGCCGCTGGTATTGAGATCAATATCATCTTTTGAATCAGATACATGTATGCTTCCACCGCTGGTTTTTCCGTTTATTTTTCCGGAAAGCTTTTCGACGGTAAGGCTGCCGCCGCTTGTTTTGAACTCCTCCGTACCGGACAAGTTGTCTAATGAGATGCTGCCGCCGCTGGTTGATAAATCCGTAGAGGCATTTTGGGGGATATATATTTTAAAAGAGATGCTCAGCGCATTTCTCCAGTTCATAAAATGATGCTTCGGTTGCGCAATTACAGTAAGTTTTCCCCCGGACACATCAACTGAAAAGTCGTAGTCGTCGTTGATCCTCTTTTCAATCTCGTCCTTTGATAAAGTGTGGAACACTCCATTAGTGGAAACATACACTTCAAGACGTGCATCCTGTGTATGACCGCCTGAAACATCAATGCTGCCGCCGGATGTTTTTGCTTCTACATTATTTATAGATTGACCTGAAAGCGATTTGGCCAGGTATAGTGTTTTTTGAGCGCACGCGGATATTGTGATACACGTTATACATACAACCAGCAATAAGGAAAATGTTTGTTTCATGATTTTTTATTTTAGTCAATTCAGAATTAGGAATTATTTGTTTATTGATATTCACTATACCGTTGTTTTCGTTTATACATTATCGTTCGTAAGCCTACCTGCCGGAAGGCGGGTCGGTCAACAAAAAATTGAAATTTTATTTCCCGATTTTCACATTACACCATCAGCACATCGGCTAATTACTCCGTTCTCAAATTTTTTACCGGGTTGGCAACCGCACTTTTTATAGCCTGGAAACTGATCGTCACTATGGCGATCATTAGTGCCAATGCACCTGCTATCAAAAATGTCCACCAACCGATATTTATCCTGTAAGCAAAATTTTGCAACCATTTATTCATAACAAACCAGGCAACAGGTGAAGCGATTACAAATGAAATGCCTACCAGCCTTACAAAATCTTTAGACAACAATTTCACGATATTGGTTACACTTGCGCCGAGAACTTTTCGTATGCCGATTTCCTTAGTGCGTTGCTCGGCTGAATATACCGCCAGCCCGAACAGGCCAAGACAGGCAATGAAAATGGCCAAAGCGGCAAAAGTGGTGAAACATATTGCCGGTGCGCTGTTCGCCCTTGTACAAATTATTGAAATCATCGTCGAGGAAAGAATAGATAAATGGCTGGGAACTCATTTGGTCAAACGAACGGTAACGGTTTTCAATTTGTGAAATCAGGCCGGGTATATTTTCACTTTTTATTCTGAATATGAATTGGCCGCCGTATTCGGAATAGTGCATCAGCAGCGGTTCGGTAGCATAACGCATTGAACCGGCATTGAAATCTTTTACAACCCCTATGATGTGATATTTATCCGCTTGCTGGGTTTGGGAATTAAAGTCATACAAATTTGCATCCAGGGGCTTTTTAAAACCCAGCATACGCGCGGCCGTTTCATTGATGATGATGGCGGAAGAATCTGTAGGCATATCTGTAGAAAAATTTCTTCCCATAACCATCTTCATCTGAAGCGTAGGAATATAATTGGCATCCACGTACCAGTCCACCAAAGTTTGAGTCTGGTCTGCACTCATGGTTGCATTCTTCGGAATAGGCATTCCTGTTCCAGTCATTTTCAGTGGTGGTGGGTAAGTTTTGCGTAAGCGAACCGGAAACCACACCCGGAAGTTGTACGATTTCTTCCCTGAAACGATTGTTTGTGGTCGCCCAGCGCTCCTGCATTGTTAAGCACCAGCACATGCTCTCGGTCGTAGCCAAGATCTTTATGCCTGATATAATCCAACTGGCGATAGATAACCAGTGTGCCGGTAATCAATATAATGGCGGTTGTAAACTGGAAGACCACCAATGTATTCCTGAGTTTATACCCTTTGATATTTAATACAAATTTGCCTTTTAGTATTTTGACCGGATCAAATGAAGACAAGCACAAATGCCGGGTAAGCACCTGCAAGCAGGCCACAGATCAGCGCCACACCGAGCAAAGCGGGGAACAACCATATAACAAGGTCTGGTGTCAAACTAATCTCTTTTCCTGAAAGCTGGTTCAATAAGGGAAGAAGCAAAATAATAAGAGCGATACAAAAAATATAAGCGATGAAGGCCGTGAGCATTGACTCAGTTAAAAACTGTTTTATAAGATTGCGGCGGCCTGACCCAATCACTTTTCTTACGCCTACTTCTTTTGCGCGACCGGCGGATTGTGCCGTTGATAAATTCATGAAATTGATACAGGCGATCAGCAGAATGAACAGCCCGATGATTGCCGAAATATATACATAAAGAATGTTGCCTGTCGGTTCTATTTCAGAAGACAAGGTGGAGTATAAATGGATTTTGGTTAAAGGAATGCTGGAATATCTATAATGTCCGCCATTTTTCTCCAAGCTCTGCAAAAGTGCTGTGGGCCACATTTACCAGTTGCGGTTCCGCATATTTTTGAGCGGTTTCTTTTAAATAATCGGTTAAGCTCAGCTTGCGTAGTGCCTTCACGCACGAGCAAATAAGTCATGAAAGAATTACTTAGCCAAAAATCTGATTGAGATGATTTCATGCCTGACATTGCCATGATGAAATTAAAATGAAGATGCGACTGTTCCGGTACATCTTTAAAAACGCCTGTAATATTGTAAAAAGTGGTATTGTTTATTTTGAGCGTTTTTCCAATTACATCAGTCGTATTAAAATACTTCCTTGCCATGGAAGCAGAGATGACCATAGACGTAGGATCTTTCAAGGCATGTGTTCGGATTGCCTTTAAGCATGTGAAGTGTAAAAACTTTGAAGAGATTCGGATCAGCAAAAAAAGCATTCTTTTCGATCAGGGTTTCGTTGCCTTTCTTTACGAGTATATTGTTATTTTCTGAAATTCGTACCGCCTGCTGAATCCCGGGATAGCTGGCTGTAAGCACTCCTGCCATTGGCGCCGGCGTATCTTTGTCTTTAAATTCAGAACCGTTGACTTTTATGTCTGTATTGACCCGATAGATGCGGTTGGCAAATTCATTGTACCGATCGTATGAAAATTCGTCCAGAACATACAAACTGATCAGGGTGAAAATTGCCAGGCCCATGGCGAGTCCCAGGATATTAATTATGGAAAAAACTTTTTTCCTGCGCCAGGTGCCGCCAGGCTACTTTAAAATAATTTTTAAACATAAAATTTTCGTTTAAGGATCACCGTTATTTTGCAGTAAACAAACAAAAAGTCCGGATTCATATTTTTACTCCCGATAGCTATCGGATTCACATTATCACATTGGCTAATCAGCTAATTGATTATTCGGTGCGCAACGACTCGACAGGATTTGCCATTGCAGCCTTGATCGATTGAAAGCTGACCGTGCAAATTGTTATTGCAAACGCCGCTACTCCTGCGACAAGAAACACCCACCAATGTATGCTTACCCGGTGTGAATAATTCCGTAACCAACTATCCATTGCCCACCATGCGACCGGAACCGCAATAAAAAAGGAAATAACTACCGGCTTTACAAATTCTTTGCTCACCAGGCTAAAAATATTGCTAACAGACGCACCTAACACTTTGCGTACACCAATTTCCTTTACACGCTGACGGATGACGATAGAGGCTATTCCAAACAAACCCATGCACGAAAGAACTATCGCAATTGCAGCAGCAATGGTAAACAGGTTGGCCATTACCTTTTCTTCGCGGTACAGCCTGTCAATATTTTCATTTACATAAGATCCCTGGAATTCGACACCGGGCTCTATCTGCGCGTATACATTTTTAATCATATCCATTGTGGCCGCGGGGTTTGTTGTATTTACCCTTACCAATGCATAATTCATGCTTTTATCACGGCTAAGAAAAATTACCACAGGCCTTTGCTGATCAGTAAGCGACTTAACCCGGATATCCGGTATCACGCCTGCAAATTGTATGGGTGGCTGGGTGCTGTCTGCATAATAAGAAAAGCCGGCGATGCTTCCTTTGCCAAATTCATCAGCATAACTTTTTGTAGCAATCGCCTGCACGCCGGTATCTGCTGCATATTCCATTGAAAAATCATGACCTGACAAAGGTTTAATGCTGAGTGTTTTTAAAAAATCATAGCCTGCATTTACTATCTGTCCGCAGATCGTTTTTTCGCCATGTGTGAAGCACATTACGGATGTGCTTGTGGTGTGATCTTCGCCCTCACCAAGATTCACATCGCTTCCGGAAACAGAAACTACCGACGACCTGGATGCGAGCCTGGTGCGAAGTTGCCTGATAATATCCCTGCCTTTCTCGTCATTTTTTATGGGGATACTGACAACAGATGTTGTGTTGTAACCCAAAGGCGCAGACCGGAGGTAATTAAATTGCTGGTAAATAATAACCGTACTGCATATAAGCACTATTGCAATCACGAACTGCGTTACGATCAATGAACTTCGCAATACACCAGGCCTTTTTGCGGTGATCTTTCCTTTCAGGATCTCTACAGTTTTCAACTTTGCCATTACGGAGGACGGATAGCCGGATGCCATGAATGAAACCATAACGATCAATCCTGTCAGCGTGGCAATTATGATTGGCCGGAACAACATTGCCGTACCCATATTCAAATTAAAAGCCTGGTCAAAATTCTTTATCAGTATTGAAACCAGCACGACGGCAATGAGCATCGAAACAAATACCATCAAAAAACTTTCGCCCCAAACCTGGAACCATATTTGCCTCTTGCCGGCGCCCAGGCATTTGCGCATGCCGATCTCTTTTGTTCTTGTAAATGATAAACCGATATTGAGATTCACAAAATTGAAGGACGCAATTAAAACTATGACCGCGCTAATAAGCATGAGAACATACAAAAAAGATTTACTTACAGTACTTCCGCTGCCCAACTGCGGATTAAAATGTTCTTCGCCAAATGGCAATAAACGCAGGCTGTGATAGTCGCCATTTTGATCTGGTTTATAACCATCCTTCTTCGACGCGGCTATGTCATCAGGCATATATTTTTTTACAAAGCTTCGCAGGCGACTTTCAACCCGTTGTCGCGTTGTATTGTTAGCCAGTTGTACATATACAGAGTGATTGCGGCTGTCCCACGTGTTACGCATTTCAGCGTAATCCGGATATAACTCCGTTCTAGCCAATACGGAAAATTTTATCGTAGAATTTTCAGGAAAATCTTTTACCACTGCCGCTACCACCAGTTTGTACCAATTACCGTCCAGCTTTACCTCTATTGATTTGCCAACCGGGTTTTCTTTGTCGAATAATTTTTTTGCGCTGGTTTCGGTAAGCACTGCGTTGCTAATACTGCTTAAAGGATTGGAGGCGTTTCCTTCTACTACCGGAAACGTAAACATGTCCAAAAAATCCGCATCCACCATAGTGGTGGACATGTCAAGCGTTTTGTCTTTATAGCGAACCAACTTACCGCCGGTAAGAATACTGGTTGCTTTGGCAACACCAATATCTTCTGCTTTCAGTGCAGGTGTTAAAGGATAAGGCATGGCCGTTCCTGATTCTTCGCCGTTTGGCCCTATAGCGTGGCCGTATATTTTATACAGGTTGCTTTTATTCACTTCAAAATCATCATAAGTAAAATGACGATATACCATCAACACGATAAAAATGCTGCATGTAAAAGCCACTACCATGCCGAGCATGTTGATAAAAGTGTGGAGCTTGTTTTTGCGCATATTCCTTAATGCAAGCAGCAAATAATTTTTAATCACTTTTTATAGTTTAGAATTTAGAATTATGAGTTTAGAATTAACCACCCAACATCTTTTTATTTTAGTTTATACATGATCGTTAGTAAACCAACAAATAATCCCGATTTTCATTTTCCAATTTTCCAATTTTCCAATTATCACATTGGCTAATCAGCTAATCAGCTAATTAACTCACTCCGTTCTCAAACTTTTCACAGGATTCGCCGTCGCTGCTTTTATTGCCCGATGTGCAACCGTTATCCAGGCAATTAAAACGGAACTGATAATTGCAAGAATAAATATTGACGCGCTTAATGGAATTCTGTAAGAATAATTCTGCAGCCATTGATGCATGACGTACCAGGCTATGGGCGCAGAAATTATAAATGCGATAAGAATGAGAATCGTAAATTCTCTAGACAAAAGATAAATAATGTTTCGTATTGATGCGCCCAATACTTTGCGGATGCCCACTTCCTTTGTGCGCTGGACTGCCATAAAGGAAACCAATCCATACAAGCCAAGGCAACTGATAAAGATGGCAATTCCTGCAAATATTTTATACAATTGCGAAAGTTCGGCTTCCTGTTTATAAAAATTTTCCAGTGTTTTATCAAGAAATTTATAGTCATAAGCATAATCAGGAAACTCGCTTGTCCAAAGGTTCTTAACAAACGGGAGCACTGCTTTTTCGGCACCCTGCTTCATCTTAATATTGATGGTTTGATAAACGTCTTTCCACGTGCTTAACACGACCGGAGCCATTGGTTCGCGTAACGAATAAGAATTGAAATCTTTTATTACACCGACGATATTTCCAACTTTTTCTCCATCCCAAAAATCTATTTGTTTACCGATTGCATCCTGCGGGTTTGTTATTCCTAATTTTTTCAGGAGCGTTTCATTCACTACAAATTCCCGCACCGTGTCACTTGGATAGTAAGGCCGGCCTGCCACAAATTGCAGGTTGTAGGTTTTGAAATAATCCGGATCGGCCCATTTTAAATTGGCGCTAAAGTCCGTGCTTTTAGCTTCGTGATTAAATTTAAAATCGCTGCTCCAGTTTCCCTGTGAGGAAGGACTGGCATAGCTGAAGCTAACATCTTTAATATCCGGGTTTGCCAGCAACCGGTTATGCAGGTAATCAATTTTGGTGTGACTGATGCTATCGCCCGGAACAGGGACGTTGATAATTGCCGCTTTATCAAAGCCCAGTGATGCATTCCTGAAAAAATTCATTTGGCTGACGACGATAAACATTCCGATAATTAATACCTGCGCTATTGCAAATTGTAAAACCACCAATACTCTTCGCAAAGAAATACCGCCGACCATTTTGGCCGTTATCTTACTTTTTAACGCGGTGATTGGGTTAAATCCGGACAAAATAAACGCGGGATAAATGCCGGATAAAATCGTAACAAGGATTGCCGTTGCAACAAAAAATAATATGGTGGCGGGATTCGCGACCACACTCATGGTCATTTGTACATCCAGCAACTGGTTTAGAAATGGCAGCGTAATTGCCGCAATAACGACAGCAAGCAACGAGGCAATTAAAACAATGAGAGCCGTTTCGCTTAAAAACTGAAAACCAAGTTGTTGCCGGTTGCTACCTAACACTTTTCTTACGCCCACTTCTTTTGAACGATTTACCGCCTGTGCGGTTGCCAGGTTTATAAAGTTTACACAGGCAATTACAATAAGAAAAATCCCTATCAACGATAATGCCTGGATGAGTGAATGGCTGAAGGTATGTCCCCTGAAATTTCCAAATCTTTCATCGTAATGCATTTCGGTTAATGGCTGTAACACATAAGCATCTTGTGCATATTCGGCAGGCTTGTGTTTTTTTGCAAAAGTTTTGAGAGCAGCATTAAATTTTTTGACAGAAGTCCCTGGCTGCAATTGAACAAACGTATAATTTTGACCATAAGTGCTTACCCAATCCGTCAGATTTCTTTTCACATCTGTGTTTTGAAGCGCGGAATATGAAGCCACAACATCTAGCGGAAAATCGGTATTGGGCGGGATATTTTTAAGAATGCCTGTAACCGTGTAGGAATATTTGTTTTCAAACCGGATGGTTTTACCTATTGCGTCCTGGTAATTACCGGGACCAAGCTCGAAATATTTTTCTGCTGTTGCCTCTGTGAGCACAGCACCGTTTGGATCCTTTAAGGCAGTTTTTGGATTACCCGCAAGAAACGGAAAATTGAATATGCTGAAGAAGGTCGGTTCAGCATAATAAAAATTATCTTCCTTTAACTTTTTCTGTTGGTTTTTCCCGTTTTCGATTGTTATTTGTCCGCCCTGTTGAAGAATGGATGCTGCCTGCTTTATTTGTGGAAATTCCGCGCGCAACCCGTCCGCAACGGGGAAAGCCACGCCGGCAGAATAACTTACTCCATCCTGGTCGTGAAACTCGGTACCGACGCGATAAACATTATTTTTATCCGGATGAAAATTATCAAAACTATTTTCAAATTGCACGACCAGAAAAATAAGGAAGCAGGCTGCAATACCTACTGCCAATCCCAGCGTATTGATAAGCGCATAACTTTTATTGCGCTTGAAATTTCTGATTGCTGTTTTGAAATAATTTTTAAACATTTTATTGTCGTTTAATGATGACTGTTATTTTATAGAAAGCAAACAAATATTTAAGATTCTTATTCATTAACAAATTGCCTAATCGGCACATCAGCTAATTAAATTTATTCACTTCTCAAACTCTTCACCGGGTTGGCCATCGCTGCCTTTATTGCCTGGAAGCTTACCGACATCAGTGCGATCAATAAAGCCAAAGAACCTGCTGCTATGAATATCCACGCTGTAATATTGATACGGTAAGCAAAATCCTTCAGCCAGTTGTTCATCAGCCACCACGCTATAGGGCATGCTATGACAATGGCAAGTATCACCAGCCTTAAAAAATCTTTAGACAAAAGCATAACTATTTGTCGCACGGAAGCCCCCAAAACTTTCCTGATTCCAATTTCTTTCGTACGGCGTTCAGCAGTGAATGTAGCCAAACCAAATAGTCCCATTGCAGAAATGATGATGGCAATAATTGAAAAAATTAAAATGAGTTGTGAGGTTTTAATGTCAGACTTATACAAATTATTGAAACTGTCATCTAAAAATGTGAAGTTGAATGGTTGTGCAGAAATAAATTTAGACCAGATTTTTTTCGCGGCACGTAGTGCTTTAGGAACGTTGCCAGGTAAGGTTTTAATAAAAATGTAGGAATCGCTTCCGTCGTTAAACGATAAAATCATCGGGCCAATTTTTTCATGCATACTTTTGTAATTAAAATCTTTCACGATGCCAATTATCTTCCCTGTGTCGCCACCATAAATAAATCGCTGACCGATTACCGGTTGATGCATATTAAATGCATTTGCGGCCGTTTCATTTAAAATATAATTGTGGCTATCCTCTGTTCCGGATTTAAACCAATGCCCGCTTTTTAACTGCAGTTGGAACATTTTTTGGAAATCTTCATCAACAGAAAGCTGCGAAATAGTTGGATTATAGGTTGTGTCACGCCCATCCCAATCAGCGTTACCGGAGCTTGAATTGCCAACATCCATTATTTCAGAGCCACCGGTACTAACGGCCGCAATGCTACTTTGGGAAAGAAGCTCCTGTTTCATCGCGGTAAAAAAATACTTCCTTTGTTCCTCATCCAGCTTACTATAACTTTTGTAGGGGATTTGCAACGATACTACCTGCGATATATTATAACCCGGATTGGATGTTTGAATAAAGTTTAATTGCCGATAAATAACGATCGTACCCATAATTAACAGGATAGACAATCCAAACTGGAACACTACGAGGCCTTTTCTTATGGAACCGTCACTAAACCTTAATAAGCTCTTTCCCCTGAAAACATTTAAGGGCTTGAATGAAGAAAGTAACGTCGCCGGATAAACGCCATTTAATATTGTGGCCACGGCTAATGTCGCCAGCAATATTTTCCAGACAGAGGGAGAATTTAATGGCAATTGAAAATGCTCACCGGTAATTGTATTAAAAGCAGGAAGACAAAGTTGAATTAGTAACAATGTTATAAGTAATGATAAGAGGCTAATCGTTAAAGACTCAACAATAAATTGAAAAAATAAATGACTCCGGCGGGCGCCTGTAATTTTCCTGACACTTACTTCTTTGGCACGAATGCCTGCCCTTGCAGTCGTCAGGTTCACATAATTGATACAGGCGGTCATTAGTAATAAAAGACCAAGAACGCAAAAAATATAAGTCGTTTTTTTATTGCCATGCGGCATATTCGAACTTTGAAGGTCACTTTCAAAATACATATTCTTTAGCGGCTCCAGGCTTACTTTTGGAGGATTGTTGGTATTCTTTCGGTTGTTGGCGATGATGCCATTTAGTTTTGATTCAACCAAAGATTTACTGGCGCCCGGATTTAACTTTAAAAAAGTTATAAAGTTGTAATTATTCCATGTCCTGTCATTCTTAAAAGTTTGTGCATTGGAAAAACGGCCATCCATCTGCAGCAATACGTCAAACCTGAAACTTGAATTTAAAGGGTTATTTTTTATCACTCCCCGAACTGTATAATTTACGGTATCAACTTTAATAATTTTCCCGATTGGGTTTTCATTTCCAAAATATTTTTTTGCTTTAGACTCCGTTAAAATAATGCTGAACGGATTTTCGCCGAAGGCTGCTTTGCTACCTGCGACAAAATCGTAATTAAAGATATCAAACCAGGTTCTTTCTACCCATGCACTGGTTTTTTCTTCAAATAATTTATGATTAATATTAAATACGGGAGACCCATAGGTATTTATAATAACACGGGCTGCATTCCTAACTTCTGGAATTTCCTTCACAGCCCTGTCTGCTAAAGGCATTGGAGCAGTTTCCCAAATCCATGTTTCGCTTTTATTTACCTGTATAGCGTTGGTAACCCGGTAAATATCATTCCTATCCGTATGGTAGTCATCAAAACTAATTTCATTCTCTACCCACAAAAAAATAAATACAGCAGCAGTCATTCCTACCGAAAGCCCAAAAAGATTAATGGAGGAGGTAACTTTATTTTTCCAGATATTTCGCAATGCGGTTTTGAAATAATTTTTAAACATTTTATTTTCGTTTAACGATGACTGTTATTTTTTAGTAAACCAACAAATATTTAAGATTCTTATTTTCTTCATTAGCAAATTGGCTAACCAGCACATTAGCTAATTAAATTTATTCACTTCTCAAACTCTCTACCGGGTTAGACAATGATGCTTTTACGGAATGGTAGCCAACGGTACATAATGCAATCAATACCAGTGACAATTGCTGTTGCCACAAAAATGTACCAATGAACGGGTATGCGGAAAGCAAAATCCTGCAACCACTTATTTGCGGCCCACCATGCCAACGGAGCGGCAATGAGAATTGCAATCACAACCAATTCCAAAAAGTTTTTTGAAATTAATAAAGTAATGCTACTCACATTGGCGCCCAAGCACTCTTCTTATGCCAATTTCCTTGGTACGCTGTAAGGTGGTAAATGCCGCAAGCCCGAATAATCCCAGGCAGGCTAAAATAATGGCAAGTCGCTGCCGCTATTGAAAATAAGGAAGATAATTCTTTGTTCGATTCATACAATTTATTATAATCATCATTTAAAAAATGATAAGTAAAAGGGCGGTCGGGAATTCGGTCGTTCCAAACTGTTTCCAAGTTTGGCAAGTGTGGATTTTAATATTATTTCCACTCACCCGAAGCATGTAATCACGGGAATAATTCCGGCCAAGAAAAATCACCATCGGCCCGATGGGTTCATGCAGGCTTTGAAAATTAAAATCTTTTACGACGCCTACAACAGGCCCTGTCATTATTTTGCCTTTACTAATTCGTTTTCCCAAGGCTTGTTGAGGTGTCCATCCGATTTTTTTGGCCAGCGTTTCATTGATGATAAAAGGCTGGCGATAATTGGCATAGTTATCAGAAGTATCCATCATTCCAAAATCTGATGGTAGAAAATCGCGGCCTGCGGCCATTTTCATTTTCAGTGTTTTGGTAAAATCAAGGTCAACCGGCATGGCATTTAATGAAATATCGTGTTTCCCTTTTTCATCCGTTGTGGTAATGCCATCGCCCCAGCCTACATTTTCAGGAGTTTCATAAGAAGCCGTAACTGCCTGCACGCCGGGCACTTTCTAAAAGCGTCTTTCAGATTCTGAAAATCATCCAACATATTTCCGCCAATCGGAAGCACCACAATATGATCTTTGTCGTATCCCAGGTTCTTTATTTTGCATAAAATGCATTTGCTGCAGGATGACAATTGTGTAAATAATCAGGAAGACCGATATTCCGAATTGAGCTACTATTAAAGCTTTGCGCAAAAAATTATTTCCACCGGTAAAAGTGAAACCTTTCTTAAGCACGCCCATTACCTGGTGCCTGATAAAACAAGGGCAGGGTAGAGGCCGGCGAAAAAACTGATTACCAGGATGGTAAAAGCTAATAAAGAAAGAAAGGCAAGGGCTTCAATAATATACCTGAACTGAAAATGTTCACCGGTAATATCATTGAAATAAGGAATCATAAAATTGCCGATGATAAAAGCAAGTATAGCCGCGGCAAAAGTAATCACTGATGACTCGCTTATAAACTGTACAAAGATTTGTTTTTTTGAAGCGCCCATTACTTTGCGCATTCCAATTTCACCACTACGTCCCGCCGATTGAGCGGTGGCAAGATTCGTGTAATTGGCGCAGGCGATAATTAATATCATCAAGGCAATTATTGCAAGCATATAAATATTAGTGATGCTTCCGTTTGGCTCAAAACCGGCAAGTGAAGAATGTAAATGCACCGTTGTTAGTGGTTCCAGATGATAAGTGAGATAATCTTTTCCTTCCAACCCGGCTTCTTTTCTTACTTCCGGCGTTTTCATGTAATTGCTGATCTGCTTTTGCAGCGGCGGCAATATCTTTTTTATCACGTAATAAAAAATAAGTGATCCAGTTGGCCGTCCACCATTGTTCATCTTTTACCTGGTTGCCAAGATTTTCAAATTGGGTAACGAAGTCAAATTTTATCTGGGAATTTTGCGGCGCATCTTCACAAACCGCGGAAACCCGTAAATCTTTTCCACCGCTGGTAAGTGTTTTGCCAATGCATCCTCATCTACCAAAATATTTTTTTGCCATGGATTTTGTTATCACTATTTTGTCCGGCGCATCCAAGGCGGTAGCCGGATTTCCTTCAATTATTTTAAAAGAAAAGATTTTAAAAAAAGCAGGATCAGCATATAATATTTTCGGCTCATCAAAAGTTTTATCGGCGCTTTTTACAACATTATGGCTGATAAAAGTGCGCACGTAATTTTCTATTGACAGGGAAAGTGCGGGTAAACTGCGGGCCGGGCTTGGTGCCGGTAGTAGCTGTTTTGTTTACCGTTCCTGCATCACCATATTCCATCGTTACACGGACAATCCGGTTCGCATTTTTATTGAATTTATCATAGCTTAATTCATGAATAATATAAACGCCAATCAACAGGCACGAAGCCAAACCGATAGCCAACCCAAAAATATTAATGGAAGAATACAATTTGTTTTTCCGGAGATTTCTGAAGGCGGTTTTGAAATAATTTTTAAACATGCTGAAAGGTTTTAATTTGTAGTTTTTTGTCAGTAAACTGAGAAATAACGCAATTTTTCTTTTTAACTATTTTCGTGTAATTATTCCAGTTATAGCAAATTCATTTACATTTTCCCATTATCTTCATTGGCATATCAGCTAATCAGCTAATTATTCCGTTCTCAAACTCTCAACAGGATTGGCTATTGCCGCTTTTATTGCCTGGAAGCTGATGGTGACAATCGCGATCAATAATGCAACGAAAGCTGTTATTGCAAAATCAATCCAACTTATATCGATCCTGTAAGCAAACTCCTGAAGCCATTTATTCATTACAAACCATGCAATTGGAGAAGCGATCAGGATAGAAATGCCAACCAGCTTTAGAAAATCTTTTGACAACAAAGTCACGATACTGGTTACACTTGCGCCCAAAACTTTTCTAACGCCAATTTCTTTTATTCGTTGCTCGGCGGTAAAAGTGGCCAATCCAAATAAGCCAAGGCATGAAATAAGAATGGCAATTATAGTGAAGTAGGCTACGATGGAGGAAAGCCTTGTTTCTGCCGAATAATTCTTTTGAAAATCCTTATCCAGAAAACTATAATCAAAAGGTTCATTTGGGTTTAAAGTTATGCCAGCGTATTTTTCATCGATTGTAAAGCGCCATTCATATTGGCCGATTTTACATGAACGATCATGTAATTATATAACGGTGGTGTGTTTAACTGGAAACCATAAGGGCCAATCGGCAAATGGAGATCTTCATAATGAAAATCCTTTACGACGCCGATTATATTAAAATTATAAGTGTGTTCCTTAAATGTAAAATGCAATTTTTGGTTTAGGGCCGTTTGCGGATCTGGAAATCCCAAGTGTTTTTACAGCAGTCTCGTTTAAAACAATCGTACCGGAAGTATCTTCCGGATAATCGGATGAATAAATTCTTCCTGCAACGGGTTTTATTTCCAATGTTTGCAAAAAATCGGGATCTACATAATTCATCTTTATATCTTTTCCCTGCTGCATATTTTCGCCATCTCTGTAAAAAATATTATCCGCCACGTTACTGATGCCGGGATAATATAATGAAGCGCCAACATTGGCAATGCCGGCTTGTTTTAATAACTCATCTTTAAAAGAAGCGTACATTTTTTTTGCGTTGTTGCTACGCAGGGGAATCACCACCTGTTGGTTTTGATCAAAACCAAGATCGGCAGAACGAAGGATATTTCATTTGCCTGGCAATAACAACTGAAGCTATGATCAGTACGATAGAAATAATAAACTGGAATATCACCAAAGCCTTTCGCAAGGCGAGAGCAGAAAAAGAATTTGAAAATTTTCCTTTTAAGACTTTTGCGGGTTTAAAAGAAGATAAATAAAGAGCCGGGTAGCTGCCGGCAATTAAACCTGTAATTATTGCCATGGCAACAAATGCGAGAATAAGAAAAAAGATGATTTGAAAGAGTAAGCGAAAGATTTTTATCAGATACTGAATTAAAAACAGGCAATAATAATTTTGTAACAATAAACGCAAGAACCATTGCAAGCAAACTCATCAGAACTGATTCACCAAGGAACTGGAAACCAGAAATTTTTTTTCGGCGCCCAACACTTTTCTTATGCCTACTTCTGAGGAACGTTTGGCCGACTGGGCAGTGGCAAGATTCATGAAATTGATACAGGCAATCAACAATGTAAAAATGGCAATAGAAGCGAGTATGTATAA
The DNA here is from genome assembly GCA_963814075.1 of uncultured Chitinophagaceae bacterium. Lineage (GTDB taxonomy): Bacteria > Bacteroidota > Bacteroidia > Chitinophagales > Chitinophagaceae > Ginsengibacter. The sequence continues at coordinate 58,666 of CAWFBO010000018.1, read as the reverse complement.
ATAGGTTTTGCTGCCGCCGGCTGTTACATTGTTTCTTACGTCTTCATCTAAATGAATTTTTTTAAGTGGCACCAAAAATTGCCTTTTATTAAAACCAACCGCCTTTAAATCTTTACCGGCATATTTTTCCATAAAAGAAGGAAATTTTGCTTCCAGTTTTTCAGCATCCGCACCGGGCTTAAGCTGCAAATAAGTAAAAAACAAATTGTTGGTGGCAAGGTTGGCTGCCCTGCCGTTTAATAAAATCTGCCACATTGCCGCCACCCATGCTCATAAAAAACCGCGCATCAATATGCGAAGGTTTATCAATAGGCCTGAAACACGCCGGTTACCAGGAAATCATGATCGCCATTGGTACTGCTGCTTACATGAATTACTTTATTCAATGCGGGCTGGTTGCCAAATATTTTTTTTGCTATCTCTTCATTTAATACAATTGTGTTAGGATTATCAAGCGCAGTAGCAGGATCACCTTCAATAAAATTATAAGTAAACATTCTGAAAAAAGTAGAATCAGCTAAATATCCTTTTGTTTCATAAAAAGATTTTGTTGAGCCATTGTTTTCATTGTACTGGAGCAATGTTTTATCCTCCGAATATAACGCAGCAAGCCGGGTAGTTTGTGTTACTTCAGGAAAGGCTATTTTCATCATTTCTCCCAAGGCCGCAGGCGTGTTGGGAAGTTTTTTAAAATTACCAAGGCCCACAAATTCGGTTCCTACCTGGTAAATATTGTCGGCATTTTTTTGATAGGCATCATAGCTGGTTTCATTGAGGATATACAATGAAATAAGCATGCAGCATACCAGCCCGGCGCACAAGCCAAAAATATTGATGAATGAAAATATTTTATTCTTCATCAGGTTGCGCCAGGCAATTTTGAAATAACTTTTTATGCATGAAAAATCAGTTTTTAAGTTTTCTCTAGATAAGGAATAATTAAAAAACTAAGCCACATATTTTTTTATTGATTTTCAACCTGTTAAATTTTGTAATTAAATAAAGCTGTACGATTTTGATACAGGTATGTCACGCTTTTGATACACTTCTTCCGTAATAAAAGAATTAAAAAAAGGGATTATTTTTTTGAACAATTAATTTTAGTTCGTAGGTTTTAGTTTATAGTTGACAGAATATTGTTTTATCCTTCGTACAGTGAACAAACAAATAATCTAAATTTTGATTTTCCACCAAAACATTAGCTAATTATCACATTAGCTAATTGTTCCTTCGCAGTTGATCGCAAGATTGTTTTATCCTCCTGATTAGTAAACGAACAAATAATCTAAATTTTCAATTTCCCATTCAAACATTGGCTAAATAGCACATTAGCTAATTACTTTACTCGTTCGCAAAGACTCAACCGGATTGGCCATTGCTGCTTTTATTGCCTGTAAACTCACGGTTATTAAAGCAATTAAAATTGCGATACAACCCGATACTAAAAACATCCACCAACTGATATCGATTCTATAGGCAAAATTCTGCAACCAATTATTCATAATATACCAGGCAATAGGCGTGGCGATAATAATTGCTATTCCAACCAGCAACAAAAAACTTTGTGATAACAGCTTGACAATCCCAGTAACGCTCGCTCCCAGTACTTTCCGGATGCCTATTTCTTTTACCCGCTGTTTGGCAAATAAGGATATTAAACCAAACATGCCCATTGCTGCAATCAAAATCGTTAATAAAGCGATGTAGTTGGTTACCTTTAATATGCCATCTAATAAAGCATATTGTTTATCGACCAGGTCACTCATATACTCAAAGGAGAAATCTCTCTTTTTTGGTATTGGTTTTATCGCTCGCTTCAGATCATTTATCACAGGTTGAATGTAACCTGCGTCAGTTCTGATACTTAGATAAGGGCGGTTGATAGAAGGCTTTCCCCCATACCATTGAACCAGTGGCTCGATCTTATTTTGCAGGTCATCATAATGATAATTTTCCATGACGCCTACGACCGTATAGGGTTTGTCTTCTCCTTTTGCCATTAGTTGTTTGCCGATGGCATTTTTCCAACCAAATGCGTTCATAGCTTCGCGGTTAATAAGCACTTTTCCTTCTTCGGAAGCAGCCAACCGGTCATCGAAATTCCTTCCCTGTATAATTGGTATCCGGTAGGTTGTAGTGAATCCGGCATCTGCGGGCTCCTGGCGCATGTGTACTTCTTTCCCGGTGACAGGATCATAATAATTATTGTAGTTCAGCCAGAAGTTAGTAGGCACTACCTGGTTTGACGACACAGACTTTACATGAGGATTACTTTTAAGATCGTTCAAAATAGTTTGAAACCGGACATCGGCAGTCTTTGGATCACGGTATGCGAGGTCCATATTTACGACGGCTATATTGTCTTGATTAAATCCCAGTGATGATGATTTCATATAACTCATTTGCCTATTGAAAATAATAGCTACGCAAATAAGCGTAATGGCCAGCACAAACTGAACGATGATAAAAATATTTCGTACCCCGCTGCTTCCGGAACGACCGGACGAGAGCTTTCCCTTTACTGCATCTGTTACTTTTATAGTGGCAAGTTTAAACGCAGGAAGACTTGCAGCAATGATTGTAAAAACAATTCCTATAACGCCAAATAAAATTACCAGTGGATAGTCTTTTAAAAATCCCGTTTCTATTTCACCAAATTTGCCTTCAATAATGTGGTTTACTGCGGGCAAGAGAAGCAACGAAAACAGCAGCCATGCAAACATTACCGAAAGAAATACGATCAGGCCGTTTTCGATGCAAAACTGCGTGATGATATTTTTCCTTTTACCGCCGATCATCCGCCGCACAGCTACTTCCTTTCCTCTTGAAAACATTCCTGCTGTATTGAGGTTGATGAGATTTACCAATATGATCAGCAGGATAAAAATGCCGGCTCCAATTGCCCCTTTTATAACCACCCGGATAATGGGCGATTGTTCCTGCATTATTTTTTTGAAGGGAACTACATAAACTTTACTATCTCTTTGTTCGGGAGCGAAATTTGTTTTCACAATTGACGCAATTTCAGCATCCAGTTTTTTTACGTTCCCGTCTTTTCTCAGCCGCAAATATTCCCTGGCAAAAGTGTTATACCAATTGGCATTCGGGGCAAAACCGGGATTGTCTTCAAGCAGCGCTGTAGACAATAAAATATCGGGTTTTATTACAGAATTGGTGGGAATGTGTTTTAGAACGCCGGTTACGGTAAGTTGTAAAGTGTCGTCAGCTGTAATTATTTTGCCTACAGGGTTTACATCACCAAAAAATTTGTCTGCTTCTTCCTGCGACAGCACGATTGAAAATTTGTTGTTGAGCGCAGTTGACCGATCGCCATATTTGAAAGGAAAACGAAATACCTGGAAATAGCCTGTGTCTACAAACTCGGTTGTTTCCTGGAATTCCTTGTTCCCAAATTTCAGCCAGGGAGAATACCACTGCTGAATGTGAGTTCCGGCCTGTACCTCAGGACACGTTCTTAAAATTGCTCCTAACAGTGGATAAACCGTTACGTTAGAAGCGTCGCCATTTTTTGATTCGTTTTTCAGATAATACATCTGGCCTATATCTTCCTGGTTGCTGTTGGCAGTCACGTATTGATATACCAGCACTGATAATGTCATAATACTTGCCAGGCCGGTTGACAAGCCAATGATATTTACCGCGGTAAAAAGTTTGTTTTTGGTTAATTGCCGCCATGCGGATTTGAAATAATTTTTAAACACGATTGTGAGTTTAAAATGATGAATCTTGAATTATGAAATGATCAAAACCGGCCATCCACTTGTGCCTTAAAACTTATAACTTTTTAATTCAGTCAATCTTCGATATTTGTGGTTGGTTGATATTTAGTCCTTTTGAAATTTCAGCGTTGCCCTTGTATTCCAGTTTCGAATCGCCGAAAGAGGAGATGTGGATCTCGTCGGAAATATTCATCCTGAAATTACTTTCTCCGTAAGCGGTTATCCTGCCGGTATTTCCATCTACGTCAAGGCTGTTGATCTTGCTTTCTCCGTACGAAGTGTACTTTTGGTCTTTCACTTTTCCTGATAAAATATCCAGCGTGCTTTCTCCATATAAAACCGCGCGGAGCTCGCCGAGATCCACTTTATCAAGCACTACCCGGGCATCCCCATAGATCTTTAATGCAAAATTGTCTCCGGTGAGTTTACTTTTGCAAACGTGCTCTTCATCACCACGAACGGAAAGCACGTTCATGGTTTTGTAAGTAACTGTTACGGTAACCAAAGTGCCGTTGTAAATCGGGCGTTTTTCTTTATAACCGTTTTCGTAAGTTGTTTGCGTTTTATCAATTTCCTTCGCGCCATCCAGGTAGATGCGAAGCGTATTGCCGTTTACCTCGATATGTATTTTGTCTTTGCTCACAGAACTGTTATCGACAGTCACACTTTCCTTTTCGCCTTGTACGAAAGTGGTTTGTATATGCGGACTAATAATAACTTTATCGAAATGGCTTACCTGGGTTGTTCCCTGGGCGAACGTGGAAGCACAGACGAAAACGATAAGTATCGATAGATAAAATTTTAGGTTTTGCATGAGTTGTGTTTTTTATTATGAATTTTATTTTTATTCTTTTTCAGCCGGTATAATATAAATTTTAAAGCCTGCTATTTCGTTTAACTGTAACTGTTACAATTCAGTAAACCAACAATTTTTTCAAATTCTTATTTTCACATTATTTTCTTCTTACTTAAATTATTCCGTTCTTAAACTTATTGCAGGATTGGCCATTGCTGCTTTTCCCGCTCTTATTGCCAATATGGTTAATGCAATGGTCATCATGACAATACCGCTTAGCATAAATACCCACCAGCTTAACACGGTATGGTACGCAAAGTTTTGGAGCCAGTCATGCATGATCCACCACGCAACCGGAATAGCCACTGCAAAAGCCACTGCAAGCAGCTTCGCAAAGTCTCCCGACAATAGTGTAATTATTTGAACCACCGAAGCACCCAACACTTTTCGCACGCCAATTTCTTTGGTTCTGTGATTGATCATAAAAATTACCAAACCCAGTAATCCCAGGCAGCTTATGAAAATGGCCACGCCTGCAGACCACGTTAATAAGAGTGAAAGTTGTTTGTCCTGCTTATAAAAATCGCTGATGGTATTATCCAAAAATGAATAGTCAAAATCTGAGTCAGGGTAATTTTTTTTCCATGCCGTTGTCATTTTGGCGATAGCCGTTTTCCATGTAGCGGGATCCTGTTGTAAAGCGACGTGCATTACATACCCATATTTCAGGTCGGAATAATATATCATCGGATGAATGGCTGTTCTCACCGACGCAAGATTAAAGTCGGCCATCACACCTACGATCGGCATCATAGTACTTCCAAACTTAACGAAATGCCCGACGGCATTGGCAGGTTGCACAAATCCCAATTGCTTTGCCAGGGTTTCATTCACGAGTAGCTCGGTTGCAGTGTCCGTTGGCATAAGGTTTCTGCCGGCGATTAACTTTATGTGATACAGGCTTAAAAAAGAGGTGTCTCCATTTCTTGAATCCACATCCATTTTTATTTCTTTCCCATTTTCGGTATAAGCTATTTCGGTGCTCATTTGCCCGTTAAAAGCAGGAGATTGATTGCCGAGACTTACTTCCTGGATTTCGGGAATGTTGCGTAGTTCATCGCGAAGAACATACTTTTTGTTATCCGGATGATAGAAATCAAAAGGAACATAAAAATTAATAATGGCGTCTTCGCGGAAGCCCATGTCTTTTTGCATGGAATAATGAATTTGCTTATCAACTACCATCATTCCTATTATGAAAGCCTGTGCAATAATGAACTGGAACACGATTAGAGTTTTCCGAAGCAATGCAGTTCTTGTAGTTCCCGGCGCAGAAGAGGCCTGGTTTTTTAACACCAATACCGGTTTAAAACGCGCAAGAATGAATGCAGGATAAATGCCGGCTAAAATACTTACGATAACTATCATCAAGACAAGGAACACCCACATGAACGGTTGATTGAAAAAATAATCGAACGTTAACCCTTCCGGGATAAAGCCTGAAAAAACTTTCATCAACAGAGGCGAAATAATAACCGATAATATTGCCGTACATGCTGTAAGTAAAAATGTTTCTGCAAGAAACTGGAGGATAAGCTGTCTTTTCCTGCTTCCTAAAGTTTTTCTAATGCCAATCTCTTTAGCTCTCCGGACAGCTTGCGCCGTGGAAAGATTGATAAAGTTAATGGCACCCAGCAACAGCAGGAAAATTGACAGGAATACCAAATCAATTACGGTACTTTTATCTACTTTCCCTTCCAGGTCCTTATTAAAATGTACGTCGCTTAGCGGTTGCAGGAGATGTTTGGTCTTTGCATCATCAGGGTCTGAGTCATTGTTTTTAAACACCTGCTGAATTTGTTTACTCACCTGCTTGAAATTAGCTCCGGGAAAGAGTTTCACTATTACCTGGGTAGCAGAGTTAATACTGTTCCATCGATCCCAGCTATATGTTTTTGCAAGTCCGGCGGCAGGAATGGTAGGCAGTGAAATAAATGTTTTAAATTCAAAATCGCTGCTACTATTCAAATCTTTTACCACTCCGGTAACGGTAGTCATCACTGTATCGCTGAAGAATACAGTACGGCCAATAACATCACCGGCCGGAATATTGGGAAAATAAAGTTTCGCCACGCTTTCACTTAATACAACCGCATGGGGATTTTTCAGTGAGGCGGAAGGATTACCGGCTATCCATTGGTGCGGGAAAACGCTGAAATAATTATTATTGGTAAATACAATGTTCTGTTGTTTTTTAAAAATTTTAGCTGCTTTATTATTCCCTTGTGGAATAATTACTTTCGTATTCCAGTCATTGTATCCAAAGAGGGGAACAGTTGTCTCAATGCCCGGTATATTGTTTGCCAAAGCAGTATGCAGTGGCGCAGGAACACCACAGGTTTTCCAGGTTTCATTTTCCGATGTTATCCGGTAAATATTTTCTTTACCCGGTTCATACTTGTCGAAACTAAAATCATACTGAATGATGAGTCCGATGATCAAAGCGCTGCTAATGCCTATTGAAAGACCGAGTACATTAATGAACGAAGTAAGTTTATTCTTAGCCAGGCTTCTCCACGCGATTTTGAAATAATTTTTAAACACTATTTTTTATTTAGGGTATGCATTACTGTTAATGTTATTTTACCAGTAAACCAACAAATTTTTCAAATTCCTGTTTTAACATTGGCTGATCATTCCGTTCTCAAACTCTCCACGGGATTGGCTATCGCTGCTTTTATTGCCTGGAAACTAATTGTTGCCAATGCAATCATCACGGCTAATATTCCTGCAGCAAAAAATACCCACCAACTAATATTGATTCGATATGCATAATTCTGCAACCAGCTGTGCATAATGAACCACGCAACCGGTGACGCAATAACAAACGCCACTACAATAAGTCTTATAAAATCTTTTGAAAGCAACATCACAATATTTGAAACGGAAGCGCCCAATACTTTTCGTACACCAATTTCTTTTGTGCGTTGGATTGTTGCAAATAATGATAAGCCAAGCAAGCCAAGGCAGGCAATAAGAATGGCAAAGCCCGAGAATATGGCAAACACCTTTCCAAAAAGCTGATCATTTGCGTATTGCTGGTTGAAATGATCATCCAAAAAATAATAATCAAAATAATTGCCCGGGAAAAAAGATGCATACTTTGCTTTGACAGCATTGATGGTTGATGCAAGATCTTTTGTATCCACTTTTATGCATATAGGATTGTTGTTGCCATAAGCTGGTAAAAATATTGTGGGCTCAATCGGGTAACGTAATGATTTTTGATGAAAGTCGTCCATCACTCCAACAACGTCCCAATTTCTTTCAAACAAGCTAATCGTTTTCCCGATGGCATCATTGTCTGACTTAAAGCCCAGTTGTTTTACGGCATAATCATTCAGGATAATATTATGGAGCTTATTCCAATCGGGGTTGAAATCCGTATTAACGAAATTTCTTCCTGCGAGCATTTTGATGCCAAACACATTTACAAAATCGGCATCGATACCTGCATTACGCATTGACAACTTGTTTTCAGAGTTCACATCTGTTCTATGCACATCAAATGCTCTTGCCATTTCAACGCCCGGAGTTCTGTCAATAACTGAAGCACCTTTTATATGCGGTAGCTGATCCAGTTCATTTTTAAAAGTATTTTCTTTACTTATAAAAGTTGAATCCCATCCTGTAAGCACAGGTGGTTTTACGACCAGTATTTGGGACAAGTTCATCCCAAGATTCTGTCGGCTCACAAAATTCATTTGCTGGTATACAACGAAGGAACCGATGAGTAGTGTTATGGTGATGGCAAACTGTCCGACCACCAAAAATTTGCGCAAAAAAATTCCTTTGCCTGAGGTGGTATATTTTCCTTTTAAAACAAGAATGGGTTTAAATGACGACAGCACAAAAGCAGGATAAAAACCTGAAACAAAAATGCCGCTAACGATCAATGCAATTAATGCTGCACTGATGTTGAAACCATTCAAGCTTTTTTCGAACAAATAAGATAACGACAACCTGTGTTGAATCAAACTATTAAAACCGGGCTGAACAAGTGTTACAATTAAAACAGCAATGGAAAGCGCGATAAGATTAATAATGAAAGACTCTGTGAGAAATTGTTTGATGAGTTGTTGCTTGCTGGCGCCGGCAACTTTTCTTACGCCAACTTCTTTGGCACGTTCCATTGATTTTGCAGTAGAAAGATTGATATAATTGATCCATGCGAGAACGATAATAAGCAATGCAATTATTAATAAACCCCACACAACCGTTGCACTTGTCGTATTGCCGATTTCATATTCAAAATCTGAATATAAGTGCGCTTTCGAAAGTGGTTGCAAATAAAATTTTTCTACGCTACCTGAAACTTTATTTCCCTGGAAATGCCTTTCGCTAAATGTGACCAATTTTGCATCCAGCTTTTTATAGTCGGCACCGTGCTTCAGTTGTATATAATGCCAGAAATCAGAGTCAGTAAAATCATAATCGGCGTGTTTCGATCCACCATTGCTGCCACTATATAAACTATTATATGAAACAAGTAAATCAAAACTGAGATGTGAATTTTCAGGGACATCTTTCATGATTGCGGTTATCTTATAAGGAAGAGAATCCCGTGCTATCACGATTGTTTTTCCTACCAGCGTTTCAAATTTATTCCCTTTAATACCAAATATTTTTCGGGCAAGTGTTTCAGTTAGAATAACACAGTCAGGATTTTTCAATGCTGTTGTTTTATCCCCGGCAACTATCGGATACGAGAACATGGAAAGAAAAGAATTATCAACAGCCAATAATTTCAGGTCTCCCATTTTTTTATCTCCATAAGTTATTATTCCCCTATCAAAGGGTTCAACTCTTGTATGATTGATCACTTCGGGAAAATCATCCTGCATGGCCTTGCCGATAGCCGAATAAGTTATCGTTCCATGTTGTACGAGTTTTCCATTTTGGTAACGATCGTTCACCACACGGTAGAGATCACTTACATTTTTGTTAAACTGATCGAAACTCAGTTGAAAACTTACATACTGCAATATTAGTAGACATGCAGCCATACCAATAGACAATCCCGCAATGTTGATGAGCGAAAAGGCTTTATTCTTCATCAAATTGCGCCATGCAGTTTTGAAATAATTTTTAAACATGGTCTTTAGTTTTTAACGCATGGTTATTGTCCGGTACAGTAAACAAACAAATAATCACGTTTTATATTTTCACATCAATTAATTCGTTAATCAGCTCATTATTCAGTTCTCAAACTCTTCACCGGGTTGGCCATAGCTGCTTTTGCTGCCTGGTAACTTACTGTCAATAATGCGATCAAAACGGCCACTGCACCGGCAATTAAAAATATCCACCAACTTATGGTAATGCGGTATTGATAATTCTGCAACCAGTTATTCATCATTAACCATGCAACCGGAAATGCAACTAAGCATGAAACCATTACGAGCTTTAAAAAATCTTTTGAAAGCAACGCCGCAATTCCTGAAACACTTGCTCCCAGCACCTTTCGTACGCCGATTTCTTTTGTTCTCCTTTCTGCTGTGTAAGCGGCGAGACCAAACAATCCCAAACATGAAATGAGAATTGCCAACGCCGCAAATACTCTTGAAAGTTTACTGATGAGCATTTCACTCGTAAACATTTGATTGAACTGGTCATCCACAAACTTGTATTCAAAGGGATATGAGGGATTATCTTTTTTCATCACTGCACCAATTTTTGTAAGCGCATTCTCCGGATTTTTTTGCGGCGCTATTCTTACAAACAACAAACTTGCAGCTTGTGGTATATCGTAAAAAACAACAGGTGCAGATTGCCCATACATGTCGCCATAAACGTAGTCTTCAATAACACCCACTACCTGCAGATGAAAGGCTCCCACATCATTTCCTTTTTCAATTCTCTTCCCGATGGCGCTTCCTTTTCCCAGCAATTTTTCCATTGATTGGGTGATAATAACATTCATAACTTGTGATGAATCTTTTGGCATGTGGTTATCACCAAACTCCACTTTATCAGTAGGCTGAAAATCGCGTCCTTCAATGACGTGCATCCCTACAGTCGACATGAATTCGGGGCTTACCAATCTTTGGGAAATAATAATATTGCTGTTAGGATCTTTACCCTGCCAGGAAATGCTTGTAGTATTATTCCCATCTTCAAGAGTCGGCATATCTGCCAGGGCACTGTTGGAAACCACACCTGTATTTATTAGATCCTGCTTGATCGCCGGAAAGTCTTTTACGATGTCGCCCTGTGCATCTATTTGTATTAAATTGTCTTTGTTATAACCAAGGTTCCTGTTTTTGACATGTTGTATCTGCTGGTAAATAATGATGGTACTGATGATCAGGATAATCGAAACCGCAAATTGCGTTACCACCAAACCTTTTCTTATAATGGCAGCGCTTCCTGTTTTTATTTTTAATCCTTTTAAAACAAATACAGGATTAAAAGATGATAAATACAGTGAAGGATAACTTCCGGCGACAAGGCCACATATTAATGTGAGCAAGCCTAATGCCGCTAAATGATATGGCTTGTTTAATCCCAGTGAAAGATTTTTTTGCACTAACGTGAATTAAATGCCGGTAAAAACAGAGACATAATAACGACTGCAAAAAACGCTGCGAGAACAGCCATAAAAACTGCTTCACCGATAAACTGGATGATCAATCTTTTTTTCCCTGAACCCAATACTTTTCTTACGCCAATTTCTTTTGAGCGCTTTTCACTGCCTGCGGTTGCCAGGTTCATGAAATTGATGCATGCAATTAATAAAATGATCCATGCGATGATGCTGAACAAATGCACATATTGTATTCTGCCACTGCCAGTGGGTTTGCCATTGGCAAAATCATCACGCAAATGCCAGTCATTCATGCCGAATAGAAACACGTGAACAGATGATTTATCCTTTTCAATTTTTTGGGTGGTAACATCGTAATAAGGATTGAGCAATCTCCGGTTGATAGAAGCGGGATCAATGCCTGGCCGCAGTTCAACATAAGTAGTGAGGCCAAAATTAAACCAGGTGCCGGCGCGGGGATTGGCATCATACCAAACTTTAAAAGGCGCCAGCCATTCAAATTGCAAGGTTGAGTTTTCAGGAAGATCTTTTAACACACCGCTGACCACATAATCCTGTTTGTTATCCATGCGTACTGTTTTGCCAATCACATTTTTTTCATCACCAAAAAATTTCCTGGCCGTTTTTTGCGTGAGTACAATAGAATGTAATTGGGAAAAAGCGGTTTTTGCATTGCCTTGAATAAACGGCAAAGTGAAAATTCTAAAAATGGAAGGCTCGGCATATTCGCCGGAAGCATTTATTGATTTATCGCCGATGGTAAATAAAACCGGCGCGCTGCCCTCCGTTGTGCGGCACGTAGCTTCGATGCCCGGAATTGTGGCTTCGAATGCAGGCGCCAAAGGCCCGGGTGTTGAAGAATGAGTAAAGACGCCATTATCCACATTGTCATTTGTTTTAACCAGGCAAATGCGGTCTTTATTAATGTTATTGTTGTCAAAAGTTAACTCATCTTCTACCCACAAAAAAATCAAGCCCGCGCAGGCAATACCAATAGCTAAACCGAAAATATTGAGAAAGCTATAACCTTTGTTTTTTTGGAAGCGTCGGATAGATTGTTTTAAAATAATTTTGAAACATTGGCTTCAGTTTTTATTTTGTTATCTTAAAGATTTTGCGAGCAGTAAACCGATAAATAACTTCTTTTTATATTTTCCACTCCAGATAGCTATCGGGATTCACAATGACTAACCGAATCATTATTCTGTTCGCAAAGATTCAACAGGGTTAGCTATCGCCGCTTTTATCGCCTGGAAGCTTACTGTAACAAAAGCAATTGAAAAAGCCGCAACTCCTGCCGCAATGAATATCCACCAGCTTAAACTGATACGATAAGCAAAGCTGCGCAACCACACATTCATTGCATACCACGCTACAGGAACGGCGATAACAAAAGCGATGGTTACCAACTTTAAAAAATCTTTGGAAAGCATACTTACAATTCCCTGCACGCTGGCACCTAAAACTTTTCTTATCCCGATTTCTTTGGTTCTTTGTTCGGCAATAAAAGTGGCCAGGCCAAACAAACCAAGACAAGCGATAAAAATAGCAAGAACCGAAAAAATCAATGCGATCGTTCCGGCGCGTTGCTCAGCCCGGTACATTTCATTAAATGATTCATTCAAAAAACGGTAACTGAATGGAATGCCTGACGACATTGATTTCCACTTCGATCTTATTTGTGTAATTAACCCTTGAATATTTGACGTGTTTATTTTAAAAGAGGCAGTATAGGGATTGTTATTTAATGTAAATGCAAGCGGGCCAACCTGGTGATGTAACGTTTGATAATTAAAATTTTTGACTACTCCTACAATCGTATAAGGCACCATACTATCACTTCCATAGTGCGTTGTATAAATCCGTTGACCGATGGGATTTTTGTAGCCAAGAATTTTTGCAGTTGTTTCGTTTATGATAACAGCAGAAGAATCACCGGCAAAATCTTTTGAAAAATCACGTCCCTCCTTAATTTTCATTCCCATCGTTTTGATGTAATCATAATCAATCTTCCAGTTTTGCATATCGAGTGAGTTAGTAGTACTGCTTACTGCATCTTTAGACCATGTATTATCGCTTCGTGATGAATTGGTAACCGGCAGAAAACTACTAAGCGTTCCACTGATAACGCCCGGCATATTCAGGACTTCATTTTTAAATGCCTGTACATTATTGCCCAAATTTCCTGTACCATCAATTACCAATACCTGGTTTTTATTAAAACCAATGTCTTTGGTCTGAATATAATGAAGTTGCTTATACACCACGATGGTGCCAATGATAAGAATAATGGAAGTGGCGAACTGAAAAACTACCAAAATACTTCTGAGTCCACCGCTTTTACTACCGAGTTTCAACTTGCCTTTCAAAACCTCTATAGGCCTGAATGATGAAAGGAAGAATGCCGGGTAACTTCCCGCGAGCAAGCCAACTACAACAGGCAATGCAATAAGTAAGGGCAAAATTTTAGGAGAGAACAGGCTTGTTAGCGCCATTTGTTTATTAGCTACATCATTGAACAAAGGCAATACAAAATACACCGCTATCACCGCAATGGTAACAGACAATAGCGCCATTAATGTTGACTCTGTAAGAAACTGGAAAATGAGGAATTTCCTTTCAGTACCCAATACTTTTCGTATCCCTACTTCTTTTGCGCGGTTGGCTGAACGCGCCGTGGTAAGATTCATAAAGTTAATACAGGCGATGAGAAGAATAAATAATGCAACCGCAGAAAAAATATAAACGTATTGGATGTTGCCACTGGGGCTTAATTCAAATTGCCGGTCGGAATGCAGATGAATATCTGTAAGAGGAATTAATGAATAAACAAGCTTGTTGCCCGCTTTTTCAAACTCAGCCATACTGTTTATGTTCATATATTTTTTTGCTTCCGGCAAAACATACCTTTCAATATAGGCAGTAAAATTCTTTTCAAAAGCCTTATAGTCAGTCCCTTTCTTTAATAGGAGATAAGTGTAGAAATTGTGGCTTGTAAGCTTTCCCCACGGATAATCAACATTTCTCATCGAAAAAAGAAAATCAAAGCGAAAGTGGGCGTTTTCAGGAAAATCTTTTATAACTGCAGTTATTTTATAGGGATTTTTGTCATCTTTTGTTTCTATGACTTTACCAACCACGTCAGTAGTTCCAAAATATTTTTTTGCTGAAGATTCAGTCAATACCACGGTATTCGGATCATCCAAAGCATGCTTTGTGTTTCCTGAAATTACCGGCATTTGGAATACATTAAAAAAAGTAGAATCTACATTTGCCACTTTTGATTCGTCAATATATTCATTCCCTTTTTTGATGAGCTTGTCGCCGTCGAAAGTATAAATGCGCGTATACTGTTCAACCTGCGGATAATCCTTTTTCAATAATTGCCCCATCATATCACTGGTAACAGGCATATGCATATCAGCACCCCCGAAGCGAATGTCGGAGTTGATACGATAGATCCGTTCTGCGTTAGGGTAGAAGCGGTCATAACTCATTTCGTCTTTAACATACAGAGCAATGAGAAGGAAACAGGCAAGGCCGGTGGCAAGGCCAAGAATGTTGAGAAAGCTATAAACCTTACTGTTGATCAAATTGCGCCACGCCGTTTTAATATAATTTTTAAACATTGTTTTTACATTTAACTATGATCGTTAGTAAACAAATAAATAGTCTGGTTTTTTATTTTCACACATTTCACATCCTGGCACTTTAACAAATCTGTGAAATAGCAAATTATTCGCTTCTTAAACTCTCCACAGGATTGGCCATCGCTGCTTTTATTGCCTGGAAACTGATTGTAAACAGCGCGATCAGCAAGGCCACAAACACCGCAACAGCAAACACCCACCAATGGATGTCGATTCGATAAGCAAAACTTTGCAGCCACTTATTCATTGCCCACCACGCTACCGGAAAAGCGATGAGAGATGCGATTAAAACCAGCTTCACAAATTCTTTTGAAAGCATTCGCATGATTTGTGACATGCTAGCTCCCAACACTTTTCTTATGCCTATTTCTTTTGTACGTTGTTCAGCCGTGTAGGTTGCCAACCCGAATAAACCAAGACAAGCAAGGAAAATGGTGAGCATAGAAAATAAATTTAAAATGGTTCCTGTTTTTTGTTCAGTTGCGTAGGTTTTATTAAAAAGGTCATCCATAAATGCATAAGTAAATGGTTCACCTGTATTGAAAGAATCCCAATTCTTTTTCATTGTTGCCAGCAGGCCCGGGATATCTGTTGTTCTTATTTTGAAAATTAGTCCACCCTCAGGTTCAAGTGTCATAAACAACGGCGTGATGGGTTCGTGTAATGATTTAAAATTAAAATCCTTTACAACACCAACTACGTGGAATGCTGCATTGTTACCCCTGGAACTATTAACCCTGATAATGGTTTTACCTAATGCCGTATTCGAATTCCAACCAAAGGCTTTGGCTGCCGTTTCATTGATGATCATGGCAAATGAATCTGTTGGGAGTTTTGAAGAAAAATTTCGCCCTGTAACGATATGCATACCAAAAGTCGGTATGTATTGTTCATCCACGTGATATTCTACTGTCCGCATGGTCTCATCATCACGGCCTGCGGGATAGGCCATCGCATTGTTTGTATTTGTGGGTCCTGCAGGTTTAAACCAGGAAACAGTTGCGTTAACTATACGCGAATCCCGGAGCATCTGCTGTTTGTAAACCTGCTCGTTTTTGCCTAACGCGTAGGAATTTGTTATCGTAATAAGTTGGTTTTTATTGTAGCCAAGATTTTTATTTTGGATGTATTTCATTTGCTGATATACTACCACAGTAGCGATGATCAAAGCGACAGAAATAAAAAACTGGAAGACCACTAAACCACTTCTTAGGTTGAAGTTGCTGTGATCACCGGTAAACTTTCCTTTGAGAACTGCGATTGGCTTAAATGAGGAAAGATAAAACGCCGGATAGATGCCGGCAATAATGCCTGCCAATAATCCAAGTAGAATGAATGCAGCAACCGGCTTGGCGCTGAGGGTTAAATTTTTAGCTGCCAGGTTATTGAATGCGGGCAACGCGACGTAAGCAAAAGCAATGGCCAGAAAAGTGGCGAAAATGGCTATTACCAGAGATTCAGTGAGAAACTGGATTACCAGTTGCTTCTTGTTTGATCCGGCCACTTTTCTTACTCCTACTTCTTTTGCCCGTTTGGAAGCGCTTGCCGTTGAAAGATTAATGAAATTAATGCAAGCAATAACGAGCATAAAAATAGCGATAACTCCAAAAATGTAGACATAACCCGCATTGCCCGCCGGCTCAAGTTCATTGGTAGTAAGAGGATGCAGATGTATGTCTTTTAAAGGTTGCAAAGCAAAACCCAATTCATTGCCTTTGGTGCGAAATTGTTTTAGACTTAAGCCCATTTGCTGTTGAATTTGAGGGCCCATGTATTTTTCAACCATAGCCGGAAATTGAGCTTCAAGTTTTTTGGAATTGGTTCCCGGTTTAAGCAGCAGATAGGTATAATAATTACCCCACATCCATGAGTCAGATTTTGCTTCATCATGACCAACCATTGAACCTAAAATGTCAAAATGAAAATGTGAATTGGAAGGGATATCGTTTATCACCCCCGTTACTTTGCAGGGAATTTTATCACTGAATGTAAGAATCTGACCAAGTGCATCTTTATTTCCGAAATATTTTTTTGCGGTTGTTTTGGTAATCACTACGCTATTAGGTTGAGATAGTGCTGTTGCCGGATCACCTTCTACCATGGGTAAGGTGAAGATGTTGAAGAAATTGGGATCCACCAGTGCATAGCGATCGGTTTTAAATACTTTGTCGCCGAAACTTATTTTTGGGCTTCCCTGCGGCTGCAACCGGGTGGCATCTTTTACCTGTGGAAAATCACTTTTAAGCGTAGCTGCCACGGGCGGCATTACGCCCGATTCGCTTATTTTTCCGCCATCTATATTGGCCTTAAAATAAATGCGATAAATATTTGTTTCATTTTTATTGTAACTGTCATAGCTCAATTCATTCTTTACATAAAGCAGGATAATAAAACAGGTTGCAATACCAATTGATAAGCCAAGAATATTGATAAAAGAAAAAAGCTTATTCTTTCTAATGTTTCTCCAACTGGTTTTTAAATAATTTTTAAACATGGTCTTTAGTTTTCAGTTTATTTTTTTTTTCTAAACAGCAAATAAACAAATAACCTAAGTTTTTGTTTTCACGTTGTGCTATTGGCCAACCAGCTAACTATTCACTCCTCAAGCTATTCACGGGGTTGGCTACCGCTGCTTTAATCGCCTGGAAACTTACTGTTAACAATGTGATCAACAATGCGCCAACACCAGCTATTCCAAAAATCCACCATGAAACGTTTGTTCTGTATTCGTAACTCTGTAACCAGTTATGCATTATCCACCATGCTGCGGGAAAGGCAATGAGGCAGGATATTCCGACAAGGAATAAAAAATCTTTAGATAATAAAGTAGTAATGCCTTGTACGCTTGCGCCCAGAACCTTGCGCACACCAATTTCTTTTTTACGCTGTTCGGCCACAAACGAGGCAAGCCCAAACAAACCGAGGCAGGAAATAAAAATGGCCAAACAGCCAAAAATAGTTGCCAGTGATCCAATAAACTGCTGATAGCGGAATTTTTGTTCAAAATCTTTGTCAATAAAATGGTATTCGAAAGGCTGTGACGCATCTGCGTTTTGAAAGATGGATTGAAGTTTTGAAATCGTTCCCTGCAAGTCATTTGCAGGTTTAATCGTCATGAAAATATAGTTGGCATTTGATGGAGAGTGGAAAAATATCAATGGCGCAGGATGCGCTTCGTTCATATCATTATACACGAAATTTTTCGTAATGCCGATGACAGTCAAACGCTGAGATGAGTTTTGCCAAATCTGGGCACCAACATGTCCCGCCTTGCCCATTAATTTTGCAAAAGATTCATTAATTATCACATTAGCGCTGTCTATCGCCGGGTCTGCGGAAAAGCCTCTGCCCGCCGCCAGTTTTATCCCGAAGGTTTTAAGATAATCGGCATCAGTACTCACATTAGTGACCAGAACTTCCTGATCGGCATTTTTACCTTCCCAATTCCAACCGCCACCATTGTTGTACATTCCCAAAGGAGAAAATGCACCGAGAGATACAGAACTTATCTTATTGGTGTTTAAGATATCCTGTTTTAAAGAAGCAAAGCTTTTGGTTAGAGCGGGCGTAGTGGGAACGTACAACACTTTGTCTTTATTAAAACCCAAATCCCGGTTTTTGGTAAATTGAATCTGGTGATAAACTACCACTACGGCAATGATGATAATTACTGATATAGCAAACTGTAATACAACCAATCCTTTTCTTACGATACCTGCATTGCCCGCATTTTTGGTAATCTGGTTTTTCAAAGCCTGCACCGGCTTAAAAGAAGATAAATACAATGCGGGATAACTGCCTGCAACCAAACCGCAGATAGCGCCAATAAGGATTAAAAACAAAATATGCGAAGAATAAAATAAATGCAGGCTTAAATGAACGCCAATTAAATTGCTGAATGATGGTAACACAAGCGCTACTAATAATATGGCAAAAAGAACAGCAACATAAGCTACTATCAATGATTCAGATAAAAGCCTTCCAACTAAAGCCCTCCTGGTAGAACCCAATACTTTGCGCATGCCGATCTCTTTTGCACGTTTCTCGCTGCGGGCGGTAGAAAGGTTCATGAAGTTGATGCAGGCAATAATCAAAATAATTAATGCCACCATCGAAAACATTTTTACATACTGAATTTTACCCTTTGAAGGATCTTCTTTACCATTGTTAAACGCACCATACAAATTCAACCTTTTTAAAGGATACAACCATAAAAATTGGTTGCTTACCTGCGGATTTTTTTCATGAACAAGCGTTCTAAGTCTTTTGTTGAAAGCGATCACATTGGTGTTAGGATTCAGCTTTACCCAGGTATTGGTCCAGTTATTTCCCCAAACATCAATACCCTGTCCTTTATATTTGTTATAAAAAACCTGGAAAGGCAGCAGAAAATCTTTACCATAAAATTGTACATTTTGCGGAATATCTTTATACACTGCTGAAACCTGGTATGGCTGATTGTCTACCAACAATGTTTTGCCCATAGGATCGGTATCTCCGAAATAACTTTTTGCCAGCTTTTGCGAAACAGCTATTTTAGATATATCATTTAATGCGTCGATATCGTTGCCCTCAATTAACGGAAGTCCGAACATTTTAAAAAACGCCGAGTCGACAAACGCGCCGGATTCTGCCAAATGCTTATTGCCCAGCGAAACTGTACCATTTGCGTCATCAAACCGTGAAACATTGACAACGCCCGGAAACTCCTGCATTAAAACATCTTTTACAAGTACTGGTGTAGCGGCAAAGGTGAACATGTCCTTGCCATAAGTTTGGTTATTCTCGATTTGATAAATATTGTTCAAATCGGGAATGGAAGAGTTGAAGTTTACATTGTATTCTACCCACAAGAAAATAAGGCCTGCACAGGCAATGCCTACACCGAGCCCCGCAATGTTTATGAAAGAAAAGCTTCTGCCTTTTATTAAATTCCGCCAGGCGGTTTTGAAGTAGTTTTTGAACATGGTACTTTAGTTCGAAGTTCTTTATTTCGTTTCATCATCACCGTTAATTATTAATTTTCAAACAGTAAACAAACAAATAATGCAATTTTTCATTTTCACGCTTTGCATTCAGCTAATTAACTAATCAGCTATTAATCACCAAAATATTTTCTGTCACTGTTTGTCCGTCCAGCATGCTGATGATGCGATGGCTGTAGCTTGCATCATGCTCACTGTGAGTAACCATTATAATGGTAGTTCCCTGCTTCGTTCAATTCTATCAACAATTGCATTACTTCATTACCATTGGATGAATCCAGGTTTCCTGTGGGCTCATCCGCAAGGATCAGTTTTGGCTTATTTACAACCGCCCTGGCTACGGCCACACGTTGTTGCTGACCACCTGATAATTGTTGCGGGTAATGGTTTCTTCTGTGCATGATTTGCATCTTGTCCAAAACTTCTTCAACCCGTTTTTTTCTTTCATCAGATTTTACACCCAGGTAGATCAAGCGGCAATTCTACGTTTTCAAAAACAGTTAATTCATCAATAAGATTGAAGCTCTGGAAAACAAAACCGATATTACGTTTGCGCAAATCAGCTCTTTTTCTTTCATTAAAGTGAGCCACTTCAATTCCATTGAATAAAAAACTTCCGCTGTCAGGATCATCCAATAATCCCAGGATATTCAATAATGTTGATTTGCCGCATCCCGAGGGCCCCATCACGGCAACAAATTCACCTTCTCTCACA
This sequence comes from uncultured Chitinophagaceae bacterium, assembly GCA_963814075.1. Classification (GTDB taxonomy): domain Bacteria; phylum Bacteroidota; class Bacteroidia; order Chitinophagales; family Chitinophagaceae; genus Ginsengibacter. The sequence continues at coordinate 38,173 of CAWFBO010000018.1, read as the reverse complement.
TTAAATGAAAGCTTGTTCAAAGCAACTGTTTCTACTTCTTCAGTGCGGTAGATTTTTTCGAGGTCGGTAATTTTTATCATTGTCTTTTGTTTTGTTTTTTTATTTGGTTTATTAAATTTTTATGATGAGGTCCCTGGATGGAAATACATCAGAAGAGGCTTTTTCCACAGGATCTGTATTTTTATTTTTTTCGGTTTGAGTGTTTTGCTTTTCTAGTTCGCAAACTGATTTTGCTTTTGTGTTACATTTCGCCAGGCAGAAACAGAGAAGTACCAGGAAAAGGACGAGGGCTCCGGTTTGAAATATTTTTTTCATAATTGACAATTTATCTTTTATTTTTTCCTTTTATTAAGGATTCTTTCAGCACCAATTCCTGGATGTCGCCATAGTTATCATAACTGCTGGTGATCACTTTGTCACCCGGTTTTAAACCTTCAATACTTCATAATAATCAGGGTTTTGCAGCCCAAGTTGTATATCTGTTTTATAAGCGGTTTTGCCATCACTACTTACTTTAAAAATCCAGTTGCCACCGGTTTGCTGGTAGAAACCACCTTTGGGCAAAAGCACTGCCTGTCTTTCAGCGCTCAGTGCAAGCCTTATCTGAAGTGTTTGCCCGCGGCGTATTCCATCCGGCACTTCACCTACGAATTCCATATCTACCTGGAAACGCCCGTTGGTTACCTGTTCGGGTAAACCTTTTTAATTTCCAAAGTGTAGGTTTTATCGTTGAAGTCGAAAGTCCCTCTCAAACCTGTGTACACCCTGGAAATATAATGTTCGTCGACGTCCACTCGTAACTTTAAATCCGTTCATTACATCAATTTGCCCGAGCCTCTCACCTTTATTTTTTGATTCTCCTATTTCCGCGTCAAGCGAAGTTAATTGGCCATCAATCGGAGCACGCACGATAAGATCACCTACTTTTTCCTGCATTACGTTTAAGGCATTTTGCGATCCCTCATACAATTGTCTTGCCTGTTTTACCTGTTGTTCTGTAGAAGCTGAATCCTGTTCCAATATTTGTTGCAGTAAGCTTTTTCTTTTGCAGGTAATAATCATAATCGTTTTTCGCTTTTTGGTATTCCTGTGAGCCTATCGCTTTTTTGTCGTATAGATATTTATCCAGGTCATAAATACGTTTCGCTTCTGTCAATTGACTCTCTACATCGGTCATCTGGTTCAGCTTATTAACAGTATTTTGTTCAGCCGCATTTTTCGAGATCTGCATTTGTGTAAGCAGGTTATATACATCTGTTTTTTGTGTAACCAGGGCGAGTTGAAGATCTGTATTTGATAATTTCAAGATCGGCTGTCCTTTCTTCATCATTGCCCCGTCATCAACATATTTTTCTTCTACGCGACCTCCTTCCACCGCATCCAGGTAAATCGTTGTAAGCGGAAGCACCACGCCATTAACCGGGATAATTTCCTGGAAAGTTCCTTTTGTAACTTCACTTATGGTTATCCTGTCGGTATCCACATTTAGCTTACTTTTCCCGGAAGTGAAGTAATAGCTGGCGCCTATCAGACGCCACTATAGCTACTATTCCGGCAATTGTTAGAATCCTTTTTGTTGACCATTTCTTTTTTGCAATGACTCTGTCCATAATATTTTAATTGCCGATGAGAAAATCTTTTGTTTCGGTTTTTTGTTTGAGTTTTATTGTATTTTTTTCTGGTTTATATTGTATTAATAACATAAACGGCATGCCATTATTTATACAATTGGTTTTCAATGAGTTAGAAAATTTAATTTTCTTTTAGTGTTCGGTTTTGATACAGTTGTCGTTCATTTTTGATACATGCCTTTTTTCCGTTGAAAACATAAAGGTTTAGAACGTCAACCTTTTCACCAAACGATTTTTTCTCCGACGTTGAATATCCCATAACTCTGCAGCGCTAAAAATTCTCTTTCTTTTCTTTTTTAAATTCCCTGGCGACAGTTTCTTTTATTTCTGCTGTAAGAATTTTCAAATCGCCGGCATCTAATTTTTCCAGCAGGTTGTTTGATTCAAGTTTCATGATTTTTATTTTTTAAGGGTTTCGAATTGTTTGTTTTTTTAAAAGGCAAACCTTTTTGTGTAAAGATTTTTTTTGCGACGTTGGATGTCCCAAAAGTTTGCGGCACTAAAAATTTTTTTCTTTGCATTTTTACAATCGTCGGCCATAGTTTCTCTTACTTGGATTGTAAGTGATTTTATTTCTTTGTTTGTCAGGTTTTCCAACAAGTTGTTTGATTGAAGTTTCATGATTTTTAATTTTTAAAAGTTTGTTTTCTAATTTTTTTTAATACGGTTTTCTCTTCCTTTTGTTACATTTTTTTTGAAAACCACTTTTGTTTTTCTGTTTATTGATAGAGCAAAGACGTGCCAAAACATAACTGGCTGTATTTCAATAATATTCTAAAATGTGCTGAAATGCACTGTACGCTTATGATACACTTAATATCCGCTTTTGAAACAGTGCGTACACTTTTGAAAATATTTAAAACAATTCATGAGAAATTATTTTTAATATTGCTAATCATGCAAACAGATTGTTTGTTTTCTTATTTTTATTTGACGTGCAAAGTGAATGACGAGGTTACAGTAAACGAACAAATAATGAAGATTTCTGCTTTATTTCTCTTATAAAACGATGATGAATAATGAATGTAAAGAACGCAACGATATTGATTATAGATGATGATACAGATGTTTTGACAGCTGTTAAATTACTTTTGAAAACTGAAGTGAAAGAAGTGATCACCGAAAAGAATCCTGAAAATATCAGGAGCCTTTTATCGAAATACCCTGTGGATCTTATTTTGCTGGATATGAATTTTAACAGTTCTATCAATACGGGAAATGAAGGGCTTTTCTGGCTAAAAAAGATAAGAGAGTTTGGCTCAAGTGCCGATGTGATAATGATTACAGCATATGGCGAAATTGATCTTGCCGTTAGATCATTAAAGGAAAGCGCTGCCGATTTTATGGTAAAACCCTGGCACAATGAAAAATTAATAGATTGTATTAAGAAAGCGCTCAAAGCGAAAGGAAAACCTGCAGATCAAAGAATCGGAAGCGATTCGTCAGTTATCGGAAAGGAACTTATCGGGGATTCTGCCGCCATGAAAGATATCTTTTTTAAGATTGAAAAAATTGCCCCGACCGACGCGAACATTCTCGTACTTGGAGAAAATGGAACCGGCAAAGACCTTATAGCAAAGGCTATTCATCAAAATTCGCTTCGTGCTAAAAAGCCTTTTATAAAAGTGGATGTGGGCGCGCTTACAGAGTCACTTTTTGAAAGTGAACTTTTTGGGCATAAAAAGGGCGCTTTCACCGGCGCGGCTGAAGACAGGGAAGGAAGGTTTGAAGCAGCAAATGGTGGCACTTTATTTTTGGATGAGATCGGAAATATTAGTTTGCAACAGCAATCTAAATTATTAAGTGTGTTGCAAAATCGCCAGGTGACCAGGTTAGGAAGCAACGCGCCTGTAAGTATAGACATTCGCCTGATATGCGCAACCAACCTGCCCCTTTCAGAGCTGGCCAACGAAAATCGTTTCAGGAAAGACCTTATCTATCGCATCAATACGGTAGAAATTATGGTTCCGCCTTTACGCAAAAGAGGAGATGATATTATTTTGCTGGCCAATCATTTTGCGAAAGTTTACGCTAAAAAATATCTGAAGGCACAATTGGAGTTTGATGAAAAAGCGATCACTAAACTCAGGCAATATCATTTTCCGGGGAACGTACGTGAACTTCAGTATACTATGGAACGCGCTATGATCATGTCTGAAGGAGAAACACTTTCCGCTGATGATCTTATTTTTTCCCCGATTGAATCCGTTCCTGAAAAGGAAGAAGAACCGAAAAATCTCAACTTAAGTACCGTTGAAAAAAACACGATTTTGAGGGTTATTGAAAAGCACAATGGAAATATCAGCAAAGCCGCAAGGGAACTGGGCCTCACAAGAACGGCCTTATACAGAAGACTAAGCAAATACGACATATAACAGTAGTGTATGGTTTCGAAAAAGATCACCAACTTATTCAGGCGAATTGAATTTAAAATCTTCATCAGGATACTGCTGTTGTTTTTATCGTTAACGCTTGCATCTTATCTATTGGTAACAAAAAATTACAATTATCTTGTTTTGCTGACACCAGTTGTCTTGTACCAGGTGATAGAATTTTACCGCTACCATTTTAAGGGCCAAAAAGAATTGGAACAGTTTGTTGAATCAATCCACTACCGCGATTTTTCAAGGCATTTTAGTGTAAGAAAAGCCCCTCTTGAACTACGTTCTCTACGGGAGGGATTTAACGAGATTACCACCACTTTCAAAGAAATTTCCAAAGAAAAGGAAACCTCTTTTCAATACCTGCAAAAAATACTCGAATTGGTAGACACAGGAATTATGTCGTATAGAGTAGAAAATGGTGAGATAATCTGGATGAATGAATCACTTAAAAGAATGCTGAATCTTCCCTATTTAAAAACGATCCATTCATTAATAAAAAGGGATAAAGATCTATACGAAGAAGTTATTTCACTGAGGCCCGCAGAAAGTAAAATTGCTATCGTGCATCTTGAAAACCGGTCATTCAAAATTTTGCTTTCAGGAACCGCTTTTCAAACGGACGAAAATAAATTTATGCTTATCGCTTTTCAAAACATCAATGAGGCATTGGATGAAACGGAATCAAAAGCATGGCAAAAATTATTAAGCGTAATGACGCATGAGATCATGAATTCAGTTGCCCCGATCTCATCATTAGCTGATACTTTAAAAAACAGGCTTGAAAAATCCATCCCACATATCAGGAGCAATGAAGGCTCAATTCACGATCTTGAAATTGGTATTGATACTATAAAAAGGCGAAGTGAAGGATTATTAAAATTTGCAGAAACTTACCGGAATTTAAATAAGATCATTAAACCCAATCTGAAGAAAGTTTATGTGCGTGATCTTTTTGAAAATCTGTACCAGTTGATGGAGCCGACGCTTGAGCAAAAAAATATTGAAATGGATATTGTTTTGAAGGATACCGGGTCTGACTGTAGAAGTAGATCCAAATCTTATTGAACAGGTATTGATCAACCTGGTGGTAAATGCAAAAGAAGCTTTAAAAGACCGGGACGATGCAATGATTGTTTTATCGGCGTCTCTAAACAAAAACAATAAAGTTATAATAAAAGTAGCTGACAACGGAAGCGGAATTCCCAAAGATGTTTTGGAAAATATTTTCATTCCATTTTTAGCACAAAGAAAACAGGAAGTGGTATTGGCCTTAAGTTTGTGCAAACAAATTATGATGCTTCATAAGGGCAATATCAATGTGCATTCTGTTTTAGATGAAGGAACAGCTTTTACCTTACAATTTCCGTAATAAGTTTAATTTCAGCCGACTGTATCTTTTATCTCATACCTGTAGCAATCGCAATATTCTTCATCACATAAAATGCGCTGTAAAGTGGTATCTTTCAAAACCTCTGTATAATCCATCGGTTTTTTGTTTACATAAATTGTTCTGTAAACCAACCGATTACCATGGCTGTAATCAACATACCAGTTTACATGGCCTGTATATAAAGGTTGAATGGGTTTGCCGTCCAGCTTTTTGCCATCCGTAAATGGCGACACGGTTTGGTTTGAACTGCGTGTGAGCATTCCTGTTATTACCACATCTTTTTTTATTCCTGCAATTAAACCTTTTCTTAATTTTCGTCTGGCCTTCGATAATCAAATTATGTTGATACATGGTAACAGCGCTATCCCTAAAAGCATACATTGGTACCGGTTCCAATTTGACTTTTGCAGCTTTATAAATATCATTCACCATTTTTCTTGTTGGTAAAAAGCAATGAAGGCTATCAGCGATTATTTGCGCGGTCATAGGCGTAAGCGGAATTCTTGCAAAATCTTTATTGGAACCAATTGACAGATAATCCGGGCGTTACAAAATAATAGGCATGAATGATTTTTCCATGCGTTTGTCGTGATTGATGTTTTTATCTTTACCATTTTCCTCAAAAAAGTGGGAATATTTCCCGAAGTATTTCATTTTTTGCCATGGCTTCTCTTCTTTCGCGGCTTACTGCAAAAACGCTTTTGTAAAATTCATTTCCGCTAATGGCAGTGCTTTTTCTTTGCGGTAAAGCTAGATGTTTCGAATGTGGTGCAGGAAAATAAGACAAACGAAAAAATCAACAAGCAGTGCAAGGGGTTTCATGATTGGAAAGTAAACTATTTTAATTTTTTGAGGTTATCTTCGCGAAAATTTTTTCTATGAATTTACATGAATACCAGGCCAAAGAATTATTGAAAAAATACAATGTTCCCGTCCAGGAAGGAATTGCCTGCAACACCGTTTCAGAGGCTGAAGATGCGTACCGCTATATCAACAGTCAATACGGAAGCAAGTTTGCAGTGATAAAAGCACAGATACATGCAGGTGGCAGGGGAAAGGGAACCATTCGTGGAACAGATCAAAGAGGAGTGGCGGTTGCAAAAAGCCTGGAAGATGTAAAAAGAATTGCTCAGAATATTTTAGGAGGAACATTGGTAACGGTTCAAACCGGCGAAGCAGGAAAAGTAGTGAATAAAATTTTGGTAGCGCAGGATGTTTATTATGATGGTGCAGAACCTGTGAAAGAATTTTATTTGTCTATTTTGATGGACAGGTCAAAAGGGAAAAATGTGATCATGTACAGCACTGAAGGCGGCGTAAATATTGAAGACGTGGCTCATGATACTCCTGAAAAAATATTTAAAGAATGGATACATTCCGGTGGCGGAGTGCAACCGTTCCAGGCAAGAAAAATTGCGTTTAACCTTGGATTAAGTGGAACTTCATTTAAGAATTGTGTAAAATTTGTAACCAATTTATACGATGCATTTGTTGGGCTGGATTGCAGCATGCTTGAAATCAACCCGATGTTTAAAACAAGTGACGGGAAAATTATTGCAGTTGATTGTAAAATGAATATCGATGACAATGCATTGATGCGCCATCCTGATATTGCTGCTATTACGTGATGTAAGCGAAGAAGATCCAACTGAAGTGGAAGCTGCGAAATACAATTTGAATTTTGTAAAACTAGATGGAAATGTGGGCTGCATGGTAAATGGCGCCGGCCTTGCGATGGCAACGATGGATATGATCAAATTGAGTGGAGGCGAACCTGCTAACTTTTTAGATGTAGGAGGTTCAGCCAATGCACAAACAGTTGAAGCGGGTTTCAGAATTATTCTAAAAGATCCTAAAGTAAAAGCAATCCTTATCAATATTTTTGGTGGTATTGTTCGCTGCGACAGGGTAGCGCAAGGTGTTATAGACGCTTATCAATCTATTGGAAATATAAATATTCCGATCATTGTTCGCCTGCAGGGAACCAATGCAGAAGTAGCCAAAGAACTTATTGATAAAAGCGGATTGAAAGTGGAATCTGCTATTTTATTGAGTGAAGCTGCAGATTTGGTGAATAAAGCGGTGGCATAGTCTTTTATTAAAAATAACTGATCAAATTTCTTCGATTAGCTTTACGGAAGCCTTAAAAATTGAAATACACAACCAAAAGGCCCTGCAATTAATTAAGGGAATGCAGTATTTAAAACTTATCAAAGTTACTGATGAACCTGTATCTGCTTTGAAAAGTTATCTTAAAAAAATGAGAGCAAACGCTTCATCCGCTCCGGATTTAGATGAAATTTATCAACTTCCTTGTCCCTGTTGGAAAATTAAAAAATACAAACTATTATCTTTGCAACTTAAATTTTTTAATGTGGGAACAACAACTCAAATATTTGACTATTCAAAATGGAATGTGAATTGCCGCAATTGAGTAAACAATACCAATCGGCAAACCCATATCCTCATATCGTCTTTGAAAATTTTTTGAACCCGGAAATTTTGGATGAATGTATAGAGGAGTTTAATAAATTAAATGAAGCTGAGGACTGGATAAATTATGCTCATTACAACGAAAAAAAGAAAGGACTTAATAAACTTGAAGTATTACCTGAAGCTATCAAAAGCACTATAAATGAATTAAACTCGCCCGAATTTTTATCATTTCTAAGCGACACTTACCGGCATCAAAAATCTACAAAAAGATGATTTCCTTGAAGGCGGCGGCATTCATCAATCAACTAAGGGCGGCTATCTTAATATTCATGCAGATTTTACAGTGCATCCTCATCATCGCAACTGGCAAAGGCGTGTAAATGTATTGGTCTACCTTAATAAAAACTGGGAAGAGGACTGGGGTGGTAAATTGGAATTATGGGATAGAAAAATGAAAGCCTGTGAAGTAAAAGTATCGCCCGTTTTTAACCGTTGTGTGATTTTCAATACCGATGCGGATTCTTATCACGGGCATCCCGAGCCGATGATATGCCCCGAAGGTGTATACAGGCGTTCAATTGCTTTATATTATTATTCCATCGAAGACAAACCTTTTCGCAGGGCCACCTATTACCAGGCGCGCCCGGGTGAAGGCAACAAAAAACTAATGGTTAAAATAGATAATGCTATGGTGGCTGCCTATACAGAAATTAAAGGATGGCTTGGCGCCAATGATAAAATCATCAGTAAAATATTGAAATTTTTTTCAGGAAAAAAGAAGTAATTTTAGTTCTTAGTTTGTAGCGCCTTGCTTGTAACTAAGAACTTTGAACTTATTCTTCACGTCTCTCTTTAAAAAGATATATCCATTCTTTCGATACAATTCTTTTAATTTCGTATATTTTTTATACTTATAATACCTTCCTATCTTTGATACAAAATAAGCGGGTTTGTCAATATTGCCGGTGAGCAGCCATTGTTCATCATAAGATTTTGGATTAGTAGGTTTTTCTTTCTTTACATAATATAACTGGGCATAGCTTTTATAGCCTAAGGTATTTACGTAGCAATCTTCTCCCTGCCGTTGGATAAAAAAATCAATAGCAGCGCCCTGTGTATATCTCTCTACTTTTGGAACAATAAGAGCGGAAGCTAAAAAAATAGTGATGGCCGTTCCACCAAAAAGTACCCAGGCCGCTTTGCGAAAATTATTTTTTCTGAGTTGGATAATTCCGATTATGATAGAAATAATCATTACCAGGCCTGCTATTCCTTCAAAGCCACTCCAGTTTACATCCGCCTGCATCATTGCCTTTGCAAAAGGATCTTTTACATAAGGAACAAGTTTTTTCACATTCATGGCGAGATAAGGGAATGCTAAAATAAAAAGTGAAATAACGCCACCCAATATGGCAATAAAAACACCCACATATTTTTTATATGCCATTGTTTTAAATCCCATTTATAAATAGTATAAGCAGCAAGAAAGCTTACCGAGAACCATGCCAATGAAGAATAATGGATTATTCGTGACTGAACCATGGTAAATAAAATGGTTACAACCCAGAACAAAATCTGCATCCATTTTTTAAAATCTTTATCGAACTTTCCGCTATAACGGGATTTAAAAAAAGAAGGAATAGCAAATAATGAAGCGGGAAAACAGCCTATCAGTAACACGATATAATGATAGCCCGGAAATCCTTTCTGGCCTGCATCATGGGTGGTAAAAAGCCTGTATTGGTATTTTATAAATGAAGTAATAAACCACGGCCCATTTTTTATTGTTTCATACCCATACCATGTAGCAGTTACTATCGCTGTAACGAAAAAAAACAACAATGCGTGCCACCAATTAAAATAAATACGAAAGCGGTTATAAATTAAATACACACCCAATGATAATAAGAATACTATCAGAGACACCTCGCCCTTGGTTAATATAGCAAACCCCATAAAAATTCCTGACCATACAACATACCATACCGGGTTTTTTTTCAGCCCTTCTTTATCAAATTTATTTCTGTGCCCAATGATATAAAATGAAATTGTAGAAAGATAAAAAAGTAAACAGGTTGAACCATGGATCAATAATCCCTGATTTAAAATACATATTCGGAAAAAGAGAGCCGCCAAAAGCAAGTGCCCAAAGCACACCAAATTTTTTATCATAAATTTTACTGCCGCATAAGAAAACAACAATTAGTGTTATAATTCCACATATTGCATTGGGAAAACGGGCTGCAAACTCTGTAATGCCAAAAATTTTCATAGCGGTACTTTGCATCCAGAAAAACATAGGAGGCTTTTCCCAAAAAGGTTTAAAGTCAATGTAGACCCTGCTGTAATCATGCATCTTTATCATTTCACGGGAAGCCTCAGCAAAATTTACTTCATCCCAGTCGAACAAATGTACATGGCCAAGGAATGGGATAAAAAAAAGAGCTGCAAGAATTGTGATGAGAATAATTATTTGCTTTTTGCTTAACGGCATAATAGAAAAGATGTAATTATAGTAAAATGATTAGTTCTATTTTTTATGCCCATCGGGTTAAAGGTTCGTACATTTTTTTCTTCATTAAACCCCATTTACACAAACGGTGAACAACAGAAACTTTCAGTACACCAAGGCCATAAGTAATGCTTCGGCTAAGGTTAATGCTGGAAGCTTCTTCAAAATACCTGGTAGGGCATGTAATTTCTGCTATTTCATAACCAAAATAAATGATCTGAGAGAGCATCTCATTATCAAAAATAAAATCTTCCGAATCAATTTCATAATTGATCCGTTCCAGAACTTTCCTCGAGAAAGCACGATAGCCGGTATGGTACTCTGCTATTTTTTGATTCAGCATTATATTTTGAAAAAAAGTGAGGGCCCGGTTGGCAACGTATTTGTATAGTGGCATGCCACCGTTTAATGCACCTTTTCCTAAAGTGCGGGAACCAAGAACTACCTGATAAACATTGTTTGCAATAAGGAATGGCCATTGAAGGAATCAGTTTTGGGGTATATTGATAATCGGGATGAAGCATTATAATGATATCCCCGCCTATTTCGTAGTGCTTTGTCGTAACAGGTTTTTTGGTTGCCGCCATAGCCCCGGTTTTTATCGTGTTTGATAATGTGGGTTATACCGAGTATATGTGCAACTTCAATGGTATCATCATTACTGTTGTCATCTACCAATATCACTTCGTCAACTATGTCAAAAGGAATTTCATCGTAAGTTTTTTTAAGTGTAAGCGCCGCATTATATGCCGGAAGAACTACAACAACTTTTTTTCCATTATACATTTATTCTGAAAATTTTTGCAAAGTAAAGTTATTGAGATGAATTAGCGGCTTTGACAGTAAACAAACAATTACCTGAGATTTTATTTTATAAACAGTAAATAAAATAATATTTATTTTTCAAAATAAGCAACGCTTCCGCCAACCCATTCTTTATCCATATTATATCTCACGCCAATCATTTTTCCTTTACTTAACCTTGCGAGATTGTTTACTGCAACCGGCCTCGGTTTTCCCTTTTTCCCAAAAATAAAAAATTCTTATTTCTGCTTTTGCAGGAATATCTGGTGTTTTAATTACATCAGCATATTTTACTTTTCGTTGCAGAATCCAGTTTTCAGGATCTTCTACTTGTCAATATCTTTTTGGTAACATCAATTATTACGCCCTGTCCCGCAAAAGAAAACAAAGGTTTCAAGACATAATTTTCCAGATCAGCAGGAATTTCTTTCATTTCATTCAGGAAAAAAGTTTCGGGAACATAAGGATGATGAATCAGAGGCAGTGTGAATTTGCTGATGCGGTAAAACCAATTGGGATGCGGCACCCACTCTACATCCAACGGTTTGGTAATGTCAACTATATTCGCCAAGGATTCTTTTACCTGCAGTAATTCATCAAAAATAATACGGTTGTAAATTCTTTTTACTTCAATTTTTTTTCCTCTTTTTTATAAAATAATTTTTTCCCTTCCTGCATAATTCTGTGAGGCAAACAATCGGATTTTAAATAATCCTGTGTGCAATAGAAATCGATTCTTGTTTTTTGCTGATGTGGTTTTATTTCAAGAAGGATTACGTTTTCTGGATCGTGGCCATTTACAATAATTTCTTTTAAAAGTTCTAGGTAAGAATTTTCATTATACCCATTTAAATAATGTGAAAAATTCCGGGGATATCAAAATGTTTTTCTAGTATCTTCGGATAATAAGCCTGGAAACCAAAAAGGGTAGGGAAGCCCTGCATTTCCACTAACTGCGGTTCGTATTCTCCCTTTTCATTTTCGCAAATGCCAAAATCAAAAGCTATAAAATCAGTGTGTTCATTTTCATTCGGCACATTTTCATTTTTAGGAATTGCGCGATTGGTTAATTCTTTAAAATCGGGCCCGGTAATTACGTCCACGATAGCTTCGCAGGCACTCAAGCATTTTTTCAGTAAAATCTTTCGGAATAAAAATCGGCGTTTCTGCTACCCGAAAATCAATGGCGCCGGGATGTTTGCTGTTGAGATCTTTTAAAAAATCCTCGGTATTTTTCTTCCGAAAAATTTTTATTGAACTGATCTCTTATTTCGGGAATCATTATGTTATGAATTAGAATTTGAAATTGAATTGTAAAACAAATTTTGTTTATAAGGCCAACTGCCATTTCTATCAATCATTAATTGATCTGTTGCAAGTTTTAAAAAATTAGGAATAATGTGATCATGTGTCCAGACAATTTTATCCGGATCATTTAATTTCTCTATCATTGATTCCCATTTTTCGCGGCCATAATTTTCAATAACAGTTTTCTTTTTTTCTTCTGATTGCAGGTGAAGTTTCATTCCCACCGCATCTGCTTCCGGATGAAATTGGGTGCCGATAAAATAATCAGTAAACCGAATACCCATCACAGCTCTTTCATAAGGAACATGCGGCCTTTCTTTTTCGATACATAAAATTTTGGAGCCTGTTTCTTTTAATCTTTTTTGATCAGGCTGAACTACCTGGTAATCGCGGCTATCAACTGCATAAAACGGATCCGGCATTTCTGTGAAAACGGGTTCTGTTTTTCCGTGCTTGTAAAAGATGAACCGGAAAAACGCCGAAAGCAGTTGATTTTCGTTTGGTAATTTCTGCCACTTTAAAATACCTGCAGGCAAGTTGAAAAGAATGGCAAATAAAAAAAATATATTTTTTTTGAACATTGGCTGGATCATTATTCCAATTTTCGATTTTCTTTAACCAATTAAAATATAAATTGTCCCATTGCAGCCCTTCACTTTCAAGCGGGTCTTCCGGGGCCTCCGCTGCTTATATAAATATCCCACGAAGTATCAGGTAATTCTATTTTTTTGCCTGACATCAAATTCTCTTGTAACAATCTCAATGTCATTTGTTTCTGCAAATTGTTTTAAAATTTCCCTTAAACCGCGCATACCCTGGTTTTCAAAGCCTTCATACAGATCTAAAATAGCTATACGAACCTTATTGTTTTTCGCGTAAAATTCATCCGGCAAATATAATAAAATGCCGCTTTTGAGACCGTTAACGAAAATTCGAATAATGTTTCAAAATTTCCACATTTTAGAATTCTGTGATTTATTATAGGTTTTTTTTCGTAATTTACTTTTTTAAATTTTAACATTATGAGTAAAATCAGCGACATCCTTTCACGCAAAGGAAACAAAGCCATCTCAGTTTCTGCCCGATACATGTGTTCTTGATGCATTGAAAGTAATGGCCGAAAATAATATCGGTTCTGTAGTGGTAAAGGAAAACGGAAAGTTTCGTGGAATCATTACCGAAAGAGATTATTCGCGTAAAGTAATTCTGAAAGGGAAAAATTCCACCGATACCAAAGTGAGTGAAATTATGATGACAGATTTTCCGCTTTTAAAACCCGGTGATTCTATCGAATATTGTATGGAACTGCTGACCAAAAATAATATCCGTTATCTTCCTGTTTTTAAAGACAATGAGCTGGCCGGCATTATTTCTATAAGTGATGTGGTAACTGAAACTATTCATGTTCCAGCAACAAACTATCAATCATTTGCATGATTATATTCACTCCTGATGATATTTAATTTTTATTGTATAAAATAAAAGAAAACGCCAGGCGTTTTTTATAAATAATTTATAGAATTCCGTTCGTCTTGATCTGAAAATTAAAATACCTTCGCATCTTATGAATCCCAAAAATTTCTACGGCCATTGTGCCGGTTATTTCTATACTTTTTTTTCTTAATACCGGCTGCAATACCGGCCAATCTGCTCCTGATAAAGCTTTGAAAGATTCTGTATTTCCAAAGAGCAGCAATTGAAACAAGGAAAAGTATATGAAAAGAAAACATTAGACACAGCTTTATACAATAAGCTGATGAGTAACCTTGCCAATCACGATACAACAGGAAAATGGCCGGCGAAAAGCTCCTTATCCTTTACCCGGAGCCGTTTTGCCTTTTCACCGGATTGTTGCATTTTATGGAAATCTGTATTCAAAAAAAATGGGAATTCTTGGCGAACTTGCCAAAAAATGAAATGCTGAAAAAATTAAAACAGGAAGTTCATAACTGGCAGGCTGCCGATTCTTCCATTCCTGTAATTCCGGCTTTGCATTATATCGCTGTAACCGCACAGGGTTATGCAGGCAAAGATGGCAAACACAGGTTGAGAATGCCTTCCAGCCAGATAGATACTATTATGAATTGGGCTAACGAAATTGATGGTCTTGTTTTTTTAGACATCCAGGTTGGATTGAGTTCCGTAAAAGATGAAGTGCCGCCATTGGAAAAATATTTGAAATTGCCACAGGTTCATTTAGGAATTGATCCTGAATTTTCAATGAAAGACGGACATGTGCCGGGAACTAAAATCGGAACTTTTAATGCGGATGATGTTAACGCAGCTATTGATGATCTCGCATCTTATGTAAAAAAATACAACCTTCCTCCCAAAATTTTAATCGTTCACCGGTTTACCCAGGGAATGCTTACCAATTACAAGCAGATTAAAAAAGTTCCGGAAGTGCAGGTAGTAATGGATATGGACGGATGGGGCGATAAAACTTTAAAACGCTCTACTTATCTAAGATACATTTATGCTGAACCTGTAGAATTTACAGGCTTCAAATTGTTTTATAAAAACGATACCAAAAAGGGCACCAATCAGCTTTATACACCACAGGAATTATTAAAATTTACTCCTAAACCAATTTATATCCAATACCAATAATTTTCTTTACTTTTATGAAAACAAATATTGTTTTTATCAGCCTTGTGCGCTTTATTTTGAGTGCCTGCGATTCGGCTAATTCGGAAACGCAAAAGAAAGTTGTAAAAAAAACTAGAAAGCGGCCGATTCTCCCAGTACGCAAAAGTAAACCTGTTGCTGATGTGGCAACGATTCTTGCCAAAAAACAAGTTCCTGTTTTATGTTACCATCATATCAGGGAGCCAAAACCCGGAGATGGTGAAATGTCAAAAACCTACTCCGTTTCACCCGAGCATTTTGCCGAACAAATGAAAGCGTTAAAAGACAGTGGATACCAAACCATATTGCCTGACGAACTGTATAATTACCTGGCTTACGGTGCTTCGTCTTCCTTCAAAACCTGTAATACTAACTTTTGACGATACAGATGAAGAACAATTTTCCATTGGATATCCACGAAATGAAGAAATATGGTTTTAAAGGTGTGTTTTTTATCATGACCGTTTCTATTAACCGCCCTCATTACATGACTAATGAACAACTTAAAACATTATCAGATGAGGGTAATGCCGTGGAAGCGCACACGTGGGATCATCACATGGTTACCAAATACCAGGGCGAAGATTGGGAAAAACAGCTGGTGCAACCAAAGAAAAAAGTGGAAGAAATAACAGGGAAACCTGCAGATTATTTTGCGTATCCTTTTGGTTTGTGGAACAGGGCGGCTTTCCCGAACTGAGGAAAGCCGGCTATAAAATGGCTTTTAGTTTAGCTACCAAAAGAGATTCGACACAACCTTTATACACAATAAGAAGAATGATAGTTCCGGGGCAATGGTCGACCCATGGTGTCTTGAACGCAATGAGACAAACTTTTCATCTTAATGAAGCGAGACAGTAAACAAAGAAATAAGGTGGATTCTTTATTTTTCAAGGATACTTAAGTTATCTTTTTGATCCCAATGCTTGTCGATTCTTGAAAGCAAAGCGTTTAAACCATTATTGGTGCCATCATAGTAATCATTTTTTACAAAGTAGGGAATAAATTCCCGATTGATCATCTTGTATTTATCAGTTTCATTAATATATCTGTCAATTCCAAAATCGGTAGTTACACACATTCTCCTGTAATCTTTACAAATACAAATTACAATCCCATTACTTTTGGTAATCTTTCCAATTCCCCAAATCTTCATTAAACGATAGCTAAATTCTTCGAATTTGTTCTCAGCCACCATGTTTGAATCAATAGTTACAACACAAATTTCTACGCTTGTCGCTTTTTCAAAATGCTCCAGTGTTCTTTCTAAAGTTTTTTCCTGCTGAGGTGTAAAAAGATCTTCATAATCATTAACCCAACCAACAGCAGCGGGCAAAGTATCCCATATTGACTGCCTGTAAGCCATTAATTGTTGGGGTGTCATCGATTTATAAGGCAGATAATTGGGAACATCTTGCGCCCAGGTACCGGTTGAAAAGAACACCATCAAAAACAAAAAAGTAATAAATATTTTCATACGCAACTTACAATTGCTTCTAATTACAAAATTATAAAATATATTTTGTTAACGCAGATCAGAGGATGATGGACGGTTGAGAGGAAACGGAGATTGTAAATTGCAGGTTTTGCAGGATGGTAAGAAAAGATAAAAATAGTAATTACTTTCTGAAATAAAAATAGTTCCTAAAATATTTTTTAAAAGCCCGGAGAGAGCGCAATATAAATATTGAAGTACTTGCTTTCGCTTTTTCTCGCATGATTGGGTTCCCGTAAAAACAAAAAAAAGCCACCCCAAAGCGGAATGGCTGATCTTAAAAATTAAGATTAGATAATTAAACCTGCTTTTTTCTTCTGATATCGGCAGAAAATTCGCTTTTCATTAAATAAGGTGATTGTCGGTTATTGGTGAAAAAACAAGTGGAGAATATTTTTTGAATCTCCCTGTTAAGGACCAACGAAGTATCTGTCTTTGTTGTGTCTGCAGGAACGGTATCTCTTGCAGCAAAATTAAAGGCTATTAAATCTTTATTGCCATTGAAACGGGACACCATTGAAGTATCCGTCTTTGTTGTGTCTGAAGGAACGGTGTCTCTTGAAGCAAAATTAAAAGCCACCAAATCTTTGTTGCCATTGAAACGGAAGACCATTGAAGTGTCTGCCTTTGTTGTGTCTGAAGGAACGGTGTCTCTTGCAGCAAAATTAAAGGCTATTAAATCTTTGTTGCCACTGAAACGGAAGACCATTGAAGTATCTGTCTTTGTTGTGTCTGAAGGAACGGTATCTTTTGCAGCGAAATTAAAGGCTACCAAATCCTGGTTGCCATTGAAACGGAAGACCATTGAAGTATCTGTCTTTGTTGTGTCTGCAGGAACGGTATCTCTTGCAGTAAAATTAAAGGCTACCAAATCTTTGTTGCCACTGAAACGGAAGACCATTGAAGTATCTGTCTTTGTTGTGTCTGCAGGAACGGTATCTTTTGCGGCGAAATTAAGGGCAATGCCGTTAGAATGCATCAAGTTAAAAACTGTTGAAGTATCCTTGTCGGGAACAGTGTCAGTTTTTGGAACGGTATCCGATTTCGCCAAATTTGTAAAATGAAACGCGGTTGCATTAGAAATCAATGTGGTGTCTTTGGAAGGAATTGAATCCTTTTTTGGAATTGTATCGGTTTGTGCTAATACTGCGTAACCTGATAAGGAAAGCATAACCGAAAGCACTAAAGTCTTTGTTTTCATTGAAGGTAGATTTTGTTAGGGGTTAAATAATTACATTAATCAATAATTGTATAGGCAATTTCAATGCCACGAAATAAAATAGGTGGTTAAAGATTTTCATATTCAATTATATCCTATTGGAAATAAATTAACTATAAACTGAAAAATTTATTTTAAACGACACCTCCGGTTGTTGTTTTAACAGGCGTTTTGATGATTTACCGGAAAAGAAATGCAAAATATTTTAAGAGAAACGGCTTGAAACTTCTGTTACCTTCAGGATAAAAAAATGGTTACCTCAGCATTGTTCCAGTCATGGCTTTTTTCATCATAAATTTCAAAATCTTTGCGATAAGCGCGGGGCAGATCGCTGTTCCAAATTTCTCTCCATGCATTTGCTACACAATCAGGCATTTTCCCTTTGGCTGTGATTTTTTTATAATTGCCGGCTTCTATCGTCAAAGTTTTAAGACCTTCGGATACAACGGTATCTTCGGTTATTTTGCATCCAATAAAATAAGAAAAAGGTTGGGTATAATCTCCCTCATAATTGTAATAAACAGCTAAAATTTCGTTATTGATCCTGCCGGGAATTCGCTGCTTGTAATCCTCTTTTTCAAATTGTTGCCAAAGATTTCCGCAATCAATTGCTGACTGACCATTTTCATTTGTGGTTTTAGTGGGTAATGCGATTCCTGCCAGTTTAAAACCCTCTAAAAATTTCTGAGAAGTATTCATTTTTGAAAATTAGTTTTTAAAAGTTTTGATTTTCAAATAGAAAGGAAAAAATTACTTCGCCACTTCCATCTTTACCTTTTTATTCTTGATCTTTTCATTTTTAATCAGGTAAAGTAAATGGTTCATTTTTGTTTTGCGAATAGCTACGAACGAAAAAAAATCTTTCACGTCTATCAAACCGATATCTTCTTTTTTAAGTTGTCCCTTGTTGGTTAAAAACCCAACAATATCAACCTTATTTATTTTATCTTTTTTTCCGGCAGCAATAAAAAGTGTTGTCCACTTTGGCTTTTCAGGTATATCGAAATTCCCCGGAAGTGAAATCGTTTCAACTTCTCCTTCAATATAGGAAGGCATTTTTTCGTCTTCACTTAAAATTAAAATGGCGGTTCCACTTGCTTCCATTCTTGCGGTGCGGCCATTTCGATGAATAAAAGAATCTTCGTTGTGAGGCAAATGATAATGAATGATGTAACGAATGTTAGCGATATCAAGCCCACGCGAAGCGAGATCAGTTGTTACCAAGACATTGGTCGTTCCATTCCTGAATTTTGACAAAGCGCTGTCTCTTTGTTGCTGTTCCATTCCTCCGTGATAAAATTCATTGTAAATACCTTTTTCTGAAAGTAATTTACTGGTGCGTTCGACGGCTTCGCGATGGTTGCAAAAAACAATGGCAGAACGGTTTCCAAGATAACAAAGCAATTTAAGAAGTGTTTCGGCTTTGTCTTTATCTTCTGAAAAAACCGCTTTTATTGCAAGCCCTTCTTTTTCCTTTCCCGGCTCTAAAAAATCAATTCTTTTTGGATCTTTCAAATCAATGAAGCCGGGAATTTCAACAGACTCAGTAGCGGAGGTGAGAATTTTTTGTTCCACATTTTTAAGTGAATCAATAATGAATTTCATTTCTTCCAAAAAACCAAGTTCCAGTGATTTGTCAAATTCGTCAAGTATCAAAGTCCTGATAGAATCAACTGTAATATTTTCGCGGCGGATGTGATCCCCCAATCTTCCGGGCGTACCAACAATTACCGCCGGAGGTTGGATCAAATTGTTTTCTTCTATTTCGCGTTTATGACCGCCATATGTTGCAGTGATCTTTTTGCCGGTCCCCATGCTTTTAAAAACCTGTTCTATCTGCATCGCCAGTTCGCGCGAAGGAACGACGATGAGCGCTTGCGTATTTTTGTTATCTTCTTCAAGATTTTCTAATACAGGTAGAAGGAATGCTAAAGTTTTTCCGGAACCCGTTGCCGAAAGCAAAATAAAATCTTCTTTATTTTTATTAGCTTCAATTGCCTCCTGCTGCATTTTATTGAGCGACCCTATTTTTAAATTCGCCAGAATATTTTCCAGCGAATATTTTTTCTTTTTCATGGTTGCAAAAGTAACGAAAGGGGAGTTGCTTTCACGCCCGACAGTAAAGCAATAAATAATGTCAATTTTTATTTTGTTTTTAACTGCCGATTTTGCAGAAAATCTTTATTTGCCTTTTTATAAAACTATTTTATAGAATTATCTTCGCCGGTTAAATTATGAAAGGAAGAGAAAGATTTTATACCATTTTTACGTTGGGATTGTTGTCGGCAATGGGCGCTTTTTCCATTGATATGTATTTGCCGGGATTCCCGGATATAGCCAAAGACCTGCATACAACGGTTGCGCACATCACTCTTTCTATTACCAGTTTTTTTATCGGCATTTCTCTCGGGCAACTGATCTATGGGCCTTTGCTCGACAGGTTTGGAAGAAAAAAACCACTTTACATGGGGCTGGTTCTATACCTTTTAACTTCTATAGCCTGCGCTTTCGCACCCACTGCTAATATGTTGATCGGCCTTAGGTTTTTGCAGGCGCTCGGTTCCTGTTCCGGAATGGTAGCATCGCGCGCTTTGGTAAGGGATATTTTTCCTGTGGAAGAAAATGCCAAGATATTTTCATTACTGATGCTGGTGCTGGCTTTATCGCCAATTGTAGCGCCAACATTAGGAGGTTATATTACTGCCTTGTTTGGATGGCAGTCGATATTTTATGTGTTAGCTCTCATCGGCGCTTCAACCCTTATTTTAAGTTATTTCAAATTACCCCCTGGAAAAGAGCCGCAGAACTTTTCGCTAAAACCCAAACCGATCATTTCCGGTTTCTGGGAAGTGGCCAAAGTGCCACAGTTCTATACCTATGCGTTTGCGGGCGCTATTGCGTCTTCAGGATTATATGCCTACATCGCCGGTTCGCCTTTCGTTTTTATGGAATTATATCGTGTAAGCGAAAAACAATACGGTTGGATTTTTGCCATCATCGCAATGGGATTAATTTCTGCAAGCCAGGTGAATACGGTATTATTGAGAAAATTCAGCAGCGAACAAATCATAAGAGTCGCCTTATTTTGCCAATGCCTTGCCGGAATCTCTTTAGTTATAGGCAACGCATTTCATATCCTGGGATTGTATTCAACGATATTTTTGATCTGGGTTTTTCTAAGCACCCAGGGATTTGCCTTTCCCAATTCTTCCGCGTTATCGCTTGCTCCTTTTTCAAAAAATGCCGGAACCGCTTCTGCATTAATGGGCGCCATACAACTCGGAATTGGAGCCATTTCCACGGCTTTGGTAAGTATGCTTACTAATGGAACCGCCGTTCCGATGTCGGCCGTAATGTGTGCCTGCGCCATTATCAGCTTTACTGTCTTAATGCTTGGAAGAAGAGTTATAAAAAAACCGGTGAACAGTTACAGCATTGTGCAGGAGATGTGACAGACTAATGAAATTAATTATTGTTGCCCGTGACGTTTAAAGGTATAGTAAAATAAAAAACAGAACCTTTGTTTTCCTCACTTTCCACACCTACATGACCTTTATGAGAACGGATAATTTGCCTGCACAAATAAAGGCCTAAACCGATTCCTTCAATTTGTCTCGTTTTTTCAATTCGAAAAAACCTTTCGAAGACATAAGGCAAATGATCTTTCGGAATTCCCAAACCATGGTCTTCGACAGAAACGGTAACTGATTTATCGCCATGATCAATAAGAACTTTCACTTCATTATTGCCATTTGAATATTTAATGGCATTGCTTAAAAAATTGGTGATGACCTGTATAATACGGAACCGATCGGCTACAACATCAAAATCACCATCTCCTTCTTTAATGATATTAAAATCAGGATTCAGCCCCTGAATGGTTTCTATTGCTTCCTTTACCATGCTGTCAAAATTGAATTTGGAAAGGTCCAAAGGCAAATGTCCTGAATGCACCTTGGTTGCTTCATACAGACCGGTTATCATCTTATTCATTCGTTGCACACTTTTTTCTGACCTCCCAATCATTTCCTGCAGCAGAGACAGTTCATTTCCATTTGCAGCATCTTTCATCAGGTCGTTCGAAAGCATCAGGTTAGAAAGTGGATTGCGCAGTTCATGAGTGATAAAACCGATAATATCTTCTCTTTCCCTTCCCAGTTCTTTATATATTGTAATGTCGTGCATTACCAAAAGAATATTTTCGTTATTTGAATTTTCCAACATAGTGCAGGTAACTTCAAATATTCGTTTGTTGCCATTCGCAACTTCAATCTCCGCTTCTCTGTTAGTGAAACCCGTTTGAGATTTTATCGCCTCCTGCAGGATGTTGTAAAGATGGCTTTCGGAGTCTGTTGTTCCCAGGAAATCCGAGACGTTTCTTTTTTCTATATCGTTTTTATCGCATAGCTGTTTATAGGCTTCGTTGGCTTTTACGATATTCATGTCTGCATCAAGCACAAGGACCACATCTTTAATCGATTGAAGAATATTTTCATTAAAACTATTTAATGCACTGATCGAGTTTTCAGAGGTCTTTTGTTTCTGAATGTCCTGAACGACTTTTAAAATTATCTTTTTCCCGTTTTTGTTTTTTACCAACACAGATTCCCCGGAAACCCAGGTCTTCTCCTTATTTTTATTTACGAGGTAATTATTATCATTCGATTGACCGGTTTGCTGAACCTTGTCCAGCTCAAGTTTGGGTAATCCCTTTTGCCTATCTTCTTCGGTAAAAAGAATTTTGGAATTTTTACCAATGATATCATCTTCTTCATAACCAAAACGTTCGGTAAATGCACTGTTTACAGCTGCGATGGTTCCATCGGTTTCCATTATAATTACGGTGTTTTCTTTCGTCTTTTCATACAGTGCTTCAAAATAATCAAAGGTGGCATAGGTTTTCTTATCAGGCATAATCAAAATTAAACGGGGGTTGTTTAAATATGCTTAAAATAATATTAAATGATTTTTTTATTGGAAAATTTAATAATTTTTTTTCAGAAATCAAGCGTTTGACAGTTCTTCATAAGCAGCGGTTAGCGGCCGTTCAATTCCTTCACCTTTCCATTCGGGCGAACCCGGTATTACTGTTGCTTTTAAAATTTCTTCTTTTGATTTACCGGATTTTATTTCGTCTCCGACAAATTTCAAAACATTTCGAAGATATTGTTGGAACGCGACAAGCATTTCTTTTGATCCTTTCACATCATAGTTTTCTCCTGAATGCCCGCAAATAAAAATGGTTTTGTTATCAAATTTTTTAAGCGTGGAATCCAGCACATCGATCCAACTTTGCATATTAGCGCCTGCGCTTCTGTCGACGTATGGATGGCGACGATTAAATACGAGATCTCCAACATGGGCTATGTTGGCATGTTTAAAATGAATTACAGCGTCACCATTGGTATGAGCCGCTCCATAATAATACAGGCCAACTTTTTCTTTTCCTATATTTTCATTCCATTCTTTTCCAAAAGTGTTATTGGGATAATATTGTTGATCTTCATTTTTGCGTTCGATTGCCACCTTCTTTTGATTGACTAAAGAATTTTCATGCGCAAACACGCGATCGGTAACGCCTTTAAAAGCAATATTCCCTGAAGTGTGATCAAGATGATGATGAGTATTGATCAAAAGCCTGATGGGTTCAGCTTTTCTTTTTTTCAATTCGGCGATAAGATGAGGAGCCGTGTCAGGAAATTGTGCATCAATTACCGTAATTCCGTCTTTGGAAAAATGAAAAGCAATGGTGCCGCCTTTTTCGGTGAAAATTCCAATGTTATCCGTTAGCATGGTTATTTTCCACGGATCTACCTGCATAGCATTTACTATTTTTTGTTTGCCCAAAGAGATTGCTCCGAGAGCCAGGAATGAATTCTGCAAAAATCGGCGGCGATGCATCTACGATATAATTAAAACGTGAAAAGTCAAGTTACGAATATTCTTTTTCAAATGAACTTTTTAAAAAAATATATCGTTTCTGTATCTAGCAAAGCAATTTATTTGGCACATTTTTATTTTCTTCTTCATGAAAAAAATCATGTGTAAGCGATCCTGCGTTTTTAAACCGTGAAGGAGTTTGATTAAAGTCATTTCCCGCCATAAGCCTTTAACAATGCTGCGGTTTCTTCAAAATCTTTTTCTTCGGCCATGGCCAATGGAGTTTGCCCGTTATCTGTTTTCACATTTATTTCTGCGCCGTTTTCAATGAGTAATTTTGCAATTTTTGTTTGCCCGTTATGAGCAGCAGAATGTAGGGGCGTAACTCCGTGAGCTTGTTTTGCATTTATATTCGCGCCATTTTTTATCAAGAGATCAACGAGTTCATAATTTGAAATAGCACAAGCGGAATGTATCGGCGCCACATGAAAAGAATTCGCAGAAGCAATATTTGGATCTGCTCCTTTTTGAAGCAAAAATTTTACAACCTCGATATTTGAAAAAAATGAGGCAAGTCCCAAAGCGGTAAATCCATCAGATGAAAAAGCGTTGATCATCGCCGGATTTTTTTCCAATTCCCGTTTTACCGTTTCAACATCTCCAACTGCGCAAGATTCAAAGTAACCAAGATGATTTTTATATTTTTTTAAAATAGAAACCGCTTCATTATTCCGGTAGTAACAGGCAAAAAGTAGAAATGAAATTCCGTCCGCTGTTTCACCGGAAGCCAACGACGGGTTTTTTGAAAGTGTTTTTTCCAACTCACCATTTTTCCCGTTTTTTATCAGTTCAACTATTTGATCAGTTTCAATCATTTTATTTAATCCTTATTTTATTTTAAAAATATTAAAAATTTCGTTACTGTTTTTAATAGCCGGAAAAAAAATCCTCCCGGTTTCGCCGGGAGGATTTTAAGAAATTTTATTTTAAAAAAATTATTAATGATGCAATTGTCTTAGTTTTTTAATTGCCGCCTCGAAAGAATTACCAAGTTTATAATCTACCATTCCGTTAAATCTCAAAGGATGAATGGTTTGTGGCATTGCCAGCCGTAATGTTTTGTTTTGAGCCATTCTTAGAGCAGGAGCAACACGGCCGTAACTTCCGGTAGATATATAGTTGAATATTTGCAACAAATTATCATCATTAGGATCACCCCATGGTAAGTCAACATAATCCACTGCAGAGGCATCAGGGGTCATCCCGTTAAAGTATCCGCCCTCATTGTTCGCGTTTCTTGTTTCAAAGTTGATAGCGTAGAGATCTGCAAGGAATTTTTCTGTGCTTCCACCATTTGGAAAATCAGTAAGATGAAAACCAAAGAAACCTACAGGCTTACCATAAGTGGTATCACCCACCAGTTTTACATCCATGTAAGGCCTTAGGTTATTTATTGTCAATTCACTGGCTGAAGCCGTACTACCCGTTCCAATAAAAAATACATGGTCAAGATTCAGACTACCACCGTTCTGGAACAAAACTTTATCCTGCAATCCAACCTGGCTTTCCATTGCGGTTAATTTATCATTGTATAAATAATGATACATTTCCTTTCCCGCTACGGAAGAAGGAGCAATCAGACTGTCGAGAAATTCAACTGTACCTACGGAACCTCCGCCGTTGTATCTCAAGTCAACTATCAGATCAGAAATGCCTGCAGATTGAAATTTATCGAAAACCCTGCCTAATTCCTGCCGGGTAAAAGTCGGGCCGCTTCCATTGTCGACAGCGGCAAAAGAATTGAAGACAAAGTAACCCACTTTTTTAGAGCCGACTGTGTAAACAGAATCGAACAAAACGGGATCAATATTGTAAACCACCTTTGATAAGGTTGTAGTGAAGGATGAACCATCCGGTTTCTTAAAAGTAAATGAAGCTGAAGCATCATAATAAACTGCATTGATTACATTATTCACATGAGGGCCGTTACTTCCGTCATAGGAAATATCGTTACCATTGATAGCAGTGATCTGCCATCCACGGGTTATGCCGGCCTGTCCTGCGGGTGAATTTTTATCTGTATATAAAACGAAGAGATAAGTATTTTGTGCAGTTCCGTCCCCGGCATACGTTACCTGCATACCAATATCTCCGGCAACTCCTTGCTGAATTTCGCCGGCAACCTGGCCATGATCCAGGAAACTGTATTTATCAAAAGGCTTTCCGGTAGAAGGGTTGATAGCGTAAGTTTTCATGTTTGCCAGCAACACATCAGCTGAATCATAAGTAGCACTCAATGGATTCAATGAAGGAACACTGGAATACCAATAATAGGTAGGAAGATCATACATTGAATCTCTTCCGCCATCAACAAAACTTACCTCCATGGTTCTGTACATGAGGTATTTTAATGAATCTGCATCCGACAATGGCTGGTTTCCCGTGGAATCAGTAGGAGTTGGTGTTGAATTTGAAGGAGACTTCTTACAGGAAGAAATCAAAGAACCCGCAGCTACGATAAAAACGAGTACGAATAGATTTTTTAAGGTTACTTTTTTCATTTAATTAGTTTTCAAATTTTTACATAACAAAGTACGGAATAAATAAAATAAAGGATGCAATTTTTACAATTTTATTATCACGCAAAATAACAGCTAAAATCGGTTAATTCTTAGTAATCTCAACATTAAAATCGTATTAAATTAAAAAAGGGTTGGCTTTTGGCAGTAAACAAACAAACAATTAACATTTTAATTTTATCAAAAAAATCAAATCACCATCTAATTCCTGCAGAATGTTGGTGATCGAAAGAGTCTGGGAATCCTCAATAATAATCCTACTTCACCATCAATCCAATTAAAAATTTATTTTTGGCACAAAATTCAGAATTATTAATTCAGAATTCTGAATTAAAACAAATCATTATGGATCAATTAACCCTCGGAATCGGCACCAGGCTTCAACACCCGCAATACGGGCCGGGCGTGATCGTTGGAGTTCGTTTGGCAACTTATCTTATTTCTTTTATCAGCGACGGTATAAAAGAGATTGACAAAAATGATGATAAGTTAGAAGAGATCATTCCTGAAAACGTGACTGTTGAACTGGAAACTACCAGTGACGTGGAAAAATCTTTGCTTAAAATTTTAAGGCTTTGGAGTGATACTTCAGAAATTGTTCCGCTGGGTGACAGGTGGAAAGGAGGAACTATGTTGTTGCAGCCTGCCGATAAAACACAAAAGGCAAAAGAAATTCCTATAGATATTTTCTTTCATAAGATCGTAATGCTGCGCGACAGGCTAAGGGTGATGGAGCAGCAGATCAATGCCCATAAAAATTTAAGCGATGAAGAGAAAGTAAACCTTCAACAATATATCACGCGCATTTATGGGACGCTTACCACGTTTAATGTTTTGTTCAAAAACAAAGAACACTGGTTTGTGGGAGAGAAGGGGAGTGGAGATTGATTGCAAGAATAGTAAACCGATAAATTTTAATGATTTTTATTTTTTTATTCAAGTAATAATATGACAACACCTATTAAGACAGCTTTATGTTCATTTGGTATGAGTGGACGTGTTTTTCACTCTCCATTTTTAAGCGTCAATCCAAACTTTAATTTTTATGCAGTTTGGGAAAGAACCAAAAATAAGGCGCAGGAAAAATTTCCGAATGTGATCACTTTCCGTTCACTCGAAAAAATGCTGGCAGATGAACTAATAGAACTTGTAATTGTAAACACACCAAATTATACGCATTACGAATACGCGAAGAAAGCACTTGAAGCTGGCAAGCATGTAATCGTCGAAAAACCGTTTACAATTAATATAAAAGAAGCGGATGAGTTAATGGCGCTGGCTAAAAAGCAAAATAAGATTCTTTCTGTCTACCAAAACCGGCGCTACGACAGCGATTATAAAACGGTAAAAAAAATATTAGACAAAAAATTATTGGGAGAGTTGGTGGAGGCAGAAATTCATTTCGATAGGTTTAGGGAAGAATTAAGTCCGAAAAAACATAAAGAAACGCCGGGACCGGGGGCTGGCGTTTTGTATGACCTTGGCTCACATATTATCGACCAGGCGTTGCAATTATTTGGAATGCCGGAAAAGCTTTTTGCTGATATTCGTATCATTCGCCCTTTATCAAAAGTGGATGATTATTTTGAACTGCTTTTGTATTATCCAAATCTTCGTGTACGCCTCAAAGCGAGTTACGCTGTAAGAGAACCTCTTCCGGGTTATATATTTCATGGCTTGAAAGGTTCTTTTATTAAGGCCAAGACTGATATCCAGGAAACCATGTTGCAGGCAGGAAACATGCCCGGAGGAAAAGACTGGGGAACAGAACCCGAAGGTGAAAAAGGTTTATTACATACAGAGATCGATGGCAAAGAAGTGACGTGAATATATCACCAGTGAACGAGGAAATTATGGAGATTATTACCACGGAATTTATGAAGCCATTCGCAATAACAAACCAGTTCCCGTAACCGCCGAAGATGGAGAAAAGGTAATAAGGATTATTCAGACCGCTTTTGAAAGCAGTCGGATTCAAAAGGTGATTGACATTAAAGTTTAACCAATAGCGACTGTATTTGTGCAAGTTGCACTTTTGGGGTAATTGAAAATTGAATTAATCGACAGAGGAAATGATTACTTCTGTGGCATTTGTTATTTCAACAGGATTACTTTTTTTCCTTTTTTTGGTAGAACCCTGGTATAAAATTTTACCTGCCTTTTTAATACTCTTTTTAAAGTCTTTTTTATCGATTGCAGGATTTACATTAATAAGAATTGAGGTCAACCCCTGCTTGATAAAACTTTGAATCTCTTTTTTAGATTTGGTATTTGCTTCCACTATTGTTGTTTTTGGTTCAAAAATGTTTACGCAAACTTAATATAGGTTTTTGAGATCCAATGTTAAGTTTTTCGTGTCTATATCTGAAAATCAATGACAGTAGACCAAACTATCTTTTCCCTTTTAAATGCTAAAATCACGGATAGGATAGTTTAAGTGCTATCGAAAACAAACTTGCAGCCACCTGGTTCGATGATTCGCAACTGAGGAACATAGAGTTTGGCCCGGTATAATCCAGACCTTCAGTTTGCCAAACTGTATTATTGTTGCTTAACTGGCGTCTGAGGCTCGCTCCGTTAAAAAAGTTATCTCCTGTGTAATTTTTGAAGAACCAGATAAATGGAAATACTTTTTTATTCATATACCCTCCCAATGCCAGTTCTTTGGTAATGGGATTGTAGGCTGCCGATGTAATTTTGCCTTGTGTATTAAAAGTGGAAATGGGAGAAACCGAATAGGTGCCTGTATCTTTTGGAAGTTTGTAGCAACGGGTTTGCAGGTCGCCCCCGTCTTTTGTAAAAATGTACAAATGATTTTCTATGGATACAAGGGCTTCACAGTCAAAATTGGTATTGGAGTTTGTATTGAAACTAGTCTGGTCGGCGTAAGAAAAATTAATAGCATCTCCATTTACGTTCACTTGTGATGAATCAGTATTGAGGCTACTTTTTTTAATTCGGATTATTTTAAGGTCTTTTCTGTTGCCATCATTATTACCGAAATCTCCAATGTATATGTAAGACGAATCGGCAGTTATATCTTCCCAATCTTCATTAGGGAAATTTTGAACGGTTACGGTTTGCAGGACAGCCCCGGAAGTGGTATCAATTTTAAAAATGGCATTGGGATTTCCACTATCGCCAAAAGTCCACAGGTTCCCGTCTGTGAAACACAAACCTGAAGATTCTTTAAGTATCGCAGGTAATGTGTGAATAAGTGCAATAGTAAGTGGCGAATCGGGCTTTACATCAGGTGGGTTAGAAGGTGAGGTGTGTTTTTTACAAGCCCCCAAACTGCCTGCGAGCAATGCATAAACAATCAGACGATTTGCACCACGGGTAATGTAGTGTGAATAATCCCTAAAAATTGTTGTAATCTTTCTCATTAAGTTTGAAATTATTTACAGATTAGTGAAACTGTTTTGGACGAGCCCCACTTAATGCATTTATCCGGATGTTCAGGTTCAGTGTTCCATAAGCATTGCCTTACAGTCATGGTTAATGTTTTTGAATCAATGGTAATCACCTGGAAAGAAAGTTTAGTTTCATCGGCTCTCGAATAGTCTCCTTTCATGGGAGAATCTACCCTGAAGGTATTAAGCGCTACATCACTATCCGGCCCTTTGTACACATAATATTCATTGAAGTTTTCATTGCCGTGGAAATAGGCTTTTATATTAGGGTGTCTTTTTAAAAAACTTACCCAGCCGCGTTGTTCAATGTCTGTTTGACCTGCCACGGCAACCGTTCCATCTTTGTATACTTCATCCACCAAATCCTCAAATTGATCATTTTCATTTATGCCACGAGCTTTATCGGGATTCGTAAAATGCTTCGCTTCGCATTCAGGCTGGTCATGGGTAAAGAGGATGACAGGCGTTTTAGGTGAAACTGATTTTAGGTCCTTTTCCATCCAGATTCTTTCAGACGAATCGGGCCATAATGTTATAAACATAAAATGGATACCGCCTATGTTCTTTGAGTAATTGATTTTATCTTTCGAATAATTATAATTTTTTGTAGTCAGCATTTTTGTCGGCTTCATCATCAGGTTATAGATTGCCACCATTGAGGTTGGGTCAACCTTAGGCTTCATTGGCTTGTAAAAGCCAATGGCATTGGTAATATCATGATTACCCGGGACCATTAAAAGCCTGGTTCTTTTTCCAAAATGATCGGTAAGCGTTAATTCTGTTTATATAATCTGAACAAAATTGCGTCCATGAGGCCGCATCACTTTGGTCAGGTATTTCCATCCTGTTGGCGATATCACCGCCTTCGATAACATAATCTATCGGGCCGGTAAGGTGGCCTGCATCAATACCGCTATCTAACGGCAGCCTTATGCCCGGGAGTTTGTTCATTTCGTCTATCATTGCCCGCATTCACCGTGTGGCTTTCAACAGCCGTATCGTTCCTGAATTTTGGTCTTTTTATTCCATAATGAGCATCCGAAGTAAAAATGAATTGTATAACATTTTTATGATTTTGGTTCTGGGCGGTAGTGCTCAATTTTAAAAGGAGTAAAAGAATAAGAAAAGCTATAATTTTCATTGTAAATAATTTTAAAAAAGGCCCGCTGATTTTGCAGGCCTTTTTACAAACAAATAGATTTTGCGTGATTTATTTATTAATGTTGATTACCTGAACCATCCGCCTGGTAACAACCTATATCTTTACCTGGAGTAACCGGGGCTGTCGCACCAAAGTTTTCATCAATGGGTACATTTACCGGTACTGAAAACCCGGTATACCCTTTACCGATACAAGGAGAAGAACTTTGCAGATGAAAATCGTATCCATCTACGGAAGCCTGCGTAAGGAAATTCGAATTTGGCAATGGGTAATTAACAAACATGGGATTGTTTTGCCCTACAAGAGCCGAACCATCGTACTGCATCCCGAAAGTATAATTTGGGCCGAGGAAGGTTGCCATATCAGGAATATCTGTTGATTGCGGATGAGTAACTACTGCCTGCGCTACATTTGTAGGAACAATCTGGTCGGCTTGTGCCGCATTATCTACGTAATAAAAGTTATGGCCGTAAGCGGTTTGCGGAATAAAATCTCCGTTATGCGGGCCTGTCGTATCAGCAAGATAAACTTTGGCGGTTACATCATTGCCACCGGCAACTCTTGCACCAAATTGACAATCTACAATCAGGTTATTGTAGGCTAAAGCCCTTGAATTATTTTCTATTTCAACAGAACCACCTCTTGCGCCGAAAGTTTTTACATTTCTGAATCCATCATTTACATAGGTGTTGTTGAACATTGCGATCATACATTGACGTCCGGTACTGCCGTCATTGGCAGATTTGGTTCCGTTGGTAGCACCACCGATGATCATGTTATATGCCATGACCCCTTGTGTGCCACCTTTAGCATTAAATCCGTCACCACCGGTTCCGCCACACTTTTCTGTAGTATTTCGAACCAGGAATACATTTCCACCGTAAAAGCGAATAGCATCATCCGGCGTGCCATAGATCCATGAATCTTCCAGCACAAAAACACCATTGCTATTACCAAAATAGATCGCATATTGATCGCCCACAGAAGGCCCGGCAAAAGGAATGGTTTGCAGTCCAGCACCTGCAAAATCAAGATGTGTCCATTTGATTACCAACAACGGACAGGTAGGGCCGCACCAAATGCCACCCCAACCACCCGCATAGGCTGAATCTGTGCTGGCCGTAGAAGGCCCG
This sequence comes from uncultured Chitinophagaceae bacterium, assembly GCA_963814075.1. Lineage (GTDB taxonomy): Bacteria > Bacteroidota > Bacteroidia > Chitinophagales > Chitinophagaceae > Ginsengibacter. Next base: position 6,199 of record CAWFBO010000018.1, on the reverse strand, counting down.
GTGGTCTTAACTCTTGAGGGATCAGTAATAGTAACTGGTGCATCTTTTGTACCAAGGCTTACCAAAGTTCCGTTTACAAAGAAACTTGCTCCGTTATTCACCTGCACTGTAACTCCTTTTTGTATTAAAAGGGTATCGCCTGCATTTACAGTAACATCGCCGTTAACCACATAGGTAAGGCCGGCTTCCATAGTTCCTTTAATAGCTCCGGAAAGAGGCGCTGAGTTACTTACTTGTTGTCCTACCTGGATCTGTGGCTGTGATACCGTAGTAGAATCGCTGCTTTTTGAACAGGAAGCAATTGCTATTGCTACCGTAATTGCTAAAACCGAAATTTTTAAATGTTTCATTTTTTGTATTTGTTTTTAAAATTTAAACCTGATTCCTAATGAATAGGAAGCAAAGAATTTGTCATATTGTACGGTGAGATAATTGGTGCTTTCCTGGAAAGGCAATTGTGTTTTGGTCTGGTAAGCATTGTTATGCTGCTTTAAGATCAACTTAAAGGGCGTATTTAGCAGGTTATTTGCTTTTATATAAATGATATAATGCTTTCCAAATTCTTTTTGAGCTGAAAAATCAAGATTGGTAGTCGCCTTTTCCCAATTGTCGAAGCCTTTATATTGTGATAACAGGTTTATTCTTTCACCTGTATACACCAAAGCAATCTGCGCATCAATTTTATTTTTTGTGTTTTTATATAATAAAGAGAAGTTGCCGATGTTGGCACTTTGTCCTTGTAATGGACGTCGATCAGCTACGTTAGTAAACTCTGTACTGTTACTTGGTGTGAGGTAAACGTATAGTTTGGTCGCGTTGATAACAGAATTGGTAAATGTATAATTCCCGGAAATTCCAAAACTGCCAAAGTATTTTCTGAAAACCAGCTCTATTCCAAAGTTTCTTGCAGTACCGAAGTTTTGAGGAGATAAAACAGGGGTTGCATTAAAGCTGCCGCTGCTGGTTGAAAATGGCGCAAAGGCATATTCAATCGGGTTATTAATCAACTTATAAAAAGCACCGATCATAAATTGATCTAGTCCTTTAGGGAAAATCTCGTAGCGGACATCAAAATTCTCTATCACCGTATGCTTTATGTAAGGATTCCCTTCAACGAGATAAGTATCATTGGTTCCGCTTTTATCAGGAAAAGGGATAAGGTCGGCAAATGCAGGGCGGAAGATGGATCTGAAATATGAAAATCTCAAATCTTTTCGTTTAGTGAAAGAATATTTACCCTGGAGACTCGGCAGAAAGTCCATGTATTTTATATCCGCCGATTTACCCGGAAGCGCCGCATTTAAGGACGAAACATAATTCTGGTGAGTGTCTTCCACTCGTAATCCGCCAAGGACTTCTATACGATCAGAAAAATAATATTTTATCTGTCCATATCCTGCCCAAACATTTTCGTAAGCATGGTAAATTCCAGGGTTTTGAGAAGCATTTCCCAAAGCCCCATTAGAAGGGATAAATATAAATTTGGAATCCGCGTATAGAAACAAATTTCTGGTAAACAGAATCGGGATCATCGACCGGAGTGAGGTTATAGGTGTTGTCGTAATTGTCTCTTTCTTTATGGCGATACATTCCACCCAATGCAAACAATGCGACTCTTGAGGCAATATTTGTTTTATAGTGCAGGTTTAAATATCCCGCCAGGTCTTTATCGGTATTATGTATCCACTCCCGGGATTCGCTTTCAGTTTGCTTAACCCCAACTTTATAAGTGCCTGTATTTGTGTTTGGTGTTACTAATTGCCCGATAGAAAATTCTGCAATATCGGGTACCTGTCTTTTAGCAACTGATCCGGCCAAAGACCAGTCTGCATGTAAACCTTTATAGAGATTGTTCTTCCCCTGAAGTGTAATATTATTAATACTCTGAAGATCGCTCCTGGTTTCCGTTGCCGTATGAATCGCGTATGGTCCAATAAAATTATCAGGTGTTGTGTAACCACCGAGTAACGTGTCGCTGGTAAGCCTAACTCTTCTTTCATTTAGCTGAAGATGCGTGGCAAATAAACTAATAGCATTATCCTGGTTAAAATTGTAGTCAATTTTTGTTTCCACTCCGGAACGATCAATCCGTGAACTATATTGTCGTTCATATACATTGGAAATGGCAGGTTGCTGAGCGGTGTTTTCATTAGGGGCTGGCGGAACTGTTGCGCTTTGCTCCATCACGGATGAATTGCTTCCTTTATAAGCATTTTGATAACTTCCTGAAAACATTATACCTAACTTGTTATCTAAAAAGCGATCGCCCAATGTAAGGCTGAAGTTTTTATTTATCGGTGGCATACCGGTAGTGGTAACCAGGTTTTGATAAGGAAAAGCAGTTACGGGAGCATAAACACCCGGGCCTGATTTTTCGGCAGGAGATTGAAGGTTCACTGTTGCTTTTGAAAATGAACTGAAATCCCTGTTAAAGAAAATCTGGCTATAACCTGTTCCGATATTACCTTCTGCTTTAAATTTATCGGGGGCATTTTTCATTACCAGGTTTACCACGCCACCCGCAGCATCGCCCTCCATAGCTGGAGTTAGCGATTTTATTACTTCGATCCGGTCAACCAAATCGGATGGGAAAATATCTAATGGAACATAACGGTTACGGTTATCCGGACTCGGTATTTTAATTCCGTTGATTAAAGTAGTGTTGTATCTTTTATCCATTCCGCGAATGATGGCGTATTGCCCGCCGCCTGAATTTCCTCTTTCGATGGAAACGCCTGATATCCGCTGCATCACATTGGCCACCGTTATATCAGGAGAAATTGAAATGGCGTGAGCCGACATAATATTTACGATACTATTGGCAAATTGTTCTTTGCTGCAACGCATATTCGTCTGAACCGCCATTGAATGTTTTGGAAATAATTACGTTGGAAAGTTGTGTCGATTTTGTAGACAAATAGAAAGTACAATTTTGTCTTAATTGTTCGTTTACTGTAATGGAAGTATCCACGCTTTTATAACCAACAAATGAAATTTTTACCCGGTAAGTTCCTTCTTTGATGTCTTTAAAAGTAAAACCGCCATCAAGCGTTGTAACCGCTTTTTTTATTCCGGGATTTAGGATGACAGTAGCTCCAATCAGTTGTTCACGCGAATTTATATCGTACACATAGCCTCTAATTTCCTGGGAGAAAACTATAGAATAACTTAAGAGAAGTGTTAATGGTAACAATTGTGTTGCGAAGCAGGATTAAAGGTCTCATTAAATGTAGAATAGTTATGTTAATGGGGGCAAAACTAAAGGAAGCAGGAAGGCGATTGTGCGCCGGAAAACGAATTAACCTAATGATGATGTTTTCTTAATTTAATGATAATAATAACTTCAGAAAAAATTCAGATTTACCGAAATGTGACAATGAATGAGTGTGCATTATCATGATAACAATAGGCTATGTTTATGCCCGAAATTTTTGTGATTTGTTTGATGATCGAAAGCCCCAAACCGTTATGGCTGCTGTTAACTGAAGTTTTGTAAAAACGCGTGAACAATTTCTTCTCATCCAGTGGACCAGCGCCACTGTTACAAACGGTCAGTTTGTTCTTTTCAAGAGTAATTCTGATAAATCCGTTGGGAACGTTGTGATTGCCCGCGTTGCTGAATAAATTGTTCAGCAAAATATCCAATAATTCAGGATTCATAGAACAACTGCTTTCCTGAATTTCTGACGTGCATGGAAGGTTGTGGCTGCACCACAGTTCCCGGAAGTCATCAATTTTTTCTTTTACTTTTTTGCTTAGATCAATTTCTTCTTTATCACCAAACTGCTGATTATCTATTTTAGCAAGCAACAACAAAGACTGGTTTAACCGGGACAATTTTTTGATTGAAGAATAAGCTTCTTTGGCAAGTTCACTTTGCTTTTGAGAAAGCGCTTCATCCTGTATCATTATATCGAGTTTTGATCGAATGATCGACAAGGGCGTTTGTATTTCATGAGAAGCATTTTCGGTAAATTCTTTTAGCAACAAATAATCCTGCCTGGCTTTGCCGGTTGCGAGTTGCAGGCTCTCATTCATGAATGAAAATTCATTGGTTGAAGTTTTGGGGAAATTAAGCGTACCGTGATCCTTTGAGCTTAAAATTTCTCATGATGTTCATTGAGTCAAAAAAAGGCCGCCACAATTTTCTTAGCAAAAAGTTATTGAGCAAAACCGAAATCAAAATGATAAGTAAAATGCCCGCGACAAAAATGTCGATGAGCGCCCGCGAAAGGTGGTGCATTCCTTCGACAGGTTTGGCTAAAGTAACTTTATACCAATTGCCATGAAACTGAAGCGGAAAGTCAAGTTTCATAAAATTATGCAGCTTGTTTTCGCGCTTGCTGAACATTTGCGTTAACTCGCTGTTACGTTTTATTTTTCTATTTCCTGTCGGCACAAAACTTATCTCTTCTTCATCTAAGGCATAACCTGTGGGAAATGTGTTGTGTTGTTTTACATAATCATCAACCTTTTTTTGTACGCCGGTGAGGTCTGCATCCATTTCGCGCACGAGAATTACATGTATAAATTTGTTTAAGAGAAGTGCTGTTGCTATAAAAATAGTGACCATAACCATTAGATTGGCAACTGAATATTTGGTTAATAGTTTCATTTGCCTGGTTTGCTCAGGTCGCTTTGTGTGGTACAAAACTTATATCCCATGCCATATATCGCTTTGATGTAATCGCGACGACCTCGTTGCGTAATTTTTTTTCTGAGATTTTTTATGTGGGTGTAAATAAAATCGTAATTATCATTCGTATCGATATGATCGCCCCACAAGTGTTCCACGATCGACTCGCGGGTAATCACTTTATTCTTATTGGCAATAAAATACAGGAGCAATTCATACTCTTTTCTTGTAAGATCAATCGGCTGGTTTTTGACGTAAGCTGTCTTCTCCTGCATTTGAATCGTGAGGTCGTCTGTCACGATGCGATTTTGCCCGTCAAAATATTTTCTGCGCAAAATAGATTCAACGCGAGCAGAAAGCTCGGCTAAATGAAATGGCTTTGTGAGGTAATCATCCGCTCCGAGGTTGAGCCCCTCAAGCTTATCATCCAAAGAGTTTTTAGCAGAAATAATAAGAACACTTTCTGATTTACGAAGCACCTTCAATTGCTTCAGAAGCCAAAGCCCGTTTCCCTTCGGAAGACTTATATCTAAAAGGATACATTCATAATTGTTTTCTTCAACTTTCTGGCTGGCGTCGGGGAAATCATAGGATGCTTCACAGACAAAATTATTTTTCTCCATGTAAGCGCAAATGCTTTTGGACAATTCTATTTCATCTTCGATTACCAACAGTCGCATAAGGTTAAATCTGTATTTTAAGTAAAGAATTTTAAGAAAAACAGGCCATGACACTGCAGTCTCAAACGAATGCTTCGATTCAGCCTTATACAAATTTGCCAGGAAAGTTCATTCGGATAAAAATGTTATAAAAAAATCATGGTTTGATAATAATTTGATAACATTAAATTAAAAGTGAAGTGAATGATTTTTGAATCTTCTTTCTTATTTTTTAAACGACTTAAGGAGCAAAAATAAAAATGCTGCCTTTTTGTTTGTTTACTGTCCGTAAATAAAAAACCACGAAAACTTTGCAGTCTTCGTGGTTCGTTTAGTAAATTTTTTCTAAAATAACCCTATACTTTATATTCCATTTATTTCGGCATTTCAAAAATTGACGGATCTATTGGCTTATTCATATCTACTTTTTTAATCGATGTACTCATTGAAAAATTTCCCCCGAAATCCACATTGGTGGTGTAAGGAATTGAAACGCCTTCAGGCGTTTTTTTGTAATCGGAAAAAGTTGTAGTAACATCAACGGCCTGCCCCTGCATTTGCCCTTGTCTCACCATTTTGGTAAGAAGATAAGATGCAGTATCTATGTAATAGGTAGATTCAATGCTATCGGGTGACGTATATTTTATTTTGTAATCACTTCCGTCGGTTCCTTCCAGTTCTGCAGTGCCTATGTGATTAACTGCAAAGTCGTACAAAGCGCCCCCAATGAAAATATCCTGTTTCACAGATTTGTATTCATCATCCGAAAGAGCTACAGGGTCAGTCCCACCGGCAAATGGATTGATAGACCAGCCGCCTTTATCTGTATAAACTCTTACAAATTGCTGGCCGTTAAAATCTGTGACACTTTTGTAGGCCTTACCGTTAAGAATGTTTACCGTCA
>CAWFBO010000017.1:0-85338 GCA_963814075.1 uncultured Chitinophagaceae bacterium | reverse complement strand
AATAATAATGCGGGTTATCAAAAAATACTTGAGCATACCGGCACCGGCTATCATTTTGTAATGGAAGCTACCGGAGTCTATTACATCCGTTTGGCTTTTTATTTACATGCGCATGGTTGCCTGCTCAGTGTAGTGAATGCTATCGCTGTTAAACGCTTTATACAAATGCACCTGGAGCGTAATAAAACAGATAAAAAAGATGCACAATGGATTTGCCGATTTGCTATTGAGCAACAACCATCATACTGGCAAATGCCCGACAGCGCTTACTTTGAGAGCAAGCAATTGTATAACACCATCCGGGAATATACCGAACAAATCAAGCGTTTTAATAACCAGTTACACAGTCTTCGGTTACTTCCCATACCCAGCAAAGACACTATAAAGTCCCTGGAAAAAATCATTGCAAGCATGAAAAAAGAAATCAAACAGCTTGAAGAAAAGTTGCAGTTGTTACTGGAGCAGTGGCAGCCGGAACAATTAAAAAATGTGAGCAGCATTAAAGGCATTGGCAAACGTGCAGCCGCTATGCTCATTGTCTTTACCCAGGGTTTTAAATACACTCAAAGTCATCGTCAGCTCATCAGTTTTGCCGGCCTTGCGCCCACACAGTACAGCAGTGGTACAAGCATACAAGGCAAGCCACGCATTTACAAACGCGGCGGCAAAAACCTGAGGGATGTGCTTTACATGTGCAGTATGAATGCCATGAAAACCAACACTGCCTGCAAAGCATTATATGACCGTTTAAGAGCTAATGGCAAAACCGGTAAACAGGCTTTGGTGGCAGTAATGAATAAACTATTAAAACAGGTGTTTGCAGTAGTAAAAAATAACTGTTTGTATCAACCGAATTATTGCTCGGCTAAACCTTAAAAAAACTTACAGTTTTATTTGTTTTTTTACACAGTTCATGTTAGTGGCAGTTTTTATAATAGGTCTGTCACTTTTGTCGCACCGGGAACAAATTGGTTATTTGTCTTGATTTTAATTCTTGAATTCACGTTTCTCTGATCAGTTCCATTCTGGAATCTTAACTTTTGATAATAGTCGTAAATTTCAAAATTATTATATAAGAAGTCAATTAAACATTGTAATTTGTTTTGCATCTTTTAAAGTGTCAGCGAACAGTCTCGGAGTCCAATAAGTCTTTAAAACTCGTATTGCTTAGGTGTGGCAAATTTCTATTAAAAATTCTTCTCCATCAAAACCTTGTTGCTAACCGCTTATTTTATGTCGGTGGCAATATAACAATCGAAAATTTGTCAATCATATTGAATAACGTTGTTTCGCGTTTTGAACTATCAAGGGATACCTGATTGAGTAAACTTTACCAATCTTATAAATTCCTTTTCGTAAAGTTATCATATATCGTTGAAGTAATTCGTCACAACTCCAAAATATGAGCTATCGTCAGCCTTCCACAGTTCAATTGTTGAAGTCTATCCAAAATCTGGATGAAATTTATCGGTCTGATACTCTGCAGTCTTCAAGATTAATTTGTTTTGTCAATCATGTTTCCATTTGTACCATCAGAGTGGTGTCAATTTCATTTTTGTAAGCTTGTATAGGAATATTTACAACTTTTATATTCTGTCATGGATAACTGTAAAAAGATTGTCGTTATGAAATGAATAGTCTCATCAAATTGCGCACTAACGTCCAGGGCTTTGCGCAGGTGGGAAATTAGAATTCCCGTCTGCCCGAACCGTCAGCCGAATGTAGAATAAAAAAGTTGATTATTTGTTCGTTTGCTGATAGCATTCGGTCAGCCCGGACTGCTGATGATAGCAGCACAAATGCTGATGTTTATTCCGTCTGCCCCACTTGCGCAAAACCACATGTTGTATGCTAGCGTCGCTTTAACTATAACAATTATAGTCTCGAATTTCTTTTAATCCTATGTCCCAATATTGTACTATTTTCGTTAAAATCTTTAGTCTGTCAATAACAAAGTTTCAATTTTGCTTATGCGTCATAGTCGTTTTCTTAAACTCAATGACTTAAATTGTGTCAAATTCAATTACTTTTGCATTTGTTTTAGTCATATAATCGTCAATGAAATTTTTATGCAAATTAATTCCCGTTTCCTAAAGCCAATGTCTGTCCTGTCTATTTTTTATTAACAGCCACGACTTTCTCAATATTCATTTTTCGTTTCAATGTCGTAATGGTTTTAATACTGCAGGTATTTATGAATACTTTTTTAAAGCCTTGTTGTCAAAATATAATGTCTGTCACAGTTTTTTAAAATCTCGGTAAGCCAATCACAAGAGGTCACATTTATAAGTTGAATGAATCCAGTTTTCAATTCAATATATGTAAGCTGTCATTATTCATTATAGTATGCATTCATTGAAAGATCGTGTTGTAATTGCTCAACGTCCAGGGCTTTGCGCAGGTGGGAAATTGAATTCCCGTCTGCCCGAACCGTCAGCCGAATGTAGAATAAAAAAGTTGATTATTTGTTCGTTTGCTCATAGAAATCGGTCTGCCCGGACTGCTGATGATAGCAGCACAAATGCTGATGTTTTTTCCGTCTGCCCCACTTGCGCAAAACCCATTGTTGTACGCCGCATGTTCATTATTAGAGACTGTCCAACTGGTTAATAATTCTTTTTCTGTTCTCAGCCGGCTGTCCATTTTTGTTATAAAGAATCCATTGATTTGTTACAACTGATTTGCTAGAATATTGGTCTGCAACACCAGTAGTTACTTTAGCTCATTCTATGTTATATCTTCCTTCAGCTATGAGATTGACCATTTCCTAATATTTTCACTTGGAATCCTTCATAATTTAATAATAGTCATTTTGAAAACTATCATTTCCGAAAATCCATTTGATATTCCCCATTATTCTCTTGCCCATTTTCGATAGTATTCAATCCTTTTTCCAACTTTGTCAATTACTTGCCATTTCATTTCTATCAAAAGCATACACAATGACTTAATTTTTTTGAGCTTTAAAAATCCGTTCGATCTCAAAGAAAACCGTGATAAGTTATTATCAAGACTGGCAATTTATCCATACATTTAAATGTCTCTTTATAATAGAACTATTATATCGAGCTTTTCTCTTTGCACTTTATGATCTTGTCATGCAACATTAATCGAAAATAATATGATCGCAAACAAACCCGATTACTAGTGTCAAAATAATTGCGTGCAACGGCCAGGGCTTTGCGCAGGTGGGAAATTAGAATTCCCGTCTGCCCGAACCGTCAGCCGAATGTAGAATAAAAAAGTTGATTATTTGTTCGTTTGCTCAATAGAAATCGGTCTGCCCGGACTGCTGATGATAGCAGCACAAATGCTGATGTTTATTCCGTCTGCCCCACTTGCGCAAAACCCCATGTAAGCTGCATGTGCTATTGTTTTTAAGCGGTCATCAACTTCTAAATTTTACTCTCTTTTGTCAACGCTTGAATTTGATTCGTCAGATTGTCGAAGATTCGTTGTCTATTCGCGTTCATTTTTCTTTCAAGAAATGGAACAATTTTGTTTATTCTAAAAATAAATAGCAATGCAATCATAGTCTTTAGAAGATAATAGATTGGACTGAACTCAGTTTTTTTGCTGGAGTGTACATGATTGAATCTATCGATAAGTATTTGGATATAAGTGATGCCAAGTTAGGAAGATAGTTGTAACTAAATGAGTCTTGTCCAACGAAATAATTCGAAAATTCCTTCAATTAATTCTTCACGTATTCATATCCCGCGTTTCCAAGTCATTATTATTTTCTCTGTTAGTCTTGAGCATATCGATTCGTCTTAACACAAATAAAACGCTCAGAAATAAGAAATTGGTTTCTCCATGAATTTTTGAAAAATGTTCCAGGGGTTGCCATCCAATTTGTTCCATTGAATTGTGAAAATCTTTTTTGCTAAACGATGGGATAGTAGGGTCGTCTAAATATTTGTTAAACGGAAACGGACAATGTTTCAAAGTGATCCAAAATTCTTTAATGTAGAGTATCCTGTATTGTTACTTTTGGAAGTGGCACATTGCGACTCGTCATTTTGTGAAAACGAAAGTAAGCTACTTAAATCAATATTGGTAATCCAATGTTTATGAGAGTTCATATGATTACCGCCAACGTCCAGGGCTTTGCGCAGGTGGGAAATTAGAATTCCCGTCTGCCCGAACCGTCAGCCGAATGTAGAATAAAAAAGTTGATTATTTGTTCGTTTGCTCAATAGCATTCGGTCTGCCCGGACTGCTGATGATAGCAGCACAAATGCTGATGTTTTTTCCGTCTGCCCCACTTGCGCAAAACCCATTGTTAGCGGCAGTTGTCATTTCTCAGGATACTTCGAATTTATTTCTTCAACTATATTGTCGCTAATTAAGAAAGTTGTTTGCGAAAATGTATTCAATATAGCAACGGTTCTAATTCTGAGATGTCCCAATGTTCCAGCTACTTTTACTCCTTGGGAAATTCGAAAGTCGAACAATTCATGAGTCGTAACATCTTTTGAATGGTCAGCATTTAGCATATTGCCGTTGTGAACCAGAATATTTCTGATTTTCCTAAATTTTTGGACTATTTGCCATTCCTTTTTTCCCTTATTAGCAAAATGCAATATCTCCGACTAAATGTAAATAGTTTAGATATTGATTTATCCCACTTCCCGACATGTCATCTATGGTGATTCTTGATTTACTTCTTTCCTCTACAACTTTTGCTAAGGCAAATAAATGATGTTCGAAATATGCATAGAATGAAATAAATATCGAATTTAGAAACAACCAATCAATGTTTGCTAAATGGCTCCCCTTTTCATTTAACCCTTCTGATGATTCATTGCTCTGAGTAGAATTAAACAACGATTCTATAAATTCTTGTAATCTCGGTCCAGAAGTAGCAGCTAATGTTTCTTCAGCCAATTGAATTAATGATTCAAGGTTCGCTTTGTAAATTCTATTACTCAGGGTTAAATCATATGTTACGCTTTTTGCCAATTTTTTTGATATCTGGTCTAATTGCCGCTAACGTCCAGGGCTTTGCGCAGGTGGGAAATTAGAATTCCCGTCTGCCCGAACCGTCAGCCGAATGTAGAATAAAAAAGTTGATTATTTGTTCGTTTGCTGATAGAATTCGGTCTGCCCGGACTGCTGATGATAGCAGCACAAATGCTGATGTTTATTCCGTCTGCCCCACTTGCGCAAAACCCATTGTTGGTAGCAGTGTTTTCAAGTCCAACTGAATTTTGCGTCTCTTGTCAATTGTTCTTTCTCAATAGAAAGTTCTGTCTTAAAAGCTTCTTTGATTGTCTCTAAGATTTCATTCCTATTCACGGTCAATTTAGTGCGTCTAACGTCAACATAATGTTTTGCAGCCGTTTTCTCCGTCAACTCTCTCACAGTTTCAAGTTCTAAGTCCTTCCCTAATTTGTCACCCATATTAAGAGCAATTGCAAAAAATGTGATTCCCGAAACCGCAATTTTCCAGTCAAAGAAAAACGCTACGAAGGACGCGAAAAGTCCAAATAAAAATATCAATGCCAACCACCCGGAATAGGTTAATAAATTTAAATCGATTCCTAATTTTCTTTCGAACATTTTGACTTGCTGTCTTCGGTTTTTTCTTGGAAAAAGGTTAGCGAGCTTCGTGTCAAGAGTAATCAATCTTTTGTCAATAAGCTGTGTTTCGCTAATTGCTGTTCTTATTTTGTAAAATGCCTGTTGCTTCGTGCAATCTTCTTTGTTGTCGTATTTAATATAGCTTTCAATAACGTCACATAACTCTCCAAATGTTTCTACGTTTATAAAAGCCCGTTCGTCAAACTTTATCGCAAATGATTTTTCTAGTTTAACAATGACGTCGAAAATATCTTCGCTTTCGTATTTGTCTAGTTTTATGTCGCTGAAGATTGTCATATGCATTGCTACCAACGTCCAGGGCTTTGCGCAGGTGGGAAATTAGAATTCCCGTCTGCCCGAACCGTCAGCCGAATGTAGAATAAAAAAGTTGATTATTTGTTCGTTTGCTGATAGCAATCGGTCCGCCCGGACTGCTGATGATAGCAGCACAAATGCTGATGTTTTTTCCGTCTGCCCCACTTGCGCAAAACCCAATGTAAGCGGCAGTTGTCACTCTTCGTAAGTTGATTCTTACTTAACGCCTAAAGTAATTCCGTTGGTTGCAAAAAAGTTCCTCAGGTATTCATATTTCTGACTGCAAAAATCACCTGCTTTTATTTTGTTTGAGCTAAATCTATGTGCTGAACATTCAAAACAAATTTCAATAAAAGCAAAAGTTTTGCCCTTTGCGTCTACAAACAGAATTGCGTTTCTCGGATTATAGCAACCACTTTCTGAAACTGAGGAAAATGGTCCTCTGTAACTTTCATTGAATAAAATATCAGTGAGTGTGTCTATTTCTGATTTATTGATTGTCTTGATTTCTTTTAGCTTTCGATAATCAACATTTCCATTTTTCATTGGTATTTCGCCGCCTATAATTACACTATCAGATTGGTCAAAGGAAATGAGTTTTATTTGGACTGCTTTATTAAAAGGGAAAAATTGAAGCCTTTGTTTACTAGAATACTTTTTCGTGTAAACACAACCGTGATTTCTTATATCTTTTTCTATTTCTTTCTTTGTCCATGGTCTTGGTTTGACAGGAATCGCTGTGACTTGTGCGTGCGAATTTGTCTGAACAAAGAATGTAAAAAAAAGGATAATGGCTTTACCCATTTATCTGTCAATTTTAGTAGGCTGTCATTTTATAATTGCCGCTAACACAATATTATACGAAACTCCCCAACTTTCCAAGGAAAATTGACCCATTGATTATCAATACTTTTCTATTGCGCTTTTTGTATTGTTGTTGCGCCAATACGAATTTTAACATTTCAGGACTTTCTATACAAATCATCCAGCGGACTTTCAATATTTACCAGCACTTCTCTCTTTATATGCAGGTATCTTTCTGTAGTCTTTATATTAAAGTGACCTAAAATTTCTTTGATATATTTTACGTCTACTCCCTTTTCAAGCATGTGCGTGGCAAAACTATGCCGCAAGCCATGGAAACTAATTGTTTTGCTGATGCCTGCTTTTATTTTTGCATTGTGAAAAATATTTTGTGCAGAACGGGTAGAAAAAGGTTTGCCCGGTTCATCTCCTTCAAATAAATAATTGGCAGGTTTCGGCTGGCACATCCTGTAATAATTTTCTAAAACATCGAGCAACATCGGGCTTAGAGCCACATATCGGTCTTTTTTTCCTTTACTGCAATAAACAAAAAGTTGTTTCCTTTCGCGGTCTATGTCCTGAAGCCGCAGGTTAATTACCTCACTCACTCTTAATCCTGCACTATAGGCCGTAAACAAAATCGCCTTGTGTTTTAGATTTACCGCAGATTCAAACAGCCTGCGCAATTCCTCTTCGCCCAAAACTTTTGGCAAGATTAAATGCTTCTTTCGGCCGCGGGATTTCCCAGAAGAATTTGTCTCTGTCCAAGCGTCTGCTCGTAATAAAACTTTAGCGCATTAATCCTTGAGTGCATCGTGTTTTCGCTTAGGTGTAACGTGGAATAGCAGTATTGAAAATATTTCTTTAACCGCGACACGCTAAAGCGGTCTGCCGGGGTATTTTTAATCGCTTGCAAAAACTGCCGGAACTCGTTTTCGTAAGTCCTTATTGTGCTTTGGCTATAGGCTTTCAAAGCTAATTGCCTTTTAAACTGCTGCAAGGCTTCTTTATTTTCTTTGCTTATGTTGTGTAAATAAACCTGTGGCCGCGACGTTTTAGAATTGTGCTCCTGGAATTTTCTACCGGGAATTACTTTTGGTTTGTTGCCAGCAAGAATCACGGCCTTATCCAGGCCGGTGCGTCTCTTTTCCAACAAAAACTTTTTCAGCTCCGTTACATCCAACTCAGCTTTATTTTCCAACGCCGTTTTTAAACGTAAATAATTTTCACCCGTGCAGGTAACATACCAGCAGGTGTACGTTTTACTCCATTTCGCACCCACCTCTTTTTGCACCGTAGATTGTAGCGCCGCATTTTTTTCAAAATAGATTCCTATGCATTCTTGTCTTCTATGAAATAACGGTTTTAAAATTACCTGCATTGCCTGCTGATTATTGATTACTGATTATCATGTGCCTGTCGCCTTTGGCCTATTGTTCATTGCTCATTGTTCGTCGTTCATTGCCAATCGCCCATTGTTCATTGCTCATTGCCAATTGCCTTCAACTCACAACTTATTACTTACAACCTATTACCTATTACTTATAACTTCCTTCCCACTCCCTTCCTTCTTATCCAGCATCACCAACTGTTCTGCCACTATCTCTGTCACGTATTTCTTCTGCCCTTCTTTGTCCTCATACTGCCGGTTGCGCAGCTTGCCTTCTATATACAGTAAACTCCCTTTATGAATATATTTATTAGCGAGGGTGGCCAGGCCGCGCCATGCTATTACAGTATGCCAATCAGTACGGGATTGTACTTCTCCGTTCTTCAGGCGGAAAGTTTCTGTAGTGGCAATCATTAGTTTGGCCACGGGTGTGCCGTCCTCCAGTGTTTTGTATTCCGTTTCCTTACCGGAATTACCCACAAGGATCACTTTGTTGATTCCTCTCATAAGCTGTTATATATAAATATGTGTTCAATGGAAAATGCAGTTTTGTTATTTGGCAGGCAAATGGCTTCGCCTATCTGGGTTACAGTTAATAATGGCAAGTGCATAAGCGCCTGATAATGGCAAAATATATTTGGTAGTGAAAGTTAGGGCTTTCAGATGAAAACCGGAAACCTTTTTTAAAAAAAAACGATTCTGTTTTACCATAGAACAGCGTTTTGGCCTTTATTTTTTGTAGCAGTCATCGGGTAAGGACACAAAAACGGGTGAGTAAAAGAGCTTATGTTTCTTTATTATGGTCATCATACGGGTTAACTATGGCCATCATTAGGGTATAGTATGGCCGTCATTAGGGTATACTTTCGGCATTTTCACCCCTGGTTTTTGCCATTTCATGTCTTTTATGCCGCGGAGAAAGGCCGCTGATCGCCGCCTTTCCGGCGAAAAGTGTGGATAACTTTATTTTCCAAAAGGCTGTATTTAAAAAAATTTAAAGAAATCAATTCGATGGAATGCCCTGTTTACGGGCTTTTTCGACGGCAACGGATAACGGCTCACTTCTATTATACCCCAATAGTGGGGTTGACGGGAATGGCGATATGTTTCAATTTAGTCTTCTCATCGAAAAAAAATAAGATCTGAAATCTAAAATTTAATGTCAGGAAAAAGTTCACCAGGAGGTTGTAAAAACCCTTCAAAAGATTAAGCGACGCAAATCTTCCGGCATTGGCTAAAAACTTTCCTGCCGGCACGGCCGGTGCAGGTGATACCTTTGTCAAAGGCTTAACTTGTAGCATCTAAGGAATGTGACAGAGACGAGGACCCATGTCGGTTTGTGGAACCATTCCGTTAAAATTTCTTTCCCCGGATTAATATCGTTGTCTTTACCGATTGTTCCTTCAGGTGAAGAAATTTCTTTCGTTCTTTGTCTTGTGAAAAGTTCTCAAAATCCTGCTCGCTCTCAAATTCGCCAAAATGGATTTCATAAGGTTTATCGATGTTACATTCAATAAATGAATTTTCAGCGGGCCTTATTCGCAACAGGAGCCGTCCGTTATATTTTAAAATTGCAGGAATAGCGATGGCTTCAAATTCATCAAAAGCCTCCTCCTGCCCTTCCCTGAGATAAATCAGCTGGGTAAAGTAGATCATTTTATTTCTTTTAAAAACACGTTCTGTTGATTGTCTAAGTTCCTAAAAGACGGCAAGATTTGAAACTAAATTTCTAAAAAAAGAAAATATAAAACCTGCTTATTTTCCTGTTTACTTTTCAGGGCGAAAAACAGCATTCCTTTTATAAAAAAGGGCCGCCTGCTCCCCTTTTTGCATGGCGGCCCGGCATAGGGAAATTCCATCCCTTTATGAAAGAGAACCTTTTTAAGGAGTAGTGGCACGGTATCCGCGTTCAGCCAGCATTTGGCCCATTGGCATAAAAGCTTCATCTTCTTTCGGCGCCCAGGTGGCAAGCCCGTCTACATAGCGATTGTACATGCAAAAGGCAGCGGCAATCAACACCGTATCGTGAATTTCTTTGTCCACGGCGCCTGCTTCTCTTGCTTTTCGTATGTCCTCTTCCGTTACATTCTTGCCGCCCTGCTGCACATGCTTTGCAATATTGAGCAAGGCCCGCATTTTTGTAGAAACCTCCGTGTTGGCAAAGCCCTGTTTTATTTCGGTTAAAAAGGCAGCTGGCTTCTCCAGGAGGTTGGCAGCCGCCGCACCATGAGTACTATGGCAGAAATGACAATCGTTCCAGTAAGATACTGATGAGGCAATCATTTCTCTTTCACCCCTGGTTAATGAGTTATCATGTACTAATAAAATTTCAGCAAGGTCATTTAAAGGTTTAGCCGTCTCAGGGCTGTAATGTAATAAGCCTACAATTCCCGGCAGGTCGTTGTTTAATTGAATATGTGCCATGATTATTTATTGAGTTGGTTAAAAAATTGAATGTCTGTCTATTGTTGTTTGCTGCCTTTTCCGCGCCCGCAATTATTGCTCGGTAACCGGCAGCGGAAATTGAGACCAGGTGTTATCATCAGGCCTGTCTAACGGCAATTCGTTTAGCTTGTTGTAGCGGCGCAAATCTATCCACCTGTGTCCTTCAAAATATAATGAATACCTGCGTTCATAAAGCATTTCATCAATTAATGCATTTTGAGTTTGCGGGCCACTGTAATCTGCAAGACCATGCTTTTTGCGAATAATATTCAACGCATTAATGGCATCCATAAAATTATTCAACTGGATATTGGCTTCCGCATAAATCAATATCAATTCTTCATTTCGTATAATCGGAACAGGCGCTGTACTTGAAGTGTACACCCATACATCCCGGTCGCTGCTCAACCCGGCAGAAATGGATGCTGTGGAATTGCGTAGCGTTGCCTTCGCGATACGATCGTCACCAGGCAAAATGTCCGCCGCAAAAGAAGGATGCGCTACACGCACTTCACCGGTTTGATTTTGCGGAATGAAAGCGGGATTTAACTGGTCGCCCGAACCTGTACCAAAAACATCATAGACGCCGGTGTTGAAATCGCCATTCAAATCCAGGAATGATCCGTTTAATGCCGTCAAAGCATCGCTCCACTTTTTGTTGTACACATCTACCCTGCCAGCAAGCGCCCTGTTGAATTTCACCAGCCCGGCAGCATCACTGAATTGGCCAAATCCGGCAAGAGGGAAGGCAACTTCGGCGCCCGATAAATCATTGGATCCTTCATCCAACAAAGATGAAATGGCGGTCAGTCCCGTATTGTAATCTACAATCGGGCCAGGGTTATCCGGATCGCTAACATCAATGCGAATGCCATTTGAATCTGTAAGATTTAAGTTGAGCAAAAGCTGGTACGCTTTGATCGTTTTTGCAAAACCAATATAGCCTTTGCGCTGTGCATCGGTGATAACGGTGGATTTAGTAGCTGCATCAATCAAAACATTGCAATTCTTTACCACCCTGTAGCGCGAAGCCCAGGGCGTAGTAATATAAAAATTACTGCCGCTCAATGTCGCGTTGCTTGCGCCTAACAAATCGGTAACATACCTTGGTTCAGAATTGGAAAAGTGATAGATTTCTCTCCCGATAGTTCCCACATCATCCAAATAAAAAGCAATCGAATTACGCATGCCCGATTCCGTGCCACTAACCAGGTTGTTAAGTTCGGCCACAGTGGCATTATTTTGATACACTTCGACGGTAGCCCCGTTAAGATTGCCGTAATCTTTTTTGCATGCCGTAAACAGCAATATGGCAGCCAGGAAGAAGGTATTTTGTATGTTGAAAATCTTTTTCATAATGATAAATATTGTAGGTTAAAAGCTGATTGAAATATGTAAATCTGCGCGTTTGCTTGCCGGGTAAGGATCTACATCAACTCCCGAAGAAAGGCCGGAACTCAAACCTTGCTGTGTAGAACCAAAACCAAAATTGGAAACCTCAGGATCATACGACTTGTATTTGGTAATGGTGATGTAATTGTTGAGAGAAAACCCTACGCGAATACTCTTTACCACATTTCCCGGTATCTTATCGAACGAATAATATAAGCCTACCTCGCGCAATCGCAAATAACTTGCATCCTGCACAAAAATTTTGGCAGTCGTTCCTATTTGCATGATGCGATAAACGGCGTCAGGAACACCGAGCTTATTTGTTACCTTATCGTAGTCGACGCTGGTTCCGCCAAAATCATTTTCAAGAGAAGTAAGGTTGATATTATCTCCACCGTATTTCCAGTGCACCAAAAAGCGAAGGCTTAATTTTCTGAAAAAGGTTATTTCATTGTAAGTGCTCATCTGGAATTTAGGCTCAGCATCACCTAACACGCCAACGCCCATCCCATTGAGACCCACGATTTGAGTGGCTGATTTGCCCTGTTCAATCTGGAAGGAACCCAGTACGTAACCAAAGGAGCCTTGCGGTATTGGAGGTATCGTAAGCCGTGTCACTTTGGAACGATTCAACCAAAAATTCACAGACGTATTCCACGTTACATTCCTGCCTTCTACCGGTAGCGCATTTACACTTAATTCAACACCACGATTACGGAGATCACCGGCATTTACCCATTTACTCGAAAAACCGGAAGAGGAAGGAAGGCTCTGCAACATTAGAAAATCGTCGGTTCTTTTATCATAATAAGTCAGTTCAAATCCGAGCCTGCTGTTCAACACGCTGAAATCAATACCTGTTTCCAATTCTTTCTGGCGTTCAGGTTTTATATCCGGGTCTCCTTGCTGGGTGCTCACGATCACCCCCGGGTTGCCACTGATATTAGAGATCACCATGCCGGTAAATTTGCTTCCATACACCGGCACATTATTGGCTTCGCCATAAGCTGCCCGCAATTTTACATTATTAAAAAACCCACCCGGCACAATGCGTGATTTGGTAAGATCCCACGACACGCCGGCCTTGGGATAGGTATAAAATTTTGAAACGTCTCCGTTATTACTGCTTCTGTCAAAACGAATACCGGCAGTCAACGTGAGAGCGTCATTTATGATCGCCTCTTCCTGCGCAAAAATTCCTGTGTTCAAATATTTATTGCGAAACTGTGTGGCATTTAAAGCGCCTGCCTCGTTTACGTTGCTCTGGCCGGCAATAATTTGTGTGGCCACATTTAGCAGATTATTATAGTCACCCGTCTCCTGTGTTAGTCCGGCTGACGTAGTAAATGATACTTTATCAGAAGGCGTAAAAGCGTTTACCAATGATGCGATGTAGTTCGTGTTGAGATTTTTGGTGAAGCCCTGGATCGAGGTTCCCTTATTAATTGTTTGCCATTGTAAAACACCGGGAAACAGCGCAGCAGTCTGCAGGTTATAAAAATCCAAACCACCACGTGCCACCAGTTTTGTGGTACTTTTTAAGTCGGCTTGTAAGATCGCTTCCAAATTCAAGCCGGCGATAAAGCGGTTGACCGATTCGTTATTTTTCATAAGCGCAATGGTTTGCAAAGGGTTCGCAGACGCGAATGGATTGTTTGGATAATTCCCGTTGGCATCCGGATGCAATTGAGCAAATGAGGGTGTTGATGATAAGGCGATGCCGGTAGTTACGCCCACGTTATCATTACCAAACAACCCCCTGTCGGCAGAAGAGTTGATATAATTGGTGCTGAGACCGATTTTTATTTTATCGTTGATGCGATGATCTACATTCAGCCTGAACCCGGTATTTTTATAGCCGGTGCGTTTTACGATCCCGCCCTCATCTTTTTGGGAAGCAGAAAAAAAGAAAGACGTTTGCTCATTGCCTCCTGTAACACTCAATTCTGAATTCCTGGCAAAACCCGTGTTTCCATAAATTTCCTTTTCATAATCATATATCTTGCCGGAACTTTGTGCGTCTAAAAACTGTTGCTGCAAAGCCACACTTGTTGCACTATCACGAGATAAACTTGCAGCCCGCTCTGCCGTAAACTGCCGCACGCCCAATAATTTTCTTGCTGTTATTACGCCCAAATCCTGGGAAAAATTAATAGTTGTTTTCCCGGCCCGGCCTCTCCTGGTAGTAATGATAACAACACCAGACGCCGCCCGCGAACCATATATGGCCGCCGCCGAGGCGCCTTTCAATATTTCTATACTTTGAATATCTTCCGGGTTCAGGTCTGCAATTCTGCTTGAAGGGTTATCCTGTGTAGAAATAGGTGACCCGCCACTTGATGCACTTGTCACTGCATTAAGACCTGCGGAAGTTGAACTGTTGTCGAGAAATACGCCATCTACCACATACAGTGGTTGTGTTTGGCCATAGACAGAGGTTATGCCTCGTAATTTGACGGTAACGCCACCGCCCGGGGCACCCGAATTCGAATTGATATAGGCACCAGGAATTTTTCCTTCCAGTGCCTCATCAAATGTCTGCGGCGGCGCGGTTTCACTTAGTTCTTTCGAAGAAATGGTGGTAACCGCATTGGCGAGGTTTCTTCTTTTAACAGTGGTGGCAAGACCCGTAACTACTACT
This sequence comes from uncultured Chitinophagaceae bacterium, assembly GCA_963814075.1. Classification (GTDB taxonomy): domain Bacteria; phylum Bacteroidota; class Bacteroidia; order Chitinophagales; family Chitinophagaceae; genus Ginsengibacter. The sequence goes on along the minus strand of CAWFBO010000017.1, from coordinate 70,765 downwards.
TCATCAAGGTTGGCTACATCTTTAAGAAGAAAAACAATATTCTGCTTTAAAGTATCCGCCTTTATGTTTTTCGTTTTGAATCCAACAGCACTGATGGTGAGAACAGCGTTTTGTGCGTTAGAGATGGTAACTGTTCCCCGAGCATCTGCTACCAATGCCCGTTGCCTGTTTACCATGATAGTAGCACCGGGGATTGGTTGCCCGTTTGTTTCCTTCACCTGTAAATTCAGTGTTTTATTTTGGGCACGGGAAAGAAGTGGTATCGTTAAAAGCCAGGCTGCTCCAATGATTGTTATCAATTTTTTCATACTTGTTTTGAGTTTGAGTTTTAGGGAAATCGGTGACATTTTATTCCACAGGCTGGGATTTTAAAAAAATATAATTACCATAGCCATGTTCCGCAATTTGCTTTGCTCTTAGCGGATAAGAAGAAAGATCAGTCGGCGTATAAGCTCCGAGCCCGTCCACATATCGATTGAACAGGCAGAACATCGCAGCAATTAATACCGTATCGTGTATGTCCTTGTCTGTCGCTCCCAGGCTTTTAGCTTTTTCGATTTGTTCTTCTGTTACATGCTTACCGCCTTTTTGCACGCTCCCCGCGATGCTCAGCAACGCTTTCAGTTTATCTGAGATATCAGCCTGCAGGTAATCTTTTTTTACCTGATCAATGAGCGATGCATTTCCATCCAAATAACAGGCGGCAATGGCGCCATGCGACTGGTGACAATAAAAGCAGTCATTTAAATAAGAAACATGAGCTGCAATCATTTCTCTTTCAGCCATGCTCAAACCTTCGTTGGTGCGTAACAGTAAGTTGGCAAGCTGGCCCATCGGTTCTGCTGTATCAGGACTGAAAGCCATCAACGACCTTATGCCAGGCAGGTTTTTATCAACATTTATGTAAGCCATAATTTTTATTTTTTTTTCAGTAAACAAATAATTAATTGAGATTTTTATTTTGATTTATTCTTATTCTTATTGCATTATCCTTCTCCGTGAATTCATTGTATTTCTGTTCTAAGAATTTCATTCCGGCAGCTTTATATTCGTCAGTGCTTACCGTAAAATGATCGCCGGGGTAATAGGCAAAAACAAACCCGGCATTTACTTTTTTCATTTCGTCATCAAACAAATGCACGGCATAATTCAGTAAAAAATTATCCTGGTTGCCAACAGACACTCTTATTTTTCCTTTGAGATCGGGCTCAAGTTGTGGCCAGTGGGTTCTTACATAAAGTGAAATATCATATTTCTTCCAGTGTTCAAATGTTACCTGATCAATCACGCCGGTATGTTCATTAACGAGCCTGCGTGGTGAACCATCAGGATTTTTTGTACTGAATACTGCATCGAATGAATGCAATTGTTCTCCCCGGTAAATGACGTGTTCCATTTCGTACATGGTTTTCATATAAATCCACGGATACCGCCCGGCTATGGTGGCTGCCATTCTTAAAGAACTGTCTTTATCATAAAAGATATTTTTATCCTTATAAAGATTAACCTGTTGAAAGCTCCTGAAATCAACCGGATCCGGCGAACTCGACCAGCATGCTGTAAATATTTCAGGATAATGGGTTTGCAGCCACAGAACGGTCCAGCCACCGCTACTATGACCCATAAGCAAGCGGGCATTGTTGCACCGGTATTTCTTTTCTATTGCAGGAATTAATTCTTTTGTGAGCGCATCACCCCATGGACCATTGTTGTCACTATTTGCATAAACACAATGCCCAAGCGGGCAATTACCATCAAGAAAAACCCTGATGCAGGCCGTGGTGTCTATCGGTTGGCTTGGTATATCGCTGCCGGAAAAAAAGTGATAATCTCCTCCAAATCCACTCACCCAATAAAGAACAGGAAACCTTCTTCCGGGTTGTACATCATATTCTTTTGGTAATATTACCGCTGCACTTATGCTGGCAGGCCTTTTGTAAAATGCTGATAATAATGTGGAAGGCTGCCTGAGTTCTTTAACAAACTCCGTCTCAACAAAAGCTTTTTCTTTTTCTACTTCATTACACGCTATATTAAAAACTTTATCACGGTCTTTGGTGATATTAATACGTACGGCATCGCTATATATATTGCCAGGGCTTTCACCAATTGAACGGCCTCCCAAATTTTTATCCCAAACAACCTGCGCATAATATTGGCCTCTTTCTATATCGGATAGTGCAACAGGATAAGAAATTGCCTTATCATCAAACACAACTTTGTCATTCGGCTTTACATTATTTACAGTGATTGAAAAGCAGGGGAATTGATGAACGCCCACCATTTCATCTTTTGGAGATCTGGCATCTTTTGATAAATACAACAACACTTTACCTGAAAAGCTTTTCATCCTGATGCCGCCCGGGTAAAACTTACGCTAAACTTTTGGCTGTAAACCTGTAAAGCGCTTATGACAATTAAAAGAAAAAGACTGCTTTTTTTATACATGGTTATTGTCAGTTTTATTTGTTGGGATCTAAATTGGCATAGCCATCATCAGCACGCATTTTTGCGCGTTCTACATACACGTTTCTATCTTTTGGCGCCCACGTATTCAATCCGTCAACATACCTGTTGAACATGCAGAAATGCGGCAGCGATCAAAACGGTATCATGAATTTCTTTATCAGTAGCACCTTGATTTTTGGCAGTTTCAATTTGTTCGTGCGTAACAAACTTCCCTCCCTTTTGAACACTGCCGGCGATACTTAAGAGTGCTTTAAGTTTGTCTGAAATGGGAGTGGATGTATAATCCTTTTTAATGTCATCAATAAATTGCATGTCGCATTCGAAATAATGTTGAGCCATTGCGCCGTGCACATTCTGGCAAAAGAAACAATCGTTTTGAGAAGACACATAAGCGCCGATCATTTCACGTTCGCCACGCGAGAGTGTATTGTTCTCGTCATGCAATAAAATTTCTGCCAGCTCATTTAAGGCTTTGCCGGTTTCAGGACTGTATTGCATGGGGCCGCGAATTCCGGGTAAATCATTTTGTAAATCGATGTAAGCCATATTTTATTTTTTTCGGTAAACAAATAATTAGTTGAGATTTTTATTTTGAGTTCGTACTGCTATTAGTGCTCTTTATTTGCAGGGGGCACGTAGCCTTTCTCTGCCATTCGCTTTCCCATGGCTTCGTATTCCTTTTCATCGGTTGGCGTAAAACTTGCCAGGCCATCTACATAGCGGTTAAACATGCTGAATGCAGCAGCGATTAACACTGTGTCATGTATCTCTTTATCTGTAGCACCCTCTTTTCTTGCTGCATCAATATCTTCAGCCTTTACTTCCTTACCAAGTTCCTGCACCTTGCCCGCGATGTTTAAAAGCGCTTTCATCTTGTTACTGATTTCAGCCTTATTCATATCTTTCAATACATCATCTACGATTTGTTTATCATCGCCAAACAGCTCACGGGAAGCAGCAGCATGGCTCATCATGCAAAACATGGTGTCGTTTCTCTTTGAAACATAAGCCGCAATCAACTCACGTTGCGCTTCGCTTAAAGTGGATTCGCCTCTTAATAAAACCTGCGCTAATTCGTATAAAGGTTTGCCGGTTTCCGGTCTAAACATTACCAGGCTCCTGATTCCGGGAACACCTTCGGGAACTTTTATGTGTGCCATTTTTTTTATGGTTTATTAGTTAATATTTTAAACACCTTTTGTTTATGTTTTATCCGGCGACAGATGTTTCAAAATCTGCAACAGGCAATTTTGGTTTTATCGTATTTCTTGAGAATATTGTAAAAATGGATCCGATCAAAAAGATGAATGAGAATGTGAAGATCGCATTGCCGTAACCTCCCAAAAACAAAACCAGTGCACCAATAAAGAAGACTACCGTCGCTGTAAACAATCTCCCGATATTGAAACAAAATCCTGTTGCAGAAGCTCTCACACTTGTGGGGAATAGCGAGGGGATGTAAACAGATAACGCGCCCTGGCTTATCCCAAAAAAGAAAGTGAGTGCACTCATTTCTATGAAAGTTGCAGCAGTAACCGAGTGATTCAATTTGAACACAACACCCGTCATTATAAAGCTTACAATGAAGCACATAGTCATCGTGTTGCGCATGCCCATACGATTCACAATCCAGCCGGAAACAATGCTTCCTATCAAACCTGAAAAAGACAAAACGATCATCGTAGTGCCGCGTAGTTCGTTGGCTTTGACGGGATCAGGCGTAACACTTTGTACCCATGTGGGTGCCCATGAAAAAATGGCCCACAAACCAATAAGCATGGCGCCAAAAACTATAGAACCATGAATCAGATTTTTCCTGTACTCGTTTGAAAAAAGCCGTGAACCTGCTTCATTTTTTTTAGTTTCATAGACATTTCTCCAGGCCTCCGGTTCTGCTAAAACAAATACCGCAATGAGGGTCGTCGCCAAAGGAATAATTCCTGAAAGAAAAGCACTTCGCCATTCGGGTATCAAATTATTTAAAAGGCCGGCAACAATAAACCCTACAGGCATTGCTGCTGATACAATTCCAAGAGCTATGGCTCTTTTCTTTTCAGGCCATATTTCGGCTATCAAAATATTGGTAGTCACCATTACGCCGCCAACGCCAAATCCTGTAACAAAACGATAGACGCCGGCCAGGAACCAGGATGATGAAAATGAAGTGAGTAGAGTGAACAAGCCGTACAAGGCCGTTGATAAAATCACTGATCTCGAGCGGCCGATCTTATCGCAGATAAATCCCCAGGCAAAACCGCCAAACATAGTTCCGAATATAAATATGGAATTGATGTAGGCGCTGATGGTATTCATTCTTTCATCCGTCACATTGCCCAAAAGATCTTTTACGGCTACCGGCAGATATACAGACATCAGCATCGAAGAAATGCCGCTGAACATAATACTGATATAACAAATGGCAAATGCAATTGCCAGGTTTTTCTTCTCGCGAACAGGACTATATTCAGTTGTAAACTTCTTCATGACGCTAAGGATTTATCTTTTTTCAAATGATCATATCCCTCCTTCAAACGATTGTACCCATGATCCTTCAGACGAATGGCTAAATTTTTATAGAAATCCGGGTTGGCAGGAGTAACAGTAGCAAGCCCGTCAACATAACGGTTGTACAAACAGAATAAGGCGGCAATCAAAACCGTGTCATGAATCTCAATGTCGGTTGCTCCTTCTGCCTTTGCTTTTTCTATTGCTTCCTTTGTAACAGCCTTACCACTTTCCCGAACCATCGATGCGATAGTTAACAATCCCTTCATTTTATTACTTACAGGTGCGGTGACAATATTTTCTTTTACGTTTTTAGAAGTTTCATTTTCGCCGAGTAAAATATTAGCGGCGGCAGTATGGGCCGCAGTACAAAAGCTGCATTGATTTCCATTTGAAACCACCGTAGCAATTAATTCACGTTCACCTTCAGTTAATGAAGAAGGGCCGCGAAGTAAAATTTGCGTAAGTTCTCTTATCGGCTTTGCCGCTATTTTATCGTATTCAAGTAAACCTGTAATGCCCGGCAAATGTGCTTCTAATGGAATGTATGGCATGATGTTAATTTTAGAAATTGACTTGTCCGGTAAACAGACAATTTTTTACTTTTTTTATTTTGAAAGTTTTTACCCGACAACTAAAAATGATTTTTTTGTTGGAATTCAAAAAAACATCGATCTTAGTTATTCAAAAAAAGAGGCCCCCGATAAGAATAACAGGGCCGTATTACTTGATTAATATTTATTCAGCTGTTAGAACCTCTTTGTAAACCCTATGTTTACTGTATAATCTGCAAAAGCTGCGTCGCCTTGCGAATAAGTTCCCGTCATTGCTGTTTTAATTTTATCCGGTACACTTTGTGTCCTGTTGCGTTGTAAAGCCACCGGTACAAAAGCATACAAATTGAATTTTTTGAAAGAATAATTTACTCCCGGCTCAATAGAAATGATATATCCCGGCCTGCGAAAACCGCCGCTTCCCCCAATAAGATCGTGAACCGGCAAACATTCATCCCTTACACCCAATGAAAGTTGTAGAGAACTGATGTTATAATTCACGCCTGCTCTCAACATATATTGATCAGGCACACTCATGGTACTGCTTTGGTATAAAATGCTGCTTTGTGAGGGTGTTCCGCCTCTTGAGGTGGAAGTCCCGTTTTGTTCACGCGGATTAGCGAGGTAATACACATTTGCATAGCTTGAAAACTTTTCGGTAAAACTATAGAAGGCGTTCATTTCAAACGTAAAACCAGTTCCGCCATCACCCAGTTGGATGGATTGATCAACAGGGCCTAACACCCTGGTCGTATCACTTTTGTAAAAGAAATCCTGGTAATTATAATCGCCTGTAGGCAACTTAATTCCAAGGCCCACCTGTACATTGCCCCGTGGCATTTTTCCAGGATCAAAAAGCCATGTGTAGGCTGTAAGTCTTATGTCACCAACGCCGAAAGAATGGGTTTGATGCCTGCTCACGTGGTCGTGCTCGTAAAGTGACGAACGTGTGTTGGCTAATATTGGAACATCAAGAGAAAAAGACCACCATTTGTTTAAATGGTAGGTAGGCGTAATATCCAGCGTGTAAGAGTGATTGATAACTTCTGTTCCTTGTTCTACACGTTGTTTTTGTTCCTGTGTTCCAACGAAATGCCTGAAAGATTTAAAGTACCTGTTGTTAACATTTATATCCCATTTTGTAAGGGTATCCAACTGTTGGTCCTGGTCCATGGTGCATACGCCACCCGTGCTGCGAATAGCCACGCAACCTTGTGAATGAGCCGTGCCCGCGACGCACGTGAAAAAAATGGCAATTAGCGCGATGGAAGAGATCTGTTTCATAATAAAAAATTTAGTATTTGAGAAGAATTTTGTTGAGTTTTTAAGAGGCAAGTCTGTCCATTACCCGGTTTGCCAATAGCGATGCAAAACGGGAATAAACACAAATAATAAGACTGGTTCATTTTCATAAAGAGTATTTTAAAAAACGGGGTCTCCTAATTTTTTTGTATTGTTAAACACACTTGTTGTTTCTAAAACAGCCATTAAATTTTACAATTCGTAAAGCCGTTGTTTGTTGAACAGTGTCGGCTTGTCACATGTTCAATTCGCAATTCTGTTTGATCGGGAATATTTTTGGATGCCTGAAACGCAGCGCTGAAGGATATCACCGGAATAAACCTTCGTGGTGAAAAAACTATGGAATAAAATTATCTTGTCGCTTATTATTTTTAATTGCTAATGAAACACTTTTGCTTTTGAGATACGCCGCGTCTTTAAAAACGGGTATCAAAAAAGATCGCAGGTTTTCTTTTTCACAACTAAAAACGATGGCCGCAACAATTCCATTAAATTTTAAGGAGCTGCATTTCTTTCGGGCTTAAAATAGCCGGAAATCAGGCAATTACAGCATCTGGTGGCTGTTCGGGAGAAAGATGAATGATGGAAAGCAGGTGTGCCGGTTTCAAAGGAATCCAATTTCTCAGTCCGGATAAAAACGGGGAAGAAATGTCAAATCCCAAAGAGGGCTCATTAAATACGTTTTGAAGATTCTTGAAAACCGAAGCTGTGTTGTCGGCTTTTTTCGGATTACTATTTTGAAGAAGATTATTTGATAATTGATAGAATTCGTCTTTCGCTGTCTGCAGCATCATCTCTTTGGTATTGGGAATGCATTTTAGATAAAGCGTATCGTTGGCAAGTTTACGCTTTACATATTTATATCTTACGCCGTTTAACTCAATTTCACCATTGTAACGTTGGTAAGATGCCCAACTGGTTTGATAAGGAAGATTAACAGGAACCTTTAATTCAATCAACTGTGATTCATCGTATTGATCATTATCCAGGTTGGCTTCTAACTGCTTGTTGGCTTGCTTCTGCATATAATCATACATCAGCCGGTATCCAAACCAGTTGAAAGCGAAAAGAACGAGAAAAAATATAGCAGTTATCTTTTTCAAAGCAATCATTAAGCAATTAAGCAATAAAATAAATACTACTTAAAAAATAGATTTCGCTAAAATTAAGAAAATTTTGTACTTATTATTTTAATTCAGGAAAAAATACTTATCTGTGACAATAGCAAGTTCACTTCACTTGCGAAATAGGAATCTTTCAAAAAAGTTGGTTTACTAAATTGCACTCCCCCGAAAAACTCACTTCACAACAAAGGTCTTTTTATCTTTTCCAATTCCTGTAAGGGTTAGTGACTTCCAGTTTTTTGGCAGCGAAGTCTTTAATTGTACAATTCCATCCCGCGTTATATCAAGTCCGCCAAAACCAAACAGCACGCTTTGCAAATATCCTCCTGCACCTGTAGCAAAATAAGGATTGGTACCTCCGGCTGTTTCTGCCATTACACCAAATGGCGGCAATTTATTTGGAATATAGGACTCTTCAAATGCGTTCCATGCTTTTTCGGGTTCATTAAGCCGCGCATATAAAATGGTAAAGATGGCGTGCGTCATCGCCGGAGAGCCTTCTCCCACCCTGCTTTCATAGTAAGCCAGGTCTTTTTTTATTTGTGCCGGATCCGTAATCTCTTTTAGAGGATAAGCCAATAGATTCACGTCTGCCTGTTTGATTTTTATTCCATTATATCCCGCATATTCTGAAGTAACGCCATTAGCCATTTTCAGGATCGGAATATTATTTCTTACATTGATCCAATCGGTATCAACGGGCTCATGTAAAATTTCTGCCGCCCACACTGCGTATTGTAAATTCGCTTTTGCCGCTGCATTGGTAAAGGCGTTATTGTCTACATTCTCTGCCCATTCATCCGCGGCCACTACATTATTAATATCATAATGCCCGGGACCGTTTCTCTCAACACGGCTCGTCCAGAAATCGGCACATTCCTTTATCATCGGGAAACCTTTTTCGCGAAGCCATGGCGTATCCTGCGTTACCGCAAAATAATTCCATGCCGCGATGGCTACATCGGCCGTTATATGATGTTCAAAAGGCCCGCTGAAGCGCCCATACCGGTGTTTCTTCCATTACCGCTTGCAGCACTTTCCCATGGATACATCGCGCCTTTATATCCATGTGCAAAAGCATTATGTTCTGCCGCTTTCAAGCCGTTCGGATAACGGTATTCCACCATGCTTTTCGCCATCTCCGGATGTAGCACCAAAAGAGCCGGGATACATCCATAATTCCGCATCCCAGAAAACATGGCCGTTATATCCAAGCCCGCTCAATCCCATCGGCGACGGGCTATACGCGGTACCGCCCCTGACAAAAGAATACAAATGGTACATGGCAGAATGAATATCGCGCTCGCTTGCTTCATCACCCTGAATTTCAACATCGCTCTTCCAAAGATTGTCCCATGCTGCATCATGAAATTGAATGAGTTTTTTAACGCCTTGCAATTTTGCGTATATGGCATACCGCTGTGCTTCGTTAAACGGATCTTCATGCTGTGCGGTGCTGATGGATACGCCGGCAATCGCAAAATGATAGGAAGTTCCTGCTTTCAGTTTCTTCTTAAATTTCAAAAGATGCATATTGTTGTCCCACATTTCATGGATCAGTTCCGGTTGTGTTCCTGTGGTTCATCAAAAAGAAATGTAGTTGCCGAAGCAAAGGTTAATTTTCCTGTCGGGCTTTTTGCTGTTGAAACAAGCAAACTGATTAACTCGCCCGGTTTATCAACCTGGTTGTAATAATTCTGCACATCTCGCAATTCATCCGGTGCCTGCAGTACACTTGCCGGAATTATTTCTATATCTTTTTTTGCAGTGATAGTAACATCTACCAAAACATTGTAAGGCAGATTTCTCAGCGCATAATAAGTATAAGAAATGGTGGCTTTGTCGCCGTAATCAAACGTAGTACTTAAATTAGCGTGCTTCATATCGAGCACCTGCCTCATATTGCTGGCATCTTTATCTCCAATGCGATGACCGTCAATATCCATTTGCATATCAACCAGGTTAAAGCTTTGCAGGAAATTGCTTACCATTCCTCGGCCATATTGATCATACGCGCCGTTTAAAACAACCGTTTTGCATTTTAATGGCTCTGCAGAAGAAACAATACCGATCATACCATTGGCAACTGTTTCGCCGTAGTAATTGGATGGATCAATTTTGTTAGCAGCAATTTTCCAGGAATCATTTGATTGCGAAAAAGAAAAGGAAAAAGAAAATAAAAAGAAAAATAAAGAAAATAACTTTTTCATACCAGGCAATTTAATTTCAAAATAATCAGTAGTGTAAATTAAAGGTATTTGCTTTGTTTGAAAAGGAGTTTATTTAATAAAAAAAATCGGTGCCGCAATAAAACAAAATAAAAATTCGAATTATTTATTGCTTTACTGTTCTTTGAATTTTTGAAAAAAACAAATGCCCTTTTTTTGCGATAGTTTTTTGTAATAATTATTTAAACTGAATTACCATCGTACTGTCATTGTTCCTCGCCAGGATAAAAGCTTCTTTATTGCCAATGTTTATCTTTTGAATATACCGCACCTGGCCTTTAATCTGCAACCCATTTATAGAACCGGCTTCAAACTTTCCATTTCCTTTATTTAATAAAATAGTTCCAAAATCGGCATCATTCCTGCCCAGTTGTACACTGTTCCCATAATAATTTCCTGCAAGCAAGATGTCCGGCAAACTATCGCCATTCGCATCAATTATTGCCGCCGTTTTATAACATGAAAGCTGCGCCTGCCAGGGCATTGGCTCAACATCAAAATTTAAATTGCCTTTATTAATTAAAATTGAGTTTGCAAAATAATCAGCGGTAAACTTGTCAGACGAGGCCAGCTTTTCTTTGGTAAATAATTCTTCAGGAGTTGCTTTTGCAAAATCAATGGCAGTTGGGAAACGATTCTTTATGGAGGGAATTTGTTTTTCCAAATCTTTCATGGTGGCAAAAGGAATTTCTTTTCCCCCAACATAATAAGTCATTACCTGCTCGCTTGTGCCATTATTGTCAAAATCATTATAATACATTCTTACAGGCTCGCTGGCAGTGGCTTTTAAAGGGCTGTTCAATCCAAGGTTCCCGGCGATAAGGTCAATTTTACCATCATTATTTACATCAACGGGCAACACAAAATTCCACCAGCCTTTTTTATCACAAAGAATTTTTTTATGCAAAATCCCATGATCATTGATAAAGGCAACAACTCCTCCCCACTCGAGTGTAAGAATCAGATCTTTATCCCCATCATGATCTATATCAAACCAAATTGCAGAAGTAACCATACCGATATTCGACAAGCCTTCAGCATACTTTTGGGTTACGTCTTTAAAATGTCCTTTACCATCATTTTGCAACAAATAAGAGTGTGGTATTTCACCATACTTTCCCGGGACTGACCTTCCGCCTATAAATAAATCAACGTTTCCGTCCCCGGTAAAATCATCAGCTGCGACGGATGAAGCATTCACAAAAAGACTGTCAAATGCATTTTCGGATTTAAAAAAATGCCCCTTGCCATCGTTCAAATAAACCCTTGGAGCTAAAAATAAATTATTGCCCGGTTCATCTCCACCGCTTGCAATAATTAAATCAATATTTCCATCATGATTCACGTCAGCAAAACAAGCACCGATATCCTCATTCATGCTGTCTTTTTCTAAACCAGGCTGCTGTGATTTTATAAATTTTCCATTGGGTTGTTGAATAAAAATTGCATTCTTTTTATTTTTAGACGACCCGATAAAAACATCTTCAAGCCCATCATGATTAATATCTGCAACCGCTAATGCCGGCCCTTCGGTTGTTAGCAGGTGAGGCATCAAAGGTTCCACATTAAATTCCTGCATCGGATTTTCTTCATGCTTATATTTTAAATCCACTTTCGCGGTAATGTCCTCCATCGGCTTCGTTTCATTTTTCTTACCCCCTTTTACCAGGCTGTAATTAAATTTTGAAAGCCCGGTTTTGTAGGTAAAAGTTATTAAATGATTCAAAGAGTTCAGCTCAATCTGTTGAAACGTATTATCCGGCCAAACCAGGAAAGCAGAATCTATTTTGGTTTGATAAAGGCCAATGTGGATGGGTGTTTCCATGCTCGACATAAATCCTCTCACCGGGAATTTTTCATAACTGCGAATGCCGCCATTGCCATACAAAAATATTTTGGAGCCGATGGCATTGATATTTTTTGCAGGCCCTTTTAATTTTATTTCAACAAATGGCCTGTTTTCTTTACTTGCCCTTTTCATTAGTTTTATTTTCGTACAATAGCGCATTGTCGTCAATATTATTCACCACAACATCCATATCGCCGTCATTATCGAGGTCTGCATAAACAGCTCCGTTTGAAAAGGTTTGCCTGTCATTCGCAATTTGGTTTTTCATATCTTCAAATTGCATGTCGCCCCGGTTGCGGAAAAATTTATTATCAATTTTTATTTCCGGGAATGTTTTCAGTTGATTCAAATCGCTTTTATCCAGCGTTTGAGTTTCCAACTTTTGCTGTATTTTATTACCTGACACAAAATCGAGGTAATCAATATTATTCAGCCGGGTAGGGATGCCATTTGTTACGAATAAATCTTTCAATCCGTCATTATCAAAATCCATCCAAAGCGGCGCCCACGACCAATCGGTAGCAGCTACACCCGAAAATTCGCCAACCTCGCTAAACATGCCATTCCGCCTGTTGAATTGAAGGTTGTTTCTTGCATATTGCGGATTATAACCCAGTTTTGATTTTAATAAAAATTCGTCTTCTTCATCATCACCAAGCGAACTTTTCAGAACGACAGGATCTGAAGCCAGCATATCCATACTTATGATATCCGGGTAGCCGTCATTATTGGCATCCGCAACATCAACTCCCATTGTGGATTTACTGGTGTGCATGATATGGTCAGTAAGTTCATCTTTGAAGGTGCCGTTATGTTGATTGATGTACAGGTAATCATTTTCGTGAAAATCGTTTCCTACATAGATATCAGGATATCCATCAAGGTTGATATCAGATACGGTAACTCCCAGCCCGTAGCCCAATACAGAACTGTTGATGCCGGACGATGCAGTAACATCTGTAAAATGATTGTTGCCGTCATTTTGGTAAAGGCGGTCTCCGGAAACGGGAACTTGTTTTTTTAATAACATGCTTCGGTCTCCGAACGTTCCGTTTTCATGAATGGAATGATTTAGTAAATACATATCCAAATCGCCATCGCCATCATAATCAAAAAAAACGGCTTGTGTGCTGAATCCAGAAAAATCGAGGCCATATTGATGCGCTTCATCTTTGTAATAAGGAACTCCATTCTTATCAATTCCCTGGCAAATGAGTAGTTGATTTTTGCCGTTAAGCGTTTTATAATTTCCCACGCGGCAAATGTAAATATCCAATAATCCATCATTATTTATATCTACAACAGAAACCCCGGTTGACCAGCCGCCATCTTGCGGAATCATTGCTTCTTTCGTTACATCTTTAAACTTAAGGTTTCCACGGTTTAGGTATAATTTATTTTCTCCCTCGTTTGAAGCAAAGAAAAGATCTGTTTTCCCGTCGTTATTAAAATCTCCGGCGCCAACTCCCGCACCATTATAATAATACAAATATTGCAGGGCATTAAATTCGGGAGTGGGGTTTAATTTATTTGAAAAATTAATGCCGGTGCTTTGTGCATCTTTTACCTGGAATATGGGTGTTAAATTCTGTTTTTTATGGCAGCCGATGAAAAAAGCAAAACATAAACTGTTGAAAGAAACAAAAAAGCAATCCTGGCAGAATGTATCATCTTTCAACTAAATTATACGTATTTTTTTTGAAGAGTTTCTTTTTGAAAAACAGGAATAATCCACAGCATTAAGCGTTTTGAATTGTCATTGAATACGAAAGTTAAGGTACAAAAGTAATTGTATTTTGCTCTATCTTTACTCATCATTTATTTCAATCGTTTACTTCTTCGGCCCTAAAATGAAAAAAGGTTTTTTTGTTGCTTTACTGCTTATTATTTGTATCGTTGTTATTTGCGTTTATCCTGTCACACAAAATTCCACTATCAACGTTTCGGCATCTTTTGAAAATACTGTCGTACAGGTTGTTCATATAGAAAATTGGAAAAACTGGTATCCCGAAATTAAAAAAGCTTATCAAAATAATCCTTCTGAATACCGGTTGATCAAAGACACTTCAAAAAAAACTGATACCATATTCATACCCGGAAAAAAGATCGTAATTCATACTGTTGCGCCTATGTCTTATGAGATCAGGGAACTTTCCGGAAGTAAAGTAAATAGTTTTGCATTTTCTGTTTACCCTTCGAGTTTGCCACGCAAAATGAACGTGTTCATAGCTCAGAAAAGACCGTTTATTGCTACGCTTTTCAATAAGAAAAATAATGAGACTACATTATATGGTCTCAAAAATTACCTTGAAGATCCAAAAGAATTATATGGCTTTGATATAAAAATGGCCGAGATAAGAGATCCAACCATAGCAAGCACTGTGTTCAAAATTCCCAAAAAAGAGGTTTTTACTAAAATCCGGCAGGCTGATACACTTTTAAACCATTACATTGATCAGAAAAATCTGATCAAAACCGGCCATATTTCTATTTCCTACATTCCGCTCATGGGAGATTCCATGCAGGTGACTGTTGGCATCCCTGTAAATGGATCTGCCGATTCCATCAAAAATGTGAAGTGCCTGTCGTTACCTGTTAAAGGCAGAGTTCTTGTAGGAGTGTATACCGGAAAATTTTCAAGGCGTGAAAGGATTTACCAGGCAATGACCAAATACCTTACTGATCACACACTTTCCATTCCCGCAGAATCCTTTGAACGTTATCTAAACGATTCAATACCAACTTCGGATTCTTCTGAAATCAAAATCGAGTTAAACTATCCTGTGTATTAAAACGCCGGTTTACAAAAATTTCCCTATTGCTGATATTGGATAACACCTACATCGAGTGAATTGGCGCCTGTTCCTCCCGCGTAGCCCTTTGTATATAAAGTAATTACTGTTTTGCCGTAGATAAACATTTGACCGGCCAATAAAACATTGGAGGTGCCTGATTCGGTTGCGATAAAAAAATAAGGCCCCCTGTTTATAAATGAAAAATTCTGTGCCTGGATAAAGGAATCAAAATCGCCGGGAATATAACCGCAGTTGGAAAATATTTTATAGCCATCCGGGCCGCCGTTCGGATATGCCCAAACATCCATGGGCGGCGCATCGGGCGAAAGATTTAAGAATCGAATCTGGCTTTTGGTGGAATCACTCTTTTGCAAATTATCTTTCAGAAATACAGAGTTAACTTTTCCATGAATGAGCGTATCTACCAAAAACAAGGAATAATGGGAACCGGGATCGAAATTTTCGTCTATACGGCTTAAGACATCGCCGTTACCATAAGTCTTAAATCCAAGTTCATTAAAACCAGGATTGATAGTGATATAAGGCAAGCGTAATGTATCCGGATGGTAAGTCGTAGCATTAAAAATGTAAGACTGAAAAACAGTTTTGCCAAAAGAAACGGGTGTATCAGGAAAGGGTACAAAGTTGTTGTTTAAAAAGAACTGCAAATTGGCTATAGATGGCGACGCGTTTGTAATAGAAATATGAGAAGAATCAACAAAAGCCAAAGGCATATTATTGTTCACTTCTTTCTTGCATGATAACATTAAAGTAATGATGCCGCACAAAATTGCCCCCGTGATGGTTTTGATTCTATTCATATTTCCGGGTTTAGGTTCCGGGAAAAACGGGTTATTGGTCCTGAGAATTACCGTATCAAATCCAGTAAAATAAAATTACGCAGAATTTCTTTGTTTACTGAAGTCTGCTATCTTTTTTTGTAAAGATTTGAAGAGAATCATTATTCCTGGCTACAAGTATATATTCACCTTTTTGATCCCTGATCTGCCTGGCATCTCGAACTTCTCCTTTCATGAACAGGCCGCTTTTTGCAGGGGGAATATATTGAAATGTTCCATCTTTTCTGCCCAACAAGGTTACTCCATAACTGGCATCATACCGGCCTACTTCAGGTTTCAAACCATAAAAATTACCGGCAAGAAAAATATCCTTTATGCCATCGCCATTTAAATCTGAAATTACAATACCGAACACCGGCGAGATCTGTGCCATTTGAGGCAATGGTTTCATTACGAAACCCCCTTTCCTGTTGTTGTAAAAAATACAACTTTGCGGTTGTTGAACGCTAAGCTTTTGTGCGTGTTCCAATTCCTCCCTGGTAAAAACCTGGTCAATTGTTTTTCCGCCGTAATCACTGTATTTAGGGAATTTCTTTTTCATATAGGGCAACTGTTCAATTAAATCACCACGAAGATTAAAAGGATATGATTTGCCATCGGTTTTATAATAAGCCGCTATACAATCCGTACGCCCGTTATTATCAAAATCAGAAATAAATAATCTTGCCGGGTGGATACTATCTGCCCTGATCTTGGAATTTAATCCCCGGTTGCCCGCGATAAGATCAGGATACCCGTCATTATTCATATCCGCAACCGCCAAACAATTCCACCAGCCGGAAGATCCGTCTATTTCTTTTATTTTTATAAGTTTGTTTCCATCATATTTAAGGATGGTAAGAGGCATCCAGTCGCCAACAACAACCAATTCTTTTTTCCCGTCGTGATCCACATCCACCCATTGTGCGTCGGTAACCATTCCTAAAGTTGAAAGAAGCGGTGCAACGGAATTTGTAACATCTACAAATTTGCCATTACCCATATTTCGTAATAGTTTACTCTGCGGGGAAATACCGTAAGAACCGGGCACACTCCTCCCGCCTATAAATATATCCGGAAGCCCGTCACCGTCATAATCACCCACCCTGATACAGGAAGCATTCATATTTAAAGATGGAAATCCTTTAAACGAACGGGTGAAGTTTCCCTTGCCATCATTAATATATAATCGCGGTGATAAATAAACAGAGCCCGGTTGAAACTGGTTACCTCCCGAGGCCACTAATAAATCCAAATCACCATCATTGTCGAAATCAAAAAATTCAGCTCCAATGCTCTCAAAATCCTTATCCTGCATAAACGCATACTCGGGCTTTTGAACAAAATGACCGTTCGGCTCCTGTATAAATAATTTATCGGTATCACCGGTAGCACCTCCCATAAAAAAATCTTCAAGCCCGTCACCGTTTACATCTCCGATAGCTAATTTAGGCCCCTCGGTAGAAAGCATTTTCGGAATCAATGGCTCAACATCAAAATCTATAAACCCGTTCTCGTTGTGTTTGATGTCTCCTGAAATTACATTATTGGTAACATTCTCATATAGCGCGGGTGAAGCATGTGGTGGGGAAAATTTTTCTGTTGCGTTGATTTCAGAGAGCGTTATAGTAGTATCTGTTTTTAAACCTGCAAGCTTTTGCGTCTTCAGATCAGGCCATAAAACGATTAGGCTATCTATTTTTTTTGCACTTCCCAATCCGAAATTAAGAACAGGTTCCACCGAACTCTCAAAGCCCCGGCTGGGCATTTGCTCCAAAACCTGTCTGTTTCCTTTTGAATAGATTGTTACGCGGGTACCAAAGCCAAAAGTATTCATTCCTTCACCCCTGAACTTAATTTTCAAATAAGAAGTATGTAATTTTTCGGAGGACATATTCCTGTATACAAATGCTTCCATGTTTTCATTATTCACTACCAGGTCAAGGTCGCCATCACCGTCCAGGTCGCCGTAAGCTGCACCATTACTAAAACCGGGTTCGGCCAATCCCAATTTTTTTGACTCATTTTTAAAAGAAAGATTCTTTTGGTTAACAAAAGCATAATTTGAAATTGGAGTGGAAGCCATTTTATCTAAAAATGATTTGAATTGGAATCCCCCCGTTTGGACGAGTTTTATAGCTTCCTCACTGCTGAAATAATCCAGGAAGTCCTGGTCGGTGAGATCCTTACTAATACCGTTGCTTACAAAAATATCCTTCCACCCGTCATTATTGAAATCAAAACTCAATGCTCCCCAACTCCAGTCGCTGGCTTCTACGCCAGCCATTGGAGCGATTTCACTAAAAGTCCCGTCTCCGTTATTAAGTTGCAGGCAATTGGCTGTAAATTGATGGTGGAAATCATTTTTCAATTTGGCATTTGCGATATTAAAATTTTCGAACTTAGTTGTGACCTTTAATCTTTTGTCACCTTCCGGAAGCATATCGGTGGTAAAAACATCCAGGTTCCCATCGTTGTTGAAATCAACCATATCCGAACCCATAGACGAATAACTCATATGCCCCAATTCGTCATCACTTACTTCTTTAAATGTGCCATTACGTTGATTGATATACAAGTAATCTTTTTCAAAAAAATCATTTGAAACATATATATCGTCCCAGCCATCGTTATTAAGGTCGCCTACAGTTACTCCAAGCCCAAAACCAATCTCGCTTCCGTATATATTTGCCTGCGCGCTTACATCTGTAAAATGACCGTTATCATTCCGGTACAGGCGTTGCCCTCCTTCGTAACTACGGACGTTCCGAAGATTGCGATCATTCCCAAAGCTTTCAATAGGACGGTAGCTGTTATTGAGTATAAAGCAATCGAGATCGCCGTCATGATCATAGTCGAAAAAAACTGCTTGCGTGGAAAGTCCCTTGTCGTCAAGCCCATACTGATGCGCCATTTCTTTAAAAGTGCCGTCTTTCTGGTTGATGTATAATTCATTCGAACGGTCGTCGCCTTTAATTCTACCGCTGTTACAAACATAAATATCAAGCCACCCGTCTCCGTTTATGTCCACCATTGTAACACCGGTATGCCACTTATGGTTACTTGTAATACCCGATTTTTCAGTTACATCTTCAAACTTCCAATTACCTTTGTTTATATAAAGCCTGTTACCGTGTTGGTTTGATGTAAAGAAAATATCCGGTTTACCATCATTATTTACATCACCGATTGCAACTCCTGCGCCGTCGTAAAAATTACGGTATTTAAAAACATTAAAATCTTTCGTGTCTTCAACTTTATTGATAAAATCGATACCGGTTTGGGAAGCAGGAAGTAACTGAAACAATGAATTTTCAGGCTGATCGTTATTTTCTGAGGGATGACAAGCAGATAAAGCAATTATTAAAAAAAGATAAAGGCAAGCCTGTAAGCGTATACGGTTCATATATTTTGGTGAGCTAAAATAAAAAGAAGCAGTGTAAAATACACTACTTCTTTAAAATAGAAAACTTATAATTGTTTTTCAAAAAAATTAATAGCCCGGGTTTTGGGTAAGATTCGCGTTAGCGGTTATCTGTTTAGCAGGAATAGGGAAAACCATCAGGTGATCGTCAGGGTCTGCAGGTTTGTTACCCACTGTGCGGGCTTTTGTGAAATACGGCCCGTCACCTGCCACCTGGTACCTTATCAGGTCATCTCTTCTAACGCCTTCGTAAGCCATTTCCCTTCCTTTTTCCTGTAAAAGGAATGGAAGAGTCAACTGACCTGCAGTGATATCATGAGAAGCATTTCCGTAAGCTCTTTCCCTGATCTTATTTATAAGGTCCAGTGCGTCTGCTGTGTTGGTGCCTAATCTAAGCTCAGCTTCGGCTTTGATAAAATAGATTTCAGCCAAACGGAAGATCACAAAGTCATTATCCATATCAGAAGCATTTTGACCTGAAGAAGGAGCCGGGAAATATTTGATATTTCTCACACCTGCCAATCTTCCTGCAGGGCTTGCATCAGAAAATGCTGTAAAGTTAGGGTTAAAAGCCAACGGAGCAGAAGTGCCCGCATCAATAACACGGTCTGCAGCCGGCGCTGAAACCACAACATTTTGAGAAGGAGGATAATTGTAAGTACCAATATATTGCTGTCCTACCAGCCATTGTCCCGATCTCATATCGTTATAGTTTCTTAAAACTTCTGAACCACTATTTACATAGGTAGATGTTGTATCAAAAGTGCTATAGAAATCAGCCTCAGAACAGAAACCATTCCACAGATTACCCCCGGTGGGCATGCCAAAAGCCTCGTTACTTTGATAATGTAAAATAGCATTTTCCCAGTTATTCGATTTGTTATTCGTATGATCACAAGGATAAGCAAAGATGTTCTCTGTGCTTGAGGGGCCATTATTGGGTGAAAAGTTATCGAAATAATCCCCCATCAATGAATAAGGGCCTGCCATAACCGAATCGCAATAACTTATTGCGTCCTGGTAATCCGCCTGTCCGGCTGTATAACTGGGGCCGGGAACACCGGTGAAAACCTGGGCATTTAAATAGAGCCTGGCCAATAGAGCGAAAGCAAAATATTTGGTAACCTGCCCATAAGTACTCGCATCAACTTGTGAAGTTAAATTGGGTATACTGGCTTTAAGATCTGACACAATAAAGTTAAACACGTCAGCCCTTTTTGCAGTGGGTGGGGTGCTACTGGTTGTTGTATCAGTAACAATTGGAACATTTCCAAAAACGCTCATAGCAAGATAGTAATAATAGGCTCTAAGTGTTTTCACCTGTGCGATGATTGAAGGAAGAGTCGTAGGAGCCGGATCAAGGCCATTAACAGACGTGATGATCAGGTTACATTTACTTATACCGTTAAACACATCGTTCCATCCGTTGTTCCAGTTATCATTTGATGGTTCATAAGAATGGTACCACAGGGCATTCCAGTGCCCGGCGTCACCCCAGTCATTTCCCCTGGTTGGAACAACCATTTCATCTGTAACTCCTTCTACCATATTAGCAATATCTCCTCCTATTGCCTGAACTCCGTTCAAGGTTGAATAAGCTGGCGCCACCCCGGCTGCAACCTGTTCAGGTGTTTGCCAGTATGAAGTACTGGGCACAACACTGTAAACGTTAGTCTTCAGCTTAGTACAGGAAACCATTGTAAATATTCCAAGCAAAGCCCAAATGAAGTACTTGTTTATTTTATTAATTTTCATAATACAATTATTAAATTTTTGATCAAATTATTTTAAAGTCACATTTACTCCAAGGGTGTAGGAATGAGTTTTTGGATAATACCCTGATCCGGAATAGGATGCATCGATATAAGCACCTACTGATCCTCCCGGTAAGAAGCTATTGCCAACACCGGCACTTCCCAAAGCATCAAACATTACATTTCCCGGTCCTGAAGTAACATACACTTCAGGATCTAACCCACGATATTTAGTAATAATGAAAACATTATTTGCTGCGGCATAAACCCTGATTGCCTGAAATAGGCCCTTAGGTTTAAAGGTATATGATAAATTCATGTTATCCATTCTCAGGTAAGAGGCATTTTCAAGCCAATGATCTGAGGCCTGCGGAGCGTTGGTAATACCATTGCTCAAGGCTTCTACCGTTCCGTTGTTTCCGCCAAAGCGGTTAATATTATCTAATACCATTCTTGAATTGTCAAATATCTTTCCCCCGGAAACACCCCTCAGGAAGAAACTAAAATCCCATGCTTTATAAGCGAAATCAGATGTGAATCCATAATGGAATTTAGGTGCAGGATCAGTATAATAATTAGAAGCCTGCAATACATCAGTGGTTGGGCTTCCTCCGTCTACCTGGTATAATTCGTTTCCGTCTTTATCCAGGCCTACATAATGTGGCATCCAGAAAACATAAGGTGTATATCCAACCTTCAAATAAGTAATCGGTGCACCACTCAAACCCCTTCCCTGGGCACTTCCTTCTGATACCTGGTCTGTTGAAAGTTGATACGTTGAAACACCATTACTAAAGCTTCCGCTTAAGCTTGTAATCCTCGTCTTAACTGAACTGATTTGCCCACCAACTGTCCATGAGAAATTTTGATTTTTTACCGCTTCAAAGTTGACATTAAATTCAGCGCCTTTATTGGTCATCGTTCCCACGTTTGCCAACAACGTATTTACTACCGCACCAGGACTTGGGAATGGGATTGTATAATCGTACAACAACTTTGTACTTTTATCACTGAAGTAGTTAAAGGCTCCTGTTAACCTGTTATTTAAAACAGCAAAATTAAATCCTATATTTCTTCCCACTCTTTCTTCCCATTGAAGGTTCGGGTTTGAATTTTGACTTGGACCGTATTCAGTTAACCACAATCCTTTTGAAGCATCATAATAAGAACCTACAGGGCCATACAGTTGAAGTTTAGTATAAGCTCCAATATTCTCCTGGTCACCGGTTTTACCCCATCCTGCATTAATCTTAAACTCGTTAAGCCATTGAAGCCCCTGCATAAATGATTCGTTGCTTAACCTCCATGCTACCGAGAAAGAAGGGAAGTACCCGTATGCATTCTTCGGTCCAAACTTAGAAGAACCATCAGCGCGGAAACTTGCTGTTGCAAAATACTTTTGATCCCAATTATATGCTGCCCTACCTAAATACGAAATCAATTGGGATTCGTTTCTATCAGTATATGAATGTTGAAAAGCTTGAGGTGCAGATTGTAAACTCCATGCTCCGATGTCACCTAAAAGCAAATTAGAGGCAACAGCGCCATGGGCATTATAATTAAAATCATTATATTCATATACAGCTAACGCAGACAAATTGCTTTTACCCCAGTCTTTATCGAAATTAACGTGGATATCTCCCTTTTTGGAACTACTATTCGAACTTGCTAACGCACCCACATTCGAGTTTCCGACCAATGGGAATACAGGTTCAAAAAATTCGTATTGATCATTAAATCTTGAAGACGAGCCTCTTACTCCTATTTTCAGGCCATGTACCAATTCATAATCTACTGTCGCATTCATGATCGTAAGGGTCTCTATAGATTTATCAGTTTCCTCAGCCTGTTGTTGAACAGGATTTTGGAGAGCAAAATCGGTATAAGCAAAATAAGACCCGTCAGGGTTTTTAACAGGATATACCGAAGGTGAACTATATGCTTCGTAGAAAATATTATAGTCGGTTAATTTTCTATTAGTTGTCGAATTTATAACGCCAACCTGCAATGTAAGTTTATCATTTAAAGCTTTTTGTTGTGCAGTAAAACGCAAGCCTAACTGATTTCTGCCGGAATTAATTACAACTCCCTGTTGTTCCAGGTAATTAGCTGAAGCACGATAACTAAAACCGTGCGCTCCCCCGGTGAGAGATATGTCATGTGCAGTTGAAACACCTGTTTGGGTTAAAGCTTTTTGCCAATCTGTATTCCCTCCATGATCATACCCTGCAATTGCATCCTGAATATCACCGCTACTGGCTCCCTGTGAAGTAAGCAATTGAGTGTAACCTTGCTTCCATTGTGGTGCATCGGCCAGGTCATACAGTTTAGCAACTTTATCTACACTAACCGAACCATCATACGTTACGGTTGTTTTGCCCGCTGCCCCTTTCTTTGTATTTACCACTATTACACCATTCGATCCACGTGACCCATAGATGGCAGATGCAGATGCGTCCTTCAAAACGTCAATAGAAGCGATATCACTTGAAGGAATATCTGCAAACTGATTTGGATCATCCAAAGGAACTCCATCTACAACAATGAGAGGGGATTGGCCCCCGGACAAAGAAGTCTGGCCTCTTAAACGAATCGAAATATTTGCATTTGGATCTCCCCCGGGTGCAGTCACCACAACTCCGGGCACTTTCCCCTGGAAAAGTTGAGCGGGACTGGATATATTACCAGTCGTGAAATCCTTTGATGAAATTTGTGAAATAGCGCCGGTCAAATCTTTTTTACGGGTAGTTCCGTACCCGGTTACCACAATATCTGTCAACGCTGTTGCAGCAGTTTGAAGCTTTACTTCTACATTGGAAGATGCGGTAATATCAACAGTTTGCGATTGATAACCAATAAAACTAACTTCAAGTTGTTTGGCACTTTGAGGCACATTAATGGTGAATGTACCATCACTACCTGTGCTTGCTCCTGTTTTTTGTCCAACGACCAATACAGTAGCTCCCACCAATGGCGTTCCGTCATTTGATGTGACCTTACCGGTTATAGTTCTTTGCTGGGCGAATGTTTGAAAGAAACAACAAAACAGAAATAATACGCTGAAGAGAAATTTTTTTCCCATAATCAAGTAATTAAGTAAACGTTAAATAAATTAAAGTGTAATTTACACACTTTGCTAAACAAACTCTAAAAAAGGTTTAAAATTTACCATTTTAGACAAATGTATGACAAATATTATTGTGCGAATTACAAAGGTAACAGGTTGATTCTTTTGTTATTTTTACTTGCCCGGCTTCTGCGTTTACCCATAACCGTAATACCGAAATAAAAATTTAAAGTATTTGTTTGTTTACTATAATTGACGGACGCAATTGGTATACCGGATCAATCAGCCGGCAGACTGAAAAAGAATTCCGAACCCTCGCCGGGAACACTTTTCACACCAATCTTTCCATTATGCCATTGAATGATTTCGGAAGAAATAAATAATCCAATTCCAAACCCGGGATAAGTTTTTTCATTTGTTCCTTCTACCCGGTAAAATCTTTCAAATATTTTTTCCTGGCTTTTCTCACTGATACCGATACCAAAATCTTTTACCACGACCGTGAAATAATTATCTTTTAAAAAGCTCTCTACCTGTATCAATTTATTTCGCGGGGAATATTTGATGGCATTGGTTAGGAAATTAACGAGTACTTGTGAAATCCTTTCCCGGTCAGCCAACACTTCTGCGTCTGTCTGCAAAGCGACTTCAAAAGAATAGTCCTGTTTTACCAATTTCATTTCTTCCACTACTTCTTCAATAAGTTCGTTCATATTGAATGATTCCTTTACAAAATGTAAATTGCCTACCTTAAGCTTGGAAAGATCCAACAGATCAGAAATGAGATTGGTAAGTTTTACTATTTGCTTGTCTACTGCAGCTAAAGATTTTTTCAGAAAAGCGTCTTCTGATTCTTTGTAGATGCTTTCGAGTATTTGTACATATCCTTTAATAGATGTAATGGGCGTTTTTAATTCATGACTTGCAATACTGATAAAATGATCTTTTTGCTGGTCAAGTTCTTTTATCTCCTGGATATCCGTACTGGTACCAACCCAGGTCTCAATGTTTCCCTGTTCATTCTTAAGGGCGACTGCCCGGCTTAGCTGCCAGCGGTATTCGCCATCATACCGGCGAAAACGATGCTCACATTTGTATTCCGTACCGTTTCTAACACAGTTATCCCACTCACGCATAGTTTCTTCTTTATCCTCTGGATGAATTATTTCAAACCACTCCTCTTCAATATTGTCAGAAGACGAGAGGCCTGTATAGTTGTAAAACGCTTTGTTGATGTAAGTCAGCTTTCCATTATTATCCGCAGCCCAAACAATTTGAGGCATAGAATCAGCAAACATCCTGAAACGTGCTTCGCTTTCTTTTAGTTCCTTTTCAATTCGTATTCTTTCTGCTTCCGCTTCCTTAAGTTGAGTAATTTCCTGTACGACACCGGTAAAACGAACCGGAATTCCTTTCTCATTATAGGTGGCTTTACCTTTTGACCTTAACCATCTTACGTTTTCCGTCCTCTATCCCAATTGTGCGGTATACAAGTTCATACAGCCCACTTTCCTGAATGGAAAATTATCCTGCATAATTGCCAAAGAATTACCTGAATCTTCCGGGTATATGGCGCGCATATAAATTTCGTAATTCACTTCTGCGTCAGGAGAAAGGCCAAAAAGCTCCTTTGTTTTAGCAGACCAAAACAATTTGTTTTCCAGGGGATAATAATCAAAGGTGCCTAATTCTCCACCATCAAGCGCTATGCGAAGTTGTTCTTCACTTTTTTCTGTTTTTTGAATCGCATTGACAAGATCGGTGACATCAGCAGCGGTATTCATTACCCCATAAACCTGTCCTTCCAAATTAAATAATGGCGTAAAACTGTAATTGAAATAAAAAGTCTGCATCCGGTTATCGACCACAAGATCTATCTTCTGATTTCGTGCATGAAACGGTTTCCGGTAGAATAAACAGTTTCCAACTGCTCAAAAACATGTTGATTGGCCAGTTCAGGTAAAATCTCAGTATATAATTTACCAATTACTTCATTTCCCTTTCCCCATGTATCAAGCATTGTCTGGTTCGCCAATTGTATCTTCATTTCTTTTCCTATGTAGACGCCTATTGGGAACGGAGAATTTTCAACAATGCTTCGAAGCATTTTTTCACTTTCTTCCACCTGGCGACGGGCGTTAACAAGCGCAGTTACGTTCATCCCGATTGCGAAAATTCCTTCAGATGCTCCTTCGGCATTCGTTAATGCCTGGTAATTAAAATTGATAAATATTTCTTCTAAATCATTATTTTTAAGAATCTGCACCGGCATTTCGGTTGCTGAAAATGTCTTACCTGTTTTGTAAACCTCATCGAGTAATTCTTTAATTCCCTGGTCAACCAATTCCGGCATCGCGTCCATAACCGGTAGTGCCATTACCTCCTCTCTTTTCCTTTGCCACAATTCCAAAGCTTTGTCGTTCACCACTTCCACCACGTAGTCGGGACCCTTAAAACCGCAATTGAAAAAGGCGCCTGGAGGATCATCTTCATAAAATTGGCATGTGCTTTCTTTTATCTTCCTCTGTGTCAGCGTTTCTCTGGTAATATCCTGGAGAATCCCATATAATTTGTAAGCAATTTTGTCTTCATTAAAAACCGCTTTGCCTTTTACTCTTATTATCCTCGATTGCTTTGTTTCAGGATGAACGATTGTACATTCATGATCAATAACCCCGATGGGAATATTGTAGTGATTGTTCTATTGCATTTTGAACAGGCTCCTTATCTTTTGGTATAAGTTTCTCCATTGCCAGTTCAAGTGGAAACACTTCCGCTTCGGGCAAACCAAACCAGTCTTTTAATAACTTGTCACAAACAAAAGTTTCATTTTGAGGATCAAAAACCCAGGTAGCAATATCGGCAGCATGGGTAGCATATTCCATGCGCTCTTTAGCGTCCTTCAGTTCGTCCTCTACCTTTTTCTTGTTGGTAGTTTCGTTTACAGTAACCAAAATACCACAAGGATTTCCATCTTCATTTTTAATAGGACTGTATGCAAAATCAAAATAATATTTTTGGTTAAAACCATCACGATTAAGAGGAACCATGAAGTCTGTTTCAAGAACAGAATTCTCCTTGCATCACTTTTTCAAACACCGGCTTAATGGTATCCCATATTTCGGCAAAAGTTATTGCGGAACTTAGTCCTAAAGCCTCCGGATGTTTTGAAGAACCAAGTATCGGCCGAAATCCGTCATTGTAAAGCTGCGTATATTCTTTGCCCCAGGCAATATACATTCCCAAAGGATTATCAAGCATAACCGAAACCATCGTGCGAAGGGAAGCAGGCCATGTTTCAGGATTGCCTAAAGGAGTAGTGTTCCAATCTTTATTGCGGATAAGATTGGCCATTTCGCCGTCGCCTGAAAGAAAATATTGGTGGTTTTTCGAAGCTGTGCCGATGTTTGAATTTGCCATTAATGTCTTAACTGATTATCTGTCCGGTTAAATAAAAATAAGCAAATTTACAGAGCGAAATAGTGCATAAAGTAAAATGCTATAATAATAAAAAGCATCGCCGGTTTTGCAATTGATGCCCGGTAGTTGCCAGTAAATAAATAAATAATTACAATTTTAATTCTCCCCAACCCTGCCGGTATTCTCTTTTTACAAACTGGTTGGCAGCCTCAAAATTGGTGATGCGCATATTTTCTCCGTCCCATTTATAAGTGATGTAGCGTCCCGGTGTAGAAATTTGTTCGAGCTCTCCATATACAGGATCGTGTTTTTGGACTTTTCTCTTAAATTAAAACTTCTTAGCAGTAAATTGCCCATCAGCACAGTTTCTGTAAGAGGACCGGCATATCCCACAAAAGGAGAATCTACTTCCATATTTCCATAACCTGCAATGCATGCGTCAACCCATTGCCACCAATGTCCGTCCATTCCTCCTTCCACACGCGGATATTTTTTCGGCACATTGATATCTTTATTCAAAGAAAGCGGGAACAACCTTGGATGGCTTCCACCCCAACCACAGGAGATTTTTCCTTTTGTTCCGATGAACAAACTTCCACCTTCAAAATATTTTCTTCAGGTGTATCTGCCAACGCTTCATTTTCGTTTACGTCAGGATCAAGTTCATCAGGACGATCAGGAACGAAGCCGCCATCAATCCAAAACAATTTCAGATCTCGCCCGTCTTTTAATTTGAAATTATAACGCAGCTTGCTGGAAACAGGAATACTCTCCGGGTAATCGGCTTCTTTGAAAATGCCGGAGTAAATGGTACTTGCCATCCCGGTAATTTCTGTAGGATATCCAAGATCCAGTAATTTAAAGGAAGGCCCTATGATATGACAAGCCATATCGCCCAAAGCGCCGGTACCAAATTTCCACCAACCGCGCCAGTTAAAAGGAACTAAATTATCTATGTAATTCGTTTCGGGTGCAGTTCCCAACCAAAGATCCCAATTCAATTCTTTGGGAACAGGTGGACTTGTCTTTAGGCCATGGAATTCCCTGTGGCCAAACCGGTCGGTTGGTCCAGTTGTAAACTTTGGTGATATCTCCAATAAGCCCGGCATCGAACCATTCTCTTAAAGTACGCATGCCATCGCAGGAAGCACCCTGGTCGCCCATTTGCGTAACTACTTTATATTTTTCTGCAGCCTTTGTAAGAATTCGTGCTTCATAAATATCATGTGTTAAAGGCTTTTGTAAATACAAATGTTTGTTCAATTGCATAGCGCTCAGCCCCACTATCGCGTGATTGTGATCAGGTATAGCGACGGAAACCGCGTCAAAATTTTTGTGCTCTTTTTCAAACATTTCACGCCAGTCATGGTAAAATCCTGCTTTAGGGAATTCCTTTATTCTCGGAGCCGCCATCCTGTCGTCAACGTCACATAAAAAAGCAATCACAGCATTTTTCTTTGGCGCGGTTGCATAGTGATGAATGTCATTTTCAGCTTCACCACCGCAACCTACAGCCGCAATGTATAATTTATCACTTGGTGCCGTAAAACCTTTTCCGCCAAGAACATGACGCGGAACAATGGTGAATGCCGCTGCCGTAAAAGCCGTGTTTTTTATAAAATCTTTCCGGCTTAATGGTTTGCCGGGAATTTTTGGGTCTTCCATGATAGTAGGTATGATTTATGATTTTAAAATATCTTTTTTGATTTCATACATAGTAGCTATGGGGAAAAGCCTCAAAGGAAAACCACTTTTGTCTTTGCTTCTTATGACGCTTCACAGAAAAGTTACAATTTCTTTATCTTAATATTCCTGTACCAAAGCTTCCCGTTCTCTGTTCCCTGGAAGGAAATATGACCTTTCTTAAAAGTGCCAAAACCGGGCCACTCCTTAAACTTACTGTTTTCGATCATATCGCGCCAGTGATCATCCCACATAGTGGTTTCAACTATTTTATGGCCATTTTGAATAAATGTGACATGCCCGTGATCGGCAATAATTTCGTACTTATTCCAATGAGGCGCGACGTTAACCCACTCGGTGTCGGCAGGAACAAGATCGTACAGGTCGCCCGCGCGACATTTTAAAATTCTTCCATCGTCATTGCAGGCAAGATCAGCTATTTGCATTTCAGGCCCCGACTCGTAGGTATTCTGGTATTTCGGATCTTCATGCACATAAAACATTACGCCGCTGTTTGAGCATGGTTCCATTTTCCATTCCATTTTAAAATCAAAATTGTCATACTCTTCATTCGTTACCAGGTCAGCAAAATCTTTCTCAACACTATTGCTGTTCTTATTCAGTTCGATTGCACCATCTTTCACCTGCCAGGCTTTTCCAGGAGCCTTCTCAAGGTATGAATGCCATCCCGTGAGATCTTTTCCATTAAAAAGAAGTTGCCAGCCATCTGACTTTTCTTTCGCAGTGAGCGTATTTTCTTGTTGCGCATTTGCATTTTGAAAACCGAAGAATAAAATAAATACTACAAGGGATTTGAAAATAGATTTGATTTTTGTTAGCATTGTTAAGGTTTGTTTGTTATAAAAAATAGTAGAAATACTTTCAAGAAATATCAAAGAAATTAGTGGCGGAACTTTGTGAGCAATACAACCTAATTTCCCCCTAATCAAGCTTTTATAGGCTCAAATGTATATGCTATTTAACAAAAAAGAAAAATGAATTTCAGACTAAACTGTTTCATTTCCTTAGACTGCTAAACAAACAAATAACTACAACTTCAATTCTCCCCAACCCTGCCGGTATTCTCTCTTTACAAACTGGTTGGCTGGTTCAA
The DNA here is from genome assembly GCA_963814075.1 of uncultured Chitinophagaceae bacterium. Classification (GTDB taxonomy): domain Bacteria; phylum Bacteroidota; class Bacteroidia; order Chitinophagales; family Chitinophagaceae; genus Ginsengibacter. The sequence goes on along the minus strand of CAWFBO010000017.1, from coordinate 40,638 downwards.
AATTGGTAATGCGCATATTGGCTCCATCCCACTTGTAAGCTATGTAACGGCCGGGAGTTGTAATGTCTTCTACCTCGCCATACACCGGGTCATGCCTTTTTGTTTTTTCACGAATACCAAAACTTCTCAATAAAAGATTACCCATCAACACGGTTTCTGTAACAGGCCCGGCGTAATCTTCAAAGGGAGAATCTACGTAAGCTTTTTCCTTCCCCGGCATAGGAAGTGCAGCATTTCCCGGATAATCGTTGTGATAACCTGCAATAGCCGCATCCACCCATTGCCACCAGTGACCGTTTGCTGATCCCGCTACGCGCGGATATTTTTTAGCAACGTCTACCTGGTTGTTTAGTGAAAGAGGCAACAATCGCGGGCTACGGCCTCCCCAACCACAGGAGATCTTCCCTCTTTTACCAACAAATAAGGTTCCTCCTTCATAGTCTCCTAACTTAGGAACACCGGCCAATGCATCATTCAGATTAACATCGGGATCTAATTCATCCGGCCGTTCGGGTACCAGTCCCCCATCCATCCAATAAAGTTTCAACTCTCCCCCATCCGGGCGTTGAAAAGTGTAACGAAGCCTGCTGGCGGGGGGAATGCTCATAGGATCATCCACTTCTTTGAACATTCCCGTATAAGTTATAACGGCTTCGCACGTTACCTCGGTGGGATAGCCCAATCCTAACAACTTAAATGACGGTCCTATAATATGACAACCCATATCGCCCAAAGCGCCGGTTCCAAATCGCCACCATCCGCGCCAATTGAATGGTACGAGATTGTCTACATAATCCGTTTGCGGCGCTGTTCCCAGCCATAAATCCCAATTTAAAGTGTCAGGAACCGGTGGCAGTCTTATCCGGCCAGGGAATTCCTTGCGGCCAAACAGGGCGATTAGTCCAGTTGTACACTTTTTCTATCTCCCCAATTAAATCTGCGTCAAACCATTCTTTTAAAGTTCTCATTCCGTCAAACGAAGCGCCCTGGTTTCCCATTTGGGTCACTACTTTATATTTTTTCGCCGCTTCAGTAAGAATGCGTGCTTCATAAATATCGTGCGTCAAAGGTTTTTGGAGGTACAAATGCTTATTTAATTTCATCGCATTTAGCCCAACTATTGCATGGTTATGATCCGGTATTGCCACAGTAACTGCATCAAAATTTTTGTGTTCCTTGTCGAACATTTCCCTCCAGTCGTGATAGTACGGAGCTTTTGGAAAATTCTTACGCGTTTCAGCAGATCTTACATCATCAACATCACAAAGAAAAGCGATGACCGCATTTTTCTTCGGCGAATAAGCAAAGTGCTCAATATCATTTTGCGCTTCACCACCACATCCCACACAGGCAATATACAATTTGTCACTTGGCGCCACATGCCGCTTTCCGCCTAATACATGGCTTGGTACAATAGTGAAGGCAGCTGCCGTTAAAGCCGAATCTTTAATAAACTCCCGCCTGCCAATAGGTTTTTTCATGTCAATTTTAATTTAGAATTATGGAACACAATATTTGAGGTTAGATAAGTTATTGCAAAAAACGGGAAAGCTTTTTTTAGGTGGAAGGTCCAAACCTAAAAGTCTTTATTTTGATATTGCGAAACCATAAGTGCCCATCTTCTGTTCCCTGCAAAGAAATATGGCCTGTCCTGAAAGTTCCGAAATCCGGCCATTGATGAAATTTTGTGCGTGAGATTTTCTTCCACCAGTTGCTATCCCAAAATTCGGTATCAACCACCTTATGCCCGTTTTGAAAAAATTGTACATGCCCGTTGTTGGCAATAATTTCGTAGGTGTTCCATTCCGGTGCAGGCTTTACCCATTCTGTATCTGCAGGCGCCAGGTCATAAAGCGCTCCGGCGCGATGCATGTTAATCCGGCTATCGCTAATCTCACTATGGTTGGAAGTGTACAGGCATGACAAATCAGTGATTTGCATTTCGGGGCCGGTCTCATAAGTGTTTTGATATTTCGGTGATTCATTTACATAAAACATAACGCCGCTGTTGGCGCACGGTTCCATTTTCCATTCGAGTTTCAGGTCGAAGTTTTCGTATTCTTTATCCGTTACCAGGTCAGCAAAATCTTTTTCAACGCTTTTAGAATTTTTGTTGAGAAAGATCATTCCATCTTTAACCTGCCACGCTTTTCCCGGCGCATTTTCAAGATAAGAATGCCAGCCGCTTAAATCTTTTCCGTTAAACAGAAGTTGCCAACCATCAGCCTTTTCTTGGGCAGTAAGAATATTTTCCTGCTGGGCATTTATGGTTTGAAAAGGAAGAAATAAAATAATTACTGCAAAGACTGAGATAACATGGTTGAATTTTTTAGGCATTTTTTTGGTTTTTTATGATAAAGAATAGCCACATAGAGGCTCATAAAAAATATCAAGGAAATTAATAATAAAAATTGCAATTGTGAATAAATGTAATTTCCCTTTAATCAAGCTTTTATATCGCCAAATGTAAATTGATTTTGCTAAAAGAAAAAAATTGATTTTGTTCGATTACAGTCATTGAAAGTAACGTTTTTATTGCGAATCAAACTCAAATAACATTCCGTTTCCACTCTTATTTCCCCCGCGGGAAAGACGCCATTTCCCCCCGGTGATAAACAAATTCCTTTTAGCTGAGGTACAAGAACAATCACTCATCATCAAAGACTTTTTTGTATCCCTTATTGATTGTTTTTAAAAAAATTGCTCCTTGCTCCTTTTCGCTGAATCACTTCTACAACATAGGAATTATATCGCACAAAAGTCCTGCCTGTTTACAAAAAAAGATCAAACCTTTTTTTCGGGGCACGAAATTTGAATTTGTTTGCAAAATTTAAAACAACATTTATGGAACAATTAATCAAACCTGAACATCGCGAAGGCCGGCTTGCTAAAAAAATTGAAAGTGAAACCGCAAAACTTCCTTCGGATGTTTTCTTATGGGCGGCTGTCGCGTCAATGGCAGTTTCGTTGTCGCTTCACGTTGCCGGTCAAAAACATAAGAGCCTCTTCTTTGGCCAATGGGCTGCTCCGCTTTTACTTTTTGGAGTTTATAACAAACTTGTGAAACAACTCGGCCACGATAATTATAATCAATATTGATCAAAAGCGTACATAACGGTAAAGGGTAAACGCTAATTATAAACTTCAGGATCGTTATTTTACCTGCAGGATAACCATATCCTCACCCTTTAGATTTTGATGCGGCTTGTCTTTTAACCCATGATCTGTATAGCTGGCAATAAGTATAACATTTTTAAAAGAGGCCGCGAATGGGTTTAGCCTGAAAGAGCCTTCAGTTCCGGCCAAATAATTCACATCGGAATCAATACTGTTTTTAAAAAGCCAGTTGATAACTTCCTTCGCTTCCGCTGCATTTAATTTATTGTTGGAAGGCATTTGCACATTTCCCCACCTTCCTTTAGATCCATTCAGGATGTGGATCGCCAAAGTATCTTCTGTTTTCGCGACAGGTTTATAGCGCCGGGTAATGTCATAAAATGAAGGTCCTATCAATTTGCTTTTGAAGGCGTGGCAATTCATGCAGTTTGAAGTTTTAATGACAGAAAGGCCCGGCGGATCTGCCCTGCCATTTTTTTTAATCAATGCAAGTGCTTTGGAAGTATCGCTCGCGTATTTTATTTCTAAAAAAACTTCTTTTGGATTGATCTCCTGGTATTTCGATTCACCATCTTCTTTGTCCGAAACACTGATCTCATAAGGAACCTGTGAGTTTGGCGCGAACTTGCTGTTGTTTTTCGGAGAAAGTATTTTCACAACGGGTGGGTGATTGTCATCCTGGCTTCGCCGGGTGCCCGCATGAACGCTAAGCGGCAAAAAAGGAAAGTTAATTATAAGAAGAATTATAAAAAAGATCAATGAAGTAGCAATTAAAAAAACAGTTCCTTTCAACATGCTTTTGCCTTGATTTTTCTAATTAAAAATTAAGATCCTTTTTCGTCTATTTCTTTGGCAACTCTTTGTGCTGAACGAAGACACGATTCCATACCGCGGCTAAGGTTATCCGCGTAAGTCCCCGCAAAATAAATTCTCCCATCGGCCTTCATGATCTCCGGCCAAAACTTATGCATTTGCCCGATAGGAAAAGGCAACATTTCACAGGTTGGGGCAAATTTATCTTTTGTCCAGTCAAGAGTGAGCGCTTGCACAATCGTGTCATGTTTTCCGGGGTATACTTCCCTGAATGCACCCAAAACTCTTTGAGGTGAAAGTCCTCCGGGACCATAGGCTTTCAAAATGACACGCGTAGTGTCAACTTCGTTTGGTTCCTGCCAGATCGAAGAAATATCCGGATGTTCAAACGACATATTGATACTTTTAAATCCATCATCGAGCCAAAATTTAGAACTCGCCTCAAACACATAAAAAGGATGCGAAGTGTAGCCCAGGTTATCAACTACAAACTGCTTTCCGGGAGACAAAGATGGTGTTACCGGAATATTTTTAAAGATTTGAAGTGAAATACAATTAACAAAATAATCGGCTTTCATTTGATTTTCCTCATCTCTTCCAAATGCTTTATAGGTCACCGTTACACCATTTGCATCCTGCTGAATGGACGTAATCGGGTGGGCCAGTTTTACTCCAGCTCCCAAATGTTTTGCAAAAGCCGTTGGCAATTGCTGGTTACCACCTTTAACCCTAAAGGTTTCTCCTTCTGAAAGTGGAATTCCCCGGAATTTCATGACAGCCATCCGCCATAATTCATAAAGCGCCGAAGTATGTCTCCCGCCAAGGTAGTTAAGAGCTCCGGCAGAAGCGCCTTCCTTTTTATAAATATCGGCAATAGGTATGCTATCCAGTTCATCATAACCTACGCCAAAAGGTTGATAGGGATCTTTAAATTTATCAAGATAAGAACTAAGAAATAATGATCGGAGTTCGTACCATGGATGTGATGATAAAAATTGTATTTCGCGCTGGTTAAAACCGAAGCTTTTTAGCACTTGCGGATCAGCCAGCATATCTTCCGTGTAAAATTTTCCACCGATCATGGTAAGAGAATTTCTTTCTTTCGGATTCGGAGATCCTTCGGCATTAGGGTAAGCCAGCGCCTCCAGGTCAAATTCTTCCAGGTATTCAAAAAAACGTTCATAACCGGGCCTCGTAATGTGATCGGCGCCAAAGTCGGCGTACAAACCATCCGACAAACCATCATGACCGGTAAAAACATGGCCGCCATGTCGCCCACTTGCTTCCAGGATTGTAACATCATGCCCTTTTTTCATCAACTCATATGCGCAGCAGAGGCCGCTTATGCCTGCACCGCCAACGATGATCTTTTTTGAAGTCCCCTTCGTATTGTTTTCGGCAAGAACCGCTTTTGATTTAAATATATTCGGTTTCAGCACCGATGTTCCTAGTCCGGCAATTAATGATTTTTTGAGAAATGTCCTGCGTTTAAGCATATACGTGAATGTTTTCGGTTCATCAAATATACATTCACTTTTTACAAAAATGTCACGAGTTTTCACAGAGTTTAAACACAATTGACCTTTTATATATTGAAATAAAAAGCAGTAAACAAATAAAAACACAGCTTTTTTATTTCGCGATAACGATAATGCACAAACGTAAAACTGCCCGGTCATGGCCGGGCAGTTAAATCAAAATAAAATCGAACGTTTTCCAAGTATTCACTTTTATGTTTGCAAGAGAAACGGCAAGCTAAGTAGCACCTTCCTCCCGCTTCTGTTAACGTTCACCTAAAAACGTTATTTGAAATTCATCTCAGTTGCTATACTGTCGGCTGTATTCAAATGTTTCTGCAGTGTTGGCAAATATTTATTTGCATAATTCACGACAGATGTTTGATTACCTGAAGTTGATTCAGCCTGATAGTCAGAAATCGCCTTCGTATGGTCAGTTATCTGGTTCATAATAAACGCAGAATCAAAAGCGCGGCCTGATAAATTGCGCAGGCTGTCAAGGCGCATCATGTTATAGCCATTTGTGGTATCTGCAATGGCTATATTCACCTCTGCACCCAATGATTTCAAATCATTTTGCGCTGCCTGGTGATCGTTTATAAGCGTCATAGCAAAATTTTGTATAGTGGAAGTATCTGAAGTTGAATCAGCAAGTTGGCCTACCTGAACTTCCGCTGTGTTCAGGACAGCTGCTTCCATAATAAACGCAGAATCCCGGGAACTCAAAGTTTCTATAGTCTTACTATTATTCTTCTTGCACGAGAAAAAAATTGTGCTGGCAATAAAGCCCAGCATGAGCGTTTTTAATGTCATTTTCATACGGGTATTTTTTTAGTTTTTCAAAAAATCTTTTCACCTCCCAGTTATTCAAGATGCATGCTAAAAAAAGAACCACTTTTTAAATGGTTTGATGTCAGTGACTTACTGATAAAGATTTTTTATGGTTTAGGATTATTGTGAAAGGGATTATACACACTTCAAAAATTATTGTGGAAACAGATTCACAAAATCCCTTAAAGATTTCTTAAGGCGAGTAAACAAACAAAGAATGGGAATTTTTATTCCGGCAATTTATTTGTATGAAAAAGGGGGAAAGTTATTCTGATTTTTCGTGCACAGAAGAATCATTTAGATCAAACAAATGAAGAACATAAGGAAAGAGCGCATCGATCGTTTCTATAGCTCCTTTTTTCGAGCCGGGCAATGTTAGAACGAGTGTTTTTTTTATGAAGCCTGCAACTCCCCTGGATAACATGGCATAAGGCATTCGTTGCTGCCCGTAATGGCGCGCCTGCTCCATAATTCCTGCGATTTCTTTTTCGATTAATGGAGAAATTGCATCAGGTGTTACATCACGGGAAGATAAACCCGTGCCACCGGTAAAGATCACGATATCGAATTTTTCATTCACAAAATATTTTGCGATATTCTGTATCTCATTGAAATCATCAGGAATAATTTTATAATCCGTTTTAGTAATTCCGAAAGTTTGCATTTTTTCCAGGATAGCTTTCCCGGAAGTGTCTTCCTTCTCCCCTCTCGAAACGCGGTCGGAACAAACTACAACCGCGCATTTTATTTTATTGTAGTCATTTTTACTAAAATCAGTCTTGCCACCTTTCTTACTTTCTAATTTGATAGAAGAAATCTCCACATTTTTATCAATAGGCTTCAACATGTCATACATTACCAAAGCCGTTACCGAAGCGCCATGCATAGCTTCCACTTCTACGCCCGTTTTATAAATCGTGTGAACTTCAACGGAAATTTTTACAGAAAGATTTTCAATTTCATAAGTGATTGAAGCGAATTCAACGGGCAAAGGATGGCAATCCGGAATTACATCGCTTGTTTTTTTTATGCCGAGCAAACCTGCAGCACGCGCAAATTCAAAAACATCACCCTTCGGAACCTTTCGTTCCTTAATTGCGTCTATGGTTTCCTGTTTTGAAACCTTTACGACTGCGGAAGCAATTGCCTGCCGTAATGAATTTTGTTTGTGTGTGATGTTTACCATTATCTATTTTCTTTCCATTGATAACCTTCGCTTTCAAAAATTTCTTTTCCCCAAACCGGCAATTCTTTTTTAATCCTTTCAACAATTTCGTTGCACGCTTCAATTGCTGCTTTCCTGTGTGCCGAAGAGGCAAATACAAACAAGCTTATTTCGCCCGCTTTTACTCTTCCCAAACTGTGATGCACATGTAAACACGTGAGTTCATATTTCGCAAAAATAGCTTCGCGTATCTCATGCATTTTTTCCAAAGCCATTTCTTCATAGGTCGTATACTCAATAGCAGCAACCGTTTCGCCATTTATTTTATCTGCGCGCACCTGTCCTAAAAAGATACTGTGCGCGCCAATATCTTTTTTTGATGCATGTTTTTGAATGCTTTCACCGATAAACGAAGCCGTTACCGGCCCTTGCTGAAAAATATTTTTGGGTTTCCTCTTTTCCATGTTCTTTAATCCTGCAAACTTAAAACGCCATCTTTTAAGCTGTACACTTTTTTTGTTTCTCCAAAATGTTCTACCAGCATCCTGGCCGCATCTACGCTTCTTTTTCCCGTTTGGCAAAAACAAACAATTTTACTGGCGGTAATATTTTCAATTTGACTTTTAAATTTAGAAAGCGGCATCCTTTGATGTTCAAAATTCACTTCCGGCTTTTCATCAAACTCGCGCACATCAATGAAAACGGCTTCTTTTTCTTCGATCATTTCGCGTAATTTTACTCCATCAATTTCTTCAATCTGGATACCTGCTCCACATAACCAATCATAATTAGTTTGCCTGAATTCATCTTCATTTGAAGGCAACTGGTAGTCTTTGCTGTTTGCACTAATTTCAATGGTGTAAGACTGATTGTTCAAAGAATTAAAAATGAATAATTGATTGAGCAATGGTTCGCCAATTCCCGAGATTAATTTGATCGCTTCGTTCGCCTGCATCGTTCCAATAATGCCGGTTGTAGATCCGAGCACTCCCTCTTCAGCGCAACTTAATATTTTTTCAGCCGGTGGTTGAGGAAACAAATCGCGGTAATTGCATGTTACATTTTTTTTGTCCCTCACATTAAAAACAGCCACCTGTCCTTCAAACTTTGAAACCGATCCGTAGATCAAAGGTTTGTTTAATAAAACACAGGCGTCATTGATCAAATATTTGGAAGGAAAGTTATCAGTGCCATCTATCACGAGATCGTATCCTTTAATTACATCCAACGCATTTGCATTCGTTAATCTTTCTTCATGAACAAGTATTTCAACTTCGGGATTAATCTCTTTTATTTTTTCTTTGGCAACCATCACTTTGGATTTACCAATATCTTTCGTAGAAAACAAAACCTGCCGTTGCAAATTGTTCAATGAAACATAATCGTCGTCAGCGATACCGATACAACCTGCACCTGCAGCTGCCAAATACAATAATGCCGGACAACCCAAGCCTCCTACCCCGGCAATCAAAATTTTTGACGCGGACAACTTTGCCTGCCCTTTTTCACCAAATTCTTTTAATAAAACCTGGCGGCTATATCGTTCCATTTCATTCATAATTTAACCTCCGGAAAATGGTGGTAACAAAGCAATTTCCGCGTCTCCGCTTAGAGAAATGTTTTCGTGAGTTATTTTCCTGTTTACCGCAATCACAAAAGTTTTTTCAGCCAAAGCAGGAAATGACTTCAACAAATGATCTTTTAATTCGTTCACGTCGGCAACATTTTCTACCGAAATTTTTTCCTGCGAGAATATATCTGTTAACTGTCCAAAAATTTTAATGTCCATTTTCAATTAATTAAACCGGCAATAAGTGAACTTCCACTTCATCGCCATTTTTCACAAACTCATCTTCTTCATCAACAACAATTAAACAATTGGCTTTTGCAAAAGAACGTAATTGGAAAGAAGCCTGCGAAGCAAGCACTTCAACTTTTCCGTTTTTATAAGAGCCTTTCAGAAAGTGCGTCATTCCTGTCTTCTTTGAATAATCGCTTTGCAAAGTTGCTTTTATTTTTTTTACAAGATTCGGCTTCGACGTCATTTTTTCTATCGCCATCAAAACGTATTCATAAAAACAAGTAAGCACAGAACCCGGATTTCCGGGCAACCCAAAAATTACCTTATTTTCTTTCGTTCCGAAATACAGTGGCTTTCCCGGTTTTTGTTTTATTTTATGAAAATGTTTTTGCACGTCGCACTTTTCTGTGGCCTGCAAAACAAAATCGTAATCGCCAACACTTACACCCCCCGTGAACAAAATCAGGTTACTCTCTTCCAAAGCTTTTTTCAATGCAGATTCAACAACTTCAGGTTTGTCGTCTGCATATAAAATCCCGATCTTTTCAACTCCTGCTAATTTTAAAGCGGCTGACAAAGACGCCGAATTCGATTCATAAACCTGCCCGAATAAAAGTTCTTTGCCGGCTTGTTGCAACTCGTTACCGGTAATAATGATCGTTGCCGAAGGCGCAGGATAAACAGCCATTTCAGCGATGCCAATAGCCGCCAAAAAACCAACAGCCGCGGGCGTTACGAAAGTGTTAGCCTTCAAAGCAATCTCTCCTGATTTGATTTCGGCGCCTTGATTTCGCACATAATCGCCTTTTTGCAGGTTGTCATCTTTTATCAAAACGGTTCCATCTTTAAGAACTACTTTTTCCTGCATTACAACCGTATCAGCATTTGTAGGAAGCGGTGCACCTGTAAAGATTCGCGCCGCCTGCTTTGCGGAGAGACTGTAAGACTTAGAATCACCGGCAGCAATCTTTTCCCGGACAAAAAGAGGAAGATCTCTTATCCTCAAATCTTATGGCATATCCATCCATAGAAGATTGAGCAAATGACGGAATATCATATTTTGCGTACACGTCCTCTGCAAGGGTCAAACCCGCATATTTCCTGCAAAGGCATAACTTTTGGTTGCAGTAAAGCAACTTTTTCTTCAATTTTTTGTTTTGCTTCTCTGACTGAAATCATTGCTTTTTCATTAACCTCCAATAGTAATCATACTCCTGTTGTGAATATGTCCTGCTTCTACATTTTGCAGGTTGCTTGTAAACTGGCCTCCCAGTTCTTTCGCTTTGCTTTTAATATTTTGAAGGATCAATGGTAAGATATCTTCTCCGTTTCTGAAAGGTGTTAGCAGATCAGCTTCGCCATTTGAAAAAAGACAATTTTTTAATTTGCCGTCAGCCGTCAATCGCATGCGGTTACAGCTATCACAAAAAGGTTTTGTCATTGTGCTGATAATCCCGAAACTACCTTCATGTCCCGGAACCCGGTATTTTTTTTCAGTGTCATTTTTCTCTCCTTTCTCAGGGAAAAATTCAAAATTAGTTCCGATTCTTTGCAATATCTCATCCATTGAAACCACTTTGTTGCTGGTCCAGCGATTGCCTTCAAAGGGCATGAACTCAATAAAACGAACATGTACAGGAACATTTTTTGTCCAGTGGATAAAATCAGTTATTTCGTTTTCATTAAAATCTTTCATCACCACCACATTGACCTTTACTTTAAAATTCTTATGGATAAAACTGTCAATGTTTTTCTTTACAAGATCAAACATATCGCGTTTGGTAATAAACCTATATTTCTCAGCTTTCAATGTATCAAGACTGATATTGATTGAATGAATGTGAGACGCTTCCAACACATCTTCAAACAGATGCAGCCGTGTACCGTTGGTAGTTACAGCGAGATGTATTCCAAGTGAAGAGAGGGATTTAATAATGTGTCCCGCATCTTTCCTTACGAACGGTTCTCCGCCGGTAAGCCTGATCTTTTTTACGCCGTTGTCTACAAATATTTTCGCGATTTCAAATATCTCCTTCTCCTGCATTAATCTTGAAGCAGGCGTAAAATCATATTCTTCCTCGGGCATGCAATAAAAGCAGCGCAGGTTACACATATCTGTGAGCGATATTCTCAAATAATCATGCACTCTATTGAATCGATCAATAATCATTTTCTACTTTTACTTTGTTTACAATTTACGCAAAAATGCCTGAGCTCCGTCAAAAGAAACAATGATCTCATCGCCCTTTTGCAAATTCTTAGCATCCTGTTCGCTACAATTGATCCTTATAACCTGTTCACCGGAAAGGACTAAAACTTCATAACTATTTTCTTTTTTTTCAGCCGATAAGAAAACAGTCCGTAAAGAATTTTTTTCACCTGATTTATTCAGAAAAATTTCACCGGGCGCCGAATATTGCTGAATCGTGCCATTTAGTAAATGAATGGTTTTGGAAGTTAGCTTCACGATCTCATTAATATCATGACTCACAATAATTGCGGTCACTTTAAAATAGGAATGAATGGAAAGCAAGGTCTGTTGGAGGTTGGCACGCATTTCATTATCAATGGCCGACAATGGTTCATCCAGTAACAACAATTTGGGTTTTCGCGCAAGCGCCCTGGCGAGAGCAACGCGCTGTTGCTGGCCGCCGGATAACATTTGGATTTTTTTATAGCGCAACCCGGTCAGCGCTGTCATCTCGAGTAACTCTTCAATAATTTTTTTTGAATCATTCTTTCCCAGGGCATACAAAATATTTTCCTGGACATTCATATTGGGAAAAAGCGCATAATCCTGGAAAACAAAGCCCGCCATCCTTTTTTGGGGAACGGTATTTATTTTGCTTTTACTGTCGAACCAAACCTCATTATTCACTTTTATCAATCCGGCATCAGGTTGCATAAAACCGGCAAGCATTCTCAGCAACGAAGTTTTGCCTGCGCCGGAAGGCCCGTATAAACTGATGAAATCACCGTCTTCAATTTCACAATTCACATCAAGTGTAAGAGGGCCGTCAGCAGAATGTAATTTTTTTTGTAGGGAAAAATGCGTCATAAGATTTTAACTTCCTGCAACTTACGATTTGAAAAATAAAGCAAAAAAAGAATAGTTACAGATATACCGACAAGCACGGCTGCGTATAGATTTGCATTATGATAATTCAATGCCTCTACTTCATCGTAAACCGCGATGGACGCTACATTGGTCTTGCCCGGAATATTTCCCCCTATCATCAATACCACCCCAAATTCCCCGATCGTATGCGCAAAAGTGAGCACAATTCCCGTAAGTAAAGAGGGCTTGATATTCGGCAACAAGACCTTAAACAAAGTTTGTGTTTTCGTTTTGCCTGACGAATAAGAAGCTTCTTCCAGGCTTGAAGGCAAAGAAGTGAGCCCTGATAAAACCGGGTGCACCATAAAAGGCAAACTGTAAATTACAGAACCAATCAACAAACCTCCAAAGGAAAACGCAAGGCGGATATCAAAATAGTTCTCTAAAAATCTTCCAAATGAATTTGCCGGACTAAAAGCAAGTAACAAATAAAACCCTATAACGGTAGGCGGCAACACCAACGGTAAACTCACAATTACTTCTGCAATTGTTTTAAAAATATTTTTTGTGTGTGAGAGCCATTGCGCAAGTGGAATGGCAATAAAAAACAGGATGATGGTAGTAAGAAAAGCCAGTTCTAAAGTTAGAAGTATCGGGGCAGTTTCGATCATCTTTTTTTAATTTAGGTAACCATATTTTTTATAAATATCCTTCGCCTTTTCAGAAAATAAAAATTCATAAAATTTTTTGGAAGCAACAGAATGATTTTTGGTTCCATATTTTAAAAGAACTGCCGCCTGCAAAATCGGGGGATATTCTTTGCTGTCCAATTCGATCCACCTGCCCCTGGTTTTCATTTGACCGGAAAGTACAACCGCTTTGGCAGTAAAACCCACGTCCGCGTTTCCACTTGCAATAAACTGGCTTGTTTGCGAAATACTTTCTCCATAAACCAATTTGTTTTTCAGTTTTTCAAACAGCGAATACTTTTTTAACAGTGATTCCGCCGCAGTTCCGTAAGGAGCGATCTTTGGATTGGCGAGGGCTATGCTTTTAATACCAGGCAACAATAAAAACTGTAGCTCAGGATTTAACTTTAATCCTTCTTTTGTTGTCCACAAAACCAATGCACCTCTCGCGTATATTTTTGGTTTCTCAGCTGCAAACCCCTGCGAATAAACATTTTCAGGATATTTCGTGTCGGCAGAGATAAAAACATCAAAAGGTGCTCCCTGCACGATTTGTCTTGTCAAATTTCCTGATGCACCAACTACAACATTTACCTTCATATCGTTGTTTTTTTCAAATTCATTTTTTAATTCGGCAAAGGCATATTGCATGTTGGCAGCCACAGCAACTGTTATCTTTTTCTCCTGGGCTTTCGTTGGTGCAGAATGAAATGACAAAAAAGAAATCGCTACAGCAAACAAACGAATTTTCATAAATTTTGATTCTTTATCAGTTGCTCATAATCACTTTTTGTGTCTACATCGATATCGCCTTTTTCGAAGGAAACTGATGTCACAGCCAAATGGTATTTTTGTAAAAGATTTTTAGCTCCGTGATCTCCCTGCAGGTTCAAAAGATCATCAAAATATTTTTTATCAAAAAGTGCAGGCGTGCCCAAAGTATCTGCATAGGAAGAAGCAACTATTTTTTTGCCACTCACTGTTTTCTGATCAACCAATTCCTGGAATAAAAGAGAAGAAATATATGGTTGGTCACAAACAGCAAGGATACAATTCGCAATTTTTGTATTGATCGCTCTTGCCCTTTCAACACCGGCCCTTATAGAAGAAGCCATACCTGACTCCCAATTTTTGTTTACCACCACGTCTGCTTCCATATCGTTTATATCCGCCATTATTTCTTTAGAATTTGCGCCCAATACCACCACAACCGGCATTAAAGATTTTTGCGCTTCTTTAATGGTGTGAACCAACAACGATCGGTCATGATATGGCAACAACTGCTTGGGCTTTTGCATTCGTGATGAATTTCCGGCCGCCAGAATAATAATTACAGTTTCATCCATATTCAAAAGGTAAAAAAAATTAATGATTTTGTAAATATTGATAGAATAAAAATCGGAATTATTTGTTGGTTTACTGATGTAATTGGGGCTTTTGGTTTATTCTTTAAATTGGCGATTGTTTCTTATTTTGAAAACGTTTCAATTCAATAAGATCAGCGGGCAAATTTTCGCGGTTCCAATTGTGATGAAAGCAAAGAGCAGCGCCAAGAGCAGATGCCTGTGCGACCGAAGCGGCATATACTTCAAGTCCGGGAAAAGCTTGTGACAACATTTGCATAAAAACCAGGTTTTTGCTAAATCCTCCATCAACAAACATTCTTTTCACCTTCGTACCTTCCAATACAATTTCAGTACTTGCCACCTGTCTCTTTACAAGGTGTAAAATAAAGTGATGATACGCTTCTTCATAGCTTTCAAAAATGTTAAGTGATTCGCTGTTCCATTCCGGTTTTTCCGGTAAATTTTTATTTTCAATTTTTAAATGTTTGGGGGGTATCTTTTTTCTAAAAAACAATGCAGGATCATAAGAAATGGATGTATAATAGTCAATAGGTTTATCGAAATAGCCTGCCAGTTTTTTCACTTCTTTTTCATGTTCGTACCCGGCAAACAAGCGCGAAGCCTTTATAGGTTTAGCGTCATAAGAAAGGTAGCGAAGGCAATCATTTTGTAATTCAAAATCGGTTAATGGAGTATTATTAAAAGGATTCAAACTTATATTCCATGTACCGGTTGATAATAACACAAAAGGCTCGCGAAAAGAAATAAGATAAGGAATCATTGCAGCAGAACTATCATGCAAGCCTACCCCAACCGGGATTTTATTCCTGGCATAACCTGCAACCTTATCACTTTCTCTTATAGGAGGAAATTTTTCATCAATCCCCTCTTCGTGTACCCATGAATGATAGTCGTTCTTACGGAAGTTCCATAAATAAGTATGGCAACCAATACTGGTAATTTCAGAATTTTTTTGAGATGAAAGTACATAGCTGATATATTGCGGCAGATGCAAAGACCATTTGATTTTATCAAAGATTCCAGGCGTTTGATATTTGATCCTGTAAAGCTGAAGGCCTGAATTGAGGCTTCCCAAAGAAGGAGAAGCGGTATCTTTTGCCATGATCTTTTCTTCGCCATGATCTTTATAAAATTGGTTCAGTAGATTTTCCGGGTATGGTTTTAAATAATTATACAAAGGCAGCATCACATTTCCATTTTCGTCCAGGTGAACAAAGCTCGCCCCATATGCGGATACATTTATTGCCTTAATCAAAAATCTTTCTTCTTGCAAAATATTCGTAAAAGATTCCCGCACCCAACAAGCTAATGCATTCACATCTTCACAGGCATCTCCGTCTTCATCTGTTGTCTCAGGCAACTGATCACTTTGTTCATAGAGCAATTGATACTGCTCGTCAAATAATAGTAATTTTTTGTTGGTTTTACCAATATCAAAAATCGCTATAGCCGGAATTTTATTCATTACAAACCTGTAGCAACAGTTTTACTTCCTCTTTCTTTAATCAGGTTCTCTCTTACTTTTTCAGCGCGGTAAAGCGACAAAGGATTCAAAGCGCCTCCCGAGCGTAATCTCGCTTCGGCAACAAGTGGCCTCACGTCAGTCCTGTAAGCCTGTTGCAAAATTTCCTGAGCGGAAACTACATCATTACTATTTTGTGCATCAACCAGTTTCTGCCTGTCAACCGATAAAGCCTGTGCATAAGAAATCATGATTGCTTCAACTGACTGCAATAGATCTTCCAGCGGATCTTTCACATTGTGTGATGCATCGATCATCCATGCAAGGTCCGTGGCATGATTCATCTTTTTTGCATCCATACCTTCTACCAGTTCATTAAAAATTAAAAACAGCTGGTAAGGTTTGATGCTGCCAACAGTAAGGTCATCATCTCCGTATTTTGAATCATTAAAATGAAAACCGCCAAGTTTGCCTTCCATCAACAGTAAAGCAACAATTTGTTCAATATTTGCATTTGGTAAATGATGGCCAAGATCAACTAAGGTATAAGCTTTTTCGCCCAATTTATTGGCATACAGAAATGATTGGCCCCAATCGCCAACAGTGGTAGAATAAAAATTGGGTTCATACGCCTTGTACTCTACGAACATTTTCCAATCACCTGGCAAATTGCTATACACCTCCTCCAGGCTCTCCAATGTATTCTGAAAGGCTTTCCTGAAATTCAGTTGACCCGGAAAACAAGAGCCATCCGCCAGCCAAACCGTTAGGGATTTTGAACCAAGTTCTCTTCCATATTTTATCACTTCAATGTTATGTTCGATAGCCTGCTTTCGCACCTCTTTATCTACATGCTGCATCGAACCAAATTTGTAACTCAATTCTTGGTCCGCCTGATCCTGGAAAGTGTTGGAATTCATTGCATCAAACCTCAAATCATTCTGTGCAGCCAACGCTTTTATATTAGCGGCATTTTCGGGAATGTCCCATGGAATGTGTAGTGAAATAGCGCCGCCTGAGCGGTTCAAAGCATGCAGCAAACCAATGTCTTCTATTTTTTCTTCAAGACTGCGAGGCTCGCCCCCGCCGGCAAAACGTGCAAATCTTGTTCCGCCTGTACCTAATGCCCAGCTTGGAATAGCCACCTGGAAATCGATCAATTTTTGAATGAGAGCATCAACATTTTTTATGCCTGATGCAATAAAATCAAAACTTTTTGAGTGCTCATTTTTCAGAGAATGATTATGTTCTTCAATTTTATATTTTTCAATACGCATGATGGTAGGTTGTAAATATTAAAGTTCCTGACTCAAGCTTCCTGTAAGTTAAAATTTTATTACTAATCTTATCGCAAAAATGCGGCAGCCACCCCGCCATCCACATTGAATGTATTGCCGGTAGATTTATTTAATAATCCGCCAACAAAAGCAAAACAAGCATTGGCAATATCTTCAGGCAAAATAATTTCGTTTAGCAAAGTTCGTTTGGCATAATAAGCGGGCAATTCTTCCACCTTAATTCCATAAGCTTTTGCCCTGCCTTCTGCCCAGCCACCTGCCCAAATATTTGAATCCGAAATTACCGCATCAGGATTTACCATGTTCACCCGATTTTATCTGCTCCCAATTCGGCGGCATTAATCTCGTAAGATGAGCCTGTGCTGCTTTTGCAGAACCATACGCCGCATTGTTTGGTCCCGCAACGACTGAATTTTTAGAAACAATATTGATAATATCACCGCCCAAATCTTGTTTGCGCATTACGTCTATGCCTGCCTGCGAAACCAGAAACTGCCCTTTCACCAATATATCATACAACTTATCCCAATCTTCAATAGTATGATCTGCAATAGGTTTTGAAATACTGATGCCTGCATTGTTTACAATTATATCAACACCGCCAAATGCAAGTGCAGCATGCTTCAAAGCTGCCTTAATCGTTTCTTCATTGGTCACATCCAGCAACGATTGAAGCGACAGTATCTTTACCATATTCATTTTTGAAATTCTTCAGTTGCCGCCTGTTAATCTTTCTTCATTAATGTCATTGATAATTACACAGGCTCCTTCTTCTGCAAACTTTTTTGCAATGGCTTTACCAATGCCGCCGGCACTTCCTGTTATCAAAGCAACTCGGCCACTCAATGGTTTTGGTTTTGGCATACGCTGCAGTTTGGCTTCTTCCAGCAACCAGTATTCAATATTAAATGCTTCCTGCCGGGGCAAAGAAGTGTATTCCGAAATCGCTTCCGCACCTTTCATTACATTGATGGCATTGATATAAAATTCTGCAGCCACTCTTGCTGTTTGTTTATTTTTTGCAAAAGTAAACATACCCACGCCGGGATATAAAATTACAACGGGATTTGCATCACGCATAGCCGGACTATTATCATGTTTACAATGTGTTATAATATTCTGCATACATCTTACGGTAACCCGCAAACGCAGGCGCCAGTTTTTCTTTTATTGCAGCAAATCATTCAAATCTTCCTCCGTTGCTTAAGATTTAAAACCAGCGGAGAAATTTTTGTTCTTAAAAAATGATCAGGACAACTGGTTCCCATTGGCGCCAACCTTTCCAAATCATTTGAATTGATAAATTCCAATACCCTGTCATCATCTGTAAAATGACCGATCATTTTTGTTTCTGAAGAACAAAAACCTCTTAAGACAGGAGCCAGTAAAGCAGCTTTTTTCAACCGTTCTTCTTTTGGTAATGATTCAATTTTTTGTCCACCGAAAACCGGCCCTTTCTTTCCATAATTATCTTCAAGATATTGGGCGCAATGTTCAATCACTTCAAGTGTATTGATATAACTTTCATAAGCAGTATCGCCCCAGGTAAATAAACCATGAGAGCCCAGCATGATGCCACGAATGCCGGGGTTTTCATCTAAACATTCTTTCAATTTCAATCCTAGATCAAAGCCAGGTCTTTGCCACTCTACCCAACCAATTGTGCCATTGAATAATTCTTCTGTTATTTTCTTTCCATCTTTTGCAGCAGCAATTGCTATAGCCGCATCAGGATGCAAATGATCAATATGTTTGAAAGGAAGAAAGCCATGTAATGGCGTATCAATGGAAGGCGCTTTGGAATCCAAATCATAAATACAATGATTGAATAAGTTCTACCATTTCATCTTCATGATTCTATTCCCCTGTAAATATTTTTTAAGGACCGAAGCTTGTCAACATATAAAGCAGCAAGCCACTTCTTTTCAAGGTTCCCAAATCGCCGCCGCTTCCTTTTACCCACATTACTTCTGTCTCTTTTCCGGTTATCGGATCTTTCGCCATTGCTTTACAGGAAGTATTTCCACCGCCATAATTGGTTAATCTCAAATCGGCTCCTAACAAATTAGAACGATATATTAATAAAGCTACTTCATCTCCTTTCAATGATGCTGCAACTTTCATCATTCCATAAATAACTTACATGTTTAAATTTCAATCCTGTTCTTCCATACTATTTTTTGTATTAATTTATTTTATTGAATTACCATACCCCACAAGGATAACGGAAGCGATAATAATGATGACACCTGCAATGATTGTCGTTATTGTTTTTTTGCTCACTCCTTTCCATTCTTTTAGTGCAAAGCCCCACATATTAGCAACGAATATGATGAATGACATGTGAAGTATCCAGGAACTGGCGCCATTTCCTAATTTACTTTCACCCATTCCATAAAAGAAAAACTGCAGGAACCAAAGTGTACCTGCCATCGCGCAAAAAATATAATTCCGGTAAAGCGGTGTTTTCTTATTGGTGTAATCACCAAAAGTTTTGTTACGAAAATTTAAAAATATATGTCCAGATAAAATTAGTAGTAAGTCCACCCCACAATAACACTATATAAATCACATTGTTGCGGTATAAAAAATTTCCTGTTTCATGTGGGTTCGAGCCGATTTCCACATTTTATTGGCCACATCGGCCATTGCCGAACCTGCTTCAATTCCATAATTAAAACAGGCACTGAGTATCCCGGAAACAATGCAAACGATCAATCCCTTTACCAGGTTAAATTCTTTTACACTTTCTTTCTTTTTTTCATCCGACAGTTCTTTCTCTTTTAAAACACCTGCTCTTCCACAAATAAAAATTCCCAGTAAACAAAGAACGATGCCAACAAGTACTATTTGCCCCCATGAGGTAGTAAGCAAATCAGTGAAAGTTGTTTTGCCTTCCTGCGGATGAAAGTTGTAATAGATAGATGGCGCCAGTGCCCCAAATGCAGAAGTAAATCCCAGTAAAACCGAATTACCCAATGACATTCCTAAGATAACGCATTCCCAGTCCATACATTAAACCGCCAATGCCCCAAAGAACGCCCCAGAAATAAGTCCAGCCAAAAAGTTGAGGCCGATGTTTGAGAAATGATCATGGAAAAATGAGGAACAGTGAGCCATGCCGCAATAGGCGGGACAATGAGCCACGAAAAAAGGCCACCAACAATCCAAAAGCTTTCCCAATGCCAGCCCTTTACTTTGTTATAAGGAACATAAAAACTCCCGGAGGCAGCGCCACCGATAAAATGAAAAAAGATCCCAAGAATGATCTGCATGGATTTAGAATTTTAAATGGGAAATACCAAGCTTTTGTAAAAATATCATTTCGCCTATATTAACTATCATGGACTGTCATGAAGATTGAAATCATTTTAGAAATTACTGTTCAGTGTTTATAAAAAACTGTCAATAAGTTTATTCATTGTTTTGATTGAACAAAGCAAGTTTGGAGAAAAGATCTTCCAACAATAGCGGTGTATCCAGTTGCGTATATACCCTTATGTTTCTGCCAGAATGATTTACTTCATACAAACCCTGGTCGTTTATAAAAGGTGCCTGGTGCAATACATATTTACTCGATGAAGGATCAGGCTCGAAAGAAGATTGCAGGGCTGTAAGCAAAACCAAAGGGCTATCACCAATGATATACACTTCACCTACATTAAAATTATATTTTATGCTCATCTTCATAACACGTTCAAGATTGGCGGCAAGGTATTGCCCGATTTTTCCTTGTGTTTTTACTTTTAATAACAAAGAAGAATAAGGAAGCATTACCTGCCGGTATGCATTGCGTGGAACCTGCCATATCGGAATAGTTGATTTATTAAAAACGACCTGGCCAGCCTTCAGATCAATCCCAAGATTATACTCGAGACTTGTATAATGTGGAGGTGGTGTTGCCAATTCAGGATATTCCGGTCCTCCGATCCATATAAGAGTTAAATGTTTTGCAATCTCCGGCTTCATTAGCCAAGCGCTTGCAATGTCCGTAAGTCCCGCGCCACACACAACATACAAAGGCAGTTTGGTATCGGTTCGCATTGCCTCTTTTATAATGGCTTCGGCAGCTTCAGAATGTTGAGGGGTACTGTCATTCTTCAAGGGAAAATTTGAACCCTGGTAAACAGGATAAACGTTGGTAAGATTCATTATGCTCAACACCTCTTCCACTTTCTCTTTGGCATGAGTTGCGGTTTCATTGGAAGGGTCAAAGCCATCTCCGGGCCTTAAATGCGAACCAATGATGGCGCGTATTTCAACCGAGGGAGATAATAAATGTTGCACCAACTCAAACAAACCATCCGGATCGCCACCAAAATCATTATCGATTATCACCCTCATCCTTGGTTGAACCAGGCTGTCCGGAAAAATTTGAGACGAATTTTTTTGGCAGAAAGCGGTCGCATATGTAACTACTCCCAATAATAAAACACTTAAAATTTGTTTAAACATAAACTTGTTAATTATTTTAGAATTATAGTTATTCCCTAACGTCTTACTATTGATAGAAGAGGTTATCTGTTTTCCCGCATAATAATGTGAATCGTCCCTATTTTACCGGTAGAATCTTTAATTAAATTTTTTACCTAAAAAGCAAGGGGCAAAATCATAAAGATTATGTCTCCAGGTAAGGAATGTGTGTCCTGCCGGAAAGGTAGGAGCTGTCTGATACTTAATACCATATTTATCGAAAAGCGCCAAAACATTTTTTCCGTTTGATAAGCAATATCTTTTTCACCACCCATCGCAATCCAGAATAATTTCAAGGTATTCACTTTCCGATTTTTCAAAACACCAACGTATTTTTCTTCCAGTTCTTTTAATTGTTGCGGGAAATAACCGGTACTCAATGGCAATACATAGCCAAATTTTTCAGGAGCGAACAAAGCAATATTCAAAGCCTGTAAACCTCCCATAGATAATCCGGAAAATGCTTGATCTTCTCTTTTGGTTGACACATTATAATGCGATTCAACATAAGGAATAATATCGCTGAACAATTGTTTATAATAAGGATCAGCTTCAATACCGGGTTCCATATTAAAACCCGGTGCCGGATGTCCCATAGGCATCACAACAATCATTGGTTTTATTTTTCCTTCCGCCAGCAGGTTATCTAGAATAAAATTCGCCCTTCCCACTGTTGTCCATGAAGCATCATTGTCGCCGCCACCATGCTGCAGATATAACACAGGCAATTTGTTTTTCATTTTCTCATATCCCGGAGGTGTATATACATGCATGCGACCTACATTATGCATCACAGATGAAGAAAACCATACCGTTTCTACTTTTCCATGAGGCACATCTTTTATGGCACAGTATTCATCTTCTTTTCCGGGCAATTCAAATATATTCGACAAATTGTTTTCGCTTTCTTTATAAGCACGGTTTCGGGGATCGAATGTCCTTACGCCATCGACCGTAAAATCATAAGTATACACATCCGGAGTAAGATCGGGTATGGTTACAGACCAAACACCATTGTCAGCTTTGGTTAACGGCAAAGGCTTGTATTCTTTCAGAAAATCGCCCATCACTGTTACGGTCGAAGCTTTGGGTGCATAAATGCTCAACGTAACAGTCGTTGTTGCCTGTTATTCTTACCGACTGTAGCGTATCGTTTGGCGTTGGATTGCGTTGAGGAAATTGCGCAACAGCAAATGAAGTAACAAAACAATAGTGGAATAAACAGTTTTTTCATACCTGTAAAAGTTAAAGATGTTGATATATTATATTCGATGGATAAGGTTTTTATTAAACTTTAAACATTATGAGCAGTAAACGAAACAAAAAGTAAGTTTTTTATTTTACTCCCGAAGTTTGTCATTGTACCGTTTCTTCACTCCTTCACACGATCACCTTCGGCATCAAACATGTCCAACATTGATCCGGTTACATGGTCATTTCCTTTTTATCCAGCCTCAGGTAAACGTCATAGCCTTGGGCGGTGAAATAAACTGTGACGGTCGTGTCTTGCATCTCCACTTTTGAAAATTTCGATATTTCCTTGCCAGACGAATCCTGGATATTTCCAGCCCACGCTGTATCCTGCTTTTCAAGATTGACGATCATTTTTGTATCTCCCTGAGGCAGGTTTTTTATCAACACATTCCATTTGCCGGCGAAATAATCAGGTTCGGCGGTCTGTGCATTTGAAGCGATTGAAATTACCAGTAAAAAAACGATTACTAAAATTAAATTTAATGTCTTCATCTTAGATGAGTTATGTTTTAAATATCTAAATCTAAGATATAATTCGTACTTAAAATCATTTACGGTTGACTTGCATTATCTGTACAGGGCCCAACAAACCTGAAGGCAACAGTTTCGAATTGGCCTGGTAAAAAGGCATGGTGGTATAAGTAATTTTATTAGTTACACCAGGCTGCACGTCGCCGATCAAACGGTTCACCCAAAGATTGGTTACCTTAATTTCTAACTTATTCTGTCCTGGTTTTAATGCATTGGTTACATTAATCCGGAAAGGCTTTTTCCAGGTAATTCCGAGCGATTTCCCATTCACCATTACTTCTGCAAGATTTTTTACATCACCAAGATTTAACCACAATTCTGCTTCTTTTGTAAACCATGCTTTGTCTGCTGTAATTGTTTTGGTATAAGTAGCTGTACCCGAAAAATATTTTATGCCTGCATCTGTATTTTCAGTGTATGATTCCAGTTTATCAAAAGTTGCCTGTGACGGTGCACCACGATCTTTTTGGAAAGACAACATTCCATGAACCATTGATCGTTGCCAACTGCTTTACTTTAACTGCCGGTAGTTCTACTGAAGATTTTGTAGCCTTGTCTTTAAATACTACAAACAATGCATCGTTTGGTTCCATATGCAGTTTCACTTTTGTAACACCATTTGAAATACTGTACGACAATGGTTCAGTCTTACCACTTTCTGCAAACCACAATTCCGGAACTTTTCCGGTAACACGAAATGTTCCTTCAAGATCCTGAACGTCATCATTGCGGCTGTCAACCCAATAAATATCACTACCCGTTAATTTACGATGCACATACATCAGCTTTGTATCAGCAGCAGGCTTGCTGTAAGAAAAATCCGGTTCGATGTTCAATTGATCAAGAACTTCTTTAATTGTTTTGCCGGTAAATACGTTTGGATTTCCGGAATGCCAGATTTCATTCACAATGTTTTTAAATTCAATCGGATCATCGGAAAGGCTTGGCGTCATTTGTGGTTCAATTCCGCTGATAGCCGCGCCGCCTTTCACCAATTTTTCAATTTTCTTCAAAACAGGCAAAGACATTCTTACTGCATTACTATCGAGCACGAGTAGACGATAACTCATCCCGCTTGGCGTAACTAACTTTCCATCTCTTACTGATAAAAGATTGATTAATGCATCGGGATTTATAAAATCGTAGTTATAGCCTTCAGGCACATCCGGCAATTTTTTTCCAAACAAAGAAGTAATGTTATTATCTTCTCCGTAATAGTAAACGACATCAGCCACAAACTTTCCCTGTTGCAATAAATAACTGCTGCGCGCAAGATAAGATGTCCATGGTTTGGCTTCTTCGGCCCAGGTTTCATGACGGGTAAACCATTGTCCAAAAGGTCCGAGGCCAAGTCCCGGAATTTTATCATCGGTCGGCTGATGAACGGAACAATGAATTACAAAACGGTTTAAACCGCTTGCCAGCTCAAGGTCTGCCGTTGGTTTTAAATTTTCCGGTGCATACGACCATGCCTTTTCTGGAAGACCTAACGCAGTAAGCGATTCAGCGGCAACAAGGTTTTGCCCATAGATGTGCGCAACCGAAGCGGATTCTCGGATATCGGCCTCATAACCTGTCTGATCGCCACCGTTTATAAATTCATTTTTAGTCCACATAGCCGACATCGGAACGGCTGCTTTCCGTTTTACATCCATGCCATCGGCTATTAAAGCCCGGCCGCTTTCATGTGACTCTGAATATCGTTTCATCCCATATTGGGCAAGAATTTTGGTTAATGCATCGTAATGATATTCCGCCACCATCTCACTCAACGTATGCCTGAAGTCATATAAAAATTGTTCGCTGGCTTTGGAACTTTTTACGATTTGCCCGGTTAGATACGGGAAGCCATGGAATGATGCTGTAGCCACGGCGTTTTTGAAATTCTCCAGGAAGATTTGTCGTCCAGTTTTGTGCACCTGCTTCCCAACTGTCAGTGATCATGAATTGCAAGCCGCCTTTTTTGCCCATCAGTCCGCCTGTAGCACTTTCATATTGATTAAGGTAATTGGTAAAATAATTTTTTACTGCAACGGGATCCAGTTTGTCCACTTCCGGGCCTGTTGCCTCCGGCGATGCAGGATGATTGGTAATTCCCAGCAACGAGTATCCAAATCGAACAACTTTCCACTCGCCCGGAGGAGCCGTCCAGTCTAATGTTCCGTCGGCATTTATTTTGTCCGTAAGATCGATAATATCATTGGTTGCTACCGCGTCATTGGTGGGTGCAGTCATTTTTGAATCCAGGTCCTCAACAGGCGCAAAAGCGTCTTTCTCCTCGAAGCGGTTGACAACATCTGTAGTAAACAAACAAATTTCAGCGATTTCTGTTCCGGGTGGTGTAACAGGTGCTGCTTTTAGGCCAACCATTGCGGCGAACTGATTCAATTGTGGTGGTGGATTTTTAACGGTTACCCGAAAATATTTCGCGGTTGTTTCAGGTACCGGGATTGTTTGTTCTAAAATAGCTCCCGGTGGAATGTTGCAAATAAATTTAAAATGAACACCATCGTCGCTTGATTCAAGCTGACGCGAGTCATCCGACGTAGCACCGCGCCCAAAACTACCGGGATTTCCGCCACCGACCATCGTTATTGCCTTAATCGTTTCGGGTTGAGGGAAAGCAAATTGTATCCATGCATAACCTGCGACGGAATCTCTTGGCAACAATAAACTGGTACCCAGGTCTCCGTCAGTTAGTTGTTCCAATGTAAAATTACCACCGCTTGATGTAACGGTTGCTCCCAGTTCTTTCAACGATTTATCTGCAGCTGGTAATTTGTAAGCTACTACGGCAATATCTTTATAAAACTTCGGAATCTTTGAAGCATCAACAGTTTCTCCAAATCCACCTTGCAAAGGTATGTTTTGAAAAGGCCCCGTTACACCAGAGGGCTCTGCAACTTTTATATTGGTTGCACCACCTTGCACCCTTGTTTCAGTCCACACAATTTTTTTCATTCCATCTTCAGGCTTTACCCATGGACCACCGCTTTCGCTCCATCCGGGTGAGCCGGCAATAGCCATTTCAAGATGTAACGAATCGGCAAGTTTGGTAGCAAACTGAAATGCATCTTTCCAATCCGGTGTCATATAGGTTAATCGTTCTTTTACAATCTGCGGCGTTAGCAAGCTCGCATCAAAATTTTGAAAACCTCCAATGCCCACGCGATGCATCCATTCCAAATCTTTTCGAATCCCCTCTTTGGTAATGTTTCCATTCATCCAATGCCACCATACGCGCGGTTTTGCGGAGTTGGGAGGCGTAACAAAACTTTTCACCAGGTCATCGGATTTTTGTGCATAGAGGCCGCTACAAAAAAAGATTAAAAAAAACAATGTGGCTAATTTTGAATATTTTTTCATTTGTCTTTTTTTATTAATTCAATTTGAAATAGTGTTCTATAAATAAAAAGAAATCATCAAGCAATCCAATTTCTAAGCTACAGTAATCAATACGTTTCTGCAGTTATTTTGTAATTAACTCTGAAACAGTTTGCAACCTTACTTTACAAGCAACCGTTTTTAATGTGAAGGTTCATACTGTTCACTGCAAATTAATAAAGCATTTCCAAGTTCACCATCCTGTTCTTTCGGCGACTGTCCTGTACTGTCCTGCCTTTGATTTGGTAAAAAAAAGAAATTATATTTATGCTTTGCTTGAGCATGACTTCAGAAAATATATACCGCATAATTAAGATAGATGACCAATCTATTACACCTAAATATATCCAACTTGCAAATTCAGTATTGAGAGCTGTAGAACAACAGAAACTGGGAAAAGACTACATGCTCCCATCTATTAATGATTTAAGTTATGAGCTTGAAATATCTCGTGACACTGCAGAAAAAGCTTACCGGTATTTAAAACAATTAGGAGTAATTGGTTCTGTACCCGGCAAAGGATATTTCATTGCTCAAACCGATTTTAAGCAGGCAATAAAAGTTTTCCTGATCTTTAATAAACTAAGCGCTCACAAAAAAATTATTTATGATTCATTTGCAAAAACTTTAGGGGAACACGCCGCTATAGACTTTTACATTTACAATAATGATTTCAGTTTATTTAAAAAGATGTTGCAAAACAGGAAGGAAGATTATACGCATTATGTGATCATTCCGCATTTTTTGGAAGGCGGAGAAAATGCAGCAGAAATCATTAATGAATTAGCCACGGGTAATTTAATTTTACTGGATAAAATTATACCCGGCATTAGGAGAGAATATAGCGCTGTCTATGAAAATTTCGAAAAAGATATTTTTGAAGCGTTAGAAACAGCATTGCCTCAATTGGAAAAATATCAAACACTAAAAATAGTTTTTCCGTCGTACACTTATTTTCCTGTTGAAATTCTCAAAGGATTTCAATCTTTTTGCCGCAAGTATGCTTTCGATTATAAAGAAGTACATAAAATTGGTGACGAAGTGATAAAGGAAGGCGAAGTATATATTAACCTGATGGAAGATGATTTGGTGATACTGCTGGAAAAAATACAGGCATCCGAATTAAAAGTTGGAAAAAACATTGGTATTATTTCTTATAATGAAACGCCGTGGAAAAAATTTATTCTTAACGGAATCACAACCATTTCCACTGATTTTAAAAAAATGGGAGAACAGCGCTGCCTCAATCGTATTGTCAAACTCAAAAGAACAGTTTGAAGTACCTTTTCATATTACACTGCGCCTTCATCACTTTTTAAAAACATTGTTAAACTTTTAAAATAAAAAAAAGCAATAAATGTTGCTTTACTGTTGAGAAGTCTTAACGATGCAAAAAGTTTTTTCCTTCTTCACTTGTCAAAGAAAAATTCAATGACGAATCAAAAATGGACGTCGCTTCTTTTCATAAAATTTTTAAATAAGACCGCGATTGCACAATTATTAATTTCTCATCCGCCTCTGAAAAATTTACCAGGAAATTTGTTGGGTATATTTGCGTGCCTTAGGATATGATACGTTATCATGACGAATGAACAAACAGCTATAAAAACTACTTATTTCAGCATGGCAGGTAATGCATGCCTCGCAATTATAAAAGGCCTCGCCGGTTTTTTCGGGCATTCTTATGCTTTGATTGCAGATGCCATTGAATCAACCACAGATATCGTTTCCTCCTTATTGGTTTTGTTCGGTTTAAAATATGCAAGCAGGCCGGCTGATGAAAACCATCCGTACGGTCATGGAAGGATTGAACCTTTGATTACTTTTTTGGTTGTGGGTTTTCTGATCACTTCGGCCACAATCATCGCCTATGAGAGTATTCATAATATGGGAAGGCCACATCCGTTGCCAAAACCGTGGACGTTGATAGTCCTCGGGGTAATAATAATCTGGAAAGAAATTTCTTTTCGCCTCGTAATCAAAAAAAGTAAAGCCACGAACAGTTTATCTTTAAAAGCTGATGCATGGCATCACAGAAGTGATGCCGTTACTTCTGTTTCTGCATTCATAGGCATTTCGATAGTATTGTTGCTGGGAAAAGGATATCAATCGGCGGACAATTGGGCTGCCCTGTTTGCTTCCGTTTTTATTCTTTATAACAGCTACCTGATTTTCAGGCCCGCACTCGGGGAAATCATGGATGAAAATTTCTACGACAGCCTGATAAAAACAATCAGGGAAGTGGCCTTAAAAGTGGACGGCGTGGTGGAAACGGAAAAATGTTTCATTCGAAAGACCGGGATGAAATACCATGTAGACCTGCATGCAACTGTTGACGCCAATATTACGGTAAAGGAAGGCCACGATATTGCCCACCAACTTATAGACACTTTAAAAAATAAAATTCCTCAACTGGGACAGGTATTGATCCACATCGAACCGAACGATCTCAACGATCATTCGGATACCTGACAGAATCATTCAGGGAGCGCCTGCCCGCCCTGAAAAGAACTTAAAATGAAAATATTACCCCTTTTGTCCTATTTATAGAAACTGAGGCGCTTATTTAAAATCGCTTTAGCCTTGATTTCGTTTCCTGATTTTCTCCACGCCAGGCCCTGTTAAAATATTTTATTCGGGCATTTCAATTCTTTTTTTATAAAAAGCTCACATTCTTCGTCATTTTTATTATGGTATCTCGTAATGACTCCGTACCGCCGGGTGTCTAAAATTGCTTTTGAATATTCTCCAACGAAATACCAAGCAACTTTTGGGATATAGCATCCAAACCGTTTTCGTCGCCCGTAAAATGAAATACAGTATGCTTATGTGAAAGAGATTCTCCGGGTTTTAAAAACGCAGCAGGCGATACACTTTCCATTTCATAGAACGGGCCCATTTGAGAGCCATCAGCCAAAGGCCCGTCATTATAGGCATTTACCGCATCGCCGGCAAAAGTTGGTTTAGTGGTATTCCATTCCTGGTTTAAATATTTTGCAGAGGAATCCAGGTCATATTGATAATCGTTAAAACCTTGTGCTTCGGATCGTAGCTGCCAGCGATTTTTTTTGCGTAACCAGGCGCCACTCCTAATTTTCCACGGCTTTTTCCGTCGGCTTTTAAGAATAACATATCATCAGTATGTTTTAACCTGTCCGGAGGAATTTGTCCAAAATAATCCGACGTCACTACTTTCTTAAAAGACTTTCCTGATAGATTTTTGAAAGGAACAACAATTACCGTGGCAGGTGAAGGCGTAAACATATCCAGCATCCAGATGCAAGGCATGCCGGTAGATTCTGTCCATGCAGTGTTTCCTTTATTGGTTATCACGTTGTCGGTTTGATAGGCAACTGCTTTTATTGAAGAGTCTAAATCAATTCCTAACTTTTGTGCAATTTCTGCATTGGTAAGAATTTTTATCGAACGCTCAACAGACAGGTCAAGGTCGGTGCCTTTGTAATTGGTTAATTGCATATTTTTTTGCATGGTCACTGACCGGCCGTTTTCGTTGGTCACATTCCATGGATCCGTGTCAAAAGCCGCGGGCGTTTTCCAGTTGTCAAAAACCATTTGTGAATCGGGCTTAAAGAAAAGCGAAAACCTTCCTCCTTCTGGGCCAAGCCAGATTCGGTTTTCACCCCCGTAAGCATTCATGTGCGTATCAGGGGTTCCCGAAAAGGCTTTATAATTCACCCAGCCGAAACTTTGCCCGGCATCACCTTCTGCGGTGGAGGTAAAAACTTTTGCCTGGTATTTTGGTGAAACGATTACCTGGGCTTTACCGGAATTATTGCTCAATACAACCACACTATCATCATGTTGTTTTAAAAAATGCAAGTCATAAGCATAACTGCCTTGCTTTGACGAATCCGCTTCATTGTTACCCGTAGCGGTTTTATGGCCGGAGTTATTACATGCAGTTATTATCATAATTAGCAAGATTAAAGAAGAAACAATTTTTCTTATCATGGTAATTTTTTTATTTGAATCACTATTAAGTTTATCTCTAAAAAAAGAAAATATAAATCCCGTTTTTTTATTGGTTTACCTGCGAATACATTTGTTGCAATTTTATTAGTTCCTATTGTTATCAAAACCTTTTCGCAACACCGTCTTTTGTGCGGGCGATACAAGCGAAATCTCTTTGATACCCGGCAATCACCGTTCTCTTTTACTACCTGGCAAAGCCCATTTCAGTGTAATGGGATTCCTCTACTCCCGCGGCATTTTTTTTCCGTAAATCAAAATTATAAGAGCTAATGAAATTACTAAGCTTAAGCGATTAAACATACTTTAATTTTATGCTCAGCAACATGTCTTTTATCATTTCAACTGGTATCCTGTTAATTTACCAACCGGTGAACAGGCTTGGGGTAGCCCGGACGAAAGGAATCCGTGCCTTTCACAATTATTTTACAACCAAATTCTTTTTCTGTTTCTTGCAAAACTTCCCTCATTAACAGGGAAAGTATTTCAGGGTCAGTTTGCACCCTTGCATTGACCAGCAAGGTTGCAAAACTTCCTTTTTGCATATTCAAACCCTTTAAAGGCTCTTCCCCTGAAATGGAAGTAAAGCTGATTTTCGTTTCGCCGTTTAAAAAGAATTTTAAGTGGCCTATAGGTAAATTATTAGAATAAATTTTTTGATAAGCCCTTTTCATAATACTTATCGCTTCCTGCGCCGCCTCATTTTCTATACTATAAATTTCCACTTCCTGGTCATGCCAGGCCAACTTGCTCTCACCCTCGCCATATATCTCATAATCTATCTGTAAAGAAGAGGCCGCGGCGGCCGATGACTCCTTATCAAGCACTTCAAGCCATTTCCGTATGCTTTCGGGATCAAAGGAATTTTGGTACAACAATATTTTGCCCTCATATTTTTCCTGCATTAACTGTTTAGTTTCCTGCAGGCTGCCCTCATCGATCAAATCAGTTTTAGTGACAATAATAACCGGTGCTTCTTCAAGCTGCTTACTAAATATGTAGCAAATACTCTCACTAAAGGCAGTAGTGCCTTCGCCCTGCAGCATCATTTTAAGAAGGCGTATGTCTGCAAGCGTAGAAAACGTTACTGAAGTATCATGATGGTGCTTTAACAGTGGTTTCATTACTGTGGCAATCATGTCGGAGCAAGATCCAACGGCTTCCGCAAAAATTACATCCGGCCCGTCGACGGCCTCCAACGATACGATTTCTTTCTCCAAATCAATGTAGTTGCAACAAAAACAGCCCTTCTGTACTTGCCTGTTTGGTATGTTGATGCTTTCAAAAAAACTTCCGTCTACCAGTCGTATTCCCTGGTCATTGGTAATAACGGCAGTTTTCACGTCATTTTTTACCAGGTAGTCACAAGCCTGGTGTATAGCGGTAGTTTTGCCACTACCCAGGAAACCGCTTAACAAATGTATTTTCATAATTCAGGTTTGAGTCCGACCGGCAGACGATCACTTTTGTGTCATTAACAAATACAGTCTGAGTCGCAAATTGATCGATCCTCAGTGACAGGGTATCCAAGAATTTGTTCTTCTTTTAATGCGGGCCGTATCTTATCAATGATCACATTAAATGTGAAGTCTTCACCAGTTGTGCCGATTTCCTTTTTTAAGTAAATCACCCTGGTATCCCCTTCCTTTAACCCTTCAAATTGACGCTGAAGTGAAAGCTGTATTCCCGATGCTCCATGGAGATAGCATTTGGGTGCACCGGCCATCGTATCTTCCATAACCTCGCCCCTTGCATTTTTCATTGTGTACCTAAAATACACAACCGTATTTTCTATTACTTTCATCCCCCATTGATTTCTTTTCCACTAATATTTATTTTGGCGACATCGATTTTCCCATAAACAATATCCAGGGTCGGCTTTCCGGCCTGGAGGCTCACGTTACCGAAGCCGGTTGCCGTAGAGATAAAGCTGGTAAAATCCCCGATCTTCGAGTCAATGTACAAAGTTTTATCTACTGCATCATATCTTACTCCGGTAAGCCCCTCGAGCATTCCATAGCTTGACATAGCACGGGCATACCAGTGACCACATTCATATTCATTGAACGGATTACGGACACGCCCGTCATAGCGATCCCTGCAATAACGCACGATTTCAAGCCCTTCGTTAACCTTACCCATTAACATCAAATGAGATGCAACCTGGTACTCAATGCCAGTCCATACTTCATCACTGTATACAAATGGTAACGACAATTTTCCCCCCTTTGGCCAGGTGCACAGCAGCAGGCCTCCTTCTCTTCCGAGAGCATAATTAGGTCGCTGTGGATTGGCGTGTTCACTCAGGTTATTTTTCAGATTGTATTTATGGACTGCCAATAAATGGCTGGTTATTTTTTGCGGATCAATGAAGTCCGCCATACCGCACATCCGCCCTATCCATGCGCCGAGGATACCATCACTCAAACAGCCTTTACCGTACTGATATTTAGGTCCTTCTTTTTGCAACATGGCAATCGCTTCGGGAGAATAATTGCCACCAAAAGATTTCGCTGTAGCCGGGTTCGCGGCATTTAATCCTTTGTATTCAATCTCCTGGATAAAATATTCGCCATTAAATAATTTTGTTTCAAGATATTCCCTCCCTTTTTCATACAACGCCTGGTATTTGCCAATCTCTTTTTTAAGAAAGCCACCCATTTCCATCATTGCTTTTAAAGCCCCCAGGTAAAAGCTGGTGCACATTCCATCAGGACCCCAAAATTCTATATCATAAGTATTGTGATGAGGCTCTTCCAATACTCCTTTATTTCGGGGGTCCCAGGTGTTGATGCAATAATCCATACTCACCTTCACCATAGGATAAATCCTGGAGAGCCACTTATTATCACCGCTAATGCGCCAGTCGCGGTGCACCTTCATAATGCCTCCAAGCTGCCCGTCTGCGGCTGCATAAAAATCATGTTTTAAAGGGCTAATAGGAAGGTTGGCGCGGAATCCCTGGTGGCCTGCCATGTTTTGATTCTCGCAGAATTCGGTATTTCTCAAGGACCTTTCCAAAGAGGGAAACAGGTGCGGCATCGCCTGCGCATAATTCCAGACGTGTGTGCAGGACCCGTGGCAACACCCCGCGTCATCACCGCAACCTTCCCAGTTCCATAGCCGGCCATCATACTGGCGAAGCACTGTGGGCGATTTAATTATCGTAAGATTAGCGGCCACAGCTTCCATTACTTCAGGCGGAAGCGTACTCCTGTAAAAAGCATCTGAGAACAGTTTGGTGTTTTTATACAAAACTGAATAATTCTTTCTCCAATAATCCGCCACTTCGTTGATGTTATTGAACTTACCGCTGTACCATGGTGAATAATCCGGTGATGAATTTTTCTTACCGTTTTCAACACCCAAATCCGAAGGACCGGCGCAACAACCGCTCTTCAGCATCACAATTTTCCTTTTCGGCTATCATTACTTCGCCAATATGCAATGTGGTCAGTGGCGTGTACCAGGCAAATAATAATCGAATAGTTTTTGCAGCACCGGGTGCAAGTGAAAACGGAACAAATAAGGAAGCGCCCGGGGCGTTCTTTTCTACCGGCGCTCTTTCTTTTATTTTTCCGTCCCTGATATCGTTCCAGGCCATTGTCAAGGGGTCCCACCAGCCGCCGCGAAACCAACAATGGTCAACCTTCGTATTATCATCATCCGTAAATATGGCAAAGCTATTTTGCAGGTAAGGTTTTTCTTTGCTGCCTTCCTGGGATAGCACAAAACCATTTTTACAGGGTTGAATGCTGTTTTTTGCTTCATGGTCAGTGGCCAGGAAGTTTTTGGAATTGAATGAAAAAACGACATCCAGGTTTTTCATTCCTGTATTCTTAAAGCTATATTCCAAAGCGCCCGCCGGAAGGCTGGAATTATCTTCGTCAGTTGGGATGAACGGGCTCCATGCCTTTATGGTTGTCTCCAAAGGCAAATCCTGGTCAAGCAGTTTTACATCGCCGAAAGGAAACCTCGTCGTGAATTCAGCCTCACTATACCTTGGCAAACCGTAAGTAGAACCCGCATCTCCATTGCCTGAGCCAGGCCCGCCAAAAACTTTCCATTCCGGTACAGGCCCTTCTACTACTTTTGCGCCATTCTCCACCCCTTTTACCTTTATGGCGGCAAACATGGCCGGTTCATTATATATCTCAGGGCGGTTGCGGATACTCATGTGCGAAACAGCACCCGTACCTTCCAGGCAGAACATTCCGGCGCCAATGCCTCCAATCGGGAAGGCCAGGCGATTCAGGTATTCCCCTTTATAGGCTTCATTATATTTTCGTTTCCCGGCATTTTTAAAGTTTTGCAAAGCATTCTCTTCCGCGTCATTTTCCACAGTGCTTTTCGCTGATAAAAATGCGGTGGGCATAATGGCTGTACCAATACTTCCTATGGCCACTTTCTTTAGGAACGACCTGCGGTTATTTTCTTCTTCCATTGATTATATTTTAAGTTTTTTTGAATTTTTTATCAGTAAACAAACAAATTCACAAAATTCTAATTTTCTAACCTTTATTCATTTCAAATTTATTAAATGGTTGCACAAACTACGTCGTCGGCCTTCAATGAAGTTTTATCAAAACTAAGCGAAACCATGTTGTCATTAAACATACAGCTATTTTTTATCGCTGCGTTATTGTAATGAGTATCATGAAAAGGGTGCGTTACCGATAAAAAACTTTCAGCCGACAAAGACTCAAAAGGCTTGAGGAAGTTGGGTCAGAGTGATCCTATCCTCTCCGGGGAAGTTTAAAAGAATTGCAGCAGTTTTTTTCTCTCTCCAACCAGCCCGATTGCTTTCCGTACTAAACCAACCATGTTAACAAAACGCTGAGATTCAGCAGTCAATGTGAGTATATGGGAAAATAAAAAAAGACTGCCAACTGACAATCTTTATATCAGAGGTCCCGAGCGGATTCGAACCGCTGTGGAAGCTTTTGCAGAGCTCTGCCTAACCACTCGGCCACAGGACCTTTTATTTTTAAAGCGCACAAAAATAGGCAATTTTTATTTAGGATATATCTATTCCGAAATCAAAAATTACGTTCATTTGTAATGAAGTAATTTTGTTCAATTGTTTATTAATTAGAAACTATATGCAGCGGATCGCTGAATCAGAACTTATATTAAATGCGCGCGGCGCCATCTATCATCTCGATCTCAAACCCGACGAAATAGCTCAAAATATTATTACCGTAGGCGACCCGGCCAGGGTTACCGAAATCAGCAAACATTTTGACAAAATAGAAGTTGAAAGAAAACATCGCGAATTTATTACCCATACGGGCTATATCGGCAATAAAAGAATTTCGGTGGTAAGCACCGGCATTGGGCCTGACAATATTGATATTGTCCTGAATGAATTGGATGCGCTGGTTAATATAGATTTTCATAGCCGTACGATAAGGGAAGAATTGAAAACAATTGAATATCATCCGGATCGGAACTTCAGGCTCTTTGCAGGCAGATGTTCCTGTGGATAGTTTTGTAGCCAGCAGTCATGGGCTTGGCCTTGACAACCTGCTGAATTTTTATCTCCATGAAACAAATGAAGAAGAAAAACAAATCATCCATTCTTTCAAAACTCAAACGCAGTTGCATAGTGGTTTTGGCGACCCTTACATTTCCGCCGCTTCTATGCATTTGCTCAAACATTTTGTGGAAGGTTTTCACCAGGGAATCACGGTAACCTGCCCGGGCTTTTATGGTCCGCAAGGAAGAATTCTTCGTTTGGGGATTACCAATCCGCAGTTGATAGACCAACTCACTTCTTTTAAGTTTGGCAAACACCGGATTACAAATTTTGAAATGGAAACATCCGCAATTTACGGCCTGGGAAAAGCGTTACATCATCATTGTGTGTCATTAAACGCAATCATTGCCAATCGGATTCATAAAAATTTCAGCAATGATTCGCTGGCTTTGATTGACAAATTAATCGCAAAATCGCTGGAAATAATTACAGAAAAGTTATAGAGATGAAAATCAAATTTTATAAATACCAGGGCGCCGGAAATGATTTTATCCTAGTAGACAACAGGGAAAAAATTTCTCATGAAATTACGATTCAGCATATAAAAAAAATGTGCGACAGGCATTTTGGCATCGGTGCTGATGGTTTGATGCTGTTAAATAATAAAGAAGGATTCGATTTTGAAATGGTTTATTTTAATTCTGACGGAAAAGAAGGTTCGATGTGTGGAAATGGCGGAAGATGCATTGTGCAGTTTGCTTCCAACATGGGAATTAG
Organism: uncultured Chitinophagaceae bacterium; assembly: GCA_963814075.1. Taxonomy (GTDB): domain Bacteria; phylum Bacteroidota; class Bacteroidia; order Chitinophagales; family Chitinophagaceae; genus Ginsengibacter. The sequence continues at coordinate 3,632 of CAWFBO010000017.1, read as the reverse complement.
AAAGAACGAATATATTTTCTCTGCATCAGATGGCTCTCACACGGCGGAGATTGATCTGAACAAAGAAATCAGGTTAAAAATGAATGATGTAACAGACGTTGATTTTTCGCTTGATCATTATGTATTGGACACCGGCTCACCCCATTATGTAAAATTTGTGAGCCAGATAGAAGATATAAACGTTGCATCCGAAGGCCGCAAGATCCGCAACAATAAAGAGTTTGCGGAGAAAGGTATTAATGTAAATTTTGTTGAAACGCTGGATGACGACCATATTTTTGTACGCACGTATGAACGCGGCGTGGAAAATGAAACTTTAAGTTGCGGTACCGGCGTTACCGCTTCCGCGTTGATGGCAGCCCACAATGACAACGGCTTTAACCATGTGGATGTAAAAACTAAAGGTGGCCATTTAAGTGTTGAATTTGATAAAATAAGTGATTCTGAATTCAGGAATATCTGGCTTTCGGGGCCGGCAACTTTTGTGTTTTCAGGTGAATATGAAATTAAAGAATAATGACTTTTAATGTGCGTGTCTACGGCATTTTGGTAAACGATAAAAATCAAATTCTCCTGAGCGATGAGATCATCCGCGGAAATTTTTATACCAAATTTCCCGGCGGCGGACTTGAGATTGGCGAAGGAACGCGCGAATGTTTGAAAAGAGAATTTAAAGAAGAAATGAACCTGGAAGTTGAAGTGGAAAAACATTTTTATACAACCGATTTCTACCAGCAAAGCGCCTTTCAACCCTGATCACCAAATCATTTCAATTTATTACCATGTTTCCACAACCGAATCAATTGACCTGGAAAAGATCAACTTAGCAAATGAACAACAATCAGAAACTTTTCGTTTCGTCAACTTTTCGGAGTTTTCAGAAGAAGATGTGAGTTTACCAATCGACAAAACCGTTGCCCGCAAACTAACGAAGATCAATAAACGCTAAAATAAAAAATGGATTTCTTTGTTCGCTTACTATTCTCATTCAACAATAAAACTCCACAATAAAACAATAATCCAATAATCATTAATCAATAAACCGCTAGACCAATAAACTAATTAACCAACCCTTCATCCCGCAGTAGGAATATTTTCAAACGATGTCTCCTCTCCCATTGCCGCTTGCTTCATTTGATGCGCCACCTTGTGCCCCACATATTTCTCTATTCTTCCTTCTACAAAATAAATGACCGGAGTAAGTATGATCGCCAACGTAAATTTGTACAGGTAATTCATAATACCAACAGCAAGAATTAGCTGCCATGAAAATAATCCGCTGAAAGCGATAAACAAAACAATATAACTATCCACTAGTTGAGAAACCAAAGTAGAACCGGTAGCACGAAGCCAAAGCTTCTTATTGCCCGTTACTTTTTTTATTTTTTGAAATACAAAAACATCCACGGCCTGGCTCACTAAAAAAGCAACGAGGCTGCCCAACAATAATGCGCATATTTTGTCCGAAGATCGCGCTGAAAGAAGCCTGAATATTTTCAACGCCCTGTTCATGGCTGCTGCTAAGCCACGCCTGTGCCGGTGGTAATGCAATGGCAATAAAATACATGAGGAAAGCATAACTGATAAGAATAACCGCAGTAATTGAAATTCTCCGAACGGCTTTGGGGCCGTAAAATTCATTGATGATATCAGTGATCACAAATTCCAACGGCCAGAGAATAACACCACAGGTAAGCGTAAACGCTAATCCGCTTTGCCCGAAAAGTGTGAAGTTGGCCGGCTTCAACCCGAGCAAACCTTCCAATGAAAATAATTTCATTCCTATGGCTTCTGCTATTAAGGCATTGGCAACAAAAAAAGCGGTAAAACCTACAAAGATTTTCGTGGGCTTGTCGTTTACAATTTTATGTATCATGCAGCTGTTTATTTGTAAAAAAAGAAATAATAAAATTCAAGTATCAAAAAACCAACATTTACTAAAGTGAGCCACCTTGGCAAAACAACCACTTTCTTAAAAACCAGCACCAGCAAATAGCTTAGGCACATTACAAGATTGATAACAATGGCAGAAAAGCCAAGTATGATCACCAGGTCTTTTAAAAAAGGTAGTCCCACAACAGTGCCTGGTGTACCGGCAACTGTTTTTTTCGCTTCCAGCTTCGAAAAAATAACAAACAACAAAAAACAGATGTTGCAGATAAAAGTGAACCTCGAAAAAAATGAAACTATTTTCATTAAAATAAATGTTTTGAAAAACTCTCAACAAAATAATATTAATTTGTCGGAATTATATTTTTTTGAATGGCAAATGTACTGAGTATTGTTACCTACAAAATCCTTCCGCCAAAATTGGGCGGACAAAAAGGTATTGCGCTTTTCAACGAATATTTTTCAAAAGAAGAAACTCTTTTTTGTTTCACAATTCGTGACAACGATCCTTCGCTTGCTCCTTATAAAGTTTTTAATTTTCTTGGCAACGGAAGCATTCGTTATATCAATCCTTTATATTTTGGGGCCCTCAAAAAATTAATAAAAGAAAATAACATCTCGCATGTAATCGTTGAACATCCTTATTACGGCTGGATGGCCATGTTACTAAAAAAATACTGCGGGGCGAAAGTGATCGTTCATTCCCACAATATTGAAGCGGAGCGCTTTAAGACGGTGGGAAAGTGGTGGTGGAAAATTTTATGGCATTATGAAAAATGGGTTCATCAAAAAGCTGATTTTACATTTTGTATTACCAGGCAGGACAGAAATTATTTTCACGATCAATACAGAATTCCTTTTGAAAAAAGCGCCGTCATTACTTATGGAATTTCCTGGAATGAAATTCCTTCGGCAACCGAAAAGGTGGAAGCGAAAAATAAGTTACTAAACCGATATTCTTTAGCACCCGAAACCCATTTATTTCTTTTTAATGGCACACTTAATTATCAACCCAACCTCAGCGCCGTAAAAAATATAATTGAAAAAATAAACCCGCTTTTTATAAAGAAAGAAATTCCATACAAAATAATTATTTGTGGTAAAGGGCTTCCGGCTGAAATGAATGAACTAAAAGAATACAAGGATCAGAATATTATTTACGCGGGCTTTGTGGATGATATAACCGAATATTTTAAAGGTGCAGATGTATTTATAAATCCTGTTACGGACGGCGGCGGTATAAAAACCAAACTGGTAGAAGCTTTAGGATACAGTATGAACGCGGTTTCCACTTACAAAGGCGCCATTGGAGTGGAGGAAAATATTTGCAACGGGAAATTGTATTTGTCTGAAAACGAAGATTGGCAAAGCTTTGCCAATAACATGGGAATTAGTTTATCCAATTCTGATTCGATTTCTTCTATTTTCTTCGAACATTTCTATTGGCAAAATATAGCGTCAAAAGCAGCAGCGATTGTTCAGGATTTAAAATAAAAATCGGGTTTATTTATTTGTTCACTAGCCTGTTACTTCAGCATTTGCTCAAGATGTGCCAGTTTTCCATCTTTCGTCATTCCTTCAATGATAACGCGGTAAGATTGGGTAATATCGTTGTTGTAAAATTTCAAAAGCACTTTATTTTTTTTAGGCGAAGTAACTACTGAAGGATTCCAATATAGCGTAGTGCGTAAATCTTTCTTTTTATTTTCTTCACTTATCGAATCGTAATCCGGTGAGTAAAA